>CAIQKM010000062.1 GCA_903872345.1 uncultured Verrucomicrobia subdivision 3 bacterium | reverse complement strand
GGCGGCAACTGCGCCGCAGTTGGAAACCCAAGGCAACTTTTTCCGCCTGCTCACCCGCCAAACCACCGATGATCCCCTTGAATGGCTCGCACATACCCCGCCAGAACCCGTCACCTGAACCCCAACTGCGGATTTTAGGTTAACCGTGCCGGATTGTTCCACGTGCCGGTTGCAAGCCACGCGCTGCGGCTGAGACAGCCGCGCTCCGGCGGCGGGGATCGGCTGAAGCCGCTTCTGAAACCAGTCCCTGCTCCCCTCTTTGCGATCTTTGTTCTCTGTGGTTAAACAAAAAGTCCCGCAAACAAATGCGGGACTTTTCATGAAAGCGAAAACTGTACGGTGCTTTATTCCGGCATCGCCTTGAGCTGGTCGCCGGTGGCGGGGGCTGGATTCTTGCCCATGTCGGCGCGCAGCTTTTTAATTTCGTCGCCGGTTACTTCGCCGGCCTTGTTGCCCCAGGAACCGCGAATGTAGGTCAGCACGGCGGCGAGATCATCATCCGGCAGCGCGGCACCCATCGCCGCCATCGCCATGGTCCAGTCCTTGCCTTCCACCGAGATGGCACCGTTGACACCTTCGAGCGGGATGTGGGCCAGACGATTGTAACCCTTGGCCATCACCCATTCGGAACCCGCGAGCGGCGGCGCAACCCCGGGTTTGCCCATGCCGTCGGCCCCGTGGCAAATGCCGCAAACATTTTCATAGATCCCCTTGCCCTTCGCCAGCGCGGCGGCGGCGCCGGACTTGGGCTGATAGGCTTCGAGCTGATCGACCGAGTGGTAGGGGGCGTAAACGCGGGGATTAAACCAGCCGCTGTTATGGTCAAAATATACTCCGCCGAGAAACAGCAGCGCCAGGGTGGCGACAATGATCCACATCGGCGCGCTCGAGCGGGTGGCCGTGGGTTCGCCCGGTGAATTCCCGCGGCAATTTTTTTGGTTATCTTCGCTCATGGCTTGGCAAGCTGCGAATACGGGGCTTCGTACAACGGCGCATCCGCATGCAGACTCAAAAGGTAAGCGGCCAGGTGCCTGGCTGCCGGGGTGGGAACCACTTCAAAACCGGCCGGAGCGGCAAAGCCGGCGGGCAGTTTCAACGCCTCGGCGGAACCGGTGGCCGCGCGGACTTCAAACAGATAGGCAAACGACGGCATGGTCGAATCCTTGACGATGGCCTTGGGCGCGTAGAGATGCACAAGCTGCCAGTTGGCATCGGCGGCGCGGGCGCCAATGTTGGTCAGGTCGGGACCGGCGCGCAGACTGCCGGGCTGCACGGGGGCGTCGTATAGGAAATCAACCGCCACGCTGTGCCGGGAACCCCAGCCGCGCGAAATATCGGCACCGGTGCCGCTCAGATGCGTCTCGGTCTTGCCACCGGCATCAGCGATGGTCTTGGCGGCGGCATCGGCCGCTTCCTTGGTCAGACCGGTCAGTTTCAAACCGGCGGCGAGATTGCTGACGGTGACGGGATCTTTGCCCGCGCCGGTCAGCACAACTTCAAAGGCCGTGCCATCCTGCTGCACCTGCTGGGTGTGGCAGGCGGCGCAACCGTTGGCGCGATAGACCTGCAAGCCGAGGGCGGCTTCACCGGGCCGCTGCACGGGATACTCGTCGGTGGAATTCAGCACGGTGGTCACCTTGGTGCCGCCGAGTTGCAGGGACGGTGCCAGCACGAATCCGGCCCAGGAAGCCCCGAGCGCGGCAAAGGCCGCCACAAATACGCCGATACCGGTTTTCACGCTTTCACCTCCGTGACCGGCAGGGGCGCGGTGACCGCTGCGAACAGGGATTTACCCAGCGCGATTTTCCACTTGATCGTCATGACGAAAATATTCAGGGCCAGCAACAGCGAACCGAGGATGAGCAAAATCTGGCCCGTGGAACTGATGCGCAACCAGAGCAGCGCGGCCGCATTGGCGTCGGCAAACGGCACCGCCGGATTTTGCAGGCGAATCCCCTGCTCCACCCCGCCGATCACCAGCGGCACGGCGTACAGCAGCACACCCAGCATGGCCAGGTAGCAGTGCGCCTTGGCCAGTTTGGGGAACGGCAGTTCCAAACCGGACGTCTTGGACAGGATTTCATAGATGCCGCCCAAAACCACCATCACAAAGAAACCGAGCAGCGTCAGTTGGGTCTGGCCCACACTGTACCAGGTGAACTGCACCAGATGACCGAAACGCGGGCAACCGGTAATCAAATAAAGCATGCTGCCCAGGAAAAAGCTCAGGAGCCCAAAGCGCAGGAAACAAAACGGTCCGCCGAAACAAACCACCTTCGCGCCGCAGGCGGTGCGCAGGCTGACGATTGCAATCGCAATCACCGGCGGGATGGAGAGCATCGCCGCCACGGTGCTGACGGTCGGCAGCCAGGCCGGCACCGGAGCGCCCACGGGAATGCCAACCCAGGAACCGAAGAACATCAGGGTGAGAAAGCCAAACAGCGCGTAGCCGGAGCTGGCCAGCGGACGGCCGCCAATCTTGGGCAGGAAATAGAACGCAATGCCGACGCCCGCGAGGCCAAGCCAGACGAACAGCAGGTTATTGGCAAACCACCAGTCAATGACCGCCTGAACCATCCCGCGCGGCACGTGCACGGCGGTCAGGAACAGATTGGCGCTGGAGTAAGTCCACGGGAACCAGAGCAGCGCGGCAAACAGAAACCAGTGAGCCGGGAACAGTTCGCGCTGACGGCGCCAGCCGAAGGTGGCCGCCGCCGACACCGCGATGAGCAGGAACGCCGCAAACAACAGCACCGCCGCCGCGCGGGGAAATTCAAGCCAGGGGTAACCGGTGCTTTCACCGATCAAAATGCCGGCAATACCCACCAGCACGCCCACGTTCCAGATATTGGCCGCCACGACGGGCACGATGGGCAACGCCACCGGCATGCCGCTGAGACGAGACATAATCCAGAGGATGACGCCGAGCGCGGCGGGGATGGCAAAACCGTAAAGCACGGCATCATTGGCCGCCGGGGCGAGGCGTCCGTAGGTCATGAGCGGACAGGCTCCCAACAGGTCGGGCGCGTGAAACTTGAGACCGGCGAGGAGGCCGAGCACCAGACCGACGACGAGCCAGAGGGCGGCACCGCCAAAGAGCGCCAGCAGCGGCACCCGCAACGAGGCGTCAATCTCGCTGGAGCAGGCGGCCGGGGATTTGTTGTCGATCGGGTTCATTCAAAAGCACTGGGTTTGGGCGCGGCCGCCGGAGCGGGCGCGGCGGCGGCTTCGGCCCGCGCATTCAGGTCGGCGCGGGCGGCCGCCGGGTTCTGCCACTTTTGGGCGGCGATCCGGATGGCGGAGTCAATGGGCAAACGGACGAGGCCGCGGGCTTCATCGGCCCAGCCGACATTGGCCAAGCAAGCGGTTTCGTTCGTGCGGATTTGGGCCAGCGCCTGGCTGCGGGCGTCGGCGCGGTCGGCGTCAATGTCAGGCACCGCCACGGCCTCTTTGACGACGACGGCGAGCACGGCAAAAATCACACTGGCGATAAGCAATCCCAACGCGGCGCCGGAGGCGCTGTTCGCGGTTTTATAATTCATCGGGCACCTCCCACATCGGCACCGGCCAGTTCATTGGCGAGGTGCGGGTTCACGCCCATTGCCTCCAACAGGCGGGGATCCTTGGCCGGATACGGCGGATGCGCGTGCAGTTTCTTCACAAAAATGCGGCCCAGAAAACCGCCTTGGAACGCGAGTGCCGCCAGCGGCAGCCAGATCCATTTCAGCGGATAACCTTGCGGGTGCAAAGCCGGGAAAATGTTATAGGCCAAATCCAGCGCGTGCATCACCCACATCCAGAGACAGATGGGAACCACCACCCGGACATTGGACTTGATCTTCTGCGGCAGCAGCAGGAAGAACGGAAGCAGGAAATGACCAAAAATCAGGATGATGCTGACCGTCCACCAGTTGCCGTTTTCACGGATGAGGTACCAAAAGGTTTCCACCGGCATGTTGGCGTTCCAAACGACGAAATATTGCGCGAACTCAATGTATGCTTGAAACACCGTGAAGCCCATCAGCAGGACGCCGATGTAATAATAATAATTTTCCTTCACCAAGCCCTTCAGATAGCCCTGACGCTGAAGAAGAACGGTGAGCACATAAATGGTCGCCAGACCAATCCATACGCTGCTGCCGAAGAAATACACGCCATACATCGCCGAGTACCATTGATATTGCAACGCCTTGACCCAGAGCGCGCCCGAGAAGGTCAGGACCAGCGCAAACGCCACGATCCCCCACCCCGCGTGGAAACGCATCTTGTGGGTGAACTTCGCTTCCCCGGTCTTATCCTGTGCCAGCGAAAGACCGGCCAGCCGGGAGGTCAGAAACCACAGGATGGCCAGGAAAACCGCCGAGGTGATATAAAAGCCGGGAGTGGTAAAGACCGGCGCCTTGGCGGCGATGAGATGTTCCTTCGCAGGAACCGACATCCAGGAATAGATTTTCGGAGCCAGCGCCGCCACCGGCAGGAACATGGCCACCAGGGGCCAGCCCAACAGCGAGGCCAGATGTTCGGAAAAACGGCGGATACCCACGGACCAGCCGGCGTCCGTCAGATGATGCACGAGCACCATGAACAGCGCACCGAGGGCGATGGTATAGTAGAAAATGAAGGCAAACAGCCAGGAGAAACCGAATTCCTGCGGGCTGGCGAAGAGGCCGAACGCAGACAGCACCGTGCCGACGACCATAAGCAGGCCGGGAGCGGCCTGCCAGCGGGACAGGTTCAAAGGAGCCGGTTGATTGGAATCGTTGGTCATTTCAGTGCTTCGTCAATTGGTCAGATTCGGCCGCCGAGAGGTCATTGGTCGTGCCCAGCCAGCTCAATTGCAAGGCGCGCACATAGGCGACCACGGCCCAGCGGTCAGCGGTGGGAATCAGCGGACCGGCCGCGCCCATCACACCCTTGCCATGGGTAATCGTGTTAAAAATCTCGCCATCGGTCAGTTTGACGATGCGATTGTCATGCAGGTTGGCCACGGCCGGCATCACGCCCAATTTCTTGGTAATGCCATTGCCATCGCCCAACCGGCCATGGCACGGCGAGCAATAAATATCGAAACGTTCCTGACCGCGACGAATCAGGGCTTCGTTCACCGCCAGCGGATTGGTTTCCACAAAATTGGTCGTACCGGCGACGCAACCCGTGTTCACCGGGGAATTTTCAAAGGCATACACCGGGCCGTCCGCAGTCTGGATGGGAGTGCCCTGCGGAACGGTTCCTTCCGGAGCCAGTTGTGAACTGACGCCGTTCGGGAAAAAGTGGTTCGGTTCCTGCGGACGCAGTTTGGCCTGCCGGTCCATGTCCGGGAACAGTTCAAACGGCGGCTTGCGCGACATCCGGCCTTGAAAGCCGAGAATGCCCACGGCCACCGCACCCAAGGCGGCGCCAATCAAAAGGATGGAGAGGATGTAGCGCATCAGTCTTTGTCCTCCACAATGTCAACGTTCAGGCCGCCGGCGGATTCCAGCAGTTGGCGCGTTTCGGTGAGGGAGAACCCGGGGTCCGTGGAACCAATCACAATCACAAACTTGTCGCGGCTCACCAGCTCAAACCGGGCCTTGTGCAGGAGCGGATGGTGCAGGCGCGGAAACTGGTTCAAGGCCAGCATGCCGACGAGCGCGCCAATCGCGCCGCCCATTACCATCAGAATGTAGGAAGGCACAAACGTCATGGGCACGCTGAACATCGGCTTGCCGCCGACGATCAGGGGATAATCAAAAGCATTGCTGAACCACAGCAGCACAAAGCCGGAAACAAACGCCCCGCCGCCCATGGCGAGCGAGACCCAGCCAACCATGGAATTCTTCAGGCCCATCACCTTGTCGATTCCGTGAATCGGGAACGGGGAGAACACATCCCACCGGTGATAACCGGCAGCGCGGACTTTCTTTGCGGCGCGCAGGACGTCGCCGGGAGTATTGAATTCAGCCATCAGGCCGTAAATTTTATCACTCATGGCCGTCCTCCTTCTGCGCACCGCCGAGGCGGTGATGCGGGTCGGCTTGGGGCATGGCGCCCTTGACTTCGGCAATCGCGATCATGGGCAGGAATTTCACGAACAGCAGATAGAGCATGAAAAACGCGCCGAGCGTGCCGATGTAGAGACCGATGTCCCAAATCGTGGGCATGTACTTGCCCCAGTTCGACGGCAGGAATTCCTGATACAGCGAACCGACCACGATGACGAACCGTTCGCACCACATGCCGATGTTGATCAGCACACCAATGATGAACAACAGCGCCAAATTCGAGCGGACTTTCTTGAACCAAAGCAATTGGGTGACACCCACGTTGATGCCGATCAGCATCCAGCCCAGCACCATATAGGTGTGACCGAACAAGCGGTGACCGAACACCCAGCGTTCATACGGATCGCCACTGTACCAGGCGATGAAGAACTCCATTAGGTAGATGTAATCAATGATCAATCCGCTGACCAAGGCCAGCTTGGCAACCTTGTCGATGTGACTCATAGTGATGATCTGTTCCAGACCGCACCATTTGCGGAGCGGAATAAGAATCACCAACACCATGCCGAAGCCGCAGAACACGGCGCCGATTACAAAATACAGCGGGAAAATCGTCGCATGCCAGCCGGCGATCTGCGCAGTACAAAAATCCAGACCGACGATGGAACTCACGGTAAAGACCAGCAGCGTGCACAAACCGCAGAGCACGAGGTAGGCCTTTTCATAATGATGCCACTGCCGGGCGGAACCGGTCCAACCCATCGCCAGGAAGGTGAAAATCCCCTTGCGGACGCGGGTGGTCGAACGGTCGCGCAACACGGCAAAATCCGGGATCATGCCCATGAAAAAGAACAGGGTCGAAACCGTCAGGTAGGTGTTCACGGCGAAGACGTCCCACATCAGCGGCGAACGGAATTGCGGCCAGAGTCCGTTGGAATTCGGCACAGGGAACATGAACCAGTCGAACCAGGCGCGGCCGACGTGAATGGCCGGATATAGGCCTGCCATCATGACCGAGAAAACGGTCATCGCCTCAGCCATGCGGCCGATGGTGGTCCGCCAATGCTGACGCGTGAGAAACAGCAGCGCAGAAATCAATGTACCGGCATGGGCCACACCGACCCACCAGATGAAGTTCACGATGTCGAGGCCCCACATCACCGGGTGGTTGTTGCCCCAGACGCCGACGCCCGTAAACACCTGATAGAACAGGCAGGTCGGGAAAATAACCGTGGCGGCAAACGCGGCGGGGATGAACAGGATCCACCACCACAGCGGCGTCTTGCCTTCGGCGAACGCGGACAGCTTATCCGTAAGCCAGCCGAGGCCTTGATTGTTTTCGACCACCGGGGCGCGGCGCAATTCCGCCGGCGCTGCCAGGGCCTTCAATTGGTTCAGGGAGTCAGACATTAGCTGTTCCCTTTCTTTTCAGTTTCCGCGGAGCCGCCATTCAACTGTTCGTATTCGTCGTGGCTGTAAGGCCAGTTGCGATAATCCGGCATGTCCGGATTGGGATTGCGAATGCGGGCCAGATACGTCGTGCGCGGCTTCGTCAGAAGCTCTTCGAGCACGGAGTAATTCCGCTTCTGCAATTTCAATTGCGACACCTGGCTGTCCGGGTCGCTGACATCGCCAAATACAATCGCTCCGGCCGGGCACGCCTGCTGGCACGCGGTCTTGGGCACGGTCTTGGCCGATTCCGTAAGCCGCACGTTGTCCGAGGCGCCCGCCTTGGCCTTCTGCGAAATCTTGGCCTGCTCGATGCGCTGGGTGCAATAGGTGCACTTTTCCATGACGCCGCGCATGCGGACCGTGACATCGGGATTCTTCGAGAGCTTGATGAGATCCCATTCGTCTTCCGAGCGCATCCCGCTGTTGGGATCGTTCCACCAGCGCAATAGATCCCACTTGCCGTCGGTCTTGTGCGTGAGGGTGGTCGAATACAGCGTGCCCTTGAGTTCGGTAAGCGGACGCTTGTTATAATCGAGGTAATTAAAGCGACGAACCTTATACGGGCAGTTGTTTGAACAATAGCGCGTACCGATGCAACGGTTGTACGCCATCACGTTCAAACCTTCCTGGTCGTGCACCGTGGCATTCACGGGGCAAACGCTTTCGCAGGGAGCGGTTTCGCACATCTGACACAGCATGGGCTGGTTCACCGCCTGCACGTCGTCGATCCACTGCTCAAATTGCTGGTCTTCGTCCTTCTGGAACGCGTCGGCCGGCTTGCGGCGGGACGGTTCGGTGGTGAAGTAACGGTCAATGCGCAACCAGTGCATTTCGCGACCGCGGCTGACCTGGTCTTTGCCGACAATCGGAATGTTGTTTTCGCTCTGGCACGCTACTACGCAGGTGCCGCAACCCACGCAGGAGTTGAGGTCAATCGTCATCCCCCACTGATGCAGCGCCGTTTTCTTGGCTTCATCGAGCGGGTTGGGATAGAGCGACTTGACGATTGGCGGTGCCGCCTCGGAATAGCCCTTCGTAAAGTCGAAGTCTTGGGCGAACTGCTCCAGATTGGCTTCGCGCACGGCCGGACGGCCTTCCATGGACCAGTGATGCTGCGTGCAGGCCAGCGTGTAGGTGCCACCGGTCTTGCGGATGGTTGCACCGTTGTCCACGTAACTGCCGCTGAAAATCTTGTAGGCGTTGAAACCGACGCCCGTGCCAACGCGACCGGCGTTTTCACGACCATAACCCAGTGCCAAACCGAGCGAATAATCCGCCAGCCCGGGTTGCACCCAGATCGGACCGGAAACGGTGCGTCCCTTCAGGGAAATCTCCACAATGTCGCCATTGGCCACCCCGAGATCGGCCGCCGTTTTGCGGCTGACCAGCACGGCGTTATCCCACGTCATCTTGGTGATGGGATCGGGCAGTTCCTGCATCCAGCCATTGTTGGCCAAACTGCCGTCGTCCACCTTGGCGTCGCGATAGAAAACCACTTCGAGACTGCTGGCGGAAGGCACAACCGCTTTGACCTCCGGCGTGGTGGCGCCAAATTTCGCCGCAATGCCGGCCGGGGCGGAATCCGCCACATAGCCGTTGAACAGAATCTTTTTCCACGCCTCATCCCCCGCCCCAAGCGTGGCCCGGACGATGTCATGAGGGTTGGTGACCGATTCACCCGCGAGCCGGGCGAGAAATTCGAGTTCCGTCAGGCCGCCGAACAGCGGCTGGATGAGCGGCTGCACGGGAACGGTGATGCCGTCGCTGGTGATCGCATCGCCCCAAGCTTCGAGGAAATGGGTCGCCGGGAAGGTCCAGTCGCATTTCTGCGCCGTTTCGTCCTCGTAATAGCCGAGGCGCACCACGTTGGCAGGCTTGGCTTTCGGCGTCCAATTCAGGCTATAAACCGGATTGCCGCCGAGGATAATAAATGTGTCCGTGCCAGTGCCGTCAAAATTCTTAAGGTCGCCGCTGGCGGATTCCTGAGCGGGGAGCAAGGTGACCGTATTGCCAATGGCACCCAAGGCGGAGTTAATCGCCTGCGCGAGCAAATGCACTTCCAGCGGCTGCCGCTGACCGGCCACCACCAAGGAGTTGCCGTGATTGGCCGCGAGATCCTTGGCGCATTCGGAAATCCACTTGGCGTCAACGCCGGGAACCGCCGACACCGCGCCACCATTGATGGCGGCGAGCAAGGCCTGCGCGAGCGGGGCAACCAGACTGGCTGCGAGGCGCAACCGGTGATCCGCCGCCGCGCCCGTAAGCGTGAACAGCGACTCCGCCACATAGAGGCGGTTCATCACTTCGTTGGGCTTGCGGCTCTGCGAAAATTTGCGGATGTGATTATGCGCGTCGTCTTCGCCGCCGAGGAAATCGGCATCCAGCGAAACGATCACCCGCGCTTTGTCGAAATTGAACACCGGCCGGACCGGCTGACCAAAGGCCTGCGTGGCCGCGCGCTGATGAATGGCGGAGTCAATAGCATCGTTCGTAAACCATTGCGCCTTGGGATATTTGGCGGCAATCAGCTTCTGCAACCGCGCCCGGGACGGCGAGGTGCTGCTTTCCGCGAGAATGGCCAAGCCTTCGCCCTGATTGGCGGCAAACTTCGTGGACAACGTGTCCAGAAATGCCAGCGCTTCGTCACGCGAAACCTTCTTGCCAGCCTGCTTGAACAAACGGGCGCGATCCGGATCATACAGGCCGAGAATCGAGGCCTGCGCATAGCGGTCGGTACCGCCGTTGCCATTGGGGAAGAACGCATTGCCTTCCACCTTCACCGGCCGGCCTTCGTAGGACTTGATGACCAACGGCACGGCGCCCGTGCGGGTGGGCATGGCGGTGGCGAAATATTCCGCCGTGCCATAAATATAATTTTCCGGCTGCTTGCCATAGGGCACCAGCGCTTCTTCCGGACGACGGCAACCCGAACCCATCACCGCCACGCCCGCCAAGGCGAACGAGGCGGACATGATCTTGAGGAAATGGCGGCGGGAGGAGCCGTCTTCCAGTTCGCTCGCGCCCTGCGGAAATTCGCGATGCAGCCAGTCTTTGAACTCCGGCGTCTCGGCCAGTTCATCCAGACTGCGCCAGTAACGGCGGCCGGTGACGGGGGATCCAGAATTATGATTCAAATTTTTCATCGATGACAGGCCGAGCAGCTTTGAAGCGATTCCACCTTCCAGTCATGAACGAACTTCTGACCGTTCACCTGCTGCAACGTCGCCGCTTCCGCCGCGTTGGTGCTCCATTGCCAGCCCAGGTTCGTAACCTTGTCCGTGGGACGGATATGCGCAGCCGGGTCGCGATGGCAATCGAGGCAGAAACTCATGCTGAAAGACTTCACATGCTTCACTTCATCCATTTGATCCACGCGACCATGGCATTCCACACAGCTAATGCCGCGACTGACATGCACGGAATGGTTGAAATAGACGTAATCTGGTACCTTGTGGACCTGCACCCAGGGAATGGGGGTGTTATTGGCGGCGCTATCGCGCACAATTTGCAACCGGGCATCATCTTTCAGCACCTGATTATGACAGTTCATACAGGTCGAGGCGCCGGGGAGATTGGAAAACCAGGATTTTTCCACGCCATTATGGCAATAGCGGCAGTCCACGCCCAACTGCCCCGCATGAATGCGGTGCGAGAACGGCACGGGCTGCACGGGTTGATAACCGGCACGGGTGTATTTGGGCGTGAGGTAAACCGTCACGCCGGCGACCACGCCACCGCCTGCCAGTGCGGCACCAAGGCCAAGCACGAGCGGCAACCAGTTTGTCCACTTCGGAAAAATCACTTCAGCAAATAAGGGATTAAAAAGCGGTGTGTCAAAAATTGTCCACCGCACCGCAAAGTTGAGTCATTTATTTAGCAATTGCGCGGCTTCACCGCAAGAAAAGTTTGTGAAAAATTTCACGTGATGGGTCATTCGATTCCAAACACGCGGCGGGCGGGCGGGAGCGGATCAAGCATTCCGTTGCGATTGTTTTGCCCGCAATTGTCCGCTTGTTTTTAGGCGGTCCTGCTCCGGTGGCATGGTCGCGGCAAACGCCGGCAATTTTCAACCTGTCCCAACCGCGCTGAAAGCTGGCCAAGCCGGGATGAAAACGATAAGCTGCGGCTCCAGACATGTTTTATTCCTGTCCTGAATCAGAAATGCCGCCGATTCATATGGCTGCCGCCATTTTTAAACAGGCGGCCATGTTTGCCTATGACTGTCACCAAACCCATTCACCTTAAACAGCCGCATCTGCCCTGGCTCGTCGGCGGCCTGGCGGTGCTGTTTTACGCCCTGACACTTTGTCATGGCATCAGCCTGACCAACCTGCCGCTGACCGTGCAGGTGACCGGCTGGACAGCGGAACCGGTCGTCGGCCGTCCCCTGCTGTGGCTGGTTACCGTCCCGCTCAAATTGCTGCCGGATGGCTGGGTGCCGCTGGCGCTCAACCTGCAATCGGCGCTGCTCGGCGGATTGGCGCTCGCCCTGCTGACCCGTTCCGTGCAACTGCTGCCCCTGAACCGTCAGCGGGTGCAGACCATGTTCGGGCGGAATTCCCTGGGCATATTCATCCGTCACGATGCGTGGCTGCCCGCTGTGCTGGCGGTGGTGGCCTGCGGACTGGAAGCCAGGTTCTGGCAGGAAGCGGTGGCCAACTCGGGGGATATGCTGGACTTGCTGGTGCTGGCGGTGCCGATCTGGTGCCTGCTGGAATACCGGGTTGATGGTCGCCGCCGCTGGCTGGATGCCGCCACGCTGGTCTGGGGCTTGGGCATGGCGGAAAACTGGGCGTTACAACTGCTCCTGCCGGTGTACATGGTCACCCTGTTGTGGATTTGGGGGCGGGACGTTAACGATCTGAAATTGTGGCGGCGATTCACCGTGCGCATGGCGGTGTTGGGTGCCATCGGAAGCTCTCTGGTCTTTCTGCCGCCCCTCGTGAACAGCCTGCCGCCGGGGGCGCCCTGGACCTTGAAACATGCCTTGTGGCAATCCGGCAGCGACCTGGGCTCGTCCTTGCAATTCGTTTACTGGCTGTTCCGAAGTTCGCATAGCGAGTATGGCATCATGCTGGTCACGTATTACCTGATGCCGGTGCTGCCCATCCTCATGCGGATTCAGAATGAAGGCAGTTATCAGACGTCCGTGCAGGCGCGCATTCAGTTTTTTGTCCTTCATGTCTGGTACCTGTTCAGCCTGGTAACGTGCCTGTGGCTCACGCTGCATCCCATTCTGGGTCCGCAGAGCATCCTGGCCCAGCATCTCAACCAGAATCAGTCCTTGCTGAGCTTCGTTTATCTGACGGCCTTGGGCACCGGCTACCTGGCCGGTCACTTTCTGCTGATCTGGGGGGCCGATATCCCAGCCATGCAGAAGCGCAACCCGTCGTTCCGCCGTCCCCCATTCGTGCCGCAATGGCTCCAGTACGCGCTCAAGCCGGTTTTTTATGCCCTGCCCGCCGTCATGCTGGTGCTGCTGATCGTACATAATCAAGGCCCGATCCGGGATCTGAACCGGGTTCCCCTGCTTCAGTTCGGCCAACTGGCCTCCGCCAGCCTGCCCCCGGGAGGCGGCATCGTGCTCGGAGACGACCCGGAGCGGTTGCACGTGTTGCAAGCCGCCCTCGCCCGGCGTGGTGATTACCACCAATGGCTCGTCGTTGACACCACCCGTTTGACCGATGACAGGTACCGCGCCAGCCTGGACCGGCAACAAAAATTGGGCTGGCCGGACCTGAGCCCGGATCCGGCGCGCGCCATGGTGACCACCGCCCAATTTCTCAGCCAGCAAACCGAGACCAAACCGTTATATTATCTGCACCCCAGCTTTGGACTTTACTTTGAATTCCTGGACTATGAACCGCATGGCTTGGTCTACAAAGTCCGGCCTGCCAGCGGTGTGCCCACCACCCGGCCGGGCCCCCCCGCCGCCCTGATCCGGGAAAACGAACAGTTCTGGGATCAGGCGTGGGCCGCCGATTTGCCGGCCATTCAAAAAAACATAGCCGCGGCCGATCGCGCGGCCGTCAGTCCCCAGCCCCGCCACCATCGCCTGGGCTTCAGCACGCCCGACGCGGAGCAGAGCCGGATGCTGGGCCAGTGGTTTTCGATCGCCCTAAACAGTTGGGCGGTCAATTTGCAGTATGCGAATCAATGGCTGCCCGCCCGGCAGCGGCTGGAACAGGCGCTCGCCCTGAACCCCAACAATTATGGCGTCCGGGTGAATCTTACCGGCAACAGCAACCAGCTGGCGGGGGCGACCCAAAACCTGCCCAAAACCGACGATCTGTCGCCGGAATTGCAGGGTGATTTGAATGCCATCAAATCCATGCTCATCAGCGGCGGAATGATTGACGAACCCGCGATGGATTTTGCCTTGGGCCAGTTTTTTTCCCGGGTGGGCATGGTGCGGCAGGCCATCCGGTACACCGAGCGCGCCGCCGACCTCGCCCCCCGCTCCGCTTCGCCCCGGATTTTTCTGGCCGGACTTTACACCCGCGCCAAGCTTAATGACCAGGCCGCCGATCTCCTCCGGCAAATCCGCCGGCAAAGCGCCGCCGGAACCCTGGAAGGTTTTGATCGGGTTGGATTGGATCTGCTGGAGGCAAACATCTGGCTCGGCACCACCAACCAAGCCCGGGCGGACCAGATTTTACAATCCCTCGTTCGTCAACGCCCCGATGATGTGAACCTGCTGGCCGCAGTGGCGGAAGGATATGCCGCCGCCGGCCAGCTTACCAACGCCCTCCTGCTGGTGAGCGACCGACTCGTAAAAACCCCGGAAGATCTCAGACTCCTGACCAGCCAGGCCGCCTTGCAACAAAAAATGGGCCGGTATGCCGATGCCGTGCAGACCCTTAATCACGTTCTGGCGCTCACCAATCTCCCCAGCCTGCAACTCGAGCGCGCCAGCGACCGCGTGGTGGTCGGTGATCTGGCGGGGGCCGAAGCCGATTATCGGATCCTCATAGATGTGATGTCGGATTCCTGGCGCCCGAATTTTGGCCTGGCCTTGGTCGCCATGGCGCGACACGATTCCGTGGAAGCCATCAACCAGTTTCAAATTGCGCTGACGAAAGCGCCGGCCCATTCCACCGAGCATAACCTGATCGTGGAACAGATCCATAAACTGGGTGCCGGAAACCCGAAATAAGCCGGGGCGATGCAAGTAAGGAACCAGACTCGCCCGGCGTAAAATTTGCGGCGTCCGCCGGTTCGTCCGCCTTATTTGATTACCTCGGGGAGAATCATATATATGTAGGCGTAAAAAAATAGAATCGCCCCGCTCACCGCAATAAGTGTTAGCTGGCCGAGAAAGGCATTGGCCGCCCGGCGCTGGAACAGGATTTTTTTCTCCAGAATCGCGCCCACATTGAGCAGTTGCACCTCGTATTCCTCCGCAATTTCCTGGCGGGTCAGCCCCCGTTCCAACTTCTGATAATGCACCCGGGCCGCCCCGGCTTCCTGCGCGGCATCGTAATAAGGAAACAACATGGAATGACGCGCCTGCAAACCGATCCGCGGCGAACGGGCGGCCACGCATTGCACCACAAACCAGATGCAGGCGATGCCCAGCCCGATGGACGCCACGCAAAAACCGAACAAAACCAGGGCGCAAGCCGGATGCTGTTTGAAGGCCACTACAATCGATTCCTGGATGTCTTTGTTCAGACACAAAAACTCCTTGATCCCCTGCAGCACCACGCCAATGCACACCGAGGTAAAGCCCGCAATGGCCCCGGCCTTGGCATCTATGAACCTGATGACATCCTGCGCGTTGCGATAGCCGCTTTCAGCGTGCCGGATTCCGTCCGCGAACTGGACGGCCGTGTCCGCCGGGGACGCTGGAGATGGCTCATGACGGCTCATGGCAGATGGAAGCGGCAGCCTTCACCATGAAAAGCCGGGGCGGCGGTGGCCGTCATTTCAACTGCCGCCGAGGCGGCGGTTCCCGGAGATTGCCCAAATGATTTCATGCCGATCCTGAGTAATTATCAACCGACTTTTCTGGTTGGACAAATATGGTATAAGCCAAAAACACCGCCAAGGCCGGTCCGGTCTTGCCAATTGCCATGCATCTTTTGCCGCCCAAGAGCCGGCGGACTCGCCGGCCAGCCCCATCCGCCGGAATAAAATTCCCCGCTAATTTTTTTAATGACACCCTGCCCCGCAGCGTGGAAAATGGGTGCTTGAACTTGTTTCCGACATTGACCCGTATCGCATGACTGTCACGTTGTTCATTCCCTGTTTTATTGACGCCGTTTACCCGCGCGCGGGCATCAGCATGGTGGAGATCCTCGAACGGCTCGGCCACCGGGTCGAATGCCCCGGGGAAGCCGCCTGCTGCGGCCAGCCGCCCTTCAACTCCGGCTATTGGGACGAGGCCCGCCCCATTGCCGCGAAGGTATTGCAACAACTGGCGACTGCGGAGGCCGTGGTCATCGGCTCCGGCTCCTGCGGCGCGATGGTCAAAAAGTTTTATCCCGAACTGTTCGCCGGCCGCCCGGAGGCGGCGCTCGCCCAGGCGGTCGCCAGCCGCACCTGGGAATTTTCCGATTTCATTGCGAGCAAACTGGGCGTGACCGAACTGGGCGCGAAGTTTCCGCACAAGGTCACCTTTCACGATGGCTGCCATGGCTTGCGCGAACTGGGCGTGAAGCAATCCCCGCGCGCCCTCATGGCCAAAGTGCAGGGCTTGGAGTTGGTGGAAATGGCCGAGGCGGAAACCTGCTGCGGCTTCGGCGGCACTTTCTCCGCCAAGTTTCCGATGATCTCCACCGCCATGGGCGATGTGAAATGCGCCTCCGCCATCGAGACCGGAGCCGAATACATTGTCTCCAACGATTCAAGCTGCCTCATGCACCTGCAAGGCCTGCTCACCCGCCAAGGCAAGCCCCTGAAAACCATCCACCTCGCTGAAGTGCTCAATCATCGTTGATTTTTCAACCACGAATAAACCCCAATGAACACCCCTAACCGCGACATCGGCATGACTCGTCGCAATTCCAGTTTCCATTCGTGGTTATTCGTGTCCATTCGTGGTTAACTTTTTGTCATGAGCAGTTTCGTTTCCCAATTCAAAGCGGCGGCCAGCGTCAAGACCGCTGACCTCCGGCACCGGCAGGTCATCCGCACGGCGTTGCGGAGTTATGAAGTCGTCCGCGACAAACGCAAGGCGGCGTTCCAAAGCTGGGAATCCGCCCGCCAGGCGGCCGCCGAAACCAAGTGGGAAGCCGTCAATCATCTCGACACCCATCTGGAAGCGCTCACCGCCAAGCTTGAGGCGCGCGGCACCAAAGTCCATTGGGCCAGCAACGCCGCGCAGGCCCGCGAAATTATCACGCAGATTCTGCGCGATAAAAAGGCCCGCTCCATCATCAAGTCCAAGGCGATGACCTCGGAGGAGATTCATCTGAACGACGCCTTGGAAGCGGCGGGCTTCACGGTGGTGGAATCCGATCTGGGCGAGTTCATCGTGCAACTCCGGCATGAGCCGCCGTATCACATTGTTTTCCCGTCCATGCATCTGACGCGCGGGGAAATCAAGGATCTGTTTCAAAAGGAACTGGGCGACGCCCCATCCGACAGCCCCGAAGATCTGACCATGGTGGCCCGCCGCGTGATGCGCCAAAAATATCTCACGGCGGATGTCGGCTTCACCGGCGCGAATTTTGCCATCGCCGAGACCGGCATGATTTCCATCACCGAAAACGAGGGCAACGCCCGCCTCACCGCCGCGCTGCCCAAGACGATGGTCACCCTGCTGGGCATTGAAAAAGTGCTGCCGAAGTTTGCCGATCTCGCGCTGTTCCTGCCCATGCTCGCCACCGCCGGCGCGGGCCAGCCGATGACCTGCTATAACACCATGTATTCCGGTCCGCGTCAGCCCGGCGAAGTGGATGGGCCGGAAGAATGGCATGTGGTGTTGCTCGACAACCGCCGCACCGAATTGCTGGCCGACCCCGAGCAGCGCGACGCCCTCCACTGCATCCGCTGCGGCGCGTGCCTGAATGTCTGCCCCATCTTCCGCAACGTGGGCGGCCACACCTACGGCACCACCTACAGCGGCCCGGTCGGCTCCGTCATCACCCCCCACCTGCGCGGGTTGCAGGATTGGAAGCATCTCTCCAACGCCTCTTCCCTTTGCGGCGCCTGCACGGAAGCGTGTCCGGTAAAAATTGACCTCCACCATCACCTGCTGCACAACCGTCGCAACGCCAGCACGAACGAACCCGCCTTTTTCGAGCGCCTGTCGTACCAGGCGTTTGGCCTTCTGGCCAATGAACCCGGTCTCTGGTGGCTGGCCAAAAAAATCGGCTGGCTCACCCAGCCCCTGCAAAAACTGGTGAAAGGTTCCGCGCTGGATCCGGCCAAAGCCTGGACCAAAACCCGCGACCTGCCGCCCCTGCCGCAGGAGACTTTCAAGGACTGGTGGAAAAACCGGAAATAATTTCCAACCACGAATCGACACGAATGAACACCAATCAAATCCGGCGAATAAGCATTTCCGTGCGCGGTCTGACAGTTTCCGGATATTCGTGTTTATTCGTGTCCATTCGTGGTTAAAAAAGCTGACCTATGAGCGAACGCGAAAACATCCTCGGCCGCATCCGCGAGGCCTTGCAGACCAAGGCTCCCCTGCCCGGCTCCCATACCGCCGGCGGCGCCACCACCCACCCCGTCAGCGAATCCCCCGCCGCGCAGGCCCGCGAATGGCTGCCCCTGGTCGGCGCCACCGCCGAGGAACAACTGGCCCTCTTCGCCAAAAACGCCGCCGACCTGAAGGCGGATTTCCAACCGCTCGCCAGCCGCGCTCATTTGAAACCCGCCCTGCTCCGCCTGCGCGACGCCGAAAATTGGCAGCGCATCGCCAGTCATCAGGGTGAATTAAGCAGCCTGGCGGCGAACGCGCTCGGCCTGCCCGTGCTGTGGACGGATACCGGCTACGATGTCCAAGCCATGGAGCAGTGCGATGTCGGCATCACCGAATGCGACGCCCTCATTGCCCAGACCGGCGGCGTGGCCGTGACCAGCCGGAGCGCCGGCGGTCGCGCCCTGTCCGTGCTGCCGCCGCACCATATTGTCATTGCCCGCCGCGACCAACTTGTCGCCGACCTGCCGGCGGCCTTCGCGCTGTTGCAGCAGAAATACACACCCGATTTTCCCAGCATGATCTCATTCATCACCGGTCCCAGCCGGACGGGTGATATCGAGCGCATCCTCGTCCTCGGCGCGCACGGGCCGAAGAAGCTGACGATTTTTTGCGTGTAATCCGCCGGTGAAAATCTTGCCAGCCACAATGCTATGCCAAGGCTAATACTGATCCTTCTCTGTCTTGCCGGATTTTATCAAGGCATCCCGTCGTTTGCCGCCACGACCAATCAGGTGCCGGACAGCGTTACCACCACCAATGCGGCACCAAACTATTCGAATGCCGAACTGCAGGCTGCCGCCAAGGAAGTCTGGCACAAACTCATCCTATTCGCCACCCTGGCGCTCCTTGGCGGTGTCATCGTAACCGGGTTTGCCATTTATGGAGCCTATCGCAAATTCGGTCTGATCGGTGTGGTTGTGGTCTGCACGATTGTAGCGTTCGGCGTGATTGCCTTGGGTGGTTTGCTGCTTATTTTCTAGCCGTTCGCCATTTCATCATAGCTTTCCTCGCCGCTGGCGGTTTGGCCTACCCCCAATCTTATATCACTTGTGTAACAGCTCCTGAGCCTGGGTGCATCCGGCCCCTGCCCCAAATCCTGCGCTGTTGTGGTATCGCCGCCAATCGTTCGCACGGCCGATTATCTCCCTCTCCGCCATTGATAAATGGGGGAGAGAAGGTGGGGTGATGTGGTGCTCAGCTATTTAGCCACACGGGCAGTATCAGGTTACGCCCTCTGGGCATAACATAAAAGCTATTGGTTTGACAGCGGCCGAACCACCGCTAGCCTTCCAATTGAACTGGCAGCACTGGACTGTAATTCAGCGGACAGCCGCTGTCAGCTCATCTGGAATTGTTATGAAATTTTTAAAGCTCAGTTTGGCCTTGTTGGTCTGCCTCAACCTCTGCGGCTGCATCATCTATACGAAGAACGGCGGTCCGGTCACGGTCAATTTCGCCAACCCCACCGATGAAGCGGCCCGGGCTTATGTGAAGTTGCTGCATGTTTCCGCCACGGTGGACGGCAGCGGCGTGATCGTTTTCACGAGTCAGGATGCCCGTTATGAGCACAAGAATTGGGGCCCGCCGACGAACGTGACCATCAACGGCAAAGCGTGGCGGGACCTCAACCGCACACCGGCGGGTTGGCGGGATTTCACCAAAGGCCTGGACCTGTCTCATGCCTGGATTGTGAAGCGCGAAGGCCGCGACGTGATTGCGCTGGAAACCACCACGAACGGCTGCAATCTCTATCTCGTTGATTCCCCCAATGGCGCGGCGGATTACAGCGCCACCATCGCCATTCCACGTAAAAAGTAAATCACCCTTCCAGCACGGTAATCTTCACATCCACCTCCATGGTCCGCTGCTGGGTGCCCCGGTAATTGCCATTGATCGGCGAGACATCCGCATAATCGCGGCCGTTGGCCACCTTCACATAGGTCTCGCCCAACTGGCAGTTGTGCGTGGGATCCAGTCCGCGCCAGCCGTGGCCGGGCAGAAAAACCTCCACCCACGCGTGCATGGCGCTGGCGGTTTCCGTGGCCAGATAGCCGCTCACATACCGTGCGGGAATTTTCAGCACGCGGCACAGCCCGATCAGCAGGTGGGCAAAATCCTGGCACACGCCCCGCTGGTCGGCGATGACTTCGCGCATGTGCGTGTGTACGTTGGTGGAATTGGATTCGTACTTGAGGAAACCATGCACAAATTTCATGAGCGCCAGCACCGCCTGCCAGGCATCGTCGAGTCCGTGCGTGGCGTCCACCGCCAGCTTCCAGGCTTCCGGGGTCAGCTCCACGAACCGGCTGCTCTGCAAATAATCGAAGCACCGTTCAATGCTCGGCGCGCCCCGCATGTCGGCAAACGAGCAGAGGTTCTGGTCCGCCGGCAACGGCGCGGGCGGACGCGTGATCACCCGCGACTGCGCCTCGATGGAGAGGTAGCCGTGCGATTCCGGGATTTCAAAATGGTTCACCCAGTTCGAGTAGAAATCCTTGAAATGCGTCAACCGCGCCGCCGGTAGCACGCGCAGGAGAAAGGACTCCACCGCCTGCTCCGGTATGGGCATGGGTTGCAGCCGAATGTCATTAAAACTGTCCCGCACCGGCGAGGCATAGACGTAACGAGTACGATGATGAATGTCGAATTTCATCCGGCAAAAAACCGCGGTTGTTGCTACCGAATCAGTATCGGGAGTGGGTGGTCTGCTGTTGTTGTTCCTCCTGCTGGACCATGTGTACCTCGTCGGCAGCCTGGAACGGTTGGAAAATATAGGCGTTGAACATCTCGCCCCCGATGTTGTTCAGCTTGGTCTGGGCCTCGTCCAGATACCGGTGCAGGCCCTGCTCAAAGATCTCGTCAATGGTGCTGAACTGCAGTTCGGCCAGAAACCGGCCGGTCAGCTTTTCGGCATTGTTGGTGAAGTGCCCCTCGGTCACGCCGGAGATCCGGCGCAGCGAGCGGTTCAATTCGTTCACGCAGAAACGGACGGAGCGCGGAAAATCATCGCTCAACAGCAGAAACTCCGCCACTTGGCGCGGATGAATATCGGCGCCATGGATGGACTTGTAGGCATCCCAGGAACTGCAGGAGCGCAACACGGCGGACCATTCCAGCGCCTCGTCGGGGCTGATGCGTTCCGGCACGCCCTTCTCCGGCAGGCTTTGGTAACGCACGTCCAGGATGCGCGTCGTCTTGTCGGCCCGTTCCAGGAACTGCCCCACCTGAATAAACCACCAGCCTTCGTTGTGAATCAGGGTGGCGTTGATGATGCCAATGATATGCAGCGAGCTGGCCTTGATTTCGTGAAAGAAATCGCTCGGACTGTGATGCCATACTTCCCGGGCCTGCGGCGACCGCACAAACAGATACAGGCGGTTCAATTCCTCCCACAGTTCGAGGGTGATCTGGTCCCGCACCATGCGCGCGTTTTCCCGCCCCTGGCAGATGGATTGCACCAGTGAATTCGGATTCTCCATCTGGAAGACGAGGAACTCCGTAACGGCGTGCCCCGTGGCTTGGGGATGGAGCTTGAAGAACGCCTGCTCGTCCCCGGTGGCCTGCACAATCGGCAGCCAATAGGCGACCAGCCGCTTCTCATCCAGGTTGCGGATGTCGAGGAGCAACTGGAGGTTGACGTCCACGATGCGGGCGATGTTCTCGGCCCGTTCGATATAACGGGCCATCCAGTACAGTGAATTGGCGACGCGGCTTAACATGTTAACAGATTATATTGTGGCGGAATGAATACGCCGGGTTTTAAAGTCCATTGATAAAATCCGGGCATTTTATTCATCCCCGTACAACACCCAGGTGTCCTTGCTGCCTCCGCCCTGCGAGGAGTTGACCACCAGCGATCCCTTGCGCAAGGCCACCCGCGTGAGCCCGCCGGGGATGATGCTGATGCGTTCGCCGGACAGGATGAACGGCCGGAGATCCACGTGCCGCCCGTCAAACTTGCCGTCGCAATAGGTCGGATGCTGCGAGAGGAAAATCATCGGCTGTGCGATATAATTGCGCGGTTCGGCGATGATCTTTTCGCGGAAGATGGCGATTTCCTCCTTGCTCGCCTTCGGCCCCATCAACATGCCGTAGCCGCCGGATTCGTTGGCCGCCTTCACCACCAGTTCGGGGAGATGTTCGAGGATATATTTCATGTCCTGCTCCTCGCTGGCCAGGTACGTCGGCACATTCGGCAGGATCGGTTCCTGGTCGAGGTAATATTTGATCATGCGCGGGACGAAATAATACATCACCTTGTCATCCGCAATGCCCGTGCCGATGGAATTGGCCAGCGACACATTGCCGGCGCGGTAGGCATGCACCAACCCGGGCACCCCGAGCATGGAATCGCGCCGGAAGACCGTCGGGTCCAGAAAATCGTCGTCCAGGCGGCGGTAGATCACATGCACGGGCTGGAGACCTTTGGTGGTGCGCATGTACACGCGGGAATCGCGCACAAAAAGGTCGCGCCCTTCCACAATCTCAATGCCCATCTGGCGCGCCAGGTAGGTGTGCTCAAAGTAAGCGCTATTGTAGGCCCCGGGCGTGAGCAACACCACGGTGGGCTCGGCCACCCCGGCGGGCGCGATGTACTTGAGGGTTTTCAACAGCTCCTGCGGATAGTTTTCCACCGGCCGCACGCTGATGCCCTCGAACATGCTGGAGAAGGCGCGCTTCATGGCGCGGCGGTTTTCCAGCACATAGCTGACCCCGGAAGGACAGCGGCCATTGTCTTCGAGCACCAAGTAGTTGCCATCCTTGTCCCGGATCAAGTCCGTACCGCAAATGTGGATGTAAATGCCCTTGGGCACCTCAAAATTGACGAACTCGCGGCGGAAATGCCGGGCCGACAGCACATAGAATTCCGGGATCACCCCGTCCTTGAGAATCTTCTGCTCATGATAGATATCGTGCAGAAACAGATTCAGGGCGGTGATGCGCTGGGCCAGGCCGCGCTCCAGCAACTCCCATTCCTTGGCGGGAATGATCCGGGGAATCATGTCGAACGGAAAAATCTTCTCCGCGCCTGCCGCATCGCCATAAACGTTAAAGGTGATGCCCTGCCGCAAAAACGCGGTGTCCACCGCCTGCCGCTTGGCGTCATATTCCGCCGGGCTGATGGATTTGAACAGCTTGTGAAACTTCTGGTAATGCCCCCGCACCCCCTTGTGCGGATCCAGCATTTCGTCGAATCCACCGTTGAGCAGATAATCTTGCAACATATTAAAACAGTTGTTTTTTGGACCCGATGCTCATTTTTGTACAAGGGCAATTCCAGCCACCGTTCCGGTGGGCGACAAAGATTAACCATGAAGCATCCTGCATCACAGCGTTTTTCGCGAATTTTGCGAAACCCCGCCGCGGTGATTGCCGGACCAAGACAGCACCTGAATTGAACATCACCTAATTAAAAGCAAACGGCTTGCCGACCGGAAAGAAATATTGTGAAATATTTCACAAACGCTTGCCCCGCGCGCGGCGCTGGCTTAATTTTGCCTCGCGTGAAGAAAAGCGGCAGAATCATCATTCCGCGCAAAACCATTTATCGCTTATCGATTTATTTGCGCTGTCTGGCCCGTCTCAAAGAGAACGGCCTCGATACCGTTTCCAGCGAGGCGCTGGCCAAAGCCGCCGGCGTAAAACCCACCCAACTCCGCAAAGATCTGGCCTGCTTCGGCACCTTCGGCACCCGCGGCCTGGGTTATGACGTCACCGAACTCTCCAGCCGCATCGCCGATGAACTCGGCACCTCCCGGCTGCAACCCGTCATTCTCGTCGGCGTCGGCAACCTCGGTCTGGCCCTGCTCTCCTATCGCGGCTTTGAAAAGGAAGGCTTTGAAATCATCGCCGCCTTCGACGCCAACCCCCGCCGCCCCCGCAACAAACAAATCGCCCAACCCATTCTCGGCATGGATGTCATGCCCAAATTCATCGCCGAACACGGCGTGAAAATGGCCATCCTCTCCGTCCCCGCCCCCTCCGCCCAGGAAGTGGCCAATCATCTGGTGGACTGCGGCGTGGCCGGCATCCTTAATTTCGCCCCCATCGTCCTCACCGTCCCCGAAGACGTCATGGCCAACAACGTCAATCTGGCCATCGAACTGGAAAACCTAAGCTACTTCATCCGGGATTAGCCAGCCAAAGCGGGACCGGTTCACCGGTTCATCACCCTCTCCTCGCCCAACGAGGAGAGGGCCGGGGTGAGGAGCCAATGCCAGCAAATCCATCAACCCACTTTTTCAACCGACGCCCGAACCGCCGCCATCCGCCATCCTCCTTCCCCGCTTTGCGTTCTGCGGTTAAATCCATTCTCCCTCAATTATCCCCCCCCTGCATACACCCCTTCGCCCCGTTGCGGGTAGCTTTCGTAAATGTGTTCAAACACGCTGCTGCACTTCTGCTGAGACAGTTTCGGCATTTGGCCGACTGTCCGGCCAATCCAGCGACTTGATTCGCCAACCAGACGGCGGTGGGTAAAAAATGGCGTCTGCCTTGATATGCCTTGATTATGCACGATTACAGGGGTTTTTGCCTTGATTGAGCCTTGAACGTGCCTTGATGGCAGGTTTTTAAAGCAAAGGGGCAGATTGGTGGTGACGCTCGCCCTCACCTGTATCCTAACCCCTGCTGGTTTTTGCACTGTTCTTCAGAAGATGGCAGGTGCGAGAACGTTATGTCAATCTCGCCGTCGCCGATGACGATCTTTTCGATGAGGGCTTCGACGATCTTACGCTTGTCCGCCGGGAGCATGGACGGCCACCGCTCATATTGGGAACCGGCCTCGCGGAGCACGTCATCGGCGGACAGCTTGTTCACTTTCAGGAAATCAACCTCGGCCTCCAGCTTGGGCAGTTCGGCGTTAAGCTGTCTCAGCCGCTCCTCGGCCGGGCCGTAGAGTTCGCGGAAGCCCTCCCCGGAGATGTGCCTGTCCAGGAAAAGCTGATGGGTCTGGTGCATGGATTCCCTGACCTTCTGCACCTCCCGCCGGTGGGTGTCCAGCAGGGCAGACTTCTCGGTCAGGTTTCGGTCGGCCTCTTGCAAGTGGCTGGCGATCTTCTCCGGCTGGCCGAAGAACGCCTTGAGTTCCTGCCGGGCGATGTTCTCAAGGTCGGCGATGGGAATCTTGTTCCGGCACTTCCGACAGAAGTATTTGGGGTTGTTGGCGGCGACATACATCTTGCTGCCGCAGGAGCAGTGCGCCAGTCCGCTAAACAGGTGGACGGGGGGCTTGCCGGGCTTTTTCCATGACTTCAGCTGTTCCTCGACGATCTGGTTCACCTGGCCCCAGAGGGCTTCGGGAACTATGGGTTCGCAGGCAACCCGGCCCCATTCGCTCTCCGGCTTGGGTTCGGTGCGCCAGCTTCCGGTCTGGCGCACGGTGTTGAACACGTACTCGCCCTTGGCGCTCGATTCGTCCAGGATGCGGGCGATGGAAGTATCCCGCCAGATGGCACCATCGCGGGTGCGGTATCCGGCGGCGTTCAGTTCGCGGGCGACCTGTCCCTTGCGTCGGTACTGCAGGAAGAGTTCATATGCCTTGCGGCGGATGGTGGCCGCGTGGATCAAACAGGTGACGGGGCGCGTGGCGTCGTGCCACCTGCTGCGGCACACCTGCGCGACGCACATGCTCGAAAACGGGGCGGACATCCGGTTCATCCAGCAGTTGCTCGGCCACGAAAAACTCGACACCACGGCGATTTACACCGAGGTCAGCATCAAACAGCTTCAGGAAGTTCACGCCCGCTGCCATCCGTCCGCGAAACTCGAAAATCCGGCTTCCATCGCCGCCGCAGAAACGCTAATCTGACGGCATGGTTGCCGACCGTCAAAGTCGCGTCACTTTTTTAGCCGCTGATCTTCTGTCAGCGGCGCAGCCATCGCCGACCCCGCCCCCAAAAACTCGCGTCGGGGGTTTTCGCCGTCACGCATCGGGTCGCCTTTCGCGGCGAGGCCGGGGACGCTCAATGTTCACGCCGGGTTCGCGAGGGCGTGCTTACAAAAGTGCATCGGGTCGGGGCAAATGGCCAAATAGAGACCCGAAGGATGAGCTTGGATTTGAAGTGTTAAGAAATGGAAAGGCAAATTTGAGGGGTAATGGGGCAAACCTCTATGGCTTCGTGTTCAACGATCCAATGGACCGGTATGATCTACTGGGCTTGGATTGCCCGGGATGCGACTACTTAACTGCGGCTTCTCCATACATTAGCGCAGCCATAACAATTATCTATGGGATTAACCCTGGTTCTCTTTTTGGCAGCCCTTGCGCTTTGCGAGCCTGCGCTCAACACGATCAATGCTATTCTCAAAATGGCTGTTCAATGTCCTCATGGGGTTCCACCCTTGTGAAATTAGCCCTTGCACAGTCCGGTATTCCTGTTTCCTACACTCCATGCGAGCAATGCAATTTGAATGTTGTCGGTTACATGGCAGCGTGCGCGTTATCTGGAGGTAATTATCATTCAGGCGACCCGCAGTATTTCTGCGCAAATCAGAAACGATTCATCAAAATTCCAGGCGATTTTCCGACTCTTGCCGCCGCAAAATGTGCCTGTTGCACCAAGTAACAAAAAAGATTCAAATGCGAATCAAACATATAGGCATATTGTTGCTGGCGGTGTTCGGCCTTTGTGGTTGTTCTTCACGCCACAGCCATCTCGATTCAACGATCAAAAGTTTAACTGTTCCCGAAAAGACACTGTTGGCAATCACAAATGGAGCTTCTTTTGAAGCTATAACAAACACGCTTGGAATTGCGGCTCGCATCGAGTTCACAGTTGCAGAAACAAATGGGAACTACACCTTAATAAGTTGTTACTTTGCGGACGGTGATAATGCCTTATGGCTTGTATTCCATGACAAGGCGCTGATGAAAATAATCGAACCATTTTCATTTCCCGAATTACTCGAAACCTACCCGTATCAGGGAACTACTGCAACCCGGATTAAGTCCTGGGATATTGACGATCCTGGTATCAATGACAGAGTCAAAAAAGTAATTGACGCCCCTGCTCTGACTCACGAGGAAATAGCCGCTGAATTGCGTCCATACACGAATGCGACTCCACAGTCATCATGGAGCATAATCCCTGCTTTTCTTTTGTCTGGCATTTTGGCGAAGGAGGCACCGCAAATTGAGAAAGATTACGCAATCAACGAAAGCTTGCTTGAGCGTTATGACGGTTGCTCGGCAAACATTGGCATGGACACAAATGAAGTTGAAAAACTGTATGGGAAGCCGCTGCGGGGTTTTGCCACGAAGAGTGGGGAAACCGTCCGAATATATGGGTATGGAGAAACTAGAGAACTTCAAGTCAATCCGCAGTTGGTTTTCAGAGGTCTGGCTATTGTTAGCGATGCGAGAGGGCAAGTTACGGCCATTTACAGCAACGGATTTTTCAACGATGAATGGAAAAAGTAGGCGTGATTTTGGCACGCACGCGTTACCCCTTAAAGGGATAATGATTTGGTGCTGCGCCCGGTGTTGCGCGAAAGGCTGCGTCACCTGTTGCGCCAAGTGTTGCGTGTGATGTTGCGCTCGATGCTTCGTCTGATACCAACCGTGGTGCTTCGTGAGTTGCCAACTCTGTTGCCAACCGAGTTGCGAAGCCAGGTGCGAACATCCAGGCCAACCGTCATGCTGCGTTTGAAGCAAGCGACCGGGAAGGCAGTTTTTGGATAGACACCATCCCCTTACGTCAGTAGAGGCGGTGCAGGTGCGCTGGCCAAGCAGTGTTGAAATGCGTTGAAGGGTGTTGACAGGTTCAACGGTTTTCAACGCATCCGGTCAACGCAACTCAACACCGTTCAGCGTCAGCCATAGCCGGGGAAAATCGGCGGCCTCACAAGTGGTTGATCTTCGGTCTTGTTCGGGCTATTTCGGGATTTTTCAGCCATGACACTTACCCCGCCTCTGACGGTGAACCTGGCTGCCGGGAAAAAATCTGTGGCGTGCGTCAAATGCCGCCGGTGAAAACGCCGCAAAGTTGCGCTGGTAAAGTGGTGCAACGGTGACGGAAGGAAACCTGATTTGATGCTGGGCCGGGCGTAATCGCGGGGCAGCACGCCTTTGAGCGAGGGGTTTTCGCGTTCGATGGCACCCATGGCATCGTCAATGACCTTGCCGATCTCGGGCGATTTGGCGCGGGCATTGATGGTGTGCCAGCGTGCTTCGGGCGGCACCCAAAAGACGTTCGCGGCCAGATATTCATCGCGATTCTCGGCGGCACCGGCGCGTTCCGGTTCGTCTTTGATGAACCATTCGCTCTTGGGATCAGAGAAACTGAACAGGAGTTGTACGCGTTTTTCTTCAAAGGCGTCGGAGATATATTTGAGGAAGATGAGGCCGAGGCAGAGTCCTTCCGGACGGGCACCATTGTATTCCGAGGCGTCCATGTGGCCGCGCATCTTGTCCGCCGCCGCCCAGAGCTGCGCTTCAAAGTCGTGGGCGGAGCCATCGGACGATTTCTGACGATTTCCCTTTGCCATGCCGGGGATGATTGTGTGGCGGAAGGGGTACGGCGTCAACCTTTTGAAAGGCGGGTTTTGGTTTTAAGGTGGATGGGTACATTGAGGGGGTGATGGGGCGGACTTTCAGTCCTGGTGCGGTTTGCGGGTTGGCACCTGGGGCGGTTGCCCCAGGCTGGTATGGGAGCGCGCCGTTGGCGCTCGGGAAAGCCAACGGTTGCCACCAACCATCGCCGTTTGCCTTACTCCCGTTGCCACCTCAATCCTCGTCCCATTCTCAGCGTCCCTTCCCCATCTCTGCACCCTATGGGTGCTATGCGGTCATTTCGCCGTATGAAATTGTGCGATTTATCAACTTGCCAACCCTAACTGGCTTGCCGTAACCACCGGATCGGGTTAGCCTCCCGGCTGCTTTCATGAGTGAAATTTTAGTTATCGGTCATCGTAATCCGGACACGGATGCCATCTGCTCCGCCATCGGCTACGCCGAATTTAAACGCCGCACCGGCATGTCCGAGGCCGTCGCCGGCCGCTGCGGCGACACCAACGACCGCATTGACTTTGTCCTCAACACCTTCGGCGTGCCCGCCCCCAAGTTTGTCGCGGACGTCTCCCCCAAGGTGGCCGATGTCATGCAGCGCCGCATCCTGAGCGTGCGGCCGGATGCCACCGCCTCCGAAGCCCTGCGCCTGATGGATGAAAAAAACCTCCGCATCCTGCCCGTGATGGACGAAGAACTCCGCTGTCGCGGCCTGCTCTCCCTGTTCAAGCTCAGCAAGTTTTTATTTCCCTCCGTCAATCACGGTCACAGTTCCCGCGAAGTGCTCGCCTCCCTGAACAGCCTGGCCAAAACCCTGGATGGCGAAGTGGTGGTGGGCCTGGACCCCGACCGCGAACAGGAACTCATCCTCATGATCGGCGCGATGAGTTTGGAATCCTTTGCCCAGCGCCTCGAAAAATATCCGCCGGAAAAGCTCGCCGTCGTGGTCGGCGACCGCTGGGACATCCAAAACATCGCCATCCGCGAAGGCGTGCGCGTGCTGATTGTGACCGGCGGCATCCAGGTGGAACCCAAGACCATCGAATCCGCCCAGAAAAAGAATGTCAGCGTCATCACTTCGCCCCATGACACCGCCACCACGGCGGCGCTCTGCCGCGCCGCCGTCGGCGTCATGCATGTGGTGAACGAAGAATTCCTGTGCTTCCGCGAAAACGCGCCGCTTGCCGCCGTCCGCGAAGAGGCCACGGCTTCCGGTTATCTGGTTTTTCCCGTGCTCGACACCACCGGCCAAACGGTCGGCATCCTGTCCAAAACCGACTTTCTGAAAACCGTCACCCGCAAACTGATCCTGGTGGATCACAACGAACTGTCGCAAGCCGTGACGGGCGCGGACGAGGTGGAAATCATCGAGATCATTGACCATCATCGCATCGGCTCGCTGTCCACGCAGCAACCCATTTTGTTCCGCAACGAACCCGTCGGTTCCACCAGCACCATCGTGGCGGACTGTTTCTTCCGCCACAACGTGGAGATGCCCAAGGAAATCGCCGGTTTGCTGCTGGCCGGCCTCGTCTCCGACACCCTGAACCTGACCTCGCCGACCACCACCTCGCGGGATGCTGAAATCCTGAAAAAGCTCGAAACGCTCTCGGAGGTCAACGCCCGCGAATTCACGGAAAAACTCTTTGCCTCCGGGTCGCTGCTCACGCTCAAGCCCGCGCCGCAGGCCATCACGACCGACTGCAAGGAATACCGCGAAGACGGCATCGCCTTCAGCGTGGCGCAGATCGAGGAAGTCGGTTTTGACCAATTCTGGAAGCGGAAGGACGAATTGCTCGCCGCCCTCGAAACCTACCGCGAAAAGTGCGCGTACTTCTTTTCCGCCCTGCTCGTCACGGATGTGGCCACGCAATGTTCGCTGCTGCTCGTCGTCGGCAATGCCGCCTTCGTCAAACGCATTGATTACCCGCGTCTGGAATCGGGCATTTACGAACTGCGCGATGTGGTGTCCCGCAAGAAGCAACTGCTGCCTTATCTGACTCACTGTCTGGAAAAGCGGGATTAATCATCAGGCCGCCGCCGGCCCCGTCCGCGGCCTCTCGGGCGGCGAATTGGCTGCTTGCGCCCGCCGCTGACTTTGATACGTAAATGTACTTCAGATGGGTAAACGTCAGGCTTTCTTCCAAACAGCAACACTGTCGCAATTTTTACACATTGGGACAAGGTGAGCGACCACCAACGATTGCCGGCGATGCCCCCGGCCTGCAGCGGTCAACTCGCCACCGACCCGATTGCCGAACATGCGGGCATCAGCCGCCGGCATTTTTTTAACTGGCTCAAGGACCTCAACGAGGACGGCTTACCCGGCCTGTTGCGGCGCGAACATGGTGGCGGATGAGCATCGTTACGGCCTGATGCCAGTCGTGCGCAAGTGTTGGACGCTGCGGGGCGTGCGTCCCACCGCGCCCTATCAAACCAAGTATGAACGGGGTCGGTTCTACTGGGCGTCGGGAGTGGATGGGGCGCACGCGGCGGAGGTTTTGTGTCCGTCACTGGTGAACTTGGCAACGGACCGGCTATTGGATTCCTCATCGGAATCCTTGGAATGCGGATGTAGGTTCAATAGAACCAACTGATCTCCACCATGCCGCCCACATTATTCAGTCCCAGATTGGGCGTGTGCATCCCGGCGCAGGACATGTGGAGATAACGGGCTTCCACGCTGAAGGCCAGATTGTTCCTGAAGAACCAGCGCACGCCGGTGGCGGCTTGCAGGTTGAACTCGAACGTGTGCGAAAGATCCGGCGGACCAACGCTCGTGGCGGACACCCCGGCGCCAACATCCGCATACGGCACCCAGCGCGTGCCGGTGGCAAAATTGTATCGCAAGTGGGGCGTCAAGCCGACCACCCATTCTTCGTTGGGCGCAAATTCCGAGCCGCCAAACAGTTCGCCCCGCACCTCCCAATTGCCCCGGTACCAATGATCCGATCCTTTGACCGGCCCCAGCATCAGGCCGTAAGACAGGCTGGCCAGCGCCAGTTCATGACATTGCTTGCCGCCAAAAATGTGAACTCCCTGTCCCGCCCCCAGGCTCAGGCTGACGGATTGGACGCCCGCCTTAAACCCGTTCCCGACGCCATCCGCCCAAATGTCCGGGGCGGCCGCCACCGGCGGAGCCGATGGTGACGCGCCGCCGGGGTTTTCAGCGGGAAGCGGCCGGAGCGCCGGAACGGAGCCGGCATACGCCCCGTTGGTATTCGGCCACCCCGCCGCCCCCGGCAGGCTTGGTGGGGGCGGCGCCGGGGCCACGGAGGTTTCGGCGCCATGCAGGGTCATGGTGGCGACTCCCGCCAGAACGGCGGCGGTGGCCAGATATTTGGATTTATTGGTTTTCATGTTGTAATTGGGAAAAATGGGAAAGGGCGCACCACGGACTGCACAGGACGATGCGGGCCGGACCGCCGGCCATCCGGCAAAACCAGTGGCCGTCTTCAATTTTTTTGCCGCAGACATGGCAGTTTGATTCGGAAACGTCCGGCCCGGGCATCAGGCCCGCCGGAGCGCCGCCCGCCGGCCCGGTTTTGGTTTGTGATGGTGATGGTTTCATCTTGTGTCTTTCTGCTTGAGTTGGCGTTCCAGTCGGAGCCAGTCGGATAATCTCAACCCTTGTAATCCGCTGCGGGCGCGCCGGCGGGGTGGTTCCAGCGCGGGGGTAACCGGCAGTTTCGGGGTGTGAATGGTTGGCGCGCTTTGATACTCCGAATTATTTGGTTTGGTTGCTCGCATACGTCGAACCATTCATGGGCATCCGGGGGTTAACGAGCGGGGTTGATATTTTCGCCAGTGCGGCGGGGGTTGGTTCGATTCCGGTTTCCGCATCGGCTGCCGGGCCGTTGGTTGCTTCGCCGCGAACGATGGGATCCCACAACCCCGGCGGATAATAAGTGGGCGATCCGTGGTAGTCGGGACCGTGATAAGTCGGCGTGCAACCTCCGGCCAGGATGGCCAGCAGAGGCAACAATGGGATGAGATTTTTTTTCATATTCGTATTCCTTCAAAGGGCCGTCGCGCGAACGACCAGAACCGGACAGGGCGCCTGCCGGATGATGGTTTCCGCCGCGCTGCCAAACAGGACATGGGACAAACCGTTTCGACCGTGCGTGGCAACGACGATCAGATCGCTGTTCAGTTCAATGGCCGTTTGCCGGACGGCCTCGCAGGGGATGCCCATCCGCACGACCGTTTCACCCAATATCGGCGGCCTTAATTTCTCCCGCTCGCAGATGCGCCCGACCCATTGCCGGGCGTTCCAGTCGGTTCGTTCCACCGTTTCCATGGCGGGATAGCAGGCCACTCCGTCCATGGTTGCGAGCGGCGTTACGATGACATGCAACAAGGTGATGCGGGCGCCCAACCGCTCCGCAAAACGAATGGCATGGCTCAAAGCCACCCCCGCGTGGTCGGTAAAGTCTGTTGGCACCAATATTTCCTTGTCCGGCCAGAGCGGCAACCCGGGTTTGGCCGCCGGAAATTGTTCCGGCCGGCCCGGTTCGGCGGATTGGCCGTTGGCCCCGGAAACCGTGCGCGGCGGACGATTCGATTCAGCACTCATGATTTTCCTTTCCTGGTCCCGGGCTGGGCGGATTTATGAACGCCGCCGCGGGAAATGTGTTGCAAGCGGGAAAGCATGACTTCCTTGCTGGCCGTCCCCACCAACCGCGCGCGGAGATGGCCGTCGGCAAAATAGAGCATGGTGGGGACGGAGTGGATTTCGTACCAGAATCCCAGGTCGGGATGCTCATCCGCGTTGACCACAAAGACGTTCACGGTTCCGGCGCAGGCCGCCGCCAGTTCGATCAGAATGGTGCGGACCGTCTGGCAAGGCCGGCTCCAAGGGGCCAAAAATGCCACCAATACCGGCAGCTTCGCCTGCAATACTTCCCGTTCGAAGTTTGCTTCGCCGATTTCAACAATCTGGTCTTTATCAGGGTTCATGTTTCTGGATTCCTAGCGAATCCAAGTTTATTTATGCAGCTACCGTGCCAACCAACGAACGCTTTACAAATGGCGCGTTTCGTAATACTTAGAAAAAAACACCGGCAGTGGAACCATTTCAAATTATTGAACGTCCAAAAAAATGTCCGGCCCAAACCGGGTCTTTGCTTAAATTTTCGACAACTTCAGGGCGATGGGAACGGCTTCCTGATAGAGGGCGAGGCGGGCGCGGATGTGCGCCGCCACACTGGCGTCAGCCACTTGCGGGAGATGGTCCGCCACCGCCTGTTCGAGTTCACCCAAGGCGGCGGCCAAGTCGGGCAACGGACTTTCGGGCTTTTCGGCCAGACGGTCGGCCAGGCCGAGGAGCAGCTCGGCCAGTGTCGTCCGGAACCGGACCGATGCCGCGCGCAACGGCTCCGGCACCGCCGCCGGCCGCAGGTCCGCCCGGTGCTGGACAATGGCAAGCTGGTGGAGAAACAGCGTCTGAGCGGCGGCATGAATGGCTTCCAGCCGTTCGCGCCGCGCCGCGCCGGGCTCGAACTTCGAGCTGTCGAGCAGTTCCTGAACCGCGCCGAAATTCTGATGCGCCCGGAGGCGCAGGGCGTAGGCCTCGGTCAGTTGCGGGGCGTGATCCGATGCGTCCGGCAAGCCGGCCAGTTCGGCGAGGGCGCGCAGGGCCGAGGCGAGTTTTGCCTTGGTGGTGGCCAGCGCGGTGACCGGCCAGAGGCGGCCGTTGATAATTCCGAACACCACCAGTCCCAGGGCGATGCCGATGAGGCGGTCGCGCGCCACCCGCATTTCGGTGTAAGTGCCGTAGGTCTGCATGGCGCATTTGCAAAAGGCCAGGCAGATTTGAATCCCGCAATAGGAGATGCGCGGACTGCCAAAGTTGACGTAGGCGGCCAGGGCCATGACCGCGCCAAAGGGAAACCAGAAGCCGCCCAATGAATCAAGGTTGGGAAAGACATACATCAGGCAGAGGAAACCCAGCGCGCCGCCGACGGCCGAGCCGGCGAAACGCAACACGCCTTTCTGAAGGCTGGCGCCAACGGTTGAGAGCGAGCAAACGATGCAGGTGATGACCGCCGTATAGATGCCCGGATAGGCCGACAGGGTAAAAATGAGATAGCAAACAAAACTGGCGAGCGCCCCTTTGATGGCAAAGCGCAGGTGCTCCGGATTGGCAAAGGCATCCGGGGCCAGCAACCCGCCTTGGTCCTGGCCGGGAGCCAGCTTCAATTCCGCCGGCAGCTCCCGCCCGGGAAACGTGAACGGCATCAGTTCGGCGGCGCGCTCCATTTCCGCCAGCGCGGGCAAGGCGTCCGGCTCCTCCTTGGCGGATGGACGGGCAGACGGCGATGGAGCCGGAACCGCCGGCGGTTCGTGATGTTTGATCGCGGTGCGCCAGCGGGCGCAGGCATCGGCCAGGCGGAGCAGCCGTTGCCGCGCCGCTTCCCCTCCGGCCGGCACGTCTTGGGTTTCGAGCACGGCGGCGGCCGTCACCAGGCGGTCCACCACAATGAATTGCGCGCGCAGTTCCGCCTCGTATTTTTTGAGCCACGGCTCGATGGCCCGGACCAGCTTGAGCAGCTGGAGCGGCCTCACCACGCCGGCCCGCGCGAGGGACGCCAGGGCCGACGGTTCCGCACCGGCCGGTTCGCCGGCGGCCAGCCGCCGCAGCAATTGTTCCACCGCGTCAAGGCGGGTCAGCAATCCGCGCAGGAGCAGGGACCGGGAAGTTTCGGGGTTCAGCAGGCATTGCACCAACAGATTTACCCCCAGCCCCAGAATCCAGGCCCAACAGTAATAAAACGGCATCCGGTTCAGCGTTTCAATCGAGGCGACGGTGTCGGGAATCGTGATGCCAAAGCCGAGGATGACGGCGACCGCCAACCCGAGAACGGGCGGGTTCACCACCCGGAGCATCAGCAAACCCGCCATAATGAGCACGGGAACGCAGAGCACCCGGAACCAGGTGAGATCCAGCGCGACCATGTAGTAGATAAGCAACAGGCCGCAGGCGGCGGTGGCGGCCAGGATGGCCAGCAACGTGCCCAGCAGGGTGGTGGATATGTCCTCGCGCGTGACCATGAACATCCCGATCATGACCATGACCGGCTGCTTCAAATGGAAAGCCATGATCGGAATGGTGCAGACCAGGCATGCCAGCGTGATGCGCAGCGTGGCCTGCCAGCGTCCGGGCGTGGGGGCCAGTTCCCGGCGCAGAAACTCCCCGACCGGGATGGTCAACCAGCGTGAAATGGCGGGTGTGGCGGTCACAGGCGTTCATTTCTGCAAGACGGCCAGGCGGCCGGCCGGCGCAGCTTTGCCGGTGACCGTCACCACGGCGGACGCGCCGATGCGGAAGCTGTCATCCGGGTCGGCAATTTGAATGCGCACGGGGAAGCGCTGCGCCAGCCGTACCCAGTCCAGGTTGCGCGGCACATTGGGCAGTCCCATGGCGCTGCTGCCGTCCTCGGGAACAACGGCCCAGGCAAGGCCGACCACCTTGCCTTGAAAGCGTTTGCCGCCCTTGAATTGCAGATAAACCTCCGCCGGCGAGCCTTCCTCGATGTGTTTGAGCTGGGTCTCCCGGAAATTGGCGACGACATACCAGGTGCGCGTATCTACCAGCGTGAACAAATCCACCCCCGCCCGGGCGAAGGCCCCGACGGAAATGTTGAAATTCACCACCTTGCCGCTGAACGGCGCGGTGACGCGACAGTATTCCAGATTCAGCTCGGCCTCATGCAACTGGGCCGCCGCCGCGGCAATGCGCGCGTTCACGCCGTCCTCCTGGCCGATGGCGTCATCGGCGCGGAGCCGTTCCACTTTGGTTTCCTCCACGGCCGCCGTGGCGGCCGCCAGCATCCGTTGCGCCTCGCGGACGGCGGTGTCCGCCACCAGCCGCTTGGTGCGGGCCGCCTCGAGCTGGTCGGCGGTCGCAAACTCCTTGGTCAGCAGCGGTTCCAGCCGTTTGACGTGGTCGCCGGCCTCCTGGTATTCCGCCTGGGCGCGTTCCACCGTGGCTTCGGCCGCCAGTTCCTGGGCCTCCGCCCGCGTAATCGCGGCGTCCGCCACGCGCAGGGACTTTTGCAGCACCGCGACCTCCTTGCGGGTCAGGCTCAAATTGGCCTTCGCCTGTTCCACGGCGTGTTCGTAAGGCCGGGGATCGACCTCAAAGAGGAGGTCGCCTTCGTTTACATACTGATTGTCCTGCACATGCAACGCGACAATGTGGCCGCTCACCTGCGGCGCCACGCCGATGAAATTCGCCCGCAGCGTGGCGTCGTCCGTTTGCGGGTGGTTGTCGTGCGACCACACCGCGATGGCGGCGACGATCACGAAGGCGATGATGATGGCCAGGCCGAGGCGCTGGCCGATGACTTTCAATTCGGGCGGGGGGGAAACGGGGGATGTTTCGGACATAAAGTTAGCTCCTGAAAAAACTCAGCCAGAGGAGCAATGTGATCAGCCCCCAAAGACAGAGATAGATTGGCAGCCGCGGCTGCATATAGGGTTCGACGCCGGTGCGGACGCAGATGACGCGCACCACAAACGCCCCCGCCACCCCGAGAATCATGCAGAGCATCCAGGCGGGAAAGAAGGAACCCAGCAGGTTGATGGACGGCGCGCCGCGACAGCCGGTCAGAAATATCAGGCTCAGGCCGGCGGCGGCCTGGCCGAATGCCCGGCTGGCACGGCGGCGGCAAACTGCCGGGCGGATGGGATGGGGTGGAATCGAGTTCATGGTGCGGTATGAGTGTCTCGGTAGGTTCTTTTCAACAGTTGCGGGCCGAGGTCGCCGGAAGCAAACGCCAGCGCGGCGGTGGATTCGAGGAGCGTGGCCCGGGTGTCAAGCTGCGCATAATGCGCCTGGCTCAATTCGCGCCGGGCGGTCAGGACATCCACCAAACTGCTCAAACCGTTTTGGTAGGACTCGAACGTTTGCTGGTAGGATTTCTCGGAAGCGGCCACCAGGGCGACGGCCACGTCCAGCCGGCGAATGGCCAGTTTGGTGTCCGTATAAGTCTGCCACACTTGGGAAACGGCCTGATTGCGGGCATCATTCAGATCCTGCTCCGCCGCCGCCCGCTCGGCTTTGGCCAGTTCCACTTTGTGCTTGCGGGAACCGTCAAACAGGGGCCAGGTCAGGGCCAGACCAACGCCCCAGGTCGGCTGCCGGGTGTAATCCGTCGGCAGGCTGTTGCCGCCCACGTCCAGCCGGGAGCGTTCAAAGGCGCCGCCGCCCTCGCCTTGAAACGCCAGGGTCGGATAATACGCCGTGCCGGCCCGGCGGACTTCGGCCTCTTTCTCGCGCAGAATGGCCACTTTGGCCAGCAGGTCGGGCCGTTGAGCCAGGCTCCGGTCGATAAACTGCTCGACGGTGTCTTCCAGATTGGTCGGGATGGCCAGTTTTGAAAAATCAACCACGCGCAACGGGACGGTGGGAGTAATGCCGATCCGGTCGGCCAATACCACTTCCGCATCGCGTTCCTTGGCTTGGACCTCTTCCAGTTCAAAGGCGGCCTGGATGGCCTGTTGCCGCGCCAGCGACACATCGGGCGCGGTGGCCAGCCCGTTCCGGAACCGGGTTTCCGCCGCCTCCTGCACTTTCACCGCCGAGGCGAGCGACGATTGCGCCACATCAATGCGGCCGCGCACCTTGGTCAACTCGTAGAACGCGCCCTGAACTTGAAAGACGATGGCCTCGTGTTGCGCGTTGAAACCCAGGTTGGCCGCGAGCAGCCGGTTTTTGGCGGCGGCCACGCCGGATTGCCGCCGGCCAAAATCAAGCAGCACCCATTCCAGTTCGGCCACCGGCTCAAACGTCTGCTCCCGCACATCCATGAAGCCGCCGGCATTCGGCGTGAGTGGCAGCGGCACCGGGGCGCGCGCAGAGTCGCCCGAGGCCCGCAACGCCAGTACGGGATAATATTCGCTTTGCGCCAGACCCGCCGCCGCCGCCGCCGCCTTGGCATGATCCCAAGCCACTTTCGTTTCCGGGTTGGAGCTTTCGGCGAGGTCGATCAATGCGGGCAGATCGTATTCCAATTGGGTATCCGCCGCCGGTTCGGCTTTGAGCTTGAGCACACTGGCAAATCCGCCCAGATCCGGGGGCGACCACGGATGTTCCGGCGCAGCGGGAGCTTCGAGGTTATGCAGTACTTCTGAAGGGAGTACGGATGATGTCGGAAACGAATTCGCACCAGCGGCCGGCAGCCCGGCGACTACCAACAAGGCCAAGCACCGGAAGTGTAAGCTCCTTATCCGGACAGACGATAGACTTGGGTGCGTTCCCATATAAATTCACCGTCCTTTATGCAGCCATCGTGCCAACTTTGCGCAATTCCATAACACGCTTATTTGCAACAAGGAGCGAGGCATTGCCCGCTTAAGCGGCCAAATCAAAATATTGAACGTACAAAATATTGGCCGTTCCCGGTTGAAGTTTCGGCGGCGTCTTGGCAATAATTGGATCGGTATGGAACCAAACAGTGACCGCCGGTTTGACCCCAATATCGCCACCCAGTTGTTGCTGGATATTGCCCACGAGCAATCGGTGGAAGAGCTGCTCCAAAAGTTTATCCGCACGCTGATGGCGCGCAATCAACTGAATCTCGCCTGCATCCAAGTCTGGCTGGCGGATCAAGGTGACCTTTGCACCGTTTGCCCTCACCGCCAGAGTTGTCCCGACCGGACCCGCTGTTTGCATCTGGTGGCTGGCGAGGGCAAGTCATTCTCCCAAGACAAAACCGGCGGTCAGCATTTCTTTGCGCCCAACACGCGCATGCCCTTGGGCATGGGCTTGGTGGGGCAGGTGGCGGTCACCCGCCAGCGGCTGACCCTGAACGGTCTGGATACCCGACCGGCGGAACTGTCGGAACTGGACTGGGAAAAAGAGCAGATTCAGGGATTCACCGGATCACCCATCACCTTCAAGGGGGAAGTTTTGGGAGTTTGTGCCGGCTTTACCCGGGCGACCATACCGGAGGAAGCCCGGCTGTGGGGACAGATTTTTGCCGATCATATTGGGGCCGCCATTGCCAACGCGCGGGCCTTTGAGGAAATCCGGCGGCTGAAATCGCAACTGGAACAGCAAAACGCCTATTTGCAGGAGGAGGTGGTGGAAGCCAAGGCCTTCGGCGATCTCGTCGGCCAGAGCGCCGCCTTGCGGCAGATTGTCAGCCAGATTGACCTGGTCGCCCCGACCGATGCCTCGGTACTCATCCTTGGTGACACCGGCACCGGCAAGGAACTGGTGGCCCACGAAATCCACCGGCGCAGCCGGCGCAAGGACAAACCGCTCGTCCGGGTCAACTGCGCGTCCATTCCCAAGGACTTGTATGAAAGCGAATTTTTCGGCCATGCCAAAGGGGCTTTCACCGGCGCGATCAAAGACCGCGCCGGCCGGTTTGAGGCGGCCGAAGGCGGCACCCTGTTCCTCGATGAAATCGGCGAGGTGCCCCTGGAATTGCAGGGCAAACTGCTGCGGGCGTTGCAGGAAAAAAACTACGAGCGCGTGGGCGAAGACCGCACCCGCCATGCCGATGTCCGCATTGTGGCCGCCACCAACCGGGACTTGAAAAAAGAGGTGGCCGCCGGCCGGTTCCGGGAAGACCTGTATTACCGGCTTCACGTATTTCCCATTCACGTGACCAAGTTGAAGGAGCGCAAGGACGACATCCCGCTCCTGGCGAAATATTTCGTGGATCTGTCCGTGAAGGAATTGCGCTGCGCCCCACCCCGGCTGACCCGCGCGGCGATCGCGTGCCTGGAGAATTACGACTGGCCCGGCAACATCCGGGAGTTGCGCAACGTCATTGAACGCGCGGTCATCCTGGCTTGCGGCGGCCCGCTGCACTTCGATCTGCCGGTGACCGATTCCGCGCCCGGTCCGACGGTGCCGAAGCCGGCGCGGGAAGACGGGCCGGACCGTGAAATATTAACGGAGGCGGAAATGCAGCGGCGGGAGCGCGAAAACCTGCTCGCGGCCCTGGATAAAACCGGCTGGAAAATCAAAGGACCGGACGGCGTGGCGGAACTGCTCGGAGTGAAGCCGACGACCTTGCTGCAACGGATGAAGAAATGGGGATTGAAACGACCGGAGACCTGAGGCCGGCGGCGGCAAACCGGACGATCCGCCGCGTGAGTTCCTCCCCCTCCCGCCGCCGGTTCAATTTCCGCCCCCACCCGTCCTGACAGTTCAGGGTCAGCAGCACATGGTGCAACGCGCCAAAGGTGAATTTGAGCCGCCACCACAGTTCTTGGCGGGAGAGTTGCGGCGACACCCGGAGCAGGGCCGCCGTAAAGCGGGACATGATGGGTTGAAAATTGGCGTGAAGCAGCCGGTCAATTTCGACATTCGTCTCGCTGTAAAAGCGGCCCGTGAGCCGCAGGAACGTTTCGCCGCCATCCGCCCGGTCAAAGCCGCATTCCACCGCCGGCCGGATCAGGGCTTCCAGCAGGGCTTCCACCGTCGGCGGTTGGCCGCCGGTCTTTGGTTTCAGGCCGGCCAGCAAGGCCAGCCGGCGCCGGTTTACCGGTTCCACCCGGCGGCAGAATATCGCGGCGATCAATTGCTGTTTGGTGCCAAAATGATAGTTGATGGCCCCGATGTTGACTCCCGCCGCGCCGATAATGTCCCGGATGGAAGTCGCCTCAAACCCGCGTTCGGCAAACAGCCGCTCGGCCGAGTCCAGGATGCGCTTCCTGGTTCCGGCGGCCACCCCGGCCGCTTTCCCGAGGCGTCTTTGATTCAACAGTGGCTGTGCCTTTTTCATTTGCAGAGAGGACTTTTCCAAACTGGTTTTTCGCGGCGGTTGGCGGGGTTTTACTTCACTAGCGCCGCCTTGGCGGCGGCGAGTTCTTTCAATTTTGTCCGGCCAACTTCGGGATATTTAAGGTCGAGGGCGGCCAGGGTTTCAATGATCGCCGCCGCCACCACCACCCGGGTAAACCATTTGTTGTCGGCCGGCACCACGTGCCAGGGCGCCTCGGGGGTGGCGGTGTGGCGAATCATGTCTTCATAAGCCTGCTGGTAGTCATTCCAATGTTCGCGTTCGGCCGCGTCGTTGGCGGAAAACTTCCAGTTTTTCTCCGGGTTGTTGATTCGCTCCAGAAACCTCCGCTTCTGCTCTTGCTTGGAGACGTGGAGAAAAAACTTGCACACCACCACGCCGTTCCGTCCCAAATAACGCTCAAAGGCGCGGATGTCCTCAAACCGTTCTTTCCAGATGTGTTTGGTGACCAGTGCCGGCGGTATTTTCTGCCGGGCCAGCAGTTCGGGGTGAACCCGCACCACCAGCACATCCTCATAATAGCTGCGGTTGAAAATGCCGATCTGCCCGCGTGCCGGGAGGGCTTGCGCGCAGCGCCAGAGATAGTCATGATCCAGTTCCGCCGGCGTAGGGGTCTTGAATGAGCTGACCCGGCAGCCTTGGGGATTGACGCCGGACATGACATGTTTGATGGCCCCGTCCTTGCCGGCGGCATCCATGGCCTGGAAGATCAGCAGCAACCCCCATTGGTTGTGCGCATAGAGCCGGTCCTGCAATTCGGCCAGTAGCGGGATGCCCCTGGCCAGCAACTCCTGGGCCTGGGGCCGCGCCTCGTCGCCAAATCCCATCGTGTCGCCGGGGTCAATGTCTTTCAAACGAAAATGCCGGCCTTTTTCAACCCGGTACGGTTGGGTGAAGCCCCGGGCTTTCTTGATGATTTGTTTGGTTTTCATATTGTTTAATCGCTTTGCAATCCGGCGTTGGCCTTCATTTTCCGGGCCGGGCCTTGACCCAGTCCACCGCCGCCCCGGCCTCGGTAAAACAGGCCAGCGTGACGCCCCGGTTTCGCGCCATTTGTTCGACCACCCGCCGGCATTTGGTCTGATCCGCGTTGACCAAGAGCGCCATCCTGGTTTCCAGCGGCAGGTCAAAGCACAAATTTTCGGATAATTCCAACACCGCCACCGCCGTGGGGTGAAATTGCAGGTGGGTCAAATCGACCAGCACCCGGCTCCATCGGCGCCGCCCCAGCAGCGCCTTCACATCCTGCCGGGTGGATTCGGCCTCCGTGCCGGACATCGCCCCCTCGCAAGCCACAAACACATACTGATCTTCTTCCACCGGATGCATGAAATACGACATGACGGGAATTATGATTGAGTTGTTTTACTGTGCGGAATGTCCCTCTTTTGCCGGGTCCGGAAACAAATGGACCAATGTTTCCTGGACGGCGGGCAGATGCAGGTTGCCGAGATGCCCGCCCACCGGGTAATCGGTCAGGCGGCCGGCAAAGGTGGTGCGGAACCAGGCCAGATCCGCCGGTTGCAGCAGAAAATCATCCTCGCAGATTTGAACGCGGATTTTCGGATTGGCGCGGAGCCACTCCGTGTTTTGCGTCAGGTCGGTTTCCGCCACCAACTCCTCGCGCGTGGCCACCCGGCCGGTTTTGATCAGGTAAGGCAGCAGAAACCGGCCGGTATAATCGGCGTAGTTGATCTGCCGGATTTCACGGATCGAATCCTGGCGCGCCCACCGGGACGGGTCGGTTTTCAGCACGCCCAGATTGTTCCGCCGCTGGCTGTCCACGATCACGTTCATCAGCGTGTACCGGAAGGTCAGGCCGATCAGAAAGTCGGACTCGGTGCGCGTCAGCGGAATGTCACCCGACACATCCAGCCCGTTCTCGGTAAAATACAATGCCTTGTAGATGGCCGTCTCCATCCGCTGCCGCCGCTCCGCCGCCGGCCAGGCCAGCGGGGCGTCAAACAACTCGTCGAGACGTTGCGCGCCGCAGGCCAGTTGCGCGGGCGGATTGACCGCCACGTAACGGTCAAAAGCCAGTCCGCCCGTCCGCCCGGCGGCGGCGTGCGCGGCGATCATCAGCGTGAAATAAGCGCCGTGCGAGACACCGGTCAGGCTGGCGCCGGTGATCCGGTCGCCGTTTTGCCGGCGCAGATCCGCCAGGATCAGTTTGAGGGCGTTTTCCAAATCGGCGCAGTCCGCCGGGGCGTAACCCGGCAGCGCCACGGTTGAGGCTGCTTCCATGAACTCCGGCTGAAACGGGTTGGCCAATGTAACCACCGAATAGCCGTGCCGGTACAACATGTCCGCATAAGCCACCGTGGAACGGTCCAGCCGCCACGCCCCCAACCCGGGAATATAGCAAACCAGCGGTGCCGGCTTGGATTGCATCCAGCAGGAGTAAGGCAATTTCTTTCCCGTGGCCGGGATGAAGACTTTGCGGGTGACCGCCCGGTCCGCAAAATTTGCGTCGGCCGGCTTGAACAGCACGGCGCGAATCGTCGGGTCCGGGTTGAATTGACCGTTGTAATTGGGCTGGTAGTCCAGGATCAGCCGCTGACGGTTCAACGAATACAGGGTGCGCAGCGCCTGATAAGGGTCAACCAGCGAATCGAGCTGGCGCAGGTCGTCGCGGGCGCCGCCGCTAAGGTTGTTGAAACCGATGCCCGGCCGGATGCCCTCCGGCCAGATTTCATGCGGATAGGCGCAGCCAACCCAAAACGCCGGGTCCAGCGGCGTGTCCACCACCTTGCCGGCGGCGTCACGGCCATTGCACGGCCCCAGCAGCGGCAGCACCAGATAGAACCCCGGCCCGTTATGATAATGGCCCAGGGTCTCGCCGAAATCCTCCTCGGAATGTCCGATATGCCACCGCGTGGCCGGATCAAACAGTCCGCCCAGACCCGCCGTGGAATTGGCGCCGAACCGCTTGGTCTCCTCCCACGCGCCCGCCCATTTCCCCTGGCAACAACTGTTGAACAGCCGGGCGGGATAAGTCAGGTTGTGACCGCCATGCGTGATCATGGTCCGCATTGGATGCGGCACCGCCAAATCATAGCCTAAACTCAGCGGATAAATAATTCCCCGGAACAGATACTCGTTGAATTTCCAGGTGCAGCGATTGAGCCCCTCCAGCGGGTCGGGCACCGCGTCGAAATAAGGCATCTGCCCCGAGGCCAACGGTTGCGTCCCGGCCGGCGCCGGTTCGCCCGCTCCGAGACCGGGGTTGGGCAGGATGAGCCACAGCGGCAGCATCAGCGTCAGGGCGCGAACGGTTTTTCCGGAAGCGGTTTTCAAAGGGTTCATGAATTGGGTCCAGGGTTAAATGGGGATGGTTGGCCGGGGGCATGACTGCACGACCGGCGCGGGCTGAGTTCTGTTTTAAAAGTTGGTTTTCAGGCGCGCACGCATCGCAGCAGGTTCGCCGGCAGGCCGACATCCGTCATCCCGGCGATCGCCGGAAAAATAGTCACCCGGGTGATTTTGCCGGAATTGATGAATCCCAGGCCGCCCTCTTCCAGCCGGAACGAGAGCACCGGCAGGTTGACCAGTTGCGCAAACGTCCGGCGCTGTTCCGGAATCGTGGCCTGGACTGCGGTCTGCAGCTTCAAGGTGATCCGCCAGTCGCCGACCGTGTGGATTTCCACCAGGGAATTCAGCCGCGCCGGTTCCCCGGGCAGTCCGGCGGGTTCGGCCACTCCGGTTACGATGGGCGGGGTTTGGTCATGGAACGCCTCAATGCCAATTTCCACGAAATCCAGCCAGCCCAACGGCAGGCGCAGCGGCGGCGGATTCGGCGTGCGGGCCAGGATCAGGGCAATCGTCCGGCTGGGAATGGCGCTAACACTTTGTTGCGATGTCAGCGTGAGCAGCGGCTGGCTGAACAGCTTGGGCGAGGCCAGTTCGTCGAATACTTTGCAGATGGCGTTTTCGTCGTCCTGAAAGTATTGCGTGTCCGATCCGTCTTCGGAGCGGATGTCCAGAGTGAGATCATTGTGGATTGAGGTCATAAGCTGTTGGGGTTCGGAGTTGACGGCGCCGGCAAATTCGTCCGCGATTCCGGATCAGGCGTATGGAAAGCGCCCGCCGATGCGAAGGCCGACCGGGCAAACGACTGGTCCGGAGGAACGGCCGAGGTTCCCCGGCAATGTGGACACCCAGGGCATCGGATAGCACACGGGCACTTTCCAAAATGGTTATTACTGTGAGCCGGCGGACGGATGGCGGCCTGGTTCGTGTTCATGGCGGAGCTCCTGTGGTTGCCAGCTTCGCGTCCGGCGAATTCATCCCTTTCACCCAGGCGGTGGCGGCTTCGGGATCGAAAAAGCAGGTCAGAAACACCCCGTCCTTGCGGGCGACACTCTCAATGAACCGCGCCTGCAGTTCTTGTTCCGGTCGGATCACCAGCGCCACCCGGGCGCTCGGCGGTATTTTACGGGCCAGACCGCGGACCAGGACATACAGGATAAAAAATTCCCGCGTCAGCGGCAGGGTGCGGATCTCCGTGATGTCCGCCACAATCCGGTTCCACCGCCGGGCGGCCAGCAGTCCGGCCGCGCTGTCCCGGGCGGCGATGACCTGCCTGGGCGGCACCGTGCCCTCGTATTCAAGAAAAATACACTGGTCGGCTTCGACCGGATTGATGAAGTAGGACATGTTGATTCTCCAATATGAATTTCGATTCCCCGCGCCGATTCGCCCGGCGGCGGGGCGCGGTTCAGTTTCCGCGTGCCTGTTTCAGTTCCTGTTCCGCCTGGAGCCAGTCGTCCAGTTCATGGCCCGGGCCGCCGCCGCGGGCCTGATGGATATCATAAGCCCGTTGCCGGATTTGCTCCGCCGCAGGCGCGGGCCGCAACGGGTTCGCCGGTAAACCGGCCCCGTCAGTCGGGCGCGCGCTGCTGCGCTGGTAGGTGTGAAGTCTGCCGCTTTTCATGGTATTTTTCATAATCGTATCATGCTTGATTTTCACCGCATTGGAACGCATGGCCGGTCCGGTTCGGCCCGGCCTGGGACAACATTTTGGAAAGGATCGCCTCTTTGCTGAGCGGGCCGACGGCGCGCGCCCGTTCGTTGCCAGCCACAAAACAAACCCACGTGGGAATGAAATCAATTTCATATCGCCGGCCCAGACCGGGATGCTCGTCCAGATTGACCCGGACCACTTTGGAAGTTTCCGCGCAAGCATGCGCCAACTCGCCCAACACCGGCTGGATGGCCTGACACGGCCGACTCCACGGCGCCCAAAACACCACCAGTGTGGCTTGGTCGGCTTGCAGCACATCCGCTTCAAAGTTGGCCTCGCCGCTCTCAACTACCCGGACTTGTTCAGCATTCATAATTTTGCATTCCACCCAGACAAGTAATCACTGTGGCAATAACCATGCCAACCGGCCAACCGGCCCGGCAACCCGCTAGAATCAAGCAATTAACATTACAATCACCGCCCGGTTGCGCGGGTTGGAATATTGAACGTTCAATATTATGTTCGGACCCGCGGGCCTGATTTGCGACGAATGGGGCAAGCCTCGGTATCATTCCGGTAGCACCGGCAACCGCCCGAGACCACCCCAACGACGAGACCGCCGTGGCGGCGCGAAAAATATGCCGGCTGAAACGCATCACTCGCCAAATGAAATGTCCAATGTGCGCGCGGTCATTACGCCGTAGTCGTCCGGGGAAACGAGCTTGAGCTTGGCCGTCGCCACCCGCAGCGGAACGTAATCAATGCGCGGCGGGTTGAGGGCCACCATCACGCCGTCGTGACCTTCAGCCAGGGCGCGCACCGCGGCCGCGCCAAAGTTCAATCCCAGCGAGCGGTCGAGCGAAGTCGGCTGGCCGCCGCGCAACAGATGGCCGAGCACCACCGTGCGCGATTCCTTGCCGGTCAATTTCTGCAACCGGTCGGCCACGATTTCGCCCACGCCGCCGAGTCGTTCGGCATGGCCGGCGCTGGCCGCTTCCTTCAAGGTTACTCCGCCGCCGAGGGGCTTCGCGCCTTCGGCTACAACGACGATGGCGTATTGCCGGTCGCGGCTTGAGGTCTTGCGTTTGATGTGCGCGGCGATTTTGGCGATGTCGTAAGGGATTTCCGGAATCAGGATCGCATCCGCGCGGCCGGCGATGCCGGCCCGCAACGCCAGCCACCCCGCATACCGGCCCATTACTTCCACCACCATCACCCGCCGGTGCGATTCGGCGGTGAAATGCAGGCGGTCAATGCACTCGGTCGCAAAGGACACGGCGCTGTCGAAGCCGAACGTGGTCATCGTGCATTCCAGGTCGTTGTCAATGGTCTTGGGCACGCCGATGACGCGCAGCCCCTTTTTGTTCAAGTCGTGCGCGATATTGAGCGACCCGTCGCCGCCGACAGCAATGAGCGCGTCGAGTCGGTGTTCCCGGAAGCGGCGCACCACTTCGTCGCTGCGGTCAATTTCCGTGAACGAACCATCCGGCTGCGGCACGCGCGTTTTGAAGGGATTGCCGTGATTGCTGGTGCCCAGAATGGTGCCGCCGAGGTGCGCGATGTTGCGTACGAAGGGGCGCGTCAGTTTGATCACCCCGCCGTCGGGATAGTTTTCGGGATGGAGCAAGCCGTCGAGTCCGTCCAAGATGCCGTGGATTTCCCAGCCGTGGGTGTGGGCGGCATGGACGGCCGCATGGATGACGGCATTCAGTCCCGGCGCGTCGCCGCCGCCGGTGTTGATGGCAATTCGTTTGAAGGGGTGCAAGGATGTGTTCATGGTTGTTTGTTCAAAAATGGTTCGGCGCGCCAGATTTCCCGCGCATACTCGGCAACGGTCCGATCGCTGGAAAACCGGCCGGAGGCGGCGAGGTTCAGGATGGTCTTGCGCGTCCAGGCCGGCTGGTCGGCATACAATTCCCCCAGCCGTTGCTGGGCCTGGGCATAACCGGCGAGGTCGGCCAGATGCCGGTAGTGGTCGCCGTATTGCAGCAGCGCATCAAGGATGGGCTTGAAGATGCCGGGTTCGTTCCGGCTGAAATGATTGCCGGCGATCAGGTCGAGCGCGGCGCGGGTTTCGGGTTCGTTCTCATAGTGCCAGCGCGGGTTATACCAGCCGCGGCCGCCCTCGACCTCTTCCGCGTTCAGGCCGAACAGGAAAAAGTTGTCTTCGCCGGCGGCTTCGGCCATTTCAATGGTGGCCCCGTCGCGCGTGCCGATGGTCAGCGCGCCGTTCATCATGAATTTCATGTTGCTGGTGCCGCTCGCTTCGTACCCGGCCGTCGAGATCTGCTCGGACACATCGCTGGCGGGAACCAGATACTCGGCCACGGAGACGCGGTAGTCCGGCACGAAGACGACCTTGAGGCGGCCCTGGCTGGCCGGATCGCCATCAAGCGTGCCGGCGAGGTTGTTGATGAATTTAATGACCAGCTTGGCAAAGTGGTAGGCGGGCGCGGCCTTGCCGGCGAAGAAGAAGGTGCGCGGCGGCACGTCGAGCCGCGGGTTTTCGCGCAGGCGGTGGTAGAGCACCACGACGTGCAGCGCGTTCAAGAGCTGCCGTTTGTATTCGTGGATGCGCTTGATTTGCGAGTCGAAAATCGTGTCGGGATCAATTCCGGGCCGGCCAAGCCAGTCAATGAAGCGCAGCTTGGCGTGGCGTTTGGCGGCGGTCACGGCGGCGCCAAACGCGCGGTCGCCGGCGAGCGGTTTCAATTTTTCCAGTTGCGCGAGGTCGGCAATCCATCCGTCGCCGATGGCTTCGGTGATGACCGCCGCCAGCGAGGGGTTGGCCAGCAACAGCCAGCGGCGCGGGGTGACGCCGTTGGTTTTGTTGTTGAACCGTTCGGGATACATTGCCGCAAAATCCGCCACCACCCGCTGCTTGAGCAGTTCGGAATGCAGCGCGGCCACGCCGTTGGTGCTGTGGGAGCCGACGATGGCGAGGTGCGCCATGCGGACTTGCCGGCACGCGCCTTCTTCAATGAGGCTGACGCGCGCGATGCGGCCTTCGTCGCCGGGCGACCGCAGGCGCACTTCATCCAGGAACCGGCGGTTGATTTCGTAAATGATTTCGAGCTGGCGCGGCAGCAAATCCTGGAACCACTGCACCGGCCATTTCTCCAGCGCTTCGGGCAACAGGGTGTGATTTGTGTAAGCCAGCGTGCGTTGCGTGAGCGTCCAGGCGTCCGGCCAACTCAGTTTCGCCTCGTCCAGCAGCAGCCGCATCAACTCCGGCACCGCGATGGCGGGATGCGTGTCGTTGAGCTGGATGGCGGCCTTGTCGGGCAGCGCGGACCAGTCGTTGCCGGCGGCGCGGAAGCGGCGGATCAGGTCGGCCAGCGAGCACGCGACCAGAAAGTATTCCTGCAGGAAACGCAGGCCTTTGCCTTCCGTTGTGTGGTCGTCCGGGTACAAAACGCGCGTGAAGGTTTCGGCGGTGAGCGTTTCAGCCAGCGCGCCGACGAAATCGCCGCTGCTGAATTGGGCGAAGTCGAAGGAGTTTGGCGCTTTGGCCGCCCACAGGCGCAAGGTGTTGATGGTTTTGCCGCCATAGCCGACCACGGGCCGGTCATGGGGAATGCCGATCAGCGAGGACGGGCGGCCATGGACCACGCACAGCGTGCCGTTGCGAATTTCGAACGACACGTTGAGCTTCACTTCCACGGCTTCGTTGGGCCGCGCCACTTCCCACGGATCGGGCCGGGCGAGCCAGTGGTCGGGCTGTTCGGCCTGCCAGCCGTCCCGGATGCTTTGCCGGAAAATGCCGTAGTCATAGCGCAGGCCATAGCCCATGCCGGCAATGCCGAGGGTCGCCATCGAATCCAGAAAACACGCCGCCAGCCGGCCCAAACCGCCGTTGCCGAGGCCGGCGTCCGGCTCCTGCTCGATGATCTGGAGCGGATCAAGCGCGTGCTGCTCGACGAATTGTTGCGCTTCCGGGTCAATTCGGAGATTGGCGATGTTGTTGGCCAGGGCGCGGCCGATCAAAAATTCCATCGAGAGGTAATAAACGCGTTTGGCGTTGTGTTGCTGGTAATGCCGCTCGGTTTTCAGCCAGCGTTGCGAAAGCAGATCGCGCACGGAACGCGCGATGGCTTCAAATTTGTCGCGGGCGGTGGTTTCCGTTTCCGCGACGACTTGGTCAAACGCAACGTGCCGTTCATAGAGCGCGTTGGGGTTGCCGGATAATTTGACCGGCCCGCCGGCGTAAGGTTTGACGGGCGATGGCATGGTTTCGGGTCTGCTTTTCATGGGGGGGTGGTTCATGGTTTTGCGGCGGGTGTTGCAACTTGCGCGGCGGCGAGCGAGGGACGGGTTGGCAAACCGGGTTTGCCCGGCTGGTTCCGCAGGTCGGCCACCAGCCGGCCATATTCCGGATTGTCGGCCAGTTCGCGGGCGGCCAGCCGCCGCAAACGGTCCACCGTATCCGGGGCCAGTTCGAGGGACGTGGGCACGGCGTTGAAGAAGCGGCGCTCGGCCGGGTCGGGCAGTTCATTGAAATGCAACTCGATCACATAGGTGTTGACGGGAGGCGAGGACGAACCCTCCGGGCCGGTCCGCTCACGGGAAAGGCGCGCCATGGCTTCCCGGAACAATTCAATGGTTTCGAAGGAATAACGGCTCACCACCGCCTGGCCAATGGAGCCGAGCAGCGCTTTCCGGCCAAGCAGCGGGCGGTCTTGGGCGTCCCAGCCGTAGTCTTTGTCCGTGTGCGCGTCAACGACCACCAAGGCGACGCGGCGGGGCATTTGCCAGGGTACGCCGGGCATATGCGAGGACTGTTCGCGGGCGATGGCCCGGTCGAGGATACCCCGCAATCCGAGATCGTCGGACAGGCCGCCGTCGAGCAAGTGGATGAACCGCCGGCGCCCGTCCGCGTAGGACGCCGCCTTGGCCGCCACGTAACGCAGCCGGCTTGATGACGCCGGATCACGCATGATCTCCTGAACCCATTCCGGTTCGGGTTGCGATTGCCCCGCAGAATAGTTCTTGAGCACCACCGGCGACAGCAGCACCGGGAACGCCGAGGAGGCGGCCACGGCGCGGGAAATGGGAAAGCTCGCCAGGTCGGAGTGCAGCAGGTCAAACTCATCCTGGGTAAATTCAAACCGCGCGCCCGAACCAAGATCGGTGGCATTGATGCTTAGAAATGGCCGGCCGGCCCGGGAGGCCAAATCCGCAAAGGTCGCCCCCTTGAAAAGCAGATGATCGTAATACTCCGCCGCCAGGTCGCTCCGCCCGAATTTCGGCGAGGCCATGCGGATTTGGTTCCACGGCTCCAGCGTCCGGAGAAACAGCCCGGTCTGGACCTTCTTTTTCAGGAAGTACGGTTCAAAATCAGTGAAAATGCGGTCGCCCCAAAGCGCGTAGCAGGCGGCGGTGAAGCTGCCGCCGGACACGGCGGAAATCAGATTCACATCGTTCAGGAGCGGGTGTCGGCCGTCGGGCTGGCCCACTTCCGTTTTCCTCAGTTCTTCGAGCGCGCCGTAAGCCAGGGCGGCGGCGCGCGTCCCGCCCCCGGAGAACGCAAGCAGCAGCAACAAATCATCGGCATTTGTCTGCGCTGTGGCATTCTGAAAGCGGTAGCCTCCCCGGGCGTCGGTCGTCTGCAATGGGGCGTTGGCGGAATGATGGGCGCACCCGCCGGCCAGCAGTGCCAATGCCAGGAGCAGTGATGAATATTTCAAACTCATGGCGCCTTAAAATTCCCCGGTCGATCCGTTCGCGGATCGGAGTGCAACTGTGAGATCGATGGCTGCGGCGGTCATATTAATATTTACATTTGATGGTTTTGAAGGCCTGACCGGCAAAAAGACCGGGCTCCTTTTTAGCGCGGATAACCGGGCCGGAAAAAAGCCCGTGCATGGTATGATGACGCGCATAGATTATAATCCAGGGTGATTTCAAAAGAGGTGATGAGCGAGTGCCGGGTAGAACTTGGTGTTGCAATGAAACCGAAGGCGGGACAGGGCGAATCGCGCCCGGCAATGAATTGGGCGGCAGGTTGGGGTGAAGCTCGATTGGCGCGGGCCGTTCCGCTCCGGCCAATTTTGAATGGCGTTGATTCTCACCCGAAATTCAGGCGCATGCCAGTCTTCAATTAAAATTGTATTCATGCCTATTGGTTTGGCGGAAGGTTCATTGGGAAAGGGCTTTGAGTTTGGCCAGAATCGCCTCCTTGCTGGCGGTGCCGACGATGCGAAAGCGGGGCTTGCCATCGACAAAATAAATCAGCGTGGGAATGGACTGAATTTCGTATGCCAGACTTAGTTCGAGACTGTCGTCCGCGTTTATTTTCACGACCTTGATTTTTCCGGCGAGATCGCCGGCCACGGATTGAAGCACGGAATGGGAGATCTGACACGGCTGGCTCCAACCGGTCCAGAATTCAACCAGCACGGGCAGCTTCGATTCCAAAACTTCCGCTTTGAAGTTTTGGGCCGCGATGGCGACCAGCTTGGGTTCATTTACAGTATTCATTTATCGGCTGTGGCGAATTGTAAAAAGCAAGGCGCGTGCCAACCGGACGAGGGAGTGATAATGCGCTTATAGAAAGGATTTTCTGCATCGCCGGAAAAAACCATGCGGCGGTCATAAAATTGAACCCGGCCAAAAAATCGTCCTTACGGTTGCAATCTGCGCGGTTTTTGACAGTATCACATTGCCATGCAGCCAACTAGTGACAAGCGGTTCGATCAGCATTTTGGGGTGCAGTTACTCTTGGAGATTGCGCAAACGCGATCCGTCGAGTTGATCCTGAAGAAAGTGGTCGAACGTGCGGTGGAGCGGACCGAATTTGTGATCTGCCAGATCTGGCTGATTAAAAAAGGCGACATGTGTGCGACCTGCCGGTACCGGTCCGAATGTGCCGACCAGTCCCGCTGCCTGCATCTGGTTGCCGGCAGAGGCCGGTCGCTTCCAAGTCCTGCCAATGAACCGCCGCCTTACGAGGATCTTAATGCGCGCATGCCGTTGAACTACGGCCCGCTGGGAGAAGCCGTCACCACCGCCCAGTTGAACGAGCTAAAAAGCATCGGCCAGCAGCCGGTGGTCGCCGCCGGATTTGAGTGGCTGAGGGATGAACGCATCCTGGAATGCGGAATCCGACCGATTGAATTTAAAGGGGAGGTTCTCGGAGCGTTGGTGGGTTTTGCCAGTGAAGTCCTGCCGGAGTCATTCACGCCGTGGGGACGCGTCTTTGCGGATCACGTCGGCGCGGCCCTGGCCCACGCCCAGGCATTTGATGAGATCCAGCATCTTAAAGCACAACTGGAGCTGCATAACAACTATCTTCAGGAAGAAGTGGAACAGGCCAAAGCTTTCGGCGATCTCGTCGGCCAAAGCGGCGCGTTGACGCACATTGTCAGCCAGATTGACATGGTGGCGCCGACCGAAGCTTCCGTGCTCATTCTTGGCGAGACCGGCACCGGCAAGGAATTGGTGGCGCACGAAATTCACCGCCGCAGCCAACGCAAAGACGGCCCGTTGGTCCGGGTGAATTGCGCCTCCATTCCCCGTGATTTGTTTGAAAGCGAATTATTCGGCCACGTGCGCGGATCCTTCACGGGCGCGGTCAAAGATCGTGCCGGCAGATTTGAGACGGCGGAAGGCGGAACCATTTTACTGGATGAAGTGGGGGAAATTCCGCCGGACATTCAAAGCAAGCTGCTGCGGGTGCTTCAGGAAAAGCGGTATGAACGGGTCGGCGACGATCGGACCCGCCGGGCCGACGTGCGCATCGTGGCCGCAACCAATCGCGATTTGAAGAAAGAGGCGGCCGCCGGCCGGTTCCGGGAAGATCTGTTCTACCGGCTTAATGTTTTTCCCGTTCAAGTTCCGCCGCTGCGGGAACGCCTGGATGATATTCCGTTGCTGGCAAAACATTTTGTCGAACTCTCGACCCGGGAACTGAAATGCGCCAAACCGCGGCTGACCGGGGCGGCGCTGAGCAAACTCCAGAATTACGACTGGCCCGGCAACGTCCGGGAGTTGCGCAACGTGATTGAACGCGCCGTGATTCTGGCGCGCGGCGGCGTTTTGGAATTCGACCTGCCCATTGCCGGGCCCGCGACATCTGCCGTCTGCGGCACTCCTCAATCCGATCAAGCGAAAGGCAAAGTTTCCCCGCACCAATTCCTTTCCAAGCCGGAACTCCAACGCATTGAGCGCGACAATCTCCTGCTGGCATTGGAAACCGCCAACTGGAAAATCAAGGGGCCCGATGGCGCGGCGGAACTTTTTGGGATCAAGCCCACCACGCTGCTTGCCAAAATGAAAAAGTGGAATTTGAAGAAGCCGGAAAAACCAGCCTCCTAAGCTGTCATCGACCGCCTGCGCTGTCCGTTCCAGAGTGGTCCATCGGCAAATTGCGCCGGCATTCCCGCCGTTCGCCGCGCGCCCATTCGTTCCAAAACGGACGAATGTTTTTTGCACGGTCAAAAACCGGACCGCGCAATGTAACCGCATAAAACTTCGCAAGCATCTGCATAACAGAGCATTACCAATATTAAGACAGTTGGCAAGCCGATTGCTTTACTTACCGGCGAATGCAATTTGAACGTAATCGGACAATCGGTCGCGAATCGGAAGGGCGGCAGCAGAGCCTTGCAGGTGTGCCGTCATCCAACCGCGACCGGGTTCTTGAGGCCGCCTGCGAGTTATTCGCCGAGGCGGGTTTTCACGGAACCCATCTTCGTGAAATCTGCAAGCGGGCCGGCACCAACGTGGCCGGCGTCTGTTATCATTTTCAGAGCAAGGAAGGGCTTTACCAGTCCGTGCTGATGGAAGCCGGCCGGCAGCTTTCCGATCCGGCCCTGGAATTTAACACCCCTGCCAATCTGCCTCCCGGTCAGCGATTGCTGGCGCTTACCGAGTCGTTGTTGCGTCGGCTTGGCGCCCGGCGTGCCTGGATCGCAAAACTCCTGGCACGCGAATTGACAGATCACGCCGACCAGGCACAGAGCTACGCGGCCTCACGACTGGAGCTGGATTTTGTTTTGCTCCAGGCCGCGCTGCAAGATTTGACCGGAGCGCAAACCGGGAGCGAGGCCGTCCGGCTTCATGTGTTCACACTCATTGGCGAGTGTGTCTTTTATTCATTGACCGGAGAAAATCCGCGACATCCCCTGACTCAATTGAACGTCACACCGTCAACCCGGACGCTGGCGCGATTTCTCACAATCCGTGCGCTGCGAGCCCTCAAAGCGGAAGCGGCGGAGCGGGAGATATTGGATGCCAACCTTTAAATACGACGCAAAACCAAAAACATAACGACACCCCCCTTAAACATTTAAAACCGAACAACGACATGAACACCCATCAAGACAATACGTCTGAAGCAAACATCACCAAGCCCGTTGACACCGGCGCGAGTCAGCCGGCCGGCGAGAAGCCAGCCACTTTGCAGCGCCCCCGTTTCATTGGCGACGAAGAATCCAAAGGTTCGCCCCACGGGGCGGGCGGCGGCAGAAAAAGCCTTTACCAAACGCTCGCCGGCGTGGCCATCCTGCTCGTGGCGCTGGCCGCCGGCATTTATTATTTCCAGTACATCCTGCCCTACGAATCCACCGATAACGCCTTTATCGAGGGCAATGTCATACCCATGGCATCACAAGTGCCGGGACGCGTCGCGGAATTGCTGGTGCGGGACAACCAGGCGGTCAATCAGGGCGATGTGATCCTGAAAATTGATCCGCGCGATTACGAGGCCAGCCTGGCGCAAGCCCGCGCCGATCTGGCGGCGGCCCGCAGCCGGGTCGACCAGGCGCAGGCCCAGGTGAACGCCAGCAAAGCCAAAGTCGAGCAAGCGCAGGCGACCGTGGTCGCCGCCGCCGCGGAAAATCAGCGCGCGGCAGATGACCTCAAACGTTACGAATCCGTCGAGAGCCGCGCCGTTTCCCAAAGCGCGTTTGATCTGGCGCATTCCCAGGCGCGCACGGCCGACGCCAATTTGGCGGCGGCGCATAGTCAAGCCAAAGCCGCCAAAGCGGAGGTAACCTTGAGCCAGGCGGGCGTGGAAACCGCCAGCGCCGCCGTGCAACAGGCCGAAGCCAGACTCCGGCAGGCCGAGTTGAACCTTTCCTACACCCAAGTCACCGCGCCCGAAGCCGGCCGGGTCACGCGCCGCGTCGTGGAACAGGGCGCTTACATTCAGCCCGGCCAGGCGCTCATGGCGATTGTGCCGCGCCGCTATTGGGTCATCGCCAACTTCAAGGAAATCCAACTGACACACATGCGCGTCGGCCAGCCGGTCGAGGTCGTCGTGGACGCCTATCCGGATCACACCTTCAAAGGTCACGTGGAGAGCATTCAAAGCGGCGCCGGCGCCCGCTTCAGCCTGTTCCCGCCGGAGAACGCCACCGGCAACTACATCAAGGTGGTGCAGCGCGTGCCGGTAAAAATCGTTCTCGATGACCTGCCCGAAGACAATCTCGCCCTCGGCCCCGGCATGTCCGTGGTGCCCAAAGTGCGCGTGAAGTAATCATCATCACCGGGCCAAAAAAATCTATTGCCAGCAGCATTATGAATGCCGATTTGAACCAGCCTAAAATCAATCCGTGGATCATCGCGTTCGCGGTGATTCTGCCGACCTTCATCGAAGTGCTCGACACCACGGTCGTCAGCGTCGCGCTGAATAACATCGCGGGCAACCTGTCGGCCACCATCTCCCAGGCGACGTGGATTCAGACCGGCTATCTCATCTCGAATGCCATCATCCTGCCCGCCGCCGCGTGGTTTTCCGCGTTATTCGGGCGCAAACGGTTTCTCCTGGTCTGCGTCGGCATTTTCACCGTGGCTTCCTTCGCTTGCGGGGCCGCGCCGAATCTGTCCTTCCTGATCTTCGCTTCCATTGTGCAGGGTGCCGGCGGCGGCGCGTTGCAGCCCATTTCGCAGGCCATTTTGATGGAGAGTTTTCCGCCCGCCAAGCGGGGCCTGGCCATGGCGGCCTACGTCGTGGGCGTGGTCGTGGCGCCCGTGGTGGGACCGGTCATTGGCGGCTGGCTCACCGACAATTATTCCTGGCGCTGGATCTTTTACATCAACATCCCCTGCGGTGTGGTCGCCCTGTGGATGATCAAACAATTCGTCTTTGACCCGCAATACATCCGCGATCTGAAACCCGGACGCATTGACGCCTTCGGCTTCCTCGTCCTGGCGATCTGGCTGGGCACGCTGCAAACGGTCCTGAACAAGGGCCAGGATGAAGACTGGTTCAACTCCAATTTTATCTGCACGCTCTCGGTGATTTCCGTCGTCGCGTTCATCGCGTTTGTCGTCAGGGAATTTACGACGCGCGAACCGCTCGCCGACTTGCGGGTGTTTGCCGACCGTAATTTTTTATCCTGCAGCATTCTCGTCGGCATGGTCTTTCTGCTCTTGTACGGCATCATGAACTTGCAGCCGCTCATGGCGGGAAGCCTCATGGGCTACACCGCCTACATCAGCGGACTGGCCCAAGCGCCGCGCGGCCTGGGCGTATTGCTCTTCACGCCGCTGGTGGGGATTCTGATGGGCAAAGTGGACGACCGTCTCCTGATTGGCCCGGGCATGATCCTGATCGCGGTCGCCTCCCTGATGATGGGCGATTTCAATCTGGATATTTCCAACCACGACTTTTTCTGGCCCAACTTCATCCAAGGCATGGGCATGGCCTTCACCATGGTCCCGTTGATGACCGTGGCCCTGGCCACCGTTCGCAACGAACAAATGGGCAACGCCACCGGGCTTTACGCCCTGGTGCGCAATCTGGCGGGCAGCATCGGCATCGCCGTAGCCATTGCCATGGTCTCGCGCGGGGCGTTGGCGCACCAGGCCTATATGACCGCCCATCTGACGCCGTTTGATATGCCTTATCAGAACGCGGTGCAAATGGGACAGGCCGCCCTGACCCCCGCGATGGGCGCGGCGCAGGCGGCGCCCGGCACGCTGGGCGTCATTTACAAATCCGTGCTGCTGCACTCCAACATGTTCGCCTTTGCGGACGAATACCGCTGGCTGGCGCTGGTTTGCTTTTTGTCCGTCCCGCTGGTCCTGCTGCTCAAAAAGGGCGACGGCAAAAGAGAAGTGATGATGCACTGAACTCATTTAAAAAAAACACGTCAAAGCCAAACTTATGAATACCACCAACTTCGCCCTGACCCTGGACATTTGCACCGAAAACGGATCGCGCACGCAGTTCTGCCAGCCCGACGGACTACTTGGCGCAAAAACGCTCCGCCAGCTCGTCTCGCCTCGCATCTTCAGTCCGCCCTTGCTCACCTTGGCTTCCCACCACAGCGTCAGCGCCATTCCCACGCGGGCCATTGACCTGATTTTGGCGCACACCGCCTCGCCCCCGCCGCTGCCGCTGCCCAGCGGGTGGGTGGATGCGGTGGAAATCACCGACGAGACGCGGCTCAATCCCGCCGACTTGGAAAGTGCGGCCGCGGCGGAAAATAGAAACGTCATGCTCGTGGAAATCCACACGGCTGGCGACTGGATGCTGCGCCTGAAACTGGAAACGGTCATCCCGGAAACGGTTCAGGAAAAGCGCCACCTGTGGAATCATTTGCTGGACCTGCCGGCCATCCCCTTCCGTCTGCAAGCCGGCGGCATCGGCGCCGTCAATCCCGCCAATATCGTTCGCGCGACCGTGTGTCCTGCATTTGACGGAATCGCGGAAACCGCGCTTTATGTGGATTTATGGCAGTGCGTACGCTCCTGACCCCTTCAACCCCCTGATGACAAATATTATGAAACCATTTCTTTATTCAACCCTCGCGCTTCTGACGTTCCTCGCCGACGGCTGCGCCAATATTCCAAGCGTCGGCCCGGATTATCACGCGCCCGCGACCCAAGCCCCGCCCCGCTGGAGTGACCCTCTGGCCGGCGGCGAAACCAATTCCGCCGCGGCGACGGCGGCCTGGTGGAAAAATTTTCACGATGCCGAGCTCGACTCGTTGATCGAACGCGCCGCCGGCTCCAACCTCGACTTGCGCATCGCCCAGGCGCGCATCCGCGAGGCGCGTGCGCATTACCGCATGACCGCCGCCGATTTCTGGCCGACCGTGGACGCCGCCGGCTCTTATGCGCGGCAGCGGCAAAGCCAAAACCAGCCGGTGATCAACTCGTTTCCGCCGCTACCCTCCAGCGCCTTTGAAAACAATGTCTATCAGGCGGGTTTTGATGCATCGTGGGAAATTGACATCTTTGGCGGCACCCGCCGCGCCACGGAGTCGGCCAGGGCGCAAGTCGCCGCCGCGCAATGTGGCGAACGCGAAGTTTTTATCACGCTCCTCGGCGAGGTCGCGCGCAACTATGTGGAAGCGCGCGCCTTTCAGCGCCGGCTGGACATCGCGCGCGACAACATCCGCGCGCAGGAACAATCGCTGGCGATCACGCAAAACCGTTTCACCAACGGCCTGACCAGCGACCTCGATGTGCAACAAGTCAGCGCACTGCTCTCCACCACGCGAGCCGCCGTGCCGACGCTGGAAACGGCGCTCGCCGCGTCCATTCACCGGCTCGGGGTTCTGCTCGGACAAACGCCTGAATCTCTGGAAACCGAATTGGCAACCGGCGCGCCCATTCCCGCCGCGCCGGCGCTCGTGCCCGTGGGACTGCCTTCGGAATTGTTGTTGCGCCGACCCGACGTGGCACTGGCGGAGCGCCAACTGGCCGCCGCGACCGCGAACATCGGCGTGGCCAAAGCGGATTTGTTCCCCAAATTCTATCTGACCGGTTTGGCCGGCTTTGAAGGCATCAGCGGCGACGACTGGTTCAAATCCGGCAGCCGCTTTTGGTCCGTCGGTCCCACCGTACAATGGCGGATTTTTGACGCCGGGCGCATCCGGGCGAACATAAAAGTACAAAATGCCCGGCAGGAACAGGCGCTGGCAAATTACGAACAAACCGCCTTGCTGGCCTTTGAAGACGTCGAGAACGCGCTGATGGCCTATGCCAAGGAGCAAATCCGGCGGCAGCAATTGGCGGCGGCAGTCAAATCAACCGAGGAATCGTTGCGCCTGGCGAATCAGCTATATGCCAGCGGCTTGGCCGGTTTCATCAATGTACTGGATGCCGAACGTTCGCTCTATCAGGCGCAGGACGCGCTGGTGCAAAGTGACCGCACGATATCGGCCAATCTGATTGCGCTCTATAAATCCCTTGGCGGTGGATGGGAAATGCTGGACCGGCAGTCGCAACTCGCGCAGGCAGAAACGGCTAAATGATCGTCAATATCACGCGGACCCGGTTAACTCGGTCACCTCCGGCCACGGCCGGAGGATTTCCTATCGATAAAATAACCGATTTGTGGGCAATCGTGTCCTCTGTTCTGCTGACCGACGCCCTTCTGCTTCGCGCCAGCACCTATCAGTGTTGGCGATGTTCTGGTGGGCGGGAGTCTCCACAACCGGTTTAGGCTCACCGCCGCCTCCGCCATGTTCTGTCGTTTATCTCAACAACGTGGCCTCGGTCCCCTCAAACGCTTGGTATTCAAGGACCACATGCGCGACTTTGGTACACACAGCCTATCCAAGCTCTGTCGAATGAGCTTGCCCCTGACTTTGATTCGGCCATAGTAATTGCCACTGCTGACGTATTGCAGCAGGTTCGGCACTTTTGGAAACGACCGCCACTTGCCGTCTGTGGACAGCTGTTCGTCGCGTTTCCTGGTTTTCGCCTGAAGTATTTCGTCTGTCGTGCTCACAAGAAGATTGCACGGGATGCAAATGCGGGATGCAAAGCAAAAAGGCGGCGAACCCGAACAGCAATAAAAGTCAATAGAATCAATATAAAGCGCGCGTGGTGGAATGGCAGACACGCCAGACTTAGGATCTGGTGCCGTAAGGCGTGGAGGTTCAAGTCCTCTCGTGCGCACCATTTTTTTGGGGTTCAGACTTCATTTCAGGCTGGGAACCAGGTCAGAAGAACTTTGACCAACCCCCCGGCGGCACATATGCCGTCTGGTTGAACATTAGGAACATCCCTTTCGTCTTGCGGTTATGCGTCGCCAGGAGCAGCATCGGCTCAACCGGAACCGCCATGAAAACGCACCTGATTTCTGGACTCATCCTCCGTTCCCCGGCGTTGCGCCGCATCGCCATTCTGGGGTTTGCCTGGGCCGGCGCTTTTGCCGTCAGCGGCGGTGAAATTCATGATGCCGCCACCAAGGGCGATCTCGCCCAAGTCACCCGCTTGCTCACCACCAATGCCGCCGTGATTTCCCAGCGGGATGATCGCGGCAACACCCCGCTGCTGCTGGCGGTGAAGTTTGCCCATTTGGACGTGGCAAGATTTTTGCTCGCCCATCAGGCCGACGTCAACACGAAGGGCAAGGACGTTTCCTTCGGCGGCCCCGGCGGCATCTCCGGAATATCCCTCGGCGGCACGCCCTTGCAATGGGCGGCACAGGCCGGAAATGTGGCCATGATCGCCTTGCTGCTCACCAACCATGCCGACGTGGATATCCGGAATGGCGTGGGTGAAACCCCTTTGCAAACCGCCGTACAATGCCACCAACTCGAGGTCGCGAAGCAACTGCTCGCCGCCGGGGCCAATGTCGGCGCCACCAACAATGACGGTAACACCGCCTTCCAAATGGCCATCCAATACGCCGATCTGGATCAGGCAAAACTACTCCTGGCCCGGGGCGGACAGGTCAATGCCCGGGACAACGATGGCAATACTCCGTTGCACGTGGTGGCGGATCGCAACGTGGATGAACATATCGCCGAATGGTTGCTGGCCCACGGCGCCGAGATCAACGCCACCAACCGGGCCGGTGACACGCCGCTGCATCTGGCCGTCGCCCGCTGCACCGGCGGCGTGGAACTGGCCACCCTTCTGCTGAACCACGGTGCCGATGTCAATGCCCGGGATCTGCAAGGCCACACGCCGCTGACCATGCCCATGGATTATTCCTGCCCCCGCCTGATTGAATTGTTGCAGGCCCACGGCGCGCATGATCCGAAGGTCCGTTACAATGACATTCTCAGCGCCACCCAGCAGGGCGACACCGAGGCCGTCCGGCTCCTGCTCAAGAAACATCCCCGTTCCATTTCCAAGGAAGACAGCAGTGGCAACACCGCCCTGGATCTCGCAGCGTTATATGGTCTCAAAGATATCGCCGAAGTTTTATGCGACCGTCCGGGTGCCGCCACCAACCGAAACAGTTCCGGCGCCACCGCTTTGCATTACGCCGCGCGCCAGGGACAGACCGCCATTGCCGAAATGCTGCTGGCCAAAGGCGCCGATGTGAATGCGCGGGACAATCTGGGCTGGACTCCGCTCCACCAGGCCGGTTGGGGCTGTTCCCGGGAAATGGCCCTCCTGCTGGTGGCTCATGGGGCCAATGTCAATGCCACCAACAACGACGGCTGGACGCCTTTGCATTGGGCCGTCCGCGACGGTTGCCGGGAAGAAGTCGAATTTCTGCTGGGCCATCACGCCAATGTCAATTTCACCAACAGCGATGGTGACACGCCCTTGAGTTTCGCCATGCAAAACGGTTTCTCCGGGATTATCGCGGCCAAGCTCCGGCAGCAGGGAGCCCGCCAATAAATCACTAATCAAGTAGCAGCCGACGTGAGGAGGCTCAAAATCATCGATACCGCTCATTTATTCAGAGCCCCCTCACGTCGGCTGCTACTTATAAAAGACGGTTAACCTCCCAGCGAAGCGGGATCGCCGACATCACCTTTGTTAAAGTCCACGTACTCCTCGGTTAGGTCGGCGGCGTACATCACTGCTTCAGCCTTGCCGAGGTTCAGGCGGATGTGCAGTTCAAATTCGTCCGGTGCGACTGCGAGACACAATTCCTTGAAGGTGGCCTTGGTCGGCTGGCCGCGCTTGAGGCTCCACAAAATCTTCTTTCCACCCACGGCGCTGTAACCAATGTCAATTTTCTCCTCCACCACGGTGGCGGCCGAATAACCGATGGCGTCAATGATGCGGCCCCAGTTGGGGTCGCCGCCATGCCAGCTCGTTTTCACCAGGGCGCTGTTGGCCACGGCACGGGCGGCCACATCGGCATCTTGAATGGTTTTCGCCCCGCTCACGCGGACGGTGACGACGCGGTGAACGCCTTCGCCATCGCGGACAATCTTCTTGGCCAGCTCAAGGCAAACATGATTCAGCGCGGCCTGGAAGATTTTAAACTCGGGGCTGCCGGTCTTAAACTTCTTGTTTTCGGCGAGGCCGTTGGCGAGCACGAGCACGGTGTCGTTGGTGCTCATGTCGCCGTCCACGGTAATGCGGTTGAAACTGTTGGCCACGGCCTCGGTCAGAGCGGCCTGGAGCACTTTGGCATCCACGGCGGCGTCGGTGGTGAGGAAGGCGAGCATGGTGGCGTGCAACCCACCGTGCGGCAGCGCCGCCGGACGCGCGCCGGTGGGGCTCATGCCGGGCTGAATCATGCCGGCGCCCTTGCACATGCCGCCGATGCGGACGGTGCGGCCGCCGAGCTTGAATTCAATGGCGACCTGCTTGGGCTTGGTGTCGCTCGTCATGATGGCTTCGGCGGCATTGGCCGCGTGCTCCTCCGTGGCCCCCAGCAACTCGGCGGCGGCGGTGATGCCGGCGCGCACCTGCGGCATGGGCATGGTCACGCCAATGCGACCGGTGGAACCGACCAGCGCGAGGCTGCGGGAAAGACCCAACGTTTTTTCGGCGAAGGCGACCATTTCACGCGCATCCGCCATGCCTTGGCGACCGGTGCAGGCGTTGGCGTTGCCGGAATTGACGACGACCATCTGCGCGTTACCAGCCTTCATGCGTTCCACGCACACTTTCACCGGCGCAGCGCACACCTGATTGGTGGTGAACAAACCGGCAACCGTTGCAGGGGCTTCAGAGACCAGCAGGGCGAGGTCGCGCTTCGGGCCTTTGTTCGAGCCCTTGCCGGTGCCCAGGCGTTTGATGTCGCAAAAAACGCCGCTGGCGAGAAAGCCTTGCGGGGCGACGACGGAGCCGGTGATTTCAGTGAACTTTGCGTTGCTCATGTTGGGGAAATAATGTGCGGGCTGGCGGGCCGGATTTCAAATCTTAATGGCGGCAATTTCCAGTCGCATCATCCGGACATGGACCCGGCCCTGTTCATCGGCCGGATGGCCGGCCAGGTAGCGGCGGGTGACGGCGGCGATGAATTCCTCGCGGAGATTCTCCGGCACGCGCTGGACATACGGCAGCCAGGTGACGCGCAGCCAGGTGGCGAGGCCAGCCGCACCGTCATACCAAGTGTCTTTGGGAACCAGTTCCAGCCGCTCCAGGCGAAACCCGGCTGACGGCAGCCACGTTTCATAATCGGTGACCGGATTAAAAAAATATGGTTTCTTCAGGTGACGGAAATATTCCCGCCAGCGGGGCGAGCGCATTTCCGGGCGCAGCGCAAGAAACACGTCCCAGGCATTTCCCAGCCCCCCGCTGAAAACCGCGAGGCGGCCGCCGGTTTTGAGCAGCGCCGCCGCGCCCCGGAAAAAGGCGGAATGATCATCCACCCAATGCAGGGCGGCGTTGGAGAAAACCACGTCAAAGCAGTGGCCAGTGGCGTCCACGACCTCCAAGTGACGGGCATCAGCGACCAGATATTTCAGGTTCGGGACTGACGTTGTCGGAAAGGTCTGTTGCGCAAAAGCGATCATCTCCGGAGCCACGTCCGTGCCGGTGGCCGAACCGCGCGGCAGGGCGCGGGCGATTTCAGCGGTGATCTTGCCATCGCCGCAGCCGACATCGAGCACGTGCTCGTCACCGCGCAAGACCAGCCGCGCAATGAGTTCGCGCGCCCAGCTCAACTGCACGGCGGAATTGGCGGCATATCCCCCGGCGTTCCAAGCCACCGCGCCGGGTTGACTACGGGGGGCGTTCACAGGAAATATTTGGCCAGGCTGAAATAGAACAGCAAGGTCAGTACGTCCGCCAGCGCCAGGGTCACCGGGCCGGCGGCGATTTTGGGATCCAGTTTTAAAGCGTGCAACAATGTGGGCACCCCCAGTCCGGTTAGGCTGGCGGTGCAAATGGAAAAGAGCACGCTCGCGCCGATGACCACGGCGGGCATGACCAGCCCGTAACCGAACCGCACGATCAGGGCGACCACCAGGCCGCAACCGCCGCCGAGCAGCACAGCCGTGGCCCCTTCCCGGCGCAGCATGGTGAAAAACCAGCGCCAGCTCAGCTTCGCCGTGCGCAAGGCCTGGATGGTGACGGTCATCGACTGAATGCTCACGCTCTCGCCCAGCCCCAAAATGAGCGTAAGGAAAAAGGCGAGCACGATGCTTTTTTGCAGGGTCAGCTCGTAGGCGCGCGACAGAAACGCGCACATCGTGCCGCTGGTGACGGTGGCCATCAGCCACGGGAAACGGAATTTGAACGCCCGCAACGGCGAGGCATCGCGCACCTGGGAAACGCGGAAGCCGATGGCTTCAAACACGTCATCCATCTGCTCGCGCTCGGCGATGTCGAACACCTCGTCGGTGAACAGGCTCACGTCCACCACGCCCACCACGCGGCGCTCGGCATCCACCACCGGGAAGGCAAAAAACTTGTTCAGCGCAAAACATTCGCACGCATCCATTACCGTGGCCGTGTGGGGAATCGCGATGACGTTGCGAATCATCAGTTCGCTCAGTTTCTGATCCAGCCGGGAGATCAGCAACCGGCGGGTGGGCACCACGCCGACAAGGTGACGCTCCGCATCCACCACGTAGAAATAAATCACTTTCTCGCCAATACCGCGTTCGCGGATAACGGTGAGGGTCTGCTCAATGGTCTGATCCTGATTGAGGATGGTGAAATCCTGGCGCGCAAAGGGCAGCACCAGGTCGTTCAGGTGCTCGGAGGCGGGATTGGCGGCAGGCGTACTCACGAACCGGAAATTACACCAGTCCAGTGGTTTCCGGCCAGCCGCAAAGGAGGTTCAGGCTTTGCACGGCCTGACCGCTCGCGCCTTTGACAATATTATCCTCCGCGCTCATCACCAGCAGCCGCCCCGTGCGGGGATCCAGCCGCCAGGCGATTTCAATGCAGTTCGTGCCGGTGACATTCTTGGTGTCCGGCAGCGCCTTGCCTTCGAGCAGCCGCACGAACGGTTCCGTGGCATAGGCGGTCTGATACGTGGCGGCGATCTTCTCGGCCAGCCGCGAAGCGCCCACGAGGTCGGTGAAATGTTCGACCGGCGAAAGATACAGCGTAGTAAGAATGCCCCGGTTCACGGGGATCAGGTGCGGAGTGAACTGGATGGTCACCGGCGCTTGCGCGGCAAAGGACAGTTGTTCCTCGATTTCCGACAAATGCCGGTGCTTGGGCACGCCGTAGGGGCGGACGCTTTCATTGCATTCGCAGAAGAGATAATCCACTTCGGCCTTACGACCGGCACCGCTGACCCCGCTCATGGAATCGGCGATGATGCCCGTGGGCTTGATCAGCCCGGCCTTGAGCAGCGGAATGACCGGCAGCAGGATGCTGGTGGGATAACACCCGGGCGAGGCGATGAGCTGCGAGGTCTTGATCTGTTCCCGGTAAACCTCCGGCAGACCGTACACGGACTGCTTGAGCAACTCGGGTGCGGGATGATCGTGATTGTAAAAATCCTTGTACACCTCCGCGCTCTTGAGCCGGAAATCCGCGCTCAAATCAATGACCGTGCAGCCGGCCTTGAGCAGTGGCACGGCAAATTCGGCGGCCACGCCATGCGGCAGGGCGAGAAAAACAATCTCCGCCACTTGCGCAAGCTGGGCGGCATCGGGTTCCACAAAGCGGAGCGCCTTGGATTTCGGGTGGCTCGCAAATTTGGGGAATACCTGGGCCAGCGTCTGCCCGGCCGACTGGCGCGAGGTGACCGCCACCAGCTCCGCGTAAGGATGGTTCAAGAGCAGCCGGACAAGTTCTTCGCCGGAATAACCCGAGGCGCCGACAATGGCGATGCGTTTGGTCTTCATTTTCAATGGCTTCATGAATCAATCACGCGGGCCGGCCAAGCAGGCCGGGAACCACATGCAAATTCATGCCTGTATCTTAGACTCCCAGCGGGGCTTTGGCAATTTCCACCATGCGATGAAAGCCGCCTTGATGACCGGAATTAGACCGGGCCGGCAACCGCTTGCCCCTTGCCCTGCCTGCGGAGGGTTTGCTACGCTAGGGCCTATGCCAGACCATCCCCGCGATCCGTTGCACGGCATCACCTTGGAAACCATCATCAACCAACTGGTTCAGCGCCATGGCTGGAATGAGATGGGGCGGCGCATTCCCATCCGGTGCTTTCAATTTAATCCCACGGTGAAATCCAGCCTCACGTTCTTGCGCAAAACCCCTTGGGCGCGCAAAAAAGTGGAGGACTGGTACATTGGCGAACTGGCGCAAAAATAACGTTTCCCGCCGCCCGCCGGACGGTTTCCGTCCGGCCAACAAACGGATTATGCCGCGCAATTTTTGACTGAAAAAAAACAACCCAAGCGTCGTCGGAAGACAAAAAATGGTGAAGAGTAAAGTTGTTCCGGAAGTTTTTGGTTCCGGTGACAGCATTGTACCAACCGGACGCCGTTCCGAAGGAACGGGATAATCCGGATGACAATAATGGCGATCCAAGCGGGGTGAATAGCCTTGGACGTAAACGTTTGCACGAAACGCAAACGAGTAACCCGTTCATCAGCATGGCCGTTTACAAACACGACAACTATCTTCGTCACCGGAATGACGCTGTCTTTGACATTCTGCTGGAACCCTTAACCGCGGCCCCGCACCCGGGAGTTTACCGCTGCGAAATCTGCGGCCACGAAATTATCGCAGACAAAGCACACCCATTGCCCCCGGCAAGCCACAAACACAACCATCCCCAAGATGACATTCATTGGCGGCTGACGGTGCGGACGGCCTGACTTGCCCTGCCCCGTTTGGGATTACTGCAATAATCCCCTGCCCAGCTTTAACAATTTTTCGCAGTCCGCATCCGATTTGCCTTCCGCATAAATCCGCAGGACCGGCTCGGTGCCGGAACCGCGCAGCATGAGCCAGGTGGAATCTTCGGCGACGTATTTCACCCCATCGCGGCTGTCCACCCGCACCAGCGGTGAGCGCAGGAGCCTGGCCGGCGGGTGCGCTTTCAACGACTCCATCAGGGCGGCCCGTTTTTCCAGCGGGTAATGGGCGTCGTAGCGGCCATACCGGTGCGGGCCAAATTCCTTTTCCAACTTCGCCCAGATTTTGTTAACGGAGATTTTCTCCATCGCCAGCATTTCGAGCAGGAAAAGGCCGGCGGCCAGGCCATCGCGCTCGGGTATGTGATGGGCAAAGCCAACCGACCCGCTTTCTTCCGCGCCAAACAACGCGCCGGGCTTCATCAATTCGGGCGCGATGAAACGGAAGCCGATGCCGACCTCGGTGAGCGGCAGGTTCCAGGCAACGCACATTTTGTCCACCATGGCGGTGGTGTTAAAGGTCTTGGTGACGGTGCCGCGCCCGCCGCGATTGCGAACGAGATGATGCAGGAGCAAGGCGATCACCTGCTGATTGGTCAGCGGCCCGCCCCGGCCATCCATGGCGCCGATGCGGTCGGAATCGCCATCGGTGACGATGCAAAAGTCATGCGGATTCCGCCTCAATAGGGCGCCCCCGAGCAAATAGTTCTTGGGCAACGGTTCCGGGCAGATGCCGCCAAACAATACGTCATATTTGCCGTTCAGAGTGGTGACCGAGCAATTCGTTTTGGCCAGCAAGGTTTCAAACACTCCCGCTCCCACGCCAAACAGCGCGTCGTGCGCCACGCGCAGTTTTGATTTCGCGATAAGCTTGAAATCCACCAGCCGCTTGATCGCTCGAAAATGGGCGGGACGGATGTCGGACTGAATGATTTTGCCGGCACGCAAGGCTTCCGCCAAGGCCAGCGAACGCACCGGCGAGTGGTCGAGCATGGCTTCGACGGCCTGGCATTCTTCCGGCCCACTGGAGCCACCAAAATGGGATTTGAGTTTAAACCCGTTAAATATGGGCGGATTGTGGCTGGCCGTAATCATCACACCGCCGACCGCCCCGAGATCTTTGACGGCATAAGACACGGCAGGCGTGGGCGTGGGTTCCGGCGTGAGGATGACTTCGTAACCGTTCCCGGCAAAAACTTCGGCCGTGATCTGCGCGAAACGGTCGGAAAAAAAACGGCGGTCGTAGCCGACCACCACCTTGAACCTGCGGCCAAAAATTTCCGCATTGGGATTTGCGGTTTCACCCGCCCAATAATCAGCGGTGGCCTGGGCCACCCTTGCGACGTTGGCAAAGGTAAAGTCTTGCGCGATGACCGCGCGCCAGCCATCGGTGCCAAATTTAATCTTAGTCACCGGCAAAGCTTCGCAAAAGCGGCCGGAACTGCCAACAAAATCAGCAGTAGAATCAGGGGGGCCAACTTATCTGAGGCAAATCTCCCCCGAACGTGGTATCGCAGGGATGGGATACATGGATTAAATTGGTTCAGATCAAATGTGTTTTGCTGCCTCCATGACACCGCTCGAACCCGGCAAGCACATTATTCCCCAAATATGAACACCTCCCTTGGCACAGCACATCGTTCCCTCACCCGCCGCCTCGCCCTGGCCGGGCTCACCTTATTGGCGCCGTCCAGCGGCCTCGCCCAGTACCATTTTTATAATGTGGCCAGCGGTTCCGACTGCATCATGCAGGACTACCGCTCCGCCAACGTCCCGCCGGGCATCTATGACGCGATTCACGAAGAGAATGTAACCAGTTCGGACAGCGGGGCGGGTTATTTTTACGGCGGCTTCACCCACCAAAATAATGGCGGCACCAGCACGCTCGTTCAATATGTTTGCTGGCCGGCCACCGGCGGCTACGCGCCTTACTCGCAGCAAATCCCCTATTTCGCCGGCTCGAACATGGTGGGCTATGCGCAAATCGGCGAAGGCAGCAGTTGCGCCATCAAAGGCTACTGGCCGCAATTCACCAGCAGCCTGTGGACGCGGGAAGTGGTTCGCTACTGGCTGCCGGCCAATGGCACGCCCCACTTGGGCTATCAAGGCATGTGGATGAAAGAGCCGGTGAGCGGCAACTGGTATCACCTCGGCACGTTCCTTTACCCGTTCGCGGTCACGGGAGTGACCGGCATGAGCGGCTGGCAGGAAGATTTTTCAGGCTATACGGGCGACTACATCGTGGACCACGCCGGGGGCTACTACCACCTGAACGGTGCCTGGCAAATGGCCAACCAGATTCAATTCACCTCCCATGGCGATGTCTATTTGATCAACGCCAACGCAGCCGCCGAATCGGCGGTCGGCCCGGACTACACCAGTTTGTATAATGTGCCCACCACGCTAATCCTCAGCGGTCAGGCTTCCGCACCCACGTTTGACCCGATCATTGTCAGCAACGCCACGGCCAGCGTGGTCAACAGTCAATTGCTGGTGCAATGGCAGATGCCGCCCGCCAGTTCCCCGCAATTGGGCTACAAGATCGAGGTCTTCAACAATGCCAGCTACACCGGCACGGCAGCCGTGTCGTTTTTTGACAATGATCCGGAAGCGCGGCAGAAGCTGCTGAATATTCCCGGCGTCGCCACGCCTTACGTGCGGCTGACCATTTCCGACATTTTCTTCAACACCAACGCGCCCATCCTCATCACGCCCACCACCGCGACCATCAGCGCGGCGACGACCGTCTCCGGCACCGTGGGCGGACTCGCCTACCAATATTATGAGTCGAGTTCCGGCGACTGGACGTCGCTGCCGAATTTCAGTTCGCTCACCCCGGTTTACACGGGGGCGGTCAGTTTCACCGATGTCACCCCCCGGCGCCAGCGCGTGGATTACGGATTTAACTACGCCGGCTATTTCAACGCGCCGGCCAGCGGGTTGTACGCGTTCACCCTGCATTCCGGCGATGGCAGCATGTTGGTCATTGACGGCACCACCGTCATCAACTTTGACGGCCTGCATGACTCGTCGCAATTCATGAGCGGCGGCATCGCGCTGGCGGCGGGGGCGCACACCTTTAATGTCCAATTCTTCAAAGGCGCGGCCAATCCCGTTAATTCCACCGCCTACACCGACGGCCTCGGTCTGGCCTACGAAGGCCCGGGCATCGCCAAAACCGACGTGCCCGCCGCCGCTTATTCCCGCGTGCCCGCCGCCAGCGAACCAACCATCAGCCTGGCCACCCCGACCAATAACGCCGTCCTGCTCAACGCCGCGCCCGGTTTGAGCGCGACCGTTTCGGCCAATGGCGCGACCGTAAACAGCGTGCGCTTTTATCTGACCGACTACTATTCGTATTACACCCGACCGAGCCAGGGCGTTGATTTCTGCATTGGCCAGGACACCAGCGCGCCGTTCAACTTCAACTCGATGATCTGGACCGCCACCACCAACCTGGTGCGGGCACGGCTGGTTTACAATGGCACCAACACCATAGATTCGGCACCCGTCAGCATCACCACCACGAACCCGGCACTGGGCGCGTGGAACTGGACGCCGCTGGAAATGCACAACTACCCCTCCGGCGTCAGCGTTTCCGGCAACACCGAAACCATCATGGGCGACGGTATGAATTTCTTAAGCCGGCAGGTGACGGGCGATTGCACCCTGGTCGGACACCTGGCCGGCATCACCGCCAGCGCCGCCGGGCCGGATGGCGTGGCCCCCGATTCCAATTGGCGGGCGGGCATCATCCTGCGCGGGACCACCAACACCGTCATCGGCCAACCGCTCGGCGATGGGAGTACAACCCGCTTTGTAGCGTTGTTTAGTTCCGTGGGGGGCGGCACGTATTTTGAAAACGACACCATGCGCAACGGCAACGGCGATGCCAACGCCTGGTCCAGCAACCTGGGCGGCGGCAACCATTGGTACAAACTTCAGCGCACCGGCAACCAGTTCACCAGTTACGTTTCGCTGGACGGCGTGAACTGGACGCAGGTAAGCACCACCAACCTCGCCAACTTCGGGTCAACGATCTATGCGGGCGTGTTTACCCATGCAGTACAATCATTCAATCCCAACGTCCATCAGGCGAGTTTTGACAGCTACAGCCTGACCGGCGCCAATGTGGTCGGCCCGGCGAGCGTGAGCATCAGTCCGCTCACCAACGCCGTGATCGGCGGCCTCTCGGCGGCATTCTCCACCTCGGTCATCGGCCCCGTCCCGACCGGCTACCAGTGGCAGTTCAACGGCACCAACATAACCGGAGCGACCAACGCCGGTTACAGCATCGCCAGCGTCACCGCCGCCTCGGCGGGTTTGTACACGGTGATCGTCGGCAGCGTTACCAGCGCCCCGGCCACCCTGCTCATCTCCGCGCCAGCGGGCTCCGGCGTGTGGACCAATCTGCAAGGCGGCTCCTGGGCCACGAGCAATAATTGGAGCGGCGGATTGATCGCCGGCGCCACCGATGCGGCGGCGGATTTCAGCACCCTGAACCTCGCCACCAATCGCACCGTCAGCCTCGACGGCGCCCGCACCGTGGGCTCCCTCATTTCCGATGATTTGAATCCCTCGCTGGCGCACAACTGGACCATCAGCACCGGCTCCGGCGGACCGCTGACGCTGGCGACAAGCAGCGGCACGCCGAACCTTGCCATCAAGAGCGCCACCAACACCATCAGCGCCGTGGTGGCGGGCACGCAGGGCTTTACCAAGAGCGGACCGGGTTACCTGACCTTGAGCGGCGCCGGCACGTTTACCGGCACCGCGACCGTCAACGCCGGCACCCTGGAGGTGCAGAACAAGTCCGGCGACACGCCGTACACCATCGCCCAGGGCGCGACGTTGAAAATTGGCTACACCACCGGCGGCGGCTACGCGAGCACAGGACTCTCCATTAACGGCAGCGGCGCCTCCGCGACCACGGGCTTTTATCTGGCGGGTGGAAAAAACTATAATTCCAGCGGTCAGATAGTGCTGCTGATCGCGCCCACCACCATCCGGCAATACGGTTCGGGCTACGCCGGCATCGGCATCTTCGACATCAACGGCAACGGCCTGTGGTGTACCGCCGCCGCCTCGGGCTCCGCGCTGGATGCCAACGTGCAAATGATCAGCATGGGCTACGGCATGTCCGTGCAGGTGGATGCCGGCACCAATAACGCCACCGGTGATCTTACCCTCAACGGACCGCTCAACGTCACCAGTCTGGGATTCTACAAACGGGGCACCGGCTCGCTGGTGTTGAACGCCCCGGCGAATTCGGCCAACACGGCGCTCAATCTGCAAGGCGGCACAGTCATTTGCGGAGCCGCCAATTGCATTGGGGCTAATGCAGCCGTGCCGATATCCAGCGGCGCCACCCTGGCGCTGAACGGTTTTAATCAGACCGTCGCCTCCCTGAGCGCCGCCGCCGGCAGCACGGTGGTCATTAGCGGCACCAACACCTTCACCACGCCCAGCGCCACCCTGGCGGGAGCCTTGCAAATGGGCCTCAACAAAGGCGGTGCCATTAACGCGAGCAAGCTGGTGGTCACCGGCAATCCGCTCACCTTCGGCGGAACGCTCATCATCACCAACGTCAGCGCCAGCCCGCTGGCGGCCGGCGATTCCTTCACCCTCTTCAACGCCCCCAGCTATGCCGGCAACTTTACCAGTATCGCCGCCCAGCCGCCGCTGCCCGTGGGCTTGGTCTGGAACACCAATAATCTGCTGATCAATGGCACGCTATCCATCACCACCAACGGGGTCACCTTCTGGAACGGCGGTGGCACGGATGGCAACTGGAGCACCGCCGCCAACTGGAATGGCACCGCGCCCGTCAATGGCCAGTCCCTGATTTTTCAAGGCGCTGCCCGGCTCAGCAACACCAACAATTTGCTGACCTCGGCCGGTCAGGTGATTTTTAACAGTGGCGGCTTTGCCCTGGCCGGCAACCCCGTCAGCCTTCTCTGGGGTTTGGCTAACGTGACCGGCAATAATACCTGGAATATCGGCACCACCCTGGCGGCCGCTCAATCGTTTATCAGCAGCAACAGTACGCTTACCGTCAGCGGGCCGGTGACCAATGCGGGCTATGCCCTGACGTTAGACGGACCCGGGGCTATCGCAGTTGCTGGCGCGATTACCGGCGCAGGCGGACTAGTGAAAAGCGGCACCGGCACGTCGTCGGTATCCGTACAAAGCACCTACACCGGGGGCACCACCATCAATGCCGGCACCCTGAACCTGACCGGCGGCGGCGGCGGCAGCGGTACCATTCGCGGTACCGCCACTGTCAATTCCGGCGGCACGCTCCAAATGAGCACCGGCGATGCCTTCGGCTATAGCGGCGGGGCCTCCGCCCTAACCACCGTCAATCTCACCGGGGGCACCCTGAACATCAACACCACCGGCAACGAAACCCTGGGCAGCGCCACCATCAATCTCGCGGGCGGTGCCATCACCGGCAACACCGGCGGCAACCTGGATTTTTATGGCGGCGGCTCCTCCCTCAATTCGCTGGCGGCCACCAATACGGCCACCATCAGCGGCGTGCCGCTCTCCCCCTTGCGGCAGGGCAGCACCACCTTTACCGTCGCAGCGGGCAGCACGGCTGCGGGCATTGACTTGGACATTTCCTCCGTCCTGCGGACTTCCCCCAGCGGCGACGCTTCGGGTGCGGTGCTTTACAAGGCGGGCAATGGCACCTTGCGGCTCTCCGGAGTGAACACCTTCGCCAAACCGCTCACGATCAGTGGCGGCACCGTGCTGGTGACCGGTTCGCTGGCCTCGGGTTGCACCGTCACGGCCGCCATCGGTGGCACCTTGGGGGGAACTGGCAATGTCAAAGGGCCGGCCACGGTTCAATTTGGCGGCATCCTTGCCCCGGGCAACAATGGCATCGGCATCCTGACCATCAGCAATACGCTGGGACTCGCCGGCAACACCGTGATGGAAATCAGCAAGAACGGCGGCATTCTGACCAACGATCAGGTGGTTGTCTCCAGCACGCTGACGCGCGGCGGGACACTGATCGTCACCAATATTGGCACCAACGCCCTGGCGGCGGGTGACAGTTTTAGACTGTTTAATGCGGCGGCTTTGACCGGCACATTTACCAATTACATTTTCCCCGCGCTCACCAACGGCCTGGGCTGGAACACCAACCTGCTGGTCGCCAACGGCACCCTGGCGGTGGCCTGGAACACCTATCTGCTGACTTATACGCCGGGAGCCAACGGAACAATCACCGGAGTAAATCCCCAATCGGTGAACTTTGGGGCCAATGGCATGGCGGTGACGGCCGTGCCGGCCACCAATTATTACTTCGCGGGCTGGAGCGACGGTTCCACCAACAATCCGCGCACCGACACCGCCGTAACCAACAACCTGTCCGTGACCGCCAATTTCGCGGCGGTGAATCTGGCGCAGCCCACGATTTTGCCGGGGTTGAATTCCGCGAATGGAAGGATCAGCTTTCAATTTTCCGGCCTGACCGGTCTGCACTACCGGGTGGAATACACTCCCGTATTGCCCGCTCCCGGTGCCTGGCAGGTGCTCACGGATATCACTTCCCTCGCCGCCTCACCTTTTTCCGTTTCACAGCCGTTGACCAATGGCCGGGGATTTTACCGGGTGGGGTTTGTGCCTTGAGTCGGATGAAGGTCGATTGAGAACGGGCAGTAAAACTCTCTCTGCGTTAAATCCCGTTTCGGAAATGACCGCATAACCCTGCTTACACCATCAGATCGGCCAACCCGGGATCACTGTCATTGACCATTTTGCGCATCTTTTTCACGGCGGCGGTCATGTTGTGCTGCTGAAACAGCGCGGTGCCGGCCACAAAGGTATCCGCTCCTGCCCGGGCGCATTCGCCGGCGGTCTGGTTGTTGATGCCGCCATCCACTTCCAGCCGGTAGTTCAACTTCCGCTCGCGCCGCCACGTGTCCGCCTGCTGAATCTTGGGCACCGCCTCGTGAATGAACGATTGGCCGCCGAAACCGGGATTGACCGTCATGACGAGCAGCAGGTCAATCTTGTCCAAGTAGGGTTGCACCGCCGTGATGCTGGTGGGCGGGTTCACCGCCAGACCGACCTTTTTGCCCAAGGCCCGGATTTTCCAGAGCAGCGACGGCACGCGCTCGCCCAGTTCAATGTGAACGGTAATCTGATCCGCACCGGCTTTCACAAAGGGTTCCAGCAGAATCTCCGGCTGGGAGCACATGAGATGCACGTCGAAAAACAGCTTGCTGTGCGGCCGCATGGCCGCAACCACCGCCGGGCCAAAGGAGATGTTGGGCACGAAATGCCCATCCATGATGTCCAGATGCAGCCAGTCGGCGCCGGAACGCCCGGCGCGTTCGACTTCCTTGCCCAGTCGGGTGAAGTCCGCAGCCAGCAGCGAGGGAGCGATAATCATGCCCCGATTCTAAGCCGAACCCGGGGCGAAAATAAAGGCCGGAAGTCGGCCTCCTTTAGCATTTGACACCCGTCGTTTTTTTACTAGAATGAGCGACTCTTTTATCATAACGATTAAATAACTGATATGCCGAATACTAAATCAGCGGAACGCCGGATGCGCAACAGCGCGCGCAAGCAACTTCACAACAGCAGCGTGCGCTCCAAGCTGCGCCGCATCGAGAAGGAATACCGCGCCGCCGTCAAGGGCGGGAAGAAGGAAGAAGCCGAGAAATTGCTGCCCGGCGTGCATTCCGCCTACGACAAGGCCGTCAAGAGCGGCGTCGTCGCCCGGCCGACCGCCAACCGGAAAAAATCCCGTCTGGCGCTGTCCAATAAGAAGTAATCGGCGCCTGCCGGAAATGGTTTTTCAAATCAACCCGCCGCATCCTCATGCGACGGGTTTTTTGCTTGACCCCGGCCGCCCCGGTAAAAATTTCACTTTTTTTATACAAATCCGCCCGGTCAGGTGTCTATGTGGATGAAAACATAAGCATGACCACCGCTTCCAACTGGTATGAAGACCTGTACGCCGCCAAGGCGACGGAGCTGATTTTATATGGCCGTGCCCTGGGCCTGAGCCATGGCGAGGCGGAGGATGTGGTGCAGGAGACCTTCATGGCGCTCATGCAGATGCGCCAGATGCCGGAAAAACCGTGGCATTACTGCATGCGCAGTTTCCGGAACCGGGCCATGAACCATCGCCGCTCCCTGTGGCGGCGGCTGACCCGGGAATGGGAGGCCAAGCGGTGGTTTGACCCCTCCCCCGGAGAAACCGACGCCGAACGCGCCGCCATGCAATGCCTGGCCGAACTCCCGGTAGAACAACGGGAAGTAATCGTTTTGAAGATCTGGCAGGACTGCACCTTTGAGGAAATCGGCGGGTTGCTGGAAATATCCCCCAACACGGCGGCCGGCCGTTATCGTTATGGGGTGCAAAAGATTAAAAATCAACTGGAGAATGCGTATGAACTTGGACGAGATGAATATGACGGAAGCCCAATTGCGCTCCTGGCGTCCGCGCCGCCCCTCGGCCCGGCTTGAACGGCAACTGTTTGGCCGGCCGACCACGACCCATGGGTCCCGTTGGCTCTGGAGCAGCTTGATCCCGGCGACCGCCTGCGCCATTCTGACCCTGCTGGCGAGCGGTACCAACCCGATGGAATCCGTGGGCCATCAGGGGCTGATTTCTGCGTCATTAAGCAATTATAACAGCGCGGCTTATGCCTCCGGCAGTCAGGCCGAAGTCCAAAACCACCTTGCCGCCATCACTTTTGATTGCACAAACCGCGGTATTACCTATTCTAGTGTCGGCTTTGCGCCGTCCACGAATTTTACCAATTAAGCCCGTAATTTTATAAGAGAGTCATCAATGGAAACGCCGAATATCAACACACCCAAGCCAGCCGCTGACAAAGCGAAGGAAGCCCCGAAATCTGCCACCCCGGCCACCCCGGTAAAAGTGCCCCCATTGTTCCGTCCGATGGACTGGATCGTGATGGGATTGACCTTCCTCATCGTCTGGGCGGTTTACCTCTACACCCTGGCCCCCGAATTGACCTTGGAAGACAGCGGTGAATTGTGTACGGGCTCCTATTACGCCGGTATTCCCCATCCGCCGGGTTATCCGTTCTGGGCCATTTATAGCTGGCTGTGGACGGTCATCGTCCCCTTCGGCAACGTCGCCTGGCGCGTGGAAGTGGGTGAATCCTTCGCGGCGGCCATGGGCTGCGGCTTTGTGGCGATCATGGTGTCCCGCGGCAGCAGCATGCTGATTGAGGGCATTGAGGAACTCAAGAGTGTCACCAAGCAGTGGGAAACGGCCATTTGTTCCATCTCCGGCCTGGTGGCGGGGTTGCTGATCGGTTTCGACGGCTACGTCTGGGGCGAATCGGTCGCCATTAACCGCATTTCGCTGTTTGCCGTGCCGTGGCTGGCCTTGGTGGTGCTCATGCTCATGCGCTGGGCCTACACGCCCGGCCAGCGCCGCTACCTTTACATCGCCATGTTGTGCTATGGCATTTGCGCCACCATCCATCAGACGCTGCTGTTGAGCGCCATGGGCGTGGAAGTGCTGATCGCCTTGGTGCAGCCGAAGCTGGGTCGTGATCTGTTTGTTTTCAACAGCCTTGCCTACATCGGCGGCCTGATGTGCATGAGTTCCATTCCGGCCATGCAAAACATGAGTTCCATCGAAACCGCCCTGTTTCACATCGTCGGTGTCAGTTCCATCGTGGCAGGCGGCTGGCTTTGTGTGAAAACCGAGGGCATCGGCAGCGAATGGCTCACCCTGATTTTCATGGGCGTTTTCTGGGCCATCGGGGTATCCTTCTACTTTTATGAGCCGATTGCCGGCATGACGGTTCCGCCCATGCAATGGGGCTATCCGCGCACCGTGGAAGGTTTCTTCCACGCCCTGAGCCGCGGCCAGTATGAAAGCGTGCATGGCACCAATCTGTTCCAAGATCCCACCCGGTTTGCCAACCAGATCTGGTACATTGTGCTGGGGCTGTCCCAGTCGTTTAGCTGGGTGTTCATGTTCATCGGCACCCTGCCCTTCCTGTTCTTGGGGCGCATGCACAAGCGGGAACGTTCCTGGATTCTGGGTCTAACCTCCATCTACCTCTGCCTTTCCGTGCTGCTGGTCATCCTGCTGGACGTCACTCTGGACCGCTCTTCGGCGGATCTGAACGAGGTGTTTTTCACCGCCTCCCACATGCTCTTTGCCATCATCATCGGCATGGGGTTGACCATTCTGGCGGCTTACATGGCCACTCACTATGCGAATTTCCGGAAATGGGGTTTGCTGGGTGGCTCCGCCGCCATCATCCTGGCGCTGTATTGCCTGAATGACGCCGCCGGCAAACTGTTCTTCGGCCCGGCCGGCACGGTCGGTTTCTTCTCCCTGCCGCACTGGGTTGCCCAGGCTTTTGCCCCCCACCAATACGGTCTCCCCGTCATCGCGAATCTCGTCTTGCTCCTCATACCTCTCATTTTCGTCGGTGCCTTGCTGGTCTACCGCAACCGCGGTCCCGTGGTTATCGTCCTCGGCCTCTTTCTGGCCATGCCGATCTACTCCAGCCTTTCCCATTGGTACAAGAGCGAACAGCGTGACCACTGGTTCGGCTACTGGTTCGGCCATGACATGTTCACCCCGCCCTTTGGCATTTATCCGGAAATGACCCGGGATGCCATTCTGTTCGGCGGCACCGACCCCGGCCGCTTCTGCCCCACCTACATGGTGTTCTGCGAAAGTTTCACGCCCCATAATTGCCAGCCCAAGGAAGACCAGAAATTCGACCGTCGCGATGTCTATGTCATCACCCAGAACGCCCTCGCCGACGGCACCTACCTCTGCTACCTGCGCTCCCAGTACAACCGCAGCCAGCAGATTGACCCGCCCTTCTTCAGTGAGTTCATCAAGTATTGCCTAAGCTTCCCGTTGGGGCAGGACAATGGCGCCGTGAACTCTCTGGCCGATGCCGCCTACCATATCTTGGATGTGCCGTTCACCAGCTTGGGTGCCGCCGTGGAAAAACGCCGGCGCGCCGAAGGCGTCTATCCGCCCAAGGAAATCTATATTCCGTCGCCCGCCGACTCCGAGCAGAGTTTCAAGGATTACACCGAGGACGTCGCCCGCCGTCAGGCCATCGGCCAGCTCAAGCCCGGCGAAGATGTGCATATTGACAACGGCCGCGTGTCGGTTTCCGGTCAGGTTGCTGTCATGATGATCAACGGCCTGCTGTGCCGGACCATTTTCGATCACAACCCCACCAACGAGTTCTTTGTGGAAGAAAGCTTCCCGCTGGACTGGATGTATCCTTACGAGAGTCCGTTCGGCATCATCATGAAGATCAACCGCGAACCGCTGTCGGAATTGAGCGAGGATGTGTTGAAAAAGGATAATAAGTTCTGGAGCAAATATTCCGAGCGCCTCTGCGGCAACTGGATCACCTACGACACCAGCGTCAAGGACATCACCGCCTTCATTGAGAAGACCTACATCAACAACAACCTCGAAGGGTTCAATGGCAACCCGCGGTTTCTGCGCGATGACGACGGCCAGAAGGCGTTCTCCAAGCTGCGCAGTTCCATCGCCGGCATGTACGCCTGGCGCCTGAGCCCGCAATGCCCGGCCGAGTTCCGCCAGAAGTCCGATGCCACGCAGAAGGCGCTGATCCGCGAGACGGATTTCGCCTTCAAACAATCCTTCGCCTTCTGTCCGTACAGCCCGGAAGCCGTGTTCCGCTACGTGAACTTCCTGCTCCAGTTCGGCCGCTTTGATGATGCCCTGCTGGTGGCCCAGACCTGCCAGAAGCTGGATCCGTTCAATGGCACGATCACCGACCTGATCAAGAACCTGAACGATTACAAAAAGCAAAGCGCCGGCGCCCAACAGGTCTCCAGCCAGTTGGACCAGTTACAAGCCGCCGTGCAGAAGGATCCGACCAACGCGCACAACGCCGTGATGCTCGGCGTGGCTTACCTCCAAACCGGCCAGAACGACAAAGCCGTGGAACTGTTCGACCGCGTACTGAACAACCCCTCCGCCGGTTACAATGAAGTGGGCGCCATCGCCAACTACCTCGCCCAGATGAACAACTGGCCCAAGCTGGAGTCCGCCTTGACCCGCCTCACCGTCATCGCCCCCACCCAGCCCGAGGCCCGCTATGACCTCGCCGCCCTGCAAGCCATCCTGAACAAAACCCCCGATGCGCTCAAGAACCTCAAACAGGCGCTGGACATGAATGCCCAGCGGCTGCACCAGGATCCGAAGGCCAGCAACCTCGCCGCCACCAACCGCACCGACGCCCGTTTCAACGCGCTGCGCAACCTGCCGGAATACCAAAAGCTGATCTCGGCGTACTGAGCGTTTGAACAATAACCAGGGCCAACGGCCCGTTCCCATACCAGCCTGGGGCAACGCCCCAGGTATCATGCCGATCATTTTTCCAAAGCGCCAACGGCGCGCTCCATCGGTTCACGTTATTCTTGGTTGGGGGGCGAATTACCCATTGCGATGTGATGATGAAACGGGCCTTCAGCCCTTATGACCTTTACGGTTGTTACCTGGGGCGTTGCCCCAGGCTGGTATGAAGTCGCGCCGTTGGCGCTATCGGAGGGCCACTGCCATCAAACGCCGTTCTTTGTGCTGGCGACAATGTGAATAACCACACAAGTCAATGGTTGTGGCTTGGCGAAAACCATGGGCCAATGGCGCGCCCCATCTTCACCCCACAAAATAAGGCATCTGCCGGTTGCGCCGCCGGTCCAGCTCGCTCGCGTAACGACGCCCCAGGCTCGCGGCATTCTGGCGCATCCACCCGGTCAGCGGCGTCTTGCCGGCGGGCTGGGTTTGGACGCAAAGCAACCCGTCCATGAGGCCGCGAATTTCCTCGCGCGTGATAAACGTATCCCGCATCCACCAGCCCACCAACCGCCCCATTTGCCAGCCGATTTCCGGAGTCACATGAAGCAATGGCCGCGACCAGCCGATGGCCGCCCCGACCGCCTGCACCAGTTCGCGGTAGGTGAACGTTTCCGGCCCGATCGCATTGATGATCGTGTTTTCCGTCCCCCGCCCGGCCGTGACCGCCAGATCGGCCAGATCATCCACGTGTATCGGTTGCAACCGGTAGGTGCCATCGCCAAACACGGCGAAAAATGGAAACCGTCGAAGTGCCCAGGCAATGTTGTTGATGAGAATGTCCTCGCGCCCAAACAATACCGTCGGCCGGAGGATGGCATGGAAAACGCCGCTCTCCTGCAACGCCCGTTCCAGCCGCGCCTTGCCCGAAAAATATTCCAGCGGCGATGCTTCGCTGGGATTGGTGATGCTCACATGCACAATGCGACGTACTCCCGCCCGCCGGGCAGCCTCAAATAGCACAAGCGTATTGGCCACCGCCTGCGCATGGGTGAACAGTGGGTGGTTGAACCGGACCCAATAGGTATTGTACAGCACATCCACTCCGGCCAAAGACTCCACCAGCCGGTCCGGCTGGTCAAATGCCAGCGGATACGCGGGCACCCGACCGCCAAACGGGTTTTCGCGGTGCAGCGAATTGGTGAGCGTAATCACCTGCCGCCCCTGCTCCAGCAGCCGCGCCGCCAGATACCGCCCCGAATAACCGAACGCCCCGGTCACTGCATGAATCTCTTTATTTTTCATATTTCTGTTTTTTCTGGATTTTGTGATACTGCAAGTCAAAATTTTTGAACCAAACCCCATCCATCAGCTTGCCCAACTCAAAACACGCCCCCCCCCTCTGAGAATCCCAACGAGATTCCGGCCCAAAGCCAACATATAAGGGTTGCGAGGCACGCGCTACCCTGGGTACATGCCCCAAAAACACCTTCAACCGCAACGCGGTTGCGGCCCCAATTGGCATCTCCTTGCCGCCATGGCCGGAGCCAATCAATCCGCATTCCCGCCTCACCCAACTTCGACCGACCCGCTAACTCAACCAACCGCGCAGGCGCGTTCCCCATTTGACCAGCTTCACCCGGGATTCCAGCGGCATCCGGCGCACTTCGCCGTACCAGCCATCCATCAGCTCGAAGAAAGCCAGCATATCCTTCACCCGTTCACGGGTATGCGGATCCGTCATGGTGCCGTCATTCAACAGGGCCTGGGTCTCGCGCAAGGTCTTCAGGGTGGGATCCAACTCCCGGCGTTTACGCTCATCCAGCAGAATTTCAAACAGTTGCCAAACATCCTTGATGGACTGAAAATGCTCCCGGCGGTCGTCCATCACATGCACGACCTTGACGACGCCCCAAGTCTGCAACTCCTTCAGACTGTTGCTCACGTGGGAACGCGCCACCCCCAGGGCTTCGGTGATTTCATCTGCCGGCAGCGGCTTCGGGGAAAAGTAAAGCAGGGCGTGAATTTGGGCGACCATGCGGCTGATCCCCCAGCGCGAACCCATCTCGCCCCAATGCAAAACCAGTTTTTCCATGACCGGGTCAAGTTTCATTTCTGTTTTTACAGAAATTAGCATAAACCAGAATCTCGTCAAGAAATAACCAACTTTCAAGGACCGATTGGAAAGCCACTCCCCCTCCGAATCATCAACCCCTTAACGCCCGTTCCCGGGCAATCCGCGCATACACCTCCGCCAGCGGCTTCGGCGTGCGCGGCAGTTTTTTGTCCGCAAAATCAACCGCCAGCAACCCAAACTTCTTGGTATAGCCAAACTGCCACTCGAAATTGTCCATCAGCGACCAGTAGAAAAAGCCGCGCACATCCACGCCCTCCGCCATGGCCCCGTGCAGCACCTCCAAATGCGACGTCAAATCCCGGATGCGAAACTCCTCGTTGCTCGAGGCCGCGCCGTGTTCCGTGATGTACATCGGCAGCCGGAACCGCTGCTGAAACTGCCGCAGCACCTTCCCGAAACCGGCCGGATAACGCTCCACCATGTCGTCGCACACAAACCCGAAATCCGCGAGCTGTTTGATGGGCGCGCCGCTCGCCGGAATCATCGCGCGAAAATGATGGAACCGCACCCGCCCGTAATAATTCAGCCCCACATAGGTTGATGCCTTCCGCCGCCAGCCGCCCAGAAACGCATCCAGCACAAACTGGTTGAACGTGTAATGACACGCCGCCGCCGTGGTGCGATCCCACAGCGAATATTTTTTGTAGGCCTCGAAGTAGGTCCAGTTTTTGGCAATGCCCACCTCCGGTTTATGGCCGGTCGCGCCCACACCCTCCCGCCGGATGATGCGGCTCACCTTCACGTGCGCCCGCGCCATGTGACCGATCACCTTGCGAAAGCGGCCCAGTCGCCATTTGTTCTGCGGCGGAAACCCGCCCAACAAATACGCCACGCAGGCATAAGTGTCCGGTTCGTTAAACGTGTTCCACAGGTACACCCGATCCTTCAGCGCCGCCACCAGCTTGCGCACATAATCCACAAAGACCGGGATGGTCGCCGCGTTCGTCCAGCCGCCCAGCTCATTGATCCACGGCGGATTGGAGAAATGATGCAGCACGATCATCGGCGTAATTCCCGCCGCCCGCAGCCGGTCAATCAAATCAATGTATCGCGCCAGCTCCGTCTGGTTCAGCGGCCCGTAAGCACAGTCCTGCAACCGCGACCACTCAATGCCCATGCGATAGCCGTTCTGGTTCAGCTTCCGCATCCAGTCCACGTCCTCGGGGTAACGGTGATAATGGTCGCACGTCACGTGGCAGGTGCCGCCATCCTGCGCCACAAAATCCGTCCACTCATTCTGAATATGCCCCTCCACTTGCGTCGGCGACGTGGCGGTGCCCCAGAGAAAATTCTCCGGGAACTTCAAAACCTTTTCTGGCGCTGGATTGGACATGATTACCCGCCCGCAAAGATAAGCCTTACCACCCGAAATTCACGCGAAAAGGGCTTCTTGAATGTGCCATTTGTGTGTCAAAACGGGAGGCCGCCTTTCTGGCCGCAAACCAGCCACCCGGGTAAAACCGTTAAGCCGGAAAACCAAAGTTGAGAATCACAAACCAGAAATTGGTGCGGCCGTATGGACTTGCGCTACCCGTTTAACCGACGTTCTGCTTAGGTTTTCTGACTAAAACCCCTTTTCCTCACGCTTCATACCGTGGAGGGTTTCCATCAACGGCAAACCCCGATACTTACCAGCAGACTTTTAAAAACGCATGGCCAGTCGGCGGTTTCAACAGGATGCCCTCCGGCGTTAATACAACCGCCATCACAGTTCCCTCCGCTATTCCAAATTCTTTGAGTAGTCGGCCGGGGATAAAAACCTGGCCTTTTGCGCCAAAGCGAACCATGGTCATGCCGCAAACCTTTCGCACGACGGGCTTCTCTCCGCCATTGGTAAATGGGGAAGTGGGCCGGGGTGAGGTGGTGCACCTCTATTTAACTCCGGGCAGTGCCAAGATGCGCCCCACTGTACCGCTTTCCGCCGGAGCGCGGGTTGTCCCAACTCGCGCTCGGTCAGCCAGACGTTACCAATTCAATCATGCGCAATCTCATCGGGCAATTCATTGCCGTCCCCCGCGCCGGGCGGAAAATGCGCCGCCAGCAACACCCCCGCCTTTTGAATGCCATGGATGATTCCCGCGCTGAAATCGCCCTGGCGGAAATGACCGGCCATTTCGTCCGCCACCTGCCGCCAAAACGCATCGCCACAGTGCTGATGCACTCCCGTATCGCCAATGATGGCAAACTGCCGCGCCGCCGGGGCCACATAGATCAGCACCCCGTTCCGGTGATGCGTCTGGGTCATCCCCAGTTCTTCAAATTGTTTCTGCGCTGCCGCCACCGCATCCGTCGCGGGCTTCTGGCTGACAAAAATCCGGATCTCGCCCGAGGTCTTCGCCTCGGCCGCCTGAATCGCCGCGACGATGTCGTCATGCCGCAATCCCTTCATGAAATCGTGGTGTTTCATTACCAGCTTCCTCCCGCGCCGCCGCCGCCAAAACTGCCGCCACCGCCGGAAAAGCCGCCGCCACCGCCACCGCCCGATGAACCGCCACCACCTCCCCCACCCCAGCCGCCGCCGCCCCAGCCGCCACCCAGCCAGGCCGCTCCGGTACTGCGCCGCACATAACCACCCCGGGAATACGTCGCCGCCCCGGGTGAAATCATGCCTTTGAAAACCGACGAGAGAATGACCGTGACCAATATCACCCCGCCGATCAGCAGAATCAGGGCAATCAACGGCATGGGTGGTGCATTTTGCCCCCGCTCCGTCACGGTCTGCCCCGTGCCCTTGTATTCGCCCTTCGCCGCCGCCAATATGGCCGTTACCCCGGCCTGCATGCCTCCGTTGAAATCACCGCCATGCAAACGGGGCACAATCTCATTCTGAATGATCCGCTTGCAAATCACATCCGGCAGCGCCCCTTCCAGACCATAGCCGACCTGGATATGCAATTTGTGTTCCTGCACAAAAACGAACAGCACCGCCCCGTTGTCCTTGTCCTTCTGCCCCACATGCCACGACTGCGCGATCCGCACCGTGTAATCTTCCACCGAGGACTCGCTCTGCATCTTCGGGAAAATGGCCACCACGATCTGACTGGCGTGCTGGCGCTCAAAGTCCTGCAACGTCTGGTCCAGTTGCTGCCCCACCGCCGGCGAGACCACCCCCGCATAATCATTGAAATAATGCGCCGGCGCCGGCGGCATCACCTCCGCCCGCAGGCCCAGTCCAACGCACAGAAAAACCGCCAGAACCAACAGCGCCTTCAACCGGCGAACCAGCATAATCCCACGCGCACCGCCGCCCCACGAAGAACCCAGCCAAGTTGTTTTATCTGTGTTCATCCGTGTCCATCCGTGGTTGAAAAAGTTTTGTGACCTAATGCTTCACCGGCGTATTGAAATCAAACTGCACCTGCGGCGGCTTGTCGGCTCCCGTGGTCGCGGTGAAATACGGCTTTTCCTTAAAGCCCATCGCCCCCGCATAAAACACCGCCGGGAACGACTTTATGGCCGTGTCATAACTCTGCACCGCTTCGTTGAAGCGTTCGCGCTCCACACTGATGCGATTCTCCGTGCCTTCCAGTTCCGCCTGCAAATCGCGGAAACCCGCCGTCGCCTTCAAATCCGGGTATTGCTCCGACACCACCAGCAATCGGGACAACGCCGAGGACAACTGCCCCTGCGCCTTCTCAAACGCCGCCAGTTGCGCCGCATCCGTCGGGGCCGTGTTCGCATTCAGCGTCACCTTGCCCACCAAGGCCCGCGCTTCGACGATGGCCGTGAGCGTGGTTTTCTCAAAATTTGCCGCCCCCGAGACCGTCGCCACCAAATTGGGAATCAGATCGTTGCGCCGCTGATAAACATTCTGGACCTGCGCCCACTGTTTATCCACGCCCTGCGACCGGCTCACCAACCCGTTATAACTGCCCGCCGCCATGAGCACCACCACCAGCACTATGAATCCCAATACCCCCAGGATCGCCAAAGGAATTAAAAACTTTTTCATAAATGATGTTTAACCGCCTTCAGCTTAGGCCCACACCCCCCGTCCGGGCAATTACAATAAGGCCCGCCGTTTGGAATCCGCCCAATTACCTCACCACCACCTGCGCCCGGGCAAACACCCGTCGCCCATCGCCCCACATTGCCTCCACCTCCACCCATTGCGGTCCGGTTTTGGCGGGAACAAAGCTCAATTGACCGCCAAAACAAGGCTGCTGCCCCACCACCTCCCATACCGTCTGCGCCTCGCTCAGGTTCATGCCCGGCACGGATAGCTTGGCCGTCAGCGATTTGCCCAGCGGCGCTTCCGACGGCAATCCCGTAATCTGCGCCGCCGCCGAACGCCATGGCTGTTGCCGCTGCGGCGACTGCGCCATCAACCCCGCCAGCCACGCCAAACCTTCCGCCTGCTGCGCGCTCACGCATTCCGTGGACGTATTGAAACTGTCGCCCCACCGGTCATAGAACGGATAGGGATTATTGGTATCGCCATCGCCCGGGAAGGTCAGTTGCCCCAGTTCTCGCTGATACTGGTTCAGATACATGAAACCCTCCTGCATGGCCCCCACTGGCAACCCGCTGGGCGGCAGACTGCGTCCGTCGTTCTCCCCAAACTGCGATACCATCTCATGCTGCCGCCGCCAGCCGCAGCCGGTCAGATACGTCATGTTCACCGGATTCTCGCCCGCCTCATAGTTCATGTCATCCACCATCGCCGCCCGCCATTCCGGATGCGACTCCAGTTGATCCCCCACAAACAGATCAAACGCCACCGGCACCGCAAAAAACCACGCTGCCGACCGGAAATGCTTCGACTCAATTGGAAAGCTCAAGCCATATGCGCTGGCCTGCGAACGGTTGTAATCATCCTTTGCCGCCGCCAGAATTTCCGCGCGACACTTGCGGAGAAACTCCGGATCCAGCGACTTGCCCGCCGCCCGCCCCGTTCGGTCAGCGAAGGCGTAGCTGCGAATCGCATTACCATAACTATCCGTCAGGCGAACCCACGTCCAGCGCCGCGTCAGGCGGTCCGACGGATCAAACACTGCCAGCAACTTCCGCTGATACTGTTCCTTGCCCGTCGCCAGATACATTTCCGCCGCCGCCCACGCCACCTCATCGCGGTCAAAGAACTGGTCGCCATAATGCGTCAGCTTTTGATACGCCCCCGCCGAACCGTACTTCGCCCAGGCCCGCTCCAAAAACACCCAGCCCCGCCGCGCCTGCACCAGATAGCGCGCCGCTTCGGCGGGAAATTCTTTCTGAAAGCGCGGCGAACTGCCGAGTTGCGCCAGCGCCGCCACCGCCGCCGCCGTCACCGCCGTGTTCTTCGGATAAACCACCTGCGGATCACCGTGATCCGGCGTCACATTATCCTCGTATTTGCGGTTCTTGGGATACACCAGAAAATAAAACCCGCCATCCGCATCCTGCAATTTCGCCAGAAAATCCGCCTCCCACTTCGCCAGTTGCAACAGGTCGCTCTTGCCATCCCCGCTCTCCGGCAACCCGAGATTATCCAAATCCGCCGCCCCGGGAAACGCATCCGCTGCAAACGTCAGATAATGGATCAGCGCCGCCGAGTTGATCGTGTATTTGCTGTAATCCCCCGCATCATGATGCCCGCCGGAAACATCCAGCTTGCCGGAATTCACGAACGGATACAGCGAGGATTCCAGATTCGTCAACACCGGTGCCGTCTGGCCCGGCGGTGGGGTTCCGGCGTTGTTCAGCTTGCTCAAAATCAGTTCCACCACCCGAAAATCCGAGGTTGGAATTTCCGCCAGATTCGTGTGACAGGCCGCGTGCGTGAACCGCGTGAACGGCAATTCCAGCGCCATGCCGCAGCGCTGATGATACAGCCCCAGCGCATACGTCCGCGCCATCGCCGTGGCCGCGCCATCCGAAATGTGAAACGGCAGCGACGCCCCCAGCCCCGGCACCTTCAGCCGGTATAACCCCGGCGTGGTGAATGCGCTGAAATCCGCTTCCGCCACCCGTTGATACGGATCGACCGCATAGCGCCAGCCGTCATCCGGATGCGGCGTCAGCGCGCCCGTAAACACCTCCGCCCCGCTGCCGGCGTCCACCAGTGCAAACGGCCCATTCGTCGGCACCGCCAATTCACCGAGACTTCCCAAGTAAAACCCCACGCGCGCCTTCTTCGGCAGCGCCACGTCATAGCCCACTTGGTTCGCGTGTATCGCCTCGCTCCAGCGCAGCGGATCCGCCGTCCCGGCAAACGTCCGGCCAGCCGCCATCGTCACCGTCACGCGCGCCCCCTCGGGCACCGGCGACGTCAACTCCAGATAAAGATGATTCCCTATCCGCAAATCGTATTGTTTGAGCGGCGCGTACAGCACCCGGCGTTTGAAGCCTACGGTCGCCACCGGCACCGGCCGGCCGTTCACTGCCACGGAAAATTGGTCTGCCGGCGGCAACTGCAAATGATTGTCCGGCCCCACAAAATCCCACTCCGCCACCGGCCCCTTGAGTGTCTTTGTCGTCACCAACGACAGCTCCAGCACCGTCGGCGACACCACCTGCATTTCCGCCTCCCCCACCACCGGCAACGCCAGCAGATTTCCCGGCGGCAAACCGGGAACGGCTTGGGCGCGGGCAGCCAGCCCGCCCCACCATGCAACGGTCACCGTTGCCAGCGAAAAAATCATCCTGAATGAAATCATTGGAAAATAAAGGCGGTGCGAAGCGTCAATGAACGGTTACCAGCAGCGGCGCAAGCTCATCCTGTTTGAAACTCATTGTGGTAGAATCAAATGTCAGGGCAAGATATTTTGTGAAAACTGCCCATGCCCGGATGCCAGCCATCCGGTCACTTCCCCAGAGTATGTTAACGCCCCGTCCCTCAAAAGAGCCAGCTGTTGCCGATGGAAAAAACGCAGGCGTTCACCCCCTGATTCGGGGGGCGGATGTCCGCATTGGAAAGATGAAAATAGCGGCACTCCACCGTGATGGCCGAATGTTGGTTCCAGAAATAATGCACGCCCGCCCCGCCTTGAATGTTGAACTCAAAGGCGGTGCCCAAATCCGGCTGGCCAATGTCGGTCACGGACGGACCGAAGCCACCCTGCACAAACGGCAGCCAGCGCGTGCCGGTGGCAAAATTATATCGCAGCAACGGGGTCACTCCCACCACATAAGCCGGCTTGGGATCATATTGTCCGCCGGCAAACAGTTCGCCGATCAATTCCCAATGCCCGCAATACCAATGGGATGTTCCAACGGTATCGCCCAATACCTCGCCGTAGCGTACGGAGCCAATGGCCAGATTATGATTGATATGGCCGGTGACAATCTTCAAGCCAAGGGCCGCCCCCAACGACATGCCCGCCTCACGCGCACCGGGATGCAGAATATCTCCCTTGTCATCGCCGCCGGCAGCTTCTGACCGCTGCGTTGCCGCCAAAACGGGAAGCAGGGCGGGTGTTTCCGTGAACGTTGAATTGGCATCGCCGGCCTGACCCGTTTGTGCGCATAAGATCCCGATCACCGCTGGCAGAATGAAATAATTTGGATTGGTGTTCATAAACGACAATGGTCGCTTTACGCCCACTCCCCATACTAACTCAGAATCCACGAATCCGCAATTTTCCAGCCATCATTGGTGTCAAGGTATGCGCAACAGATTGCCTGCGCTGGCAAAAGATAATTGGATGGTGGGCCCGCTCGGACTTGAACCGAGAACCAAAGGATTATGAGTCCTCTGCTCTAACCATTGAGCTACGAGCCCGTTGGATGAAAATCCATGCTACCCGGCCACGCCCCGCATCGCCACCGGACGCGCCGAACCGGCATATTTTGCGCGCGCCAACCGTGGCGGCAAGCTAATTCGCCAGTCATTTTGACAACGATGCATTCCCGCGCTTTTGTGTCGCCATCGCCGCAACCTTGCGGCCACGGCGCCTTTGGCGCGATCGGCGGCGGTAATAATCGCCAGCCATTCGGTGTCTGAGGCAATTTCAAACCACCCCAAACCGCCGCGCTACGATGACAATTCCAGCGACAACAGATTTTGCCGCGAGGCCGCCTCGACCACCTCAAGGGACAGCGTCTTTTCGTCGGCCTCGATTTTGACGACCGTAGCCGGCGTGGGACTCCAGGCGGTGGATTTGGTCTGCGGCCCGCCGCCGATGATCTGGTGAAACGGGTGCGCGGCAGTGGGGGCATCGTGCCAGAAGCCATGGGTGTGACCGGAAATCACCGCCCGCACCCCGGCGCGGGCGAGAACCGGCGACCAGCGGGCATCGCCATCCGGACACCACGCCCCCACGTCCTCAGGCTTTTTCCAACGCAACGGAATATGGCAGAAAACCAGCTTATGCGGCGCTTCCGCGAACAGCGGCTGGGCCACGGCGGATTTCAGCCAGCCTTTTTGTGCCTCTCGATAATTGGCCCACTCGCCCAGGTCGGCGTAGAACTGCGGACCTTCCTTGTCTTCGCCCGTGTCCAGCACGATGATGCCCACCGGCCCGATGCGCAGCAGGTTTTGATAGCCGTATTCGAGCGGCCGGGGCAGATACTCCGGCAGTTGCCGGGCATATGCGCCGCGCACATCGTGGTTGCCCCGCGCAAACAGCATCGGCCGGGTTGATGCCGGATCACGGTGCCGGCCGACGCCGAGCACGGCGGAAACCAGATCGGTTTCGTGCATATACTGGTCGGCCACAAGGTCGCCGTTCCAGACCAGCAGCTCGGGCGCAAATTCATCCGTCAGCTTTTGGACCGCCTGCAAGGCATCGTCCTGCTGATGCGTGTCGTTCCAAACGGCGATTTTCGCGGCGGCACCTGCCCCCGGCAACGTAAATGAAAAGGTTGGCGACACCACCGCCGTGCCGCGTGACATTTTATATTGATTGGGAAAACTTACCGGCACGGTAACCGTGCGGTAGAATATTTTCGCCCCGGCGCGCAAGCCACGCACCCGCACGGATAGCACGCGCCCATGAAACGGGCGCAATCCGTCCACCGCACCGTGCGCGATCTGTCCCAAGCCGGCCGATTCACCAAACTCCACCCAACCAGTGGAAGGACCCGCCACCGCCCACACAACCGTAATGCCGTCCGGCGTTGGCGCGGTAAGCCGGGGCAAATTCGGTACCGGTGGATTTGGATCGGCGGCGGTTTGCACCGAGGCCGCAGCACCGAGCGGTAAAACCCCGGCGGATGCCAGCGCGGCTAAAGAGGCTTGGATGAAATGACGACGGTTTAGCATGAAGTTGAGGATGTACCGGCACCCGCCCGCCGACCATGCCCAATTGGGGGGAAAGCCCGGGCGGCCTTCCAAAAATCCCCGCCGCCGGGATAGCGGCGGGGAACGGGCCTACGGATTGGCCACGCAAGGGTAGCCCGCCACCATGTAATTAATGTCCTGGTTCGCGGGTGCCACCGGCGTGTTAACTGCTCCGCTGGAACCGGTTTTAGCCAGACTGATGGTTAAGCCATTCATCCATTTATGACTTTCGGCGTGACCGTCGGCGAAACTCAGCGTGCTGTTGTTGCCATGGAAAACCGCCAATGAATCGTGCCAGGCGGGCGTGGCATTATCCAACAGCCAGGAATTAATATTATCGCCCCGGTTATCGTTCTCTTCAACCCACAGAAACCTCGCGCTGGGGTGATTGATTCCGCTCGCCTTCATGAGGGGTTCAACCGGCCCGTACGCTCCGGAATTTCCGCTGCCCGCCACATAGACGCCCCCGTTCAATCCGGTAACCCCCGAATAACTGGCATAGGCGTTATTGTTGAGGTTTGCATTGCGCTGGTCACCCGGACAATGAATGAGCGGGGCATTGGGTGCAAAATTGAAAAGCGCCCCTTCAATGTAGCCTTCCTGATACTGCCAGGTGGCCAAAGCCTGACCTGTAAGCCCCGGGGGATTGGGTTTGGTCAGCACGGGGGCCACGCCCGACGCGACTGAGCCGATGCGCCACTCCCAATTATACGCGCAATTAAAGCCAACCATTTTGTCGCCGTTATCGGGCAGATACATCGTCCAGCCCAAGGACAGCTGTTTTTGATTGCTCAGGCAGACGGCGGAGGTGGCCTTTAGTTTGGCCTTGGCCAGCGCCGGCAGCAGCATTGCGGCGAGAATGGCAATGATGGCGATGACCACCAGCAGTTCGATCAGGGTAAAACCCGGGGCGCGTCGGTGAGTTATGGGATGAGTCATGGGTATGGAAAATTTCATGGGGAAGGCAAGTTGGCACCCGTGTTCTGCCGCTGCGGGTTGACCGCAGCGGCAGACACCTTATTGTTCAAGGATAAACCAGACGGTAGAATTCCGTGGGTTTCGCGGTGTCAATCAGCAGGAACAACTGATTGGTGCCGGCTGAACCGGTTACCGTCGTCCAATCATTGGTATTCACACTGACGCCCGTCCGCAGGTTGTTCGTTTGCACCAGCAATCGCCAGCCCGTGTGATCCGCCGGCCAGGACAAATGCAGGACATTGCCGATGGCCGTCGCCGTCACATTCGTCGGCGTGGTGTTGACCGTCGCCACCACCTGGATGCTGCCATTCACCGCCAGTTGGGAAGCGTCCCAGCCCAACCCGGCGGGCAGAACCGGCAGGTTGGTGGCAATGAAGCCGGGGGTGTAGCTCGTTGAACCAAAGAGCGTGAACGTATCACCCGCCGCCAGCGCGGTCGCGTCGCTCGTGATGTTCGTGACCCACAGCGTGCCGCCATACGTCACGCCGGTCAGCTGCAATACGGCGTCATTCGTCCGGACACCGCCGGTCTTGCTGATCTTCAAGACAACTGTGTCGGCCAATGTCAACGTGTTGGTGATTGAGAGGATTCCAATGGCCACCGGCGTGCCGGCGGAAAGGGTTCCGCTGTTAACCGTGACGCTTCCGGCGATGCCGCCGTTGCCGTCCAGAGTGCCGCCGCTGACCACGACTGCGCCCGGGCCGGAAAGGCCGCCGTCAACCTGCAGCGTGCCGTTGCTGACAATTGTGCCGCCGGAGAAGGAGTTGTTGCCGGTGAGGGTCAGGGTCCCGCCGCCAATTTTGGTCAGGGCAAGGCTGGCGGCGGCGTTACCGTCAATCAGAGTCCCGCCATAACTCGTGCTGGTGTTGTCCGAACCCACGGTGATCACCGAGGGGCTGCCGCTAAAGTTGCCGACCGTGCCGCCGGAGCCCGACAAACTGGCAAAGCTGAAGTCAAAACTGTAGAGTTCCAGCGTGCCGCCGCTGGTCAGCGCCAGCGGCCCCGGGCTGAAGGCATACTGGTTGCCCGCCACCACCGCCCCGGTCCCGCCGTGCCCGGTAACCAGCGTGGAACCATACGAGTTGGGCACCCCAGCAGTCGGCGCGATCATCAGCGTCCCGTTCGCCCCCGAGGGATCGCCCGTATTAAACTGGCACTGAAACGGGCCGGTAATGGAACCGTAGATGGTGAAGGTGGAGTTGCGCTGCACATCAATTCCCGAATTTGCCGTCAAGGTGATGCCGCCATTCCACGACGCAGAGGCGCCGGCCGCCAGCCGCAATGCGCCCGGATAACCTGATTCACCCCAGCCATTCTGGCCGGCAATGCTCGCACTCTGGCTGTAACCGCCCGCCCAGGCCAGAAACTGGCCGCCGTTGGTGCTGATGACAATGTTGGTGATGCCACCCAACCCGGCGGGCGAGGCATCCATGCGGCCGTTGTCAATCTGGAGCGTCCCGCTGAAAGCGGAATTGAACGGCGTGGCGGTGGCCGAGTTCGGTCCCCAGTTGGCAATCGCGGTGGCCGGCTCGGCCGAGTTCAATTCCAACGTGCCGCTGCCGGTGATGTTGGCGGACCACAGGCCCGTTCCCGCCGCGAGGTACGTGGCGTAATCCAGATACAGGCTGGCCCCGCCGTTAACCGTATAGGCGCCGGCGCCAATCACGCCGTCGGCCAGACCGTTGCCCAACTGCACCGTGCCGCCGTTGATAACCGTGCCGCCCGTGTAGGTGTTCGTTCCCAGCAGCGTCAGCGTGCCGGAGTTGGTCTTGACGATCTGAGCGGCCCCGCTGATGCCGCCCGTGCCGGTAAAGACGTAATTGCTGGTGCTGTTGACATTCACCACGTTGGGCGCGACGTTCGTGCCCAAATTCACCACAAAACTGTGAGCCGTGTCATCAAAGGCAACAATTCCGCCGTCCAGGTAACCGATCGGCGCGCCGCTGCTGGCGAGCTTCCAATCATGGACGCCGGAAAGGTCCCAGGTATTGGTGGGCGAACCGCTCCACACCAGCGTGTCGGTGGCCAGCACCACCAGGTCAATTTCCGTGCCGGTGTTGGTGACGTAGCCCGAAACAAAGGCGGGCAGCGTGCCGGTCACAAATTTGCCCGCGCCACTGATGCCACCGCTATAATTGAGCAGTGTGTACGTCGCGGGCGACACCAGCGGAAGCGAGCCGGCAATGTTGACTTTGTTGGTGCCATTGACCGTCAGACTGCCGTAAGTGGTCAGGTTGCCATCCACCCCCGTGCCGTCGGCGCTCAAAGCCAGGGTCGTCACATCGGTTGCACTGGCGCCAAGCGTCACGGTGCCATTCAAATATAGCGGGGTATTGAAGAGATCGCCCAGCGTGCCGCCGTTGGTGACCGCCACGTTTGCCGCCACGGAACTCTGGGCGCTCAACGTAGCGTTGCTGTTGACCGTGATCACGCCAGTGGCGCTGCTGCCCGACGGCAGACTCAACTTGCCACCGTTGACCAGGGTTGGGCCCGTGTACGTCAGGGAACCGCTCAAAGTCAGCGTGCCCGTGCCGGTCTTAGTTACGCCGCCCGCGCTGTTGGCGGTCAGGTCACCGGCCTGCAGGGTGTAATTATACGTGGTCGCAGGCGTGGCGGTACCGCCGCCGGCAAAGCTGAAGCTCAAGACATCGCCCGCCTGATAGTTCTGCCCCGGGCAGGTCAGGATGACATTGGCAATCATCCCGTTGGTTACGGTGGCAATGGCCGTGGCACCGGATCCGGAACCGCCAGTGACGGTGACCGCCGGCGCGCCGATATAGCCGCTGCCGCCACCGCTCGTAACGGTGAACAGGCCGCCGGCCGGATAGATGCCGGCGCCCGCCGCCGGTGCCAGCGAAGCGGTGATGGTGGCCGTGTTGGTCTGCGAATTAACTACCAGTCCGCCGTTGTAAACCGTGACGGCGGGAGTGGTGTCGAGCAACGTGATATTATTTGCCCCGGCCTGGATCGTGCCCCCGTTCAAGTTCACAGCCCCCGTGCCGCCGCTCGCCGTGGCAATAGGGCCGCCAACCGCCAGGGTGCCGCTATTGAGATTCAGCGTACCGGTGGCCCCGCTGTTAGCCGCCACTTGCGGGCCCGTGGCCGTGGTGGTGGTGAATGTGGCATTGCCACCCGCTTCCGTACCCAGGTTCAACGTGCCGTTGGCGCCCGCCAGATCGCCGAGGATGACGAAGTAGCCATTGGTGGCAAAGGCGGCACCGCCGGTAAAGGTAGCCACGCCGAGATTGAGACTGCCGGCCGTGGTGTTGTTGCCCCCCACGACAAAATAACGCGGGCAGTTCAGGATGCCGCCGCTCTGGAGATAGGTCCCCAGCCCGCCCAAGCCGATCCGCATACCGGAGGTGCTGGAAATGTTCAACGCCCCGGCGGACAGATTATATGCGCCATACGCCGTGCTCGAACCGCCGCCAAGAGTCAAATAAACGCCGCCGTTAAGGCCCAAATTCATGGTGCCAGACGTCTGGTTGATCGCTCCCGCGCCCGTGTCTGCAGCCCCGCCGGTGCCGCCAATATAAGGCGTGTTGGCCGTGAAGCTGACGGTTCCGGTGCTGTTCATATTGAAGACGCCTTCGCCCGTGGCCCCGCCGACCAAGAGGTTGGCGCCGCTGCCGCCGCCATAACCGCCGCCCCCGACATAACTCACCACGCCGTTGCTAATCAAGGTCGTCCCGGTGTAATTGTTGGTGTTGCTAAAAGTCACGCTGCCCGAACCCGCCATGGTCAGGCCGCCGGTGCCGGCAATCGTGCCGGTCCCGCTGACGCTGTAATTGTCGGCGTTGTTGCTGAAAAGAATGCCGCTGGGGCTGACCGTCGTGTTGAGCACCACCGCCGTCGTCCCGGTGGCGCTGTCATCTAATTGCACATAGTCGCCGTCCCCATAAGAAATCGGGGTGCCGGCCTGCGTCCAATTGGTCGTCAGGTTGATGTCCCAGGTGCCGTTCGCCGCGCCCGTCCAGAGGTCGTTGCCGCCGATCACCGTTTGGGCAAAAACGGGCGAAGTAAAGGCGGGATAGCTGCCATTGCCGCTGTACGCCGCCGTGATGGAGTCATTTTCCACCGCCGTGAAGGTGGTCGTGATCGTCGCCACCCCCGACCCGTTCAACGCCACTGTGCCAAGAACGTTCGTGCCGTTTTTAAAAGTCACCGTCCCGGTGGGCGTGCCGCTGTTGCCGGCCACCGTCCCAGTGAAGGTCACCGGCTGACGGGTGATGGCCGGATTGGCCGAAGAAGACAGGGCTACGGAGAGGCTCGGCTTGGAAAGCACATTCAACTGTCCCGAACCCGTAAACGAAGCCACGCTGTTGGGGGCGCCGGAAGCGGCCGAACCATAGACACCGGGCGACACAAAAGTATTGCCCCCATCGGTGGAGAGCGCATAAACCGTGTCCGTTCCGCTGTAATTCAAGTTCACCACCGCCGTGGAGCCCACCAGCAGGTTGGCCGCCGTACCGATATAGCCGTTGGTGACCCCGCCGCCCAAGGTCAGGGTTGCGCCATTGGCCACAATAACATTTCCCGAGCCCAAGCCGCCATCGGCGGTCACGTTGAGAGTGCCGGCGTTCACCACGGTGCCGCCACTGTAGGTGTTCGTACCGGTCAGCGCGAGTGTGCCGCTCCCCAACTTCGCCAAGCCGCCCAGGACATTGGCCGAGAGATCACCCGCCACCAGCGTATGTACAAAGGGACTGGCCGCCGTGGCGGTGCCGCCGCCCGCAAAATTAAAGGTGACGGTGTCACCGACCGCATAATTCTGTCCCGGACAGGTCAGGGTGACACCGGTGACCACCCCGCCGGAAACGTTGGCAATGGCCGTGGCCCCGAAACCCGTGCCGCTGGTGGCAATGCTCGTCACGAGCGGAGCCCCGAGATAACCGCTGCCGCCGCCGCTGGAAATCGCCAAGGTGCCGCCGGCCGGATAAATGCCCTTGCCGGCCGCCGCCACCATGTTCGCGGAATTGGTCACCGTGTTGCCCTGCGTATCCATCACCAACCCGCCGTTATAAACATTCACGCTGTTGGGCGTGTTGTTGATGAAGGCGAAGGCGTTCGCCCCGGCGGCTTGCAGCGTGGCACCGTTAAAGTTCACCACCGAATTGCCGCCCGCGACGGTATTTTTGTAGATCCCTTTGGCGGCGGTAAACTGGAGCGTACCGCTGTTCAGGTTCAAGGTGTTCGTCGTGGTGCCGGCATTGTTCAATTGAATGCCCACCGTGCTGCGGGACGCAAACACGGCATTGCCGCCCGCTTCCGTGCCAATGTTCAAGGTGCTGGTGGCCGTGCCGGCATTGCCGAGAATGATGTAATAGCTGCTGCTGTTATTGCCCAGAAAAGTCCCGCCGGTGAACGTCGCCAGCCCAACCGGGGCCGTGCCACTATTGGCGCCGACGACAAAATAACGGGTCATGGTGCAGGTGCCGCCGGTTTGCAAATAGTTGCCCAAACCGCCGGTCTGATCACCAATGCGAATCCCGGTGCTGCTGTTAAAATTAAGCGATCCGCCCGCAAGCGCATAAGAACCGTACCCGCCATAACCCAACTCCGCATAACCGCCACCGGCCAAATTGAACGTGCCGGCCGTCTGATTGATAACCCCGGCACCACCGGATGAGGCCCCATTACCGCCCACGCTGATCGTCCCGCTGAAACTTGCCGTGCCGGAGCCGCCCTCGTTCAGCACCGCCTTGTTGCCGGACGCAATGCCCAAGTACAGGCTGCCGCCGCCGGTCGAACCGCCGCCGCCACTGTAATTTACGATGCCGTTCGAAATATAGCTGCCGCCCGTGTATGTATTGGTGGCGGTCAGCGTCAGCGTGCCAGCGCCGGCCTTGGCCAGCCCCGCCGTGCCCGCCAGCACCGCACCGATGGTTGCCGTCTGGTTATTGACAGTAATTACCGGCAGGCTGGTTCCGCCCAGCGTGAGCGGGCCGGCCGCGCCGGCGCTCAATGTCCACCCGTAGGTGTTGCCCGCGTCGCCGAAAATCAGGTTGCCGTTGGCGCGCGCACCATCGAGCGTCACCACGGGCGGGGCACTCAAGGTCAGCGTGCTGAAATCCGCCGTGTTGGTTGCGCCGGTGGCAATGACACCACCGCTCCAGTTGGCGGCGTTGGTCCAACTCCCGCCGGACAGGTTTGTCCACGTCCCGTTTTGAGCCAGGGCCGTGGCGGCCAGCGAGAACAGGGCGGTGCTGATGGCCAGCACTCGGGCTGGCACAAGGGAAACGAGTTTTATTTTCATGGTTTGGCGTCGGCAACGACAGTTTTGGTCTTTGGCAATACAGGTTGTGAATGGTGAATATGATTCGGACTGACTCCGCCTTTGGTTAAACTTTATTCACTGATTAAGGCGATCTCATGGCAATGCCTCAACGATCAGGTTAAGAAAGATTGTGTCCGCAGAGAGTAAACAAGGATTGTGCTTCCCGCTCCTTAATCCAAACGGCGGCGCATCCGACCAGGGGCCGCAGGTGTTCGTTGAATTTCTTTTTTCAATATCCACCTTTTTACCTTACCTGCTTCTACCATAAGTAGGGTACTCTCATTATTGATAGTTTCGAGCGATGTTACGCATCCGTAACAAATCGCCTCCACCCCGCAAATCTGGCGGTATCAGGGCGGGAACCACCTAACGCGGCCGGCCGGTCCCCGCCGAAACCAGGCCCTTCGCGGGCCGCGCAAAATGCGCGACCGCTTCCATGCGGGAGCGCACGTGCAATTTGGTAAAGATGTTGGCCACATGGAAACGCACCGTGGTGAAGCTGATCTGGAGGCGCTGGGCGATTTCCTTGTCCGGCAGGGCTTGCGAAATCAATTCCAGCACCTCGCTCTCCCGGGAACTCAGGACACATTCCTCGGCGACCGCCGGGGCGGGCCGGTTGAAGGACTCAATTACCCGACGCGCTATTTCGCCCGTCATCGGCGCGCCCCCGTTCAACACTTCGTGAATGGCTCGGATCAATTCGTCCGGCGTCGTGCGCTTGAGCAGGTAACCCGAGGCGCCCGCCTGCAAGGCCTGAAACAGACGCTCGTTATCGGAATGCACCGTCAGCATGATAAAGGGCGTGCGCGGGAGGAGTTGTTTCAACTTGAAAACACATTCGATTCCCGACATGCCCGGCAGGCTGATGTCCATCAACACCACTTCCGGTTGGAGGCCGGGCATTTTTTGCAGCGCCTCTTCGCCGGTCCGAAAGGCGCCCACGCACTCGAAGCCGGCTTGCCGGTCCAGCATCAGCAACCAGTTGTCGGAGATTGCCACGCTGTCTTCCACAATTCCAATTCGCACGCTCATATCACTTTTAAAGGGCATTATGCCAGAGTTCCGCCGGGTGGTAACCTGCCATTATTGGGGGTTCCCCGGCGGTCGGCTTCCCGGTCGTCGCCCAATTCCAGCGTGAACACCACCCTGGTCCCGCCCCCCGGCTGGCTGAGGAATTCCACCCGCCCATGAACCGCCTGCAACCGCTCCCGCATGTTTGCCAAGCCGTGCCCTTTCCCGGCCATGGTCGGATCAAATCCCCGCCCGTTGTCCTCCACCGCCACGCGCAGGGTCGCTTGCGCGCAATGCACCCGTAAAACAACTTCGGTGGCCTGGGCGTGTTTCGCCACATTGTTCATGGCTTCCTTGACCGCCAGAAACAGATTATGCCGCGTTTGCGAGTTCACGGGCACGTCCGGGAGGTACTTCATCACATCCAGCCCGCACTGGATGCCGGAATAGCGGAAAAACTCCTCGGCGTGATTGGATATATAGCCGGCCAGATTGGGCAGGGTGTCGTTGCGGGAACTCATCGTCCAAACGATTTCATCCACCTTTATCCCCAGTTGGCGGGCCAGGCCGGTCATGGTTTTCACCCGGGACTGCAGGGCCTCCGGCCCGGGCCAGGCGCGGAGCGTCAAATCGCCCAGTTGCGTGATTTCCGTGATGGCGCTGCCCAGGTCATCGTGGAGATCCCGGGCGATCCGATGGCGCGCCCGCTCGACCGCCTGTTGCGCCTCCAGACGCTCCGTGCGGATCCTGAATTTGCGCCGTTCGTTCCAGACCACCCCTCCCGCCAAAACCGCCATCACCGTCACCAGCACCACGGCGTGGAACCAAATTGTCTGCCAGAAGCGCGGCACCACGGTAAGTATGACCGGAGTCTTGGCTTCCCGCCACAAGCCATCCACTCCTCCGACCGTCACCCGAAACGAGTAGCGGCCGGGCGGTAATTGGCTGTAGGCGGCCTGGCGCGCGGCCCCGGCGTCAATCCAATCCGGGTCCAATCCCACCAGTCGGTGGCGAAAACGGAGCGATTTGGCAAACGTGAAATCAGCGGCCGAATACTGGAACTCATAACGCCGGCTGCTGGCGGAGGCGCGAAAACCGTCCGCCTGCGGATTGACCGCCACCCCGTCCACGTTCAGCGCGTCCACCCCCACCTCGTCGGCGGGCGCCGGGCGCGCCATGACCTCCGGCGAAAAACCCGCCGCGCCCAGCATGCTGGCCACCCAAAACCGGCCATCCGTTCCGCGGGTAATCACCGGTTGCCCCGCGCCAATGCATTCGGGATTGGCCATGCCCTGCTCCAGACCCAACTGCAGGCACAGCAACGGCGCGCTCTGTCCGCGCACATGTTGCGCCAACTGGCCCCGGGAGCACCCAACAATGCCGATCTTGGTCGTCATCCAGAGATTCCCCGAATCGTCCGCCGCCAGCCCGTAAATGACGTCGTCCGGCAACCCGTCGGCACTCGTGAAGTGCTCCAAAGCCCCGTTATTCCAGCGGTAGAGTCCGTTACCATGGGTCCCCACCCACAAGACGCCATCAACGTCACAAAGGACCGCGCGGGTTCTGTCATGAATCGCCGCCAGCGGGGCCGGGGGCGGCACCAATCGGTCCCCCTCCACGCGCCCCACCCCGGCGCCGCCCCGTTTGCTGCCCACCCAGATTTGCCCCCGCCGGTCCTCGGTGATCGAGTTGATAAACATGGGCGGCATCCCTTTTTGCGGCCGGATAACGGTCCACCCCGCCCCGCGGCTCTGGTACAGCAGCGTGTTGTTAAACCCGCCCGCCCAAAGGCCGCCCGCCCGATCTTCGTACAAAGCCAGAATTCCGCTGCTCTTCGGCAACGGTTCGCTTTTGAATTCCGCCGACACCCGGCGGAAGAGCCCGCCTTCCGTCCCCACCCAAAGATTCGTCCGGGAATCCTCCAACACCGAATAAATGCTTTTCCCGCTGAAATAATCAACTTCCCGGGCGCCCGCCGTGTCGCCGGCGGCCCGGTGATAAAGCCCCTTGTCCGTTCCCATCCACAAACTTCCATCCTTGCCCGCGCAAACGGTGGAGGCATGCACATCCGCCGCTTCCGGTGGCAGCATGACCATCTTGACGGATGAATCCACCACTTGATACAACCCTTGCTCCTCCGTGCCCACCCAGACGCCGCCCTGCCGGTCTTCAAAAAAACATTTGGCCGAGGCTTTGACCAGCGGCCCCGCTGCCTGCACATGCTTCCACCCGCCGTCACGCAGTTGCCAGTAAACGCCGCCCCATTGGGGCGCCACCCACAACCGCCCCGAGCTGTCCTGCAGCATGGCCAGAACCGGGGGATGTACCGGGGTCGTTGGAACGGGCAAGGAAGACGCCCGCCAGCCATCGTCACGTACATACTGCACCTGCGTCACGCCCTCTCCCGCCTCGGACTCCTCGGTTTTCCAAAAACCGCCGTTCCCCGCCGCCCCCAAAAGCTGGTCAAATCCCCCACCCTGACCGGCCGGGGAAAACCGCCATTGGCCATCGTCGCAAACACAGGCATTAGTCCCTTTTAACAGCCACACCCGGCCGGCCCGGTCGTTGACCAACCCACGAATCACCCCGGATGGAAATCCCGCCAGCGCCAGCTCGACCGGGGGGCCCGCATTAGCAAAGCGCATCACCTTCCCGTCCATGGTCGCCGCCCAAACACAGCCCGTCTTGTCCAGACCAAAAACCGAGTTCAACCCAAGCCACGCTTGCGCCGGCCGGGAGTTGGTTTCCGCCCGCCCGCCCTTGGCTGCCGTCCCCTCGATCGGATATCTCACCTGGAACCTGCCCCGGCTGAACTCCGTAATCAAACCCGATTCACTGGCCACCCACAGCCCCCCTTCGCCATCGGCCAGCAATCCCACAATGCGGGAATCCTGCAAGGTTGTGCCGCCGGCGCTCCCGGCCCGACTAAAAACATTGCCGTCAAACCGGTTCAAACCTTTGGGAGTTCCCACCCATAAATAACCGTCCGTCGTCTGCGCAATGGCGGTAATCGTGCGATCCGAGAGTCCATTCTCGATTCCCCAACTGCGACACTGGAAATCTTGCGCGGACGCGCCAAGACACAGCGCAAGCAAGACCGCCGCCATGCGGCAGCAATCGGCAACCACCAAACATCTGCGGATGAGGACGGGCTGCATTAACGTTTTAAAACGAATAAGTTACCTTGGTGGCCGGGTGGTTCGATTTCTGAGCCGACGGTTTTGGCCGGGAAACATATTGCCAGCCTCTGCAAACTGTCAAGCGTATCCACACCAGTGTATCACACACCAGTGTATCACACACCAGACTGCGCCCGCAAAAGCCTATCTCGTTCTTTAACCTCCACCCAAAAATAAAAAGGGTGGAGTCAAGTCCGCCCGCCGCCACACGGCGGGCCTTCCATCCTCCACCCTCAATCCGCCACCTTCACTTTGGCCGTTCAGCGGCTCTTCAGCGTCACCGAGTCGCCGGTGAGGCCATCCGAAACCGCCGTGAGCTTGATCGTGCCCGGTTCGCCCGCCTTCGTGCGGACGATCACCAACGCCAGCCCGTTGTAGGCATTGCGCTCCGGTGCCTGGAACGATTCAAAGCTCGTCGCATCGCCGTTGTCCGTCGCCAGAATTTCACCCGGACCGTCAATCAAGAACTCAATGTGGTTCTTCGCGCGCGGCACCTGCAACCCGTGCTTATCCGCCACGGTCACGGTAATGAAGGACAGATCCTGCCCATCCGCCGTGATCTTCCGGCGGTCAGCCGAGAGCAGCAATTTCGCCGCCGGGCCCGTGGTTTTCACGATGTCCGTCGCCCACTTCTTGCCGTTCTTGTACGCCACCACCTTCAGCTCGCCGGGCTGGTACACCACGTCATTCCATTCCAAACGATATTGGAATTGTTCCTTTTTCTGGAGGCCCAGCGATTTGCCGTTCAGGAACAGCTCCGCCGCGTCACCCGAGGTGTACACATAAACCGGCGTCACCTGCCCAACGCGATCCGGCCAGTTCCAATGCGGCAGGATATGTGCCATGGGCAGCTCCGGCCGCCAGTGCGATTGGTACAGATAGAACCGGTCCTTCTTGAACCCGGCCAAATCCACAATCCCGAAATACGAGCTGCGCGACGGCACATGAATCTTGCCCAGAGCATCCAGCTCCTGCTTCATCTTCGCCTGGTCCGCCGGGTCCGAGAAATTTAGCAGATTGCTCGTGTCAGAATTATAGGGCGTCGGCTCGCCGAGATAATCAAACCCGGTCCACACAAATTCGCCCGCCACGAACGTGTTATGTTCCTCGCCCCGCCATTCCGTGTCCGGCGAGGTGGCCCAGCCGGGCACATAAAGGTCGTAGGAAGTCACCTGGAAATCCGCCAATTCTTCCTTCCGGTTGTTGCTGACCGGGAAGAAATATTCCCCGCGCGAACTCACCGTTGAGGAAGTCTCGCTGCCAAACAACGGCACGTCCGCGTTTGCCTTGCGGAACTGGCCGTAGCTGTTCGGCTTGTAATTCCAGCCGAAAACATTGAACCCGTCCACGAACTTGGTGAAACCCGCCTTGTAAGAACTCACCGCCGCCGTGCACGGCCGCGTGGCATCTTCCGCGTGAATGATCGCCTGATGCTCCAGCGCCAGCTCCAAACCATCCGGCCGATCCTGGTCCGGCACTTCGTTGCCGCTGCTCCACAGAATCACACAGGGATGGTTGCGATCCCGGCGCACCAGCGCGCGCAGATCCTGCTCGTGCCAGTCGTCATACAGCACATGATAATCATTCTTGTTCTTGCCCGCGCGCCAGCAATCAAACGCCTCGTCCATCACCACAAAACCCATGCGGTCGGCCAGATCCAGCAGTTCCGGCGCCGGCGGATTATGACTCGTGCGGATCGCGTTCACACCAAACTCGCGCAGAATTTCCAGTTGCCGTTCCAGCGCCCGGGTGTTCAGCGCCGACCCCAGCGAGCCCAGATCATGGTGATCGCACACGCCGTTCAGCTTCACGTGCTGTCCGTTCAGGAAAAAGCCCAGGCCCACCTTGAACTCCGTCGTCCGGATGCCGAAGGGGGTTTCATAGGTGTCCGCCACCTGGCCGTCCGCCGTCACCGTGGTTACCGCCACATAACGCTGCGGCTTGTCCAGACTCCACAAGCGCGGCGACGCAATCGTCGCCTGACCTTCGCTCATCGCCGAACCGTGCGCGTCAATCTTCAGCCCGGCCGCCGGAACCGCCGCCACCGACTTGCCGCGACTGCCGTCCGCCTTCAATTCAAAAATCTCCTGCGCCACCGTCACCGTCGCCGCCGTATCGGCGGTGTTATCCACCTTCACCTGCACATTCGCGGTTGCGGATTTCTCCGTCACCGTCGGCGTCGTCACATAGGAACCCCAATGCGCCACATGCACCGGCAACGTCTTCACCAGCCATACATTGCGGTAAATGCCGCCGCCCGGATACCAGCGCGAGGACTGCGTCGGATTGTCCAGCCGGATGGCAATGACGTTATCTCCGCCAAATTTCAGCAGCGGCGTCAGGTTCACGCGCCACGAGGCGTAGCCATACGGCCAGCCGCCGGCAAAACGTCCGTTCACCCAGACCGTCGCGTACGACATCGCGCCATCCACATCCAGGAACACCTGGCGGCCCGCATCCCCGGCCGGCAAATCCAAATGATGGCGATACCACGCCACGCCCCACCACGGCAGCTTGCCCGTCTCGCCCGGATATTCCTGCTTGAACGGCCCCTCGACACCCCAATCATGCGGCAGGTTCAGCAACCGCCACTGGCTGTCGTTAAAATCCGGCTGCGCATACGCCGGCAACACCGTCGGCTCGGTGGTCGTGGCCGGAATGGCGTTCGTGGAGAGTTCCGCGCTGCCGGCCAGTTCCCATTTCTTGAGTTCCGCATAACTCAACTCATTACCCGACCCGGCCGGTTCATCCTTCGTAAATCGCCAGCCGGCATTGAACGAAACCCGCTCGCGCCCCGCCGCGTTGTCGGCGGCATACCCGGTCAGGCCGGCGAGCAATAAAGCCGCGATGGTCAGCAGCTTATACTGCCATTGGGTGAAAGTAAGTGAAACCGCGACCGGTCGGCGCGGACAATGGGCAGACTTTGGCATAATGTTATGTTTCAGGTAGGTAGTGACGTTGATGTCTTATCATTGAAAATTTTGCCGTTTCCCGCAATCCCGAAACTTCGCCATGCCGCAAAAAATTATGAATCCGGCGAACCCGGTTAAGCGTCTGCGTCCTGTCGGAGTGGCTCGAACACTTTTAGAGATTGGCCATCCGCCCTGACCGCGGCAAAAATCACCGGCGGCGGCGCCCCCCCCCCAAGCTCGCCCCCCTCACTCATACCTTAACGCCTCAATCGGATCGAGCCGCGACGCCTTCCACGCCGGGTAATACCCGAACACAATCCCCACCGTCACCGACACCGCCACGGCCGCAATGATGGCCGGTATGGAGGGCAAGGTTGGCCAATTCAGCAGCAGTGTCACCGCCAGCGAAATGCCGCGTCCCAGCAAAATCCCCGCCACGCCGCCCGCCAGGCACAGTACCACCGCCTCCACCAGAAACTGCCGCAGAATGTCCCGTGCCCGCGCCCCCACCGCCATGCGCAACCCGATTTCGCGCGTCCGCTCCGTCACCGATACCAGCATGATGTTCATGATGCCCACCCCGCCCACCACCAATGAAATTAACGCCACAATGAGCAGCAGATTCGTCATCACCCGGCTGGTTGAAGCCAGCGCCTGCGACAGCTCCGTCAAATCGCGAACACGGAAATCATCCGGTGCGCCCGGCTGGATGTGATGCCGTTCCCGCATCAGCGCCGTAATCTGGCGCATCGCCACCGGAATGTCCGCCGGTGAAGCCGCCGAAATCCACACATCATCCAGATCCGTGAAACGCGTCATCTGGGGCATGTCCGCCGCCTGCACCGCCGATTGCTGCGGAAAGAGCTGCACCGACTGGTTCGGATACAGCTGGCTCAGCGAATTGACCGTGCTCGCCGCCGCCGCGCTCCCCGACGAACTGGCCGACCGCACACCCGTCACCCGGAATTTCACCGTCGTCCACGGGGCAATGATGATGTCATCCTGATCGCGTCCCATCATGTTCGCACCCTTGCGGGCCAGCACCCCCACCACTTTCATGCCCACATTTTTGACGCGAATTTCCTTCCCGATCGGCGACTCGCCGCCGAATAATTGCCGCCCAATCGTCTGCCCGATCAGGCAGACCGCCGCCGAACTCCGCACATCCTCCCCCGTGAACACGTCGCCATCCGCCAGCGCCCATTTGCGGATCGTCAGAAAATCCGCCGTCGTCCCCAGAATACGGTCGGGATTCCAGTTATGGCTGCCATAGATCGCCTGCGCCCGGCAATCCACGCTCGGCGCCACCCATTTCACCGCGCTGCATTCAATCCGGATCGCCTCCGCGTCCGCCGGCGTCAGCGTCACGCGCCCGCCGCCGCCGGAACTCACCCCGCCCACGACGGAATCGTTCGGATCCATCTGAATGACATTCGCCCCCAGGCTCGCAATGGTCTGCTCAATGGAATGCGATGAGCCGCGTCCGATCTCCATCATCGCAATCACCGCCGCAATTCCGATGATGATGCCCAGGCACGTCAGCACCGACCGCATGATATTGCGCCGCAGCGCATGCAGCGAGAGCCGGAAAATGCGGTGACATTTCTTGATCGCCGCCCAGGTGGAAACCTCCTTTACCGGCAACGGGCCGCCCGGCGGAACCGTTTTGCCAGCCGCCGCCGGCTTCGCCGTCACGCTCTCCTCCACAATCACCCCGTCCTTCATGCGGATGATGCGCTTCGCATGCCGCGCCACATTTTCATCGTGGGTGACGAGGATGATGGTGATGCCTTCCTCCTCGTTCAGCTTTTGAAAAATCCGCAGGACATCCTCCGCCGTGCGCGAATCCAGATTGCCCGTCGGCTCATCCGCGAACAGTACCGGCGGCCGGTTGATCAGCGCGCGCGCAATGGCCACCCGCTGCTGCTGCCCGCCTGAAAGCTGCGAGGGTTGATGATCCATCCGGTCGCCCAGTCCGACCAACTGAAGCATCGCCTCGCCGCGTTCCTTGGTCTCGTTTTCCGCCAAATGTTCCGCCGTGTAATTGAACGGCATCAGCACATTTTGGAGCGCCGAGGTCCGCGCCAGCAGATTGAAATTTTGAAAGACGAAGCCGATCTTGGCATTCCGCACCACCGCGCGCTCCTCCGCCGACAACTCGGAAATATCCTGCCCATCCAGCCGGTATTTGCCACCCGTGGGCCGGTCCAGACAGCCCAGGATGTTCATGAGCGTGCTCTTGCCCGACCCGCTGGAACCCACCAGCGCGATCATTTCGCCGCGCTCCACCTTCAGCGAAACGTTCTGGAGCACGGGAATCTCCAGTTCGCCCCGGTAATAGGTCTTCTGGATGTTTTCGAGCCGGATGAGTTCCATGATCGGTCCCTCAGCGGCGGATGATCTGCGGCACGAACGGATTCTTGGTGCCCGCCTGCGCCGCTTCCGTCGCCTCGCCGGTTACCACTTCCTGTCCCTCCTGCAAACTGTCCGCGCTCACCGCCGTATCCGTGCCGTCCGAAGTCCCGGTCCGAACCTCCACCGGCCGCACATAGTCACCCTCTTTTACCCAGATTACCCCGGCATGATCCTTCACGCCCTCCGCCGGCTTGGCGTCCCGCGCGGACGGCAAAATCTGCGTCGGCGAACCCGGGATCCACCGCAACGCCGCATTCGGCACCAGCAGCATATTCGCTTCCTTTCGCACCACAAAATGCACATTCGCCGTCAGGTACGGCAGCAGCGTTTTTTCCGCATTCTCCGTGTTCACTTCCACCGTGTACATCACCACATTCTGCGTCATGGTCGCATTCAGCCGCACCTTGCCCACGGTGCCGTCAAACTGCCGGCCCGGAAAGGCATCGCACGTAAAGGTCACCGGCGCACCAGAAATAATGCGCCCGATATCCGCCTCGTTCACCGCCACCCAGATCTGCATCTTCGTCAAATCCTTCGCAATCAGAAACAGGCTCGGCGCGTTCAGGCTCGCCACCACCGTCTGCCCGATGTTCACGCGCCGGTCAATGATCACCCCGGTGACCGGCGATTCGATCACGCAGAAATCCAGATTCCGCTGCGCCTTGTCCAATCCCGCCTGCGCCTGCACCGTCGCCGCCCGGGCCTGGGCCAGCGCCGCGCCCGCCACGGACACATTCGCCTTGGCCACCTCGTAATTCGCCTGGTCGGTGTCGTAATCCACCCGCGCCAGCAGCTTGGATTCATAGAGCGACTGCGCCCGCTTCCACTCCGCCGCCGCCTGGATCAGCTTCGCCTTCATCTGATCCTCCGTCGCCGCCGCGCTCAATTCCCCCGCCTTGTCCTGCTCCATCTGCGCCCGGGCCACCGCCAGATCCGCCGCATACACCGACTCATCAATCTTCGCCAGCACCGCCCCTTGGGCCACCACCGACCCGTAGTCAATCTGCTTGCCGGCCTCATCCGTGCCAAAACTCTTGATCAACCCCGCCACCTGCGCGCCCACATCCACCACCTCCTCCGGCTCAATCGTGCCGCTGGCGCTGATCGTGGACGTCACGTCACCGCGCTTCACCGCCGCCGTCTTGAGGGATATTTTGGCATGCCCGCCCGCCAGCGACCACCAGGTCGCCAAGCCCGCGATCAGCCCCACGCCCGCCAGTCCCAGCACCCAAGGTTTGAACAAAAATTTCACCTGATTAAATTAAAAAACACCCTGTCTCCCGCACAAAAAAACCGACCAACCCGGCCGGAGCGCGGCGTTCACGCCGCTTCGGCTACGCACACACCGGGTCATCGAATCCACTAGTACCGTTTGCACATTGAAGCAACCCGAAGATCGCGGTCCAAAGGCACGAGGCAATCGGTACGGGCGAACGAAAAAACCATCATGTTTTACCGCCCGCCCATTCCGTCAAACCATGCTCATGGCGTCACCGTGAACGGCTGCGCGAAACATTGTTCACCCTTGTGATACGCAATCCACACCGTGTGCGTCGCCGGGTCCACCGTGATGTCGCCCGTGCCCGTCTCATCCGACACCTCGCCCAGCGCCGTCAACGTCCCCGCGCCCACCGCGATCACCGAAATGCTCCCCTGCCGGCTCGCGCAATACGCCTTGTGCAACGTCGCGTCATACGCAATCTCATCCACCCGACCGCCAATTGGCGCGCGTGCCACCGCTTTGCCGGTCGCGCAATCAAACAGCAGCAGATTTTTCGCGCAGGCCACCAGCAGACCGTTGCTGTCCGGCACATACGCCACCCCATGCACACCCTTGTCCGGCGCGCACGGCCACGCAGCCGTAATTTCGTTGCTGGCCGGATCAATCACCGTCACCGTATTCTTGCCCTTCACCGCCTGGTACAAATGCTTGTAATCCGTATCAAACGCCAGGTCTTCCACCCCGCTGCCATCCACCTTGATGGTCTTCGCGATTTTCTTCGCCGCCGGGTCAATCACCCAGACTTCGCCCGCCTTGTCATTGCACTCGTACACCAGCCCGGTGTTGGGATTGAACGCAATCAAATCCGTGTCCGACGGCACCGGCACCTCGCCCGTGATTTCCAGCTTCGTGGAATCCACGATCACCATGCGGCCCGGATCATTGCCGCTCACATAATAGCTGCCCCGCTTCACATCCGTCGTGGCATCCTGCGACGTGCTGGTGGGCACCGCCTTCACCAGCTTCTTGGTCGCCAGATCAAACACATCAAACGTCTTGTTGCCCTCGTGCCCCAGCAACAGCCGGTTGCCCGCCACATCCGTGCGGATGAAGTCGTAACCATCCTTCGTGCCCGGCAGCAAAATCGGATCGCCTGCCGTCAGCGGGGCCGCCATGGCCGGCAATGCCAGCGCCAGCAGCAGCACGCCCACCCCCGCCGGCACATTCTTAAAACCTGTCAGTTTCAATGTTTTCATAATCGCTCTCAATGGATTGTGGATCACTCAACGCCATTTCGCACAGCTCTCGGCCATTGGCCGGGAGCCTTGGTTGGGTGCGAAACACCTGGGTAGTTAACCCCTTTAAATTCAACGAATCAAAACCTTTCCGGTTTATGAACGAAATGTCATCTGCCACTTCGCGCCCGCCGAGGTGAAGGCAAAACTCACCACGCCATTTGCCATTTGTCACCCTGGCTACGGTCAGCCATGACTGATCGGTGACGGGCGCAAACGGTGATAGCAGGTTTTCCGCCGCCGGCAACACCACCGGCAGCGGGTCAAACCCGGCAGCTTCCTCTGGAATATCACAGAACCCAATGTTATTGTTCCACTTCGATACTATGTCCAAATGAGAAAAACATTCGTCACAATCGTGCTTGTGATTGTTGCCACAGCTTCGGCTGTTGCCGGAACCTGGTTGCCGCCGATTCCGGCGACGCAGGAACGCATGCGGCCACTCGTGTGCTGGTATGACGGCGCTCAGCTGGCGGCCAGCTGGGAATTCACGAATGGGGTCGCGGAAACCGCAGCAGTTCGCTGGACGTGCGACGCGAATGAGCGGCGCGTGCCCGGCGAGCCGGATGCCCGCGACTTGGCCGTGACGTTCAAGCTGGCCGGCGGCGCGGCCAAGTCGGCAGGTATTGCCGTGGCTTTTGATTTCGCAGACTGGAGCACAGATAATTATGTGCTCGTGCCGGCGGTGGTTTACAATGGCAACCGCTTCCACTCCCTCGGCCACGGCTACATGCCGGCGTATCCGCGCGAAATGTTTTTCAATCCCCGGCTGCCGCTGACCATTTCCGACGACCCGCGCCTGTCGGTTGAACCGGGCGTAGCGTCGAAGATCGAACTGCTCACCGGCAACGCCGCCACGCCGGCGATATGCTTTTATTCGCCGACGCAAAAGCGCGGCTTCATTTTGTTGTGCGAACAAAAGAGCCGTTTCGGCGACAACGGCCTGTTCATTGAGGAAAACACCGCGCAGAACCGGGCCACGTTTGTGGTCAGCGCACCCGGCGTGCGTGAACGCGCGGCGGGCTTTGGCGGATTCAGAGCCAGCGGCGCGCGCGCCGCAGACTGGCAACCCGGCGACGAACTCACGCTGAAACTCCGCACTTATACGTTTTCCGCCGACGGTATTCCGGCGCTGCTGGAAAAGTTTATGTCCGTCCGCAAGGCCCTCACCGGGCCAAACCAGCCGCGCCAGCTTGTGCCGATGAGCGCGCTGAGCGGCGTCATCGCGCCGCGATTCAAGCAACGCTGGATGGTGGTTCCGGCCGGCGGTTATTACGCCTGCGAAAACAGCCGCAACTTTCAGCTTGGCTGGGTCAGCGGCTTCATGCAGACGCCGATGCTGGCGATCAACGATCCGATCGAACGCGCGCACATTTGCGCGCAGCTTGATTTTGTCGCGGAAAAACTTCAGGGCGCCAGCGGATTCTTTTACGGCGGCATCACGGCGGACGGCGAACTGCGCGCGGACCGCAGCGTGGATTCCCGCACGCTGGCACTCACCCGGAAAAATTGCGACACGCTGCTGATGTTTTTCAAGTATTTTGACATCCTCCGGGCGCAGGGCCACGGCGACCTCGTCAAGCCGGCGTGGGAACAGTCCGCGAAGAAACTCGCGCTGGCGTTTGTGAACGCATGGCGCCAGTCGCATGAGTTCGGCCAATTTCTCGATCCGGCCACCGGCGAAGTCGCCGTCTTCAATTCCACCGGCGGCGCGATTGCTCCGGGCGGGCTGGCGCTGGCGGCGAAGTATTTCAACGAGCCGGAATTTCTCCGCGTCGCAACCGAATCGGCGGCGTTTTATTATGCGCGCGACGTGGCGGGCCAGGGATTGACCAGCGGGCATGTCGGCGACACCGCGCAGGACATTGATTCCGAGTCCGCCGGCGGCTTTCTGGAATCGCTCATGGCGCTGTATTGGGCCACCGGCGATTCCGCGTGGCTGGCGAAGGCGCGCACCGAGGCGGCGCTCCTGGCTACGTGGACGCTTTCTTATGATTACGAGTTTCCCCCGCAAAGCCAGCTTGGCCAGCTCGCCGGGCACATGGCCGGCGCGGTTTTTGCCAACACCCAAAACAAACACGCCGCGCCCGGCATTTGCACGGCCTCGGGCGATTATCTTTTCAAACTTTACCGCGCCACCGGCGACGTGCGTTATGCCGAACTTATCCGCGACATTCAGCACGCGCACGTCGAGGCCACGGACATGCCCGGGCATCCGACCTGCGGCACCGGCCCGGGCGCTTCGATGGAGCGCATCCAGCCGAGCGACGCCGAAGGCGGCGCGGCAACGGGCAATTTCATCCACACGCAAAACGCCTGGACGGAGTTGAACGGATTGATGATGGTCACGGAACTGCCGGGAATTTATTTGCAGACGGACGCGGACAAATTTTTTGTCTTTGATTCCGTCGGGGCGAAAATCGCAAAGCGCGACCAGGCGGGCGTAACGTTCACCGTGACAAATCCCACGAAATATCCGGCGCGCATTTCGGTGTTTGCGGAAGCGGCGGCGCAGGCCGGCCAACCGTTGGACTACACGGCGTATTTGCGCTGGCCGCGCCTGGAACTGCCGGCCGGCCGGAGCGGCACATGGCGGGTGGACGCACAAGGCATGTTGACTCCGGCGGTGCCGACAACAAAATGACGGCGTGCCGTTTGCCTAACCGGTTTGTGGTATTGTCAAAAAATCTGCTTTGGCCAGCATTCCGTTGGAAATAGGAAAATCCGCAAACAAACCAACTTGAAAACAATTTTCACAGCGGCCTGCCTCACGGCTTTTGTCGCCGCCGCCGGCGCGCAAACCGCATTTCAGACTTCGCAGGCCCGCGTTCAGATTGATGCGCAGGGTTTCATCGCGTCGCTGGTCGCGCTCAAAACCGGCAAGGATTACAGCCCGGCCGGTCATCCGTCGCCATTGATGTGCCTGCACGAATACGGGCAGCCCAACGGGAAACTGCTTTTTCCAACCGCGGCCGCTTACGACCAAGGCAAAGCCCAATTCACGCTGAAATATCGGAACGGCGCGGCGGCTGTCGTCAAGACCGCGGCAAAGGAAGATTATTTCCGCTTTCAACTCGTTTCGCTGACGCCGCGCGGCAACGTGGACACCATTGTCTGGGGACCGCTGCACACGAAGATTGCCGGCAAGATCGGCGATATTATTGGCGTGGTGCGCAACGCGGATTGGGCGATCGGCATGTTGGGCCTGGATGATAACACCACCACCGGGCTGCCGACGGAAAGCGACATGCAGCCGATGGTTTATTACATCCACACCCTTGATCCGGTGCATTTTCCCGTGCCATCGAAATATCGGGAAGGCCAGCGGTTCAATGTTGGCGGTGACGGGGTGAACGACGTGGCGTTTTATTCGCATCCGGAGGAATATTTCCAGCAGGCTTACGGCAACGGCGCGTGGCTGGAACCGGACTTCGGCTCCAGCGTGGCTTATCACGCACGGGATCGCCGCCGCGCCTACACCTACAATGTATCCCTGCTGCCGGGTTTTGATCGCTCGCGTCCGCGGCATCAGATTTCCGATCCGCTGCCGGGCATTGATTTCACGAATACAGCCATCGCGCTCTATGCGTGCCCGGATGACGAAGGTCTGGCGACGATTGAGAGAATCATCGTGGCCGAAGGCCTGCCGCACATCGTGATTGACGGGAAATGGGTTCGCGATCCGTCGTCGTTCAAGCCGCAGCTGTACTGGCAAGGCCCGGTGGACAAGGCCATTGCATACTGTGAGGCGCTTGGCCTGAAAACCATTTCGCGCGAAACCGGTGAATTTTATCCGTCACTTGGGAACAACTGGAGGCAAGGCAACCTCGAACTCACGGGGGGCGGCAGCCTTCCCTACGCGGATTTCACCGCGGAGGCGCACCGGCACGGATTGAGCCACGGTGGTCTGCACACGCTCTGCGTCTTTCTTCAGGGCGGCGTTTCACGCGACGTCACGCCCGTGCCCGGCGAACATTTGCAAACCGTTTGCCGGACCAAACTCGCGCGGGACATCTCGCCCACCGACACCGCGATCGAAGTAACCGATCCGTCGTTCCTCGCGGAAAAGGGAACCTGGCCGCGCGGCGACGATTCCAATTATCTTCGCATCGGCGGTGAAATGTTGCGCTACGACGGGATCAGTGCCGCCGCGCCTTGGCTTCTCCAAGGGATCAAGCGCGGCCACGCTTCCACGGCCGCCGCGCACAAGGCCGGCGAGGAAGTCGTGAAGCTCCAGCAGAATTGCTACAACGGGTTCGTACCCGACCTGAAACTGATGGCGGATTATGCGGATTATTACGCCGGCCTCATGGCCGACAATTCCATGGACTGCATCAACTTCGACGGCTTTGAAAGCACACTCTACCAGAACCAGGGCTATTACGGCCCGCGCGTTTTCTGCCGCCATCTCTATGAAACCTACCACCGGCTCACCGGCAAATATCCGCGCGTGACCGGCTCGTGCGTTTTCGCCGGCGGCTGGGACTATTTTGATGTCTGTAACGTCGGCGGCGGCGACAACATGTTCAACGCCGTCACCGGTCGCCGCGCCACCGAAGGCAAGGATATCGGCAACGGTTTTAGCAGCAGTTATTTTCCCGCCACATTCGGCATCCAGGCCTGGCATAGCGACTGGTCGCTTTACGACGCGGAAAATCTCCAGGCCAAATCCGTCGGCTGGGATGCGACCTACGCCTTCAGCGTGAGTGCGGACGGCATTGATCGGACCGGCGAGCGTGACGCCATCTTCAAATACTATCGCGCCTGGGAAAACGCCCGTGCCTTGGGTGTTTTCACGAAAGAAATAAAAAAGCAACTCACCGATCCCGCGTTCAAATTTCATCTGGAACAGCCCGGCCAAAAAACTTTTGTCCTCTATCCGGTGCAGGAATTCCGCATCTCCGAAAGCGCGGGCCGCGCAGCGAAGCAAATCCCGCTTCGCAATCCGCAGGACGCCCAGTCGTTGCAATTCGCGCTGCAAGTGGATGACGGCGTCAACGGCTGCGTCATCACCTTGCCGGACGGCGCGCAGGTCAAGGCCGACCAACAAATTGGGAAAGGCCAGTTCATCATCTGCCAGGAAAACGGCGCCTACATCGCCGACTCTAACCGGAAGAGGATTGCCGATCTCGTCCTGCCCCGCGCCGGCACGTTGCCGAACGGCGATTCAAAGTTCGGCGTCCAATTCGCGACGGCCGCCGGCGCAACAGTGCGTTTCAATTTGACCGTGTGGGCCTTCGGAAAGGGCGAGAAATTGTTGGTCCCAAAGTGATTGGCAAACGCAACTTAGGTGTCAAATATCGCGATGAAATGAACAAGGCAATCCCCACAGTCCGCAAAAATGGGTTAAAAACGCCTTCTGCACCGATTAAAATCATCTCGCTCCCGTGAAAATCCCAAGGCGGCGAACGCAGCGCATGAAGACTTTTGTAAAAACATCTACCCTCCGCCTCTCCCCGGCCCCGGCCGTCCCGCTTCCGCATGTCCCGCTTCCGCATTGCCTCCGCCCGCCATCCATGATAATCACCGTGCCGGCATTCAGATCATGAGCACCGAACATCCCATCCATCGGGCCACCGCCCATCAACTGGCGCGACTGTCGCTCTTCAGCTTCCTCCTCACCTTTATCACCGCGCGCGCGCTCGTGTTCCTGATCATGGCGCACGCCATTCCGAACATGTATTTCTTCATGCAAGGAACGCATGTTCACCACCTGAACTACGGCATCTTCGTGCTGGCCGGCGTGGCGGGCTACAGCGTGTTCCGGCGGCCCGGCGGCCGCGCCGCGTCGGTCACGGCCGTTCTGTACGGCTTTGCCATGGCCCTCACCTTCGATGAATTCGGCATGTGGCTGCACCTGGGCGGCAGCTACTGGCAGCGGGTGAGCGTGGATTCCGTCATCATCGTCGCCGCCGTGCTCGCGCTGCTCGCCTTTGCCCGCACCATCAAAGAGTTTGAATCCCATCACCTCTGGATGTTCCTCATCCTCGTGGTGGCGCTCCTCGGCTTCGGTTTCATCTTGTTCACCGCCGGCGACAAACTCGGCGACCTCGTCGGCCCCAAGCTACACGATCTGGAAGCCTCTTCCTCCCCGTAGCGGCGGGCATTCTTGCCGGCCGGGGAGAGCCATGAAATCGTCCCCCCACTGGCGAATAACCAACTGCTGGTGCTGGCGAAGTCATTGCCGCCGGGCTGGAAGCACCGGCTCCACGGCCGGCAAGATGCCCGCCGCTACGGATCGGCCCAAAGAACATTGACAAGCCCGCCCGCCAGTGGTGAAGTGAGGGTACCCCAGTCAACCCGTGCCATGCCCAATCCCACCGCCAACCGGGTGCTCCGGACCGCGCTTTTCACGCTGGTCCTGCTCGCGTATCTCAGCATGGGCCTGTGGTCCCCCGCCGGTGCGTATACGAAATCCGGCCGGGTCGGCGTCTCGCCGGGCCTGGCGGTTTTGATGGCAGCGGTGCTGATCGTGAGCCTGCTTTCTTGGAACCGCTACCGCCTGGTGGCCGCCCTCGGCCTGACAGCCTGCTTCCTCTGGCTGGCCACCACCTTGTTGCCGGTGCTGTGACGGAACCGCCACCAGCACGTTATGGCGAGCGGAGCCGGTAACAACGGCCGGGATAATTCGTCCACTGCGGATCGCTGAAATAGCTTGTGCCGGCGGCCAGCGAATTGGTGGACACCGGCACCCAAGTCACCAGGTTCGTGCTTGCCTCCACCACCACCATATAATTGGTGCTCCCCGTCAGGTTGAACCCAAACCGGTTCGACCGCACCCCAAACCCGCCATCCGCCGTCTGCGCCTGCGGATCCCATAACACCGGCGTCAGCCCCGTGGCCGCCGCAAACGTCCCCCAGCCCGTCGTGCCCGGCAGGTAATAAGCCGTCACCGGCGCGGACGCAAACGCCGACGTCCCCACCACCGGTGCGTTGCCTTGGAAAAAGACATTCGTCAGACCCGAGCAGAACAGAAACGCATTGGTCCCGATGTAAGTGACCGTGCTCGGAATCGTCACACTGGTCAGCTTGGAACAAGCTTCAAACGAATAATAATTACCGATATTGGTCACCCCGTACGGCACCGTGTAGCTCCCGCTCAATCCCGGCGGATACTGAATGAGCAGGGTTCCGCTTTTGTTGAACAAGACCCCGTTGAGGCTGGAAAAATTGGTGCCGGCCGGATCCACCGTAATCGCCGTCAAATTGACGCAACCGCTGAAGGCATATTGGCCGATGCTGTTCACACTGGCGGGAATCAACACATTCGTGAGACCCGAGTTTTCAAACTCGTCCAGCCCGATGCTCGTCAACCCCGCCGGCATCGTCACGCCTGTCAGCTTCGCATCGTACATGAACGCATTATCCGCAAGGCTCGTGACACTGGCGGGCATTGTGTAGTTCCCGGATAATCCGCCCGGATACTGAATGAGTTGCGTGACACTCTTGTTGAACAACACACCGCCAATGCCGGCGTACGCATAATTGGCCGGATCCACCGCGATGGACGTCAATTTCTGGCAGTTCCCAAACGCCTCCGCGCCGATGCTGTCAATCGAGTACGGAATCGAAACACTCGTCAGGCTGGCACAGCTCCAAAACGCCAGCTGCAGGATATTGTACACCGGGTACTTGTTGATGGCGCTCGGCAGGGTCATGGACGTGGGACTGCCCGACGGACCGTCAATCGTCACATATCCAGAACTGCCATACACATAAGTGGAATACCGGTATTGGGCCTGCAGCTCGGACGGGATCAGGAGCAAGAAAACCACAGCCATCCGGGACAGCGTAACGGCCAACGCGTTCGCCTGGCGGTCTGCATGGTCGATTGGCCTCATCGTTTTCAAATTATTTCTCAAGGCCCCGTAGGCTGCAAGCAAATGTCCGATTTGCCGTCAAACTCCCGCACCGAATATCGCCGCGCAAACTCCGCGATCGAACCCGGCGGCTCATCAGTTATGACTGCGGCCATCTGGTTGCAAAAGTGGTACGTGCTGTAATACCAGCGTCCGTCGGAACCATGTGCGAGGAATAAGTGGTCAACGAATTCATCATTAAAACCATGACGAAAGGCAAAAACCAGAAATTCGCCATTCGTCATCAGCAGCACATGCTCGTGGGTCCAACCTAAATCCAAGTTTGGTGTTGGATGCTTGAGCTGGTCTATCTCAGTGCGAACCACCTCACCCGTCAGCGAAGTCTCGGCGATCTGCACCAACGCTGCATCTTTCCAAAGCTTCCGGGCGTGCTCATCCCGGTGCTTCACCACCGCCACACAAACGGCAAACACAACCATTATGAGACTGGAAATCCCGAGCCAAAGGATAAGCTTGCGGCGAATCGCTCCGCTTTGACTATGCGTGATCATTTGCCTATGGGCGATTTGATTAAATTGGTCACCGTTTGGCCTATCCGCTATTCCCGCGCGCAGGCCGAAGGGTGCCGATGTTTAACCGAAACTGCCGCTACCGGCGGTCGGAGGCGACTTTTTCCACGATATCCACGGCCACTTTTTCGGCGCGATCCACCCAGTCGTGAAATTTCCGGCCACCGGCGGGAACATCGGGGGCGAGCAGACGGCTGAGTTTGAATTCGGTGTCGGCGATGCCCAAGCCGGCCTGCTGGGCGTCGAGGGAATTCAGATACTGCTCTATGTGATTCTGCACGGGAATCATCAGCACGGGCTTGCCCAGGTAGGCGGCTTCGCTGACGGATTCGAAACCGGCGGTGCAGACGACCGCGCGGCAGCCGCCCATGAGCCGCAAGAATTTCTCCCCGTGCAAACGGTGAAAGGTGAGGCTCGGCAGCACCTGTTCCTCTTCGGGCGCGCCGGGTTTGTCGTAGAAGCAATGGACCGGCACGGCGGGATTTTCTTTGCACCAGCGCTCGATATCGCCGGCGTAGCCGGCGTTCAGGAGATAGACGAGGAAATAATCGCCGCGGACGACAGGGGAAATTTCAAACAGTTGCTTGCGCAGAATGGGCGGGCAGACGAACAGTTTTTTGTCCGGCAAATTTCTGGCCTCGTAAAAGGAGAGCGCCAGCTTGGCGGCGCCGCCGCTGACGAGGCGGACAAAATTGCGAAAGCCCATTTGCTGCATGGGGGCGTGGCGCTGCCGGGGAAATTCCGGGTGCTCCAGCATGAACTGGTGGCCGGTGACGAGCACGGGCACCTTGGCGCGGCCGAGAAACTTGTAAACGCCGGTGACGGGTTCGAGAAAATTGACGATGACGTCCGGCTTCGTGGTGGCGATGGTTTCGTCCAGTTGCTTCAGGCTGGCGCGAAATTCGGGCAGGCGTTTCAGGGCGTCAATGCCCGAGCCGAGCACGGAGACGCCGCGCTTGCCCTTGAACTGGAAGCCGGGGCTGAACATGCTGCGCAGCGGCACGCCGAAGGCGTTCTGCACGTAGTCCGGCAGGGGACGGTGGCCGTTGGTGCCGGCAATGACCGCCACAACTTCGTGTCCCCGATGCAGGAGCATTTCCCGCAAGGCCAATGCCTGCGTGAAGTGTCCGCGTCCCTCACCTTGAATGGTAAAGCAAACCCGCATAATTTCCGTTCGCAAACGGCGGCGATACTGTGCCTGCCGGGAGCCGGTTCGTCAACGCGTAGAGTGTGACAATTTTGAAGCGCGCATCGGGTGCGGGTAGGGGGAACCGGGTCCCGGCTCCCGGATTTCGGGTGGTACACGGCGAGGGCGATGTGGAGTGCGGCGGCATGACGCCGCTTTGGAACTGGGAGACATGTCTCCCAGTTCAAAGCGCAGACATGTCTGCGCACTCCATACAATGGCGAGGTGGCAGTTTCATTTTTTGGCGTTTGCCTTGATATGCCTTGATCATGCACGATTATTGGGGTTTTAACGCAAAAGGCTAAACGCTGAAGGCTAAAGGCTAAATTTCTGAACCGTTGGCGAGGTGGCAGTTTAAAATTTTCACGCTTGCCTTGATGAAGCACGATTGGCCTTGATTGCAGGGGTTTTTGCGTTGTTGATGACTTGATGGGTCGCCCCTTCAGGGCTGAGTTTCGTGTGCGGGCGAACCCAGAGCGTTGCTCTGGGCTGGTATGAGGCTGCGCCGTTGGCGCTCGGCTGATGGCGGGGTCGTTTTTCACACTGGTTTGATTTGGTTTGATTTGGTTTGATTCACGGGAAAACCCAATGATTCAGGGGTGCTCGGGTTTGATTTCTGCGAGGCCGGCGGCGCGGGCTTTGGCTTGCGCGATTTCGCGGCG
>CAIQKM010000061.1 GCA_903872345.1 uncultured Verrucomicrobia subdivision 3 bacterium | reverse complement strand
TCCCCCGATTACACCCAGCACATCAGTTGAATTAAACCTGCCCAAGAAGCCGAATTGGGGTGATCCGCAAACCCCACAATTGCCCAAGACGCCAAGTGAATGGTTTGCCCTGAAGTTCCCTGATGCCGTTTCGCGTTATGGCTGTCCGTTCCTGGAAGTTCGCCAATCCAGTTGCGACGGATTCACTCGCATTACCCCGATCTCCCTGAACCATGACTTCTTTGCTGGCATGCTGGGCGGTGATGCAAAGCTCTGTCACAAAGTCATCTACTACGAACCAGAGATGCAATTCTACTATCGCGACCCCATCCAGGACGTATTTAAGCCCACCACTGCCGAGAAGTTGCAGGCGTACTACCGGGCCATGATGTTGCGTTGTGCCCAGGAATTGAATGGCGAAACGGACAAACTCAACCTGTTTAGTGAGTTCCGTAATGACAAGAACGCTCGGACAGTCACCAATAGGGCAAAATCGATCTTGGCGGCCGGTGCGTCATTTTTCAGTGCCAGCAGCCCCAACCAGCGCATCAAAGGCCCAGAATTGCATGAGCGGATTGTCAGGCGCTTTGTGGATGAACTGCTTACAGCTGAACCTGGAAATGTATTGTTACTGGCCGATGCCTATGCTGCCTATATAAAACTGGTACAGCAGCAAAACCTAGAAACCATAAAGCGCAGTGAGTTTAAAGCCATGGCCGTACCCCTAGTGCAAGATCAGTTCGGGGTCTGTTTGCGCAACGATCTGGTGATAAACGAGCGATCCGGGATTCGTGGGTGGAAGAACGTAAAGTTGGTCCAGACTGTGCCGGGGTGACTTTGGGTCCGTTTCTCAAAAAGGTTCCTAGCGTGATGATTGCAATGATGCGAGAAGGTTCAATCTCATTCTGTCAAATCAGTACAAAAACGCTTTTTCTGGTTAGTTCTTGGTTTTTGGCCATTTCGTAAAATGCGCAATGTCTGTATACGTCATACCGTACGCCATCCACTGGTCAGCCGGATAAGACACCGAGAAGCTGACAATGAATCCATTGCGCTCATATAACGATATGTCAGTGTATATTTTTGGCCCGGCAAGGGTGACCTTCATCCCCAGTATTCCTCCCTGTTGTGGTGCGGCTCTGAAACGCATTTGTGCACGAACCGCAATACTATCGTCAGTCTTCAGTACACGGTTTTTGATGGCTTCAAACTCCTTCATAAAGGCTGGACTGGCATCACTGGATGAATCACCGCTCAACTGTGTGGGCCCGTGTGCGCTTTTGGGTGCGGGATATACTTTAACGATTACCCGCTGGCCGTCGGGATAAAGGTAATAAAAATCCGTCCGTTGGGCTTCTGCCGCATCATCGTCAACCGGCCCTAGCACAAATCGGCCTTCAATGGTGGCGGGAAAGATTATGCCGGACGGTTTGTGGTGAAAATCAGCGGCGGCAAGGCTCGAGCCGACAATGCCAATACAGAATACGAACAGGAACAGGATAGTCGTTTTCATAACGCTTTTCTGTAACCCAAGCTCAGGATCTCGGAATAGGCGTCGCTCAACCTCTTGCTCTTGTTTGCATACTCGTCGGCGTCCTGCTGGCTCAAGGCATTGACGATTTGCTTGATGTTTTTTTCAAGATATGCTTTTAATTCGAATTCATTTTTAAAACTAAAACTACCACTGGCAGAACCAGTTGGCATAATACCAATAGTGTGCCCTGATGCTTCTCCATGTACATCAATGTTGTTGTGGAGCATGGCGGATATATTCATATTCAGCGTCTTCTCCAGTGTCTGATTCCAACGAGTGCCAAAGGCTTGCATTTGATTTGCCGCATCAGTGAAATGCTGAACTTCTTTTCGGTCGGCAAAACCGTTGACGCTGGCTTCTGTTTGAAAGTCTGTTATCGCGTTTTTTAAATCGTCAAAATTCCTAGGCGGTGTATTAATGACTTTCCTTGCCGCACTGACCACGGGAAATGCTTTGAAGTTGATCTTTGGCAGCAAATCAATATCGTCAGAATTAAGACCTGAAAGGTTTTTTTGGTCGCCTTTCGAAGTTGCCGCTATGATGTCGTGAAAACGAAATCTGCCATTTTCCAAAAAGAATGTTGCGGTCAATTGAGAAATTCCAGCCGGACTCTTTTCTGAATTATGATAAATAAAGTTCAGATTATGCTGATGAATAGTCCATATCCAATCTCTATAAGATGCATCCTTGAGTTCGGTCACTTCGGGTGTGGGCAAAGCGGACAACCAAGGTTTTGTATACAATAAATCGCACAACTTCTTTCCGCCCTCGGTTTGCAAATCGCGAACTGTTGCCGGCATGCCTTTTTGGTAGGCTTTGATGATGGCTAGGAGATTGGTGTATTCTTCCGTAGTTTTCGGGTCAACGGGTTTTGCATTCAGACTGGTTCCTGTTGCAACGACCAGCGACAACACAAGGGAGACGACCATAAAATGCATGAATGCTTTCATGGGATAAATCCTGCTCCCGGCTTCAAATCCCGTCAAGCCAGAACATAACACATACGTTATCGGTTATTTGCCAGACTTCTGGAGTGCGAAAGAGCCTCGATAGTCAATTGGCCGCCTTCCTGCGTAAACAGCGGGGAGATCTGTCGTACGCCCAGTTCGCTAAAAAGGCCGGTGTTTCCCACATGACGCTATTCCACCGCCAGGGCTTCGCACATGACGCTGTTTCGGATTGTAAAAGGCGAACACCACCTGACCCTGAACAAGCTGGAAACGCTCCTCAACAAGCTCAAGATCCGGTTGAGCGATGTGTTTCCGGAGGAGTTTTGACATTCAGTCTGCCCATTCTGGGTATTGGTCAGCAGTTCCATAGGTATCTTCATTTTCGCTTTTATTTAATTTGGTTTTGGTGAATGCTACGATTCATGACTTTCAGGGTAAAATAATGGACTCACCTCTGGAAAATGATTTGCACCGATTGTGCGCCCAGGCGTTCGACCGGGCTAGTTCCGCTGAGCCTGTTCTCCGTCGCTACCACGCTGCATCAGCCAGCTTTTCCGCAGCAGATGTGCCAGCTTTAACCAGGCTTCACGAATGGTCTTTGGTTCCGATCAGCCTTTGGCCGTTCACCAACACGGTGCGAGGCAACCGGACAATCCGCTCATCCGGTCCGCAACCGGCGGTAATAGGCAGTTTTGCCCGAGCCGCGTCGGTGATGTCTATGCCGATGATGGCAAAGTCGCCATCATCAAGCTCCCAGATGTCCGGGCAGCCATCACATGCGGCGCTTTTAGCGCCATTGGAGTGCGGATCAGTCCCAATCCTGCGTCGGAAAGCAATTTGCGCATCCATACGCAAACACATTCGACCAAGGGCTGAACAAATGCAAGAAGAAAATACAGTGTATATACTGTGGCGACTTTAGGCGATTCAGTCACTTGATATTATGTGGCCAGAACTCCAAAATATCGGACCGTATTGGGTGAGAACATTCGCACCCACCGCCGCAATTTGAAATGGAGTCAGGAAGCATTGGCGGAAAAGGCCGATTTGCATCACAACTACATCGGCGACATCGAGCGAGGCGAGGAAAACGTTTCCATTGACGCCCTCATGCGCATCGCGAATGCCCTCAACATTTCGATTTCCGAAATCGTTAAGGGCTTGTAAAGGCAGGCTCTTGTAAAACCGTCGGGCACGGCAAAAGGATGTCGTTTCAAACGCATGGCGACACAAACATTTCCTGACTGGGAATAATTCCAACGAAACCCCCTCGTATTGCATGTTTCCTAACATTGCCATAATCAATTCCTGCGGTCTTGGTTGTGCATGTGGTGGGGCATACGCGTGGAAATTATCCATTTCAAATAATTCTCGCGCAAACAGCGGGGCATCCATGCTTTGGTGAACAAATGCCAAAAAAGTGTTTGTAAATGCCGTAAAAACAACTAGAAAGGTGGGGTGGCATAGACAGCAAATTGAAATCCAGCGGGCAACCGTCTCCGATTTGGGGAAACGCAGGAAAGGAACAATGATAGGAAAACATTCGATAAAAACGGCGTGGCTTCTACTGAACCTCTGGACTGTATGTGTGACCATTAAGGCGCAGAATCTGATGCCGACAAGCCCCAACGTGCAGCTTGGCTCATGGAGCTTTAATGACACAAGCTGGTTTTCCGATCCTGGCTACGCCCCATTGAGTTTTACCAACCTCAATAATCCACCGGGATTCGATGGCAATGTGCTTCAAGCAGACACCACGAATGCGCCCGCCTGGCTGAATTACAATATCGTGGAGGATGACGGCACCACGAATTTGACGCTTGGCCGTGGCACAATTGAAGTCTGGTTTTTACCAGACTGGAATAGCGGCACCGGGCCGGGCAATTGGGGGCGGCTGGTTGATGTCGGTGCCTACACCACCAGCGCCTCGGTTGGTTGGTGGTCGTTGTATTTTTCGCCGGACGGCAGCAGCCTGAATTTTTCGAGCCAGACAAACGGCGCAGGCTCAAATTATCTGAGCTTTCCGATTTCGTGGGATACGAACACCTGGCATTTCATCGCGCTCACCTATTCGCATTTCCGGTCCGATCTCTACATTGATGGCCAACTGGCGACGAACGGGCCGGGGGTGCTTTACCTGCCGGGAGCCGGGGCGTTGACCAACGGCTTTTACGTCGGAAGCGACCATACTGGCGTGGCACAATCTCGCGGATTGATTGACGACCTGACGACCTACAATTACCCGCTCGGTCCCGATGAAATTACCAACGACTACGTGGCTGGCTTGCGACTCATCAACCCTTCGGGTGGATTCTCACGCATGGATTCCAGCAGTAGCGGCGAGTTGACTCCGGGGGATGGTGGCACCAACAGCGGTGGTGGATCGCCGCAAGACCTGGTGCAACCCATCGATTACGGCACAAACCTCTGGATTGCCAGACCGGGCATCACCAACAATAACATTTGGGGCGTGCTCTCCAATTCGCAAGCCGACGTGCAGTATGAAATAATTGCCACAACCAACCTGCTGGGAGCATCGTGGATTTCAAAAGGATTTTTTCTTGGATCGGAACTGACAAACTGGACGCCATTGTTTGGGGTTCCGGTCAGCCTGACGAACAATTTGTTTTTGCGGGTGCGTTCATGGGCGGACAGTACCGGCAACGGGATTGCCGACTGGTGGCAATTGCTGTATTTCGGCACCAATGGCGTTGATCCGTATGCCGACCCGATGGGGGATGGCTGGAGCAACTTGCAGAAGTTCCAAAACGGATGGAATCCGTTTGTGTTTTACACGCCGCCTGCACCGCAAGGAGTTTCGGCCAGCTATAGCAGTGTAAATGGGCTTGCGAGCGTCACATGGTCCGCAACGCCGGGACCTATAACCAGCTACACGGTGAAGGATCAAAACGGAAGCACCTATAGTGTTTCAGGAACCAGCTTTTCGCAGTCGATTCCATACACATTTGACACTTCTATTGATGGAAACGGCAACCCGACCATTTCAGCAAGCTACCAGGTTCGAGCCAACTATGCCGGAGGCTCATCCGGTTGGAGCACCACAATTTCCGCTCAGACTCCAACTATAACCGGCAATATTGTGCCAAGTCCCTCAGGTGGCAGCCTATTGGCGGTTGGAAATATTCCGGCCAGCGCCGCAAAAATCCGCATTTTCATGTTTTTCCTAGGGAAAGACTATGATGGAAGTAGTGTTACCAGCACCAACAGTCTTGACATACCGGTCTCCAGTTTCGTGAACAATACTTATCCAGCCTCCTCCAACTGGTTGAATCTTGTGGCAAGTCCGTCCAACCTGCAATCCTGGAATTCGCAAAAATTCTACCTCCAAAGCGTGGATGCCAATGGCAATGTCGGCGGTGGGAGCCCGCTGCCGACCTACTGGGGGCCGGGGCAATTTTTTGACGGCCGGGTGCAGTTGAAGCAAAACCTGGATTTTTTGCTTCGGGGAGCTGGGCTGGATTCGCCATTTGCGGTTGATACGGTTACTAACACACGCTACGGAACACCCACCGCCTTCGCGGGTGTGCCGACCGGCTATGCCTATGCGAGCTACTACGGGACCCATTATTACAACGGGTTGTATGGTTCTAATTATTACGACCTGTTTGGGTATGCTCCGACCATGGACATCAATCTGCCGTATGAAGACAACTGCCTGTATCGGAATTACTGCGCAACGTTGGCTGATCTGGATACAAACGGAAATTTGACAACAGGGGTGTTCGGGGATGATTCTGAAGAGGATATACCGTATTATTCATATTCTTTGGTCTCGCCCAGCGGTCCGACAATTTACTGTAATTATCTGCTGATTCCACCAGCCTATCAACCGACGAATAATCTCGGTGGCAGTGCCCCGCTACTGGATACGAACACCACCCAATATCTTTGCGTCCCCCAAGTGTCCAATGATGCAGGGGGTACGTCGGTCTTTTTCTGGGACTATGGTAATACTTATGACCTGACCTTATCTAACAACGCAGTGAATTACTGGGGCTTGCCTTTTCGGTCGGCTTCCGTGTTTTACTACCCTGACGTGCTCAACTACAACGGCGAGAATATCCAACAATCCACGCTCGCTCCCGGCGGAACCATTAGTGATTGCTCGCCGGTCACCGATTACCTATCCGCCGCCCAACCGGCCTTTCAAACGATCAAATATTGTTTCTTCGATGTGAATCAGGAGGTCATGCCGGGTTCCATTTATTTTTCCCCAACCAATGACACCATTTTGAAATACTTTTATGACAATACCGGTTACGGGGTGACCAATGCCTTTCCCCTCCTGCTGGCCGGGGCGGGCAGTCCAATGCAAATTGCGGGCTACGCCAAACTGGCGGTGACCAACAGCGCTTATACCGGCGTGTACGCCTATCTGGGGCAATATTTCGAGACCAACGCGTATCGGGTGGACGATAACGGCAATGTGACGGCGAACAGGGCCGGAATTGTAAGCCCGTATGGCAGCTATTACCCCACGATGGTCGGGTTGTCGGCGTTGGTGACCATGCCCGACATTGACACTGGCATACAGGGAACGTGTTTGGTGTACACCGTGAGCCTGCAACTGGATGCCAACCATGATGGCACCATGGATTTGGCTTTCAACGGCACGGATGCCACGTCACAAAACTCCCCCTTCGTTTTCTGGGCGAACAACAATTTCGACCGGTGGAATTATGATGCGGATGACAACATCAATTACATGGATGATGTGGCGGCGAATTCTTATGCCGCCTGGGGGGCCGATGCCAATGGCCGGCCCATCCCAATGCCCGATTGCAACTATATCAACTACCAGCTTATCCCCAGCGGTCGCGCTATTCCCACCACCCGCGATCTGGAAGATTTTGCCCGCTTGTGGGTTTGCGGCATAACAACCAACCTGCTTTCCCTCCTGCCCACCAACAGCACGGTCACATTGAGTTGGGGAGATGTTGCCAGTCCTAATCCGGCCAATCCTACCATTGACCTGTTTCAAGCCGCCGATCCTGACGGCGGCATCGGCTATTTGACCAACAGCCTCATTGCCTCCAATCAGGTGGCCTTGGCCAATACCGGGTCCGGAATTTATGTGGGTCGGCTGGGGCCGGGACAAAGTGTGCAACTGAATGCCAGTAAATTTGCCAGCCATTGGGCAGGCAATCACCTTATTTGGTGCGGCGTAAGCAACGGCACGGGTGGATTGAAGCTGACCATTGCGGATGGCAACAGCAACGTGCTGGCGCAGACAACCTCCTATATTCAGATCAAGGACATCAAGCAGATTTACGAGCGGTGGACGGTGGGTGACATGCCGAGCAAAGTGCCGACGGACACGGCTTATCTGGCCACGGAAGAATTGCCGGTTGGCTGCCCCGCATTTAAATACCCACTGCCGCAGGACACGAACACGCCGTATATTCTGTTTGTGCACGGCTGGGACATGACACGGGAAGAGAAAGACCGCTTTGCCGAGACCGCCTACAAACGTCTCTACTGGCAGGGGTATCAGGGACGGTTTGGCAGCTTTCGTTGGCCGACAGATAATGGTTTCAACGCCACACTGATTGATGCGATTTTGCAGCCCCACAATTTCGACAGCAGCGAAAATCAGGCGTGGAATTCGGCTTTGGGGTTGATGAACAAACTGAATGATTTGAACACGGAATATCCGGGTAAAGTTTACGTGCTGGCGCATAGCATGGGCAACGTTGTAACTGGCGAGGCACTGCGTTTGGCGGCCCAGCAAGGAATGGGTCAACTGGTGAATACCTACGTGGCGAGTCAGGCGGCGATTCCGGCGCATGTTTATGACGCCACCGTGACTGCCCCCTACCTTATTAATTACGAATATTACGCGCACTACTACCCTGCGCCCGACGCTCCCAAAACGCCAAACATTTATGGAAACCGGCTGACGAATAACGTTGCCGCTGTGGGCCACAGAATCAGTTTTTACAACGTCAACGACTACGCGCTCAGTGCCGATGCGTGGTGTTTTGACCAGGAACACAAGCCGGATGCTTTTGCCTACGGCGCGTATTACTACTATTCCGGGAGTACAAGTGATTCCGCTCCTTGGAACTATTTTAAGAGTTTTGTCCCGGTTCTTGGCACTGTGACATTGGATATCGTCAACAGCCTGAGTGACCGTTACGAGGCTTTGGCTTTTGCGGCCAATCCCTATTCGACGGCTCTGGGTGCAACGCCTATTGGCACGTTCACGAGAGGGGTGGACTTATCGCAAATATGGCAGCCAGATTTGGTTCACCCCAATCATCCGTTTGATGAGCATTTTTACCACAGTGCCGAATTTCGTGGTGACTACTGGCAGCAACAAATCTATTGGAGCGAACTCTTGGGGTCTGATGCTTTCAACCTGAAATGATTATGAAAATCAATCGCTTGAATTGTTTGTTAATTGCTATCGTCGTGGTGCTGATTGCTCTGGTGTTTTGGCATGGAAAAAAACAGCCGGTGGAAATGCCACCGACAACAGCGGCTGAAACCAATGTTGCGCAGCCTCCGGCGGTCAACGCAAAAAATGCGCCGGTGAGTGCGCCGGGGTACACGAGCACGTACATCGCGCAAGTGCCTTCAAATGTCCCCACGCAACCCGTGGAAAGCAAGGATCTGCAAATGCGGGAAGGACTTGCCGCATTCAATGACGTGGACATTGAATTTTTTGGCCGACTCGAAGACCAATTTGGAAATGCTGTGGGGAATGCCCAAATCAAATTTGAAGTTCCGTTCAATAACGGCCACTCGGTCGGCGTCAACCGTGGAATGATAATGGCAGATGGAAACGGTTTTTTCACCATCAACAACTACAGAGGAAAAAGTTTGAGCGTAGTGCCGGTAAAATCGGGCTACGCGCTTGCGTCATTAAACGGCGGCGGAGTTTATTCCTCCTTGTGGCCGGAATCGCAGCGAATGCATTCAGATAGGAATAGTCCGACGGTGATAAAAATGTGGAAGCTGCAAGGCTCAGAGCCTCTGGTTGACATCGGTAAAGAATTTAAGTTGCCGTTCACCAGTGCACCGATCTTTTTTGATTTAGTCGCCGGCAAAATTGCGCCATCCGGCGGTGACCTGAAAATTACGGTAAACCGCCCGCCAGGAGAAGTTTCGGAACATAATCCACAGCAATGGAGCATTAACGTGGAAATCATCGGCGGAGGGTTTATCGAAACGTCCGATAAGGAATGGAAAGTCACATATTTTGCGCCAGACGACGGTTATCAATCTGCCGGCACGTTTACAAATAACAACGGAATCGGTTCGGTTGATAAAATATTCTTTGTCAAAAGTCGAGGTGGTCAACTTTATAGCAAACTCGGTCTGTCATTCGGCATCAACGAAATGCCTGACGGTTTTATGCGCGTCAAATTTAGAGGCGTCGCCAACACAAACGAGTCGCGGAACTGGGAAGGCGACCCGAACACTTTGAAAGCGGCTGGAGAATAAATCTCATGATTAAAAAGTCTGTACTGACAGCCACACTGATCCTTGGGCTTCTCGTCTGGAAATTTTCACTTGGGAATGTCCTTCCGCCCGGTGAGAAATTATGGACCGGTTTGGCTTGCCTTTAAACACTAGTAATGGTGCTTGCGGGATGCGGATATATAGTTTTGAAATCGAAGGTTTGGGGATGGATTCATGCGCTATTCATGTTAGGTGTTGCCGGACTCAGCGGATAGTCGGTCTAGCTGCACTTGGTGGTCACTCAGCAACAGGTGGGAGCGGACCGAATGCGGCTTGGTTTTGCAGGTAATTGGCCTTTTGTACTGTATAGTAGCCGCCGTTACGGCGGTTTGCGGCATTGGGTTTATAAAGCAAGTTTCAAAATCCAAAATTGACCCGCTACCGTAGCTTGATTCAACCGTGGCCACAATTTATCGGAGTCATTGCAGGATTACTACTTTCTTTGGCATTTACCTAGCTGGAACATTTATTTTGTTAGCAGCATACTATCGTGCTTTTTAGTTAATAATGGCCAGCGTTTTGATAGGGCTTTCTACAAATAAAAAGCGACCCCTTGCGAGGTCGCTGCGTGCTTCAAAGCGCGAAGCTGTTTTTCATTTCCGCTGCCGACAGGTCAGTCGGCTGCCCGCCGTCAGCCAATTTTACCCACCGCACAAAACGGTGTGGTGAAATGGCGCCAAGGAGCATTTGAGCATAGCGCTCGCCTGCTTTGTCCCGATCAGGAACAATCCATACCCTGCCATCGGGATTGACCAGGGAAATGATGAGTTCGGACTGCCTTTCGGAACAGTCGGAACCCATAGTCCCCACCACGGGCGTAAACCCGTGTTGCGTCAGCCACCAGACGCCCGTGAATCCCTCGACGACGATCAGATCGTCCACCGGTTCGGTGAACCGGTTGTCGATCCACCGGCCCCGACCATCCATGCTGACGTCCACACCCGCCGATTCCACCGCGTCGATAAACATCGGCGAGGTGAACTGCGAGCCTTGATCGGTGTTGGAAATCAACGGAGCCTGCCGTCCCACCC
>CAIQKM010000060.1 GCA_903872345.1 uncultured Verrucomicrobia subdivision 3 bacterium | reverse complement strand
TTCATGGCTGATCATTCGTTGTGGGGTCGCAAGACCCCGGTGGCTACGTTTGGTTATGCGGGGAGGTGTTCGTTGCACCTCCCCGCCCGTCAACCCAATGCTAACAAAATCAACAAAGGGCTTTAAGGGGAGTATCAAGCCAACGCCGGTTGGCGCGTGCCGTTCCGCTTTGCGGTTCACGGCTTCTGGTCCGGCGTGGCTTTTTTTCGTTGATATGGCGACTTGGACACCATTTACCCGGTCAGCGGTTGAGCAGTTATTGCGTGATGAGTTAGCGTCTTGTAACGCGGACGAGCGTGCAGCTTACGAGCGAATCAGGACACCATTACATCAGGTTTCGATTTTGCGAGCTGGGAAGATTGAGTCAATTTTTGTAGTTGGCGAGAGCGACGGTCATGTTCTAATTTTTGAGGACGTTGAGCAGGGATTTGAGTGGTGCCGACCAGAGCACGACGGCGTTATTCGTTCATACGGTTGCAGTCAGGCTGGACTCCAGACGAGAATTTATGAGTGGTTACACAACGGTCGCGCCTAAGATAGTCGCCGGAGCACCTAACCGCCGTTGGCGCTGTCAGTTCCGCTGTCGCGGTTCACGCCGCGAGTCGGTGGTGGCTCAGCTTTTTTCGTTAGGCGGCTTCGCACCATGAGTGATTCGATACTTACAGCTTTCTGGATTGACGGACTAAATCCAAGAGGTGCGCTTGGTTATGGCGTCACAGCTTTCTCGGTCACGGATGCGTTTGAGATTGTCGAGCGCGCCGGCTATCATTTGCCCGAAGACAAGAGCACGCTTCGGATTCGAGCGGACATCAAGCCAGCCGAGATTGAGCATGAGTATGTTCGGCAGCACATGGGGCCGATTGTTGTTCGTGGTTTATGGTATCCATTTATTCAGATTGGAGTTAGAGCATGAAAGACCTGTGGCCTAACCAGTCGCCGGCATCTAACCGCCGTTGGCGCTGGCCGTTCCGCTGTCGCGGTTCACGTCACGAGTCGGCGGTGGCCGGGCATATACCATTAGGCGGATTGAGCATTTATGGAAAGATTCATCCGAGATTTTTTGCCAGCCGTGATCTGTTTCACGGTTTTTGGCCTTGATCTCATTGTGCTGTTTTTTAAGCCCGGATTAGTTGACAAGATGGTTTTAAACGTCTTTGTTGGATTTATTCCGATTGGCCGTTTGCCTGCAACTCGTGTCTTTTTTGCATGTTTTGGTTTGCTGTGGGGAATAGTCGGATTGGGAATCCTTTTGAATGGTCTTGGATATATCTCTGGAAAAGCCGTGCCGATATTTTTCTTGGCTGGTTTTTTGGTGGTTGGAATTGGCCTGGCCTATGCGATATTTAGTTTTGCCAGGAACAAACCCCGAAACAAAAAACACAAATAACCATGGGGAGTATCAAGATAGGATGAGGAGGCGGAGACCCGCTGTCAAAAAAACAGGTATCCGCTGCCTGTTAAAACCACCTCGTCCGCGGTCTCTCCCCCCGGCGTCCCCGGGCGGTTATGCCATCGGCCTTGATCTCGGTGATCGCAGCCATTTCCACTGCGTGCTAGATGCCGTCAGACAGTTGAGCCACGAAGCTGGCACGCACGGCAGGGTGCTCGCTGGGATGGGAGGCCGATGCCCTGCGGGGCGTGTCGCCAGTTGCTGGCCGAATATGCGCCCAAGGCGGATGTTTACATTGCCGACAGCGATGATTTGAAGACCATCCGGGAATTCACGGTACAGGGGTTGTTGCCGGAGGCGTTTACGTTGAGTTGATGATTTTGTTGGGAGTTCCGCCTTCAGGCGGCGGGACGGCGGGAACCGGCTGAAGCCGGAACTCCCAAATTTTTGAACCGCTGCACGTCCCGTACCTGCTACCGCAAGCGAGCCTTGGGGTTGGGAATAAGTTTGGCTTTGGGGGCGGCCTTTTCAAATTCCATATTTTGCATGGTTTGAGAGCTAATTATTTGTGGACAAAAGGGAAAAGACTAAAATAAGATCGAACTCATGGAAACAATCGCGCTGCATTGGCGGTGGAAGAACAATGTTAGGCGGCGTTTATGCGACGCATCTCAGGCATCGAGTTGGGAATATTGGTTTTTGCATTGCTTGCCATTGTTGCCGGCATCGATATGTGTTGGCATCCCAAAGAGGCTGTCGTGATGCATCAGGTTTATCGCCATTTTGGCAATAAGCCGGAGTATATCTCCAAGTCGGAAGCACGAGTATATGGAGTCCTTTGCTTTTTGTTTGGTTTGATTTTGGTTCGTTTGGTGTTTAATGGTAAGAAAAAATGAGTTTAGACTGAAAATGCCGCCAATAGGGCATCCTCGGCGAAGTCGAGTCCCGGGCGTTGAAGCAAGCGTTGAGCCGGCAATTGGATCACCTTTTGAAAGAACAGGAACTCACCAAGACGCAAATGGCGGCCCGGATGAAAACCAGCCGCGCGGCGGTGGATCGGCTGCTGGATGCCTCCAACTCCTCGGTAACCTTGAACACCCTGGGTAAAGCCGCCCGGGCGTTGGGTCGCAAAGTGAAGATTGAATTGGTGCCGGCCTGACGCCGGCGAGGGGGGGGGCGCGTCCGTGCGCGCCGGAGTGGTGAACCCAGCACCTTCCATTAGCGAGCATCGCCCTTGTGAACCAGAAAGCTCCTGTTGGCAGGCGTCGGCGGGCGCAGCTTGACACCGCCCCGGAGGCTAAATAGCTCAGCACCACCTCACCCCGGCCCTCTCCCCCATTTATCAATGGCGGAGAGGGAGATAGGCCGTCGTGCGACCGGTTTGCTGCCATATCATGGTTATGGATTGGGGGCAGTGTCTGGATGCACACGGCGTCGGCGGGCAGGGGACTGCCCGCCCTATCTCGTTTGCCCTGTCCCCGTCGCCTCACCGCCCCGCCAGACCAACATCCACCATCTGCCCGCGCGCCTTTTCCTCCGCCTTTGGATGTTGGGCGTTACGCGTTGGATGTTCGATGTTCCCGCCCCCTTTTTTCATCATTCCGCCCCGTAATCCAGCGGTTTAGCCGGATTACCCCAAAACCTTAACTTGTCCAACCATCCTTTGCCAATTAGTCACCCTGCGAAAAAATGCATGTGGGTATTGACTTGGCATGACGCTTGGCGTTAACTGAACTTATGCAAATCGAAAGCCTTAAAGTTTTTTGTGACTTGGCGGAGACGGAAAGCTTCACCAAGGCCGCCCAAATCAACGGGGTGACCCAGTCTGCCGTGAGCCAGCAGATTAGTTCCCTTGAACGCGTTTTCAAGTCGCTGCTGATTGAGCGCAGCAAAAAGAAGTTCCGCCTCACCCGCGAGGGCCAGGTTTTGTATGATTACAGCAAGCAAATCATTCAGACTTATGAGTCCCTCCACAGCAAGCTGCAGGAGCTGAAGGACATCATTTCCGGCACCATCCGCGTGGCCACAATTTACTCCATCGGCCTCCACGATCTGCCGCCGTACATCAAGAAGTTCATGAAGAGCTATCCCACGGTGAACGTGCACGTGGAATACCGCCGCGCCAATCAGGTGTACGAGGATGTGTTCAGCAACGTCGTGGACCTCGGCCTGGTCGCCTATCCGCAGAAGGATTCGAAGCTGGAAATCATTCCGCTCCGCAAGGAACCCCTGGTGCTGATCTGCCATCCGCAGCATCCGTTCACCCGCCAGAAGACCATCAAACTCAAAAATCTCGTCGGCCAGAAGGTCATTGGTTTCGAGCCGGACATCCCCACCCGCAAGGCGCTGGACAAGATCCTGCGCGAACACGGCGTGGATGTGAAGCATGTAATGGAATTCGACAACGTGGAAACCGTGAAGCGCGCCGTGGAAATTGACGCCGGCATTTCCATCGTGCCCCTCGGCACCGTCACCCAGGAAATCAGCAAGCAGACGCTGGTGGCCGTGGAAATTGACGACGGCGAATTCTACCGTCCGCTGGCCGCCATCTACAAGAAGAACAAGGTGCTGTCACCGGCCATGAAGCAGTTCCTGACCATCCTCAAGGATACGATTTAATCCGGTCTTGTAAGGACCGATACACCACGGGCGGCAAGCGATTGCCGCCCGTTTTTTTATCGTTACGCCTCCGGTCCGCGCCAGACGCGGCCCATGTGGGGATTCCGCATTTCCGGCGGCTGACATTCTTCCACGTAATAGCGGAACATGCGCTTTTTCATCCAGCGCACGGCGAAGAGATCGTAGCTGGCGCTGAACGCCCGGTTCAGCACGCCATAGTGGCTCTTGCCCGCGTTGCGCGGATGATGGCTGATGGGCACTTCCACCACTTTGAAACCTTCGATGCGGAACAGCGTGGCCAGAAACCGGTGCATGCCCTTGAAAAACTTGAGCTGCATGGCGCATTCCCGGCGGAAGGCCCGGAAGCCGCACGCGGCGTCGCCCACCTGCTCGCCGGTGATCTTGTTGCGCACCGCGTTCGCAATTTTGGAGGAAAGCTGGCGGGTGAGGTTGTCGCCGGCCGCGCGCGCCGCCACCCGGGAACCGGTGGCGCAGTCGCAATCTTTGAGCGCGTCCAACAGCTTGGGCATGTCCGCCGGATCGTTTTGCAGGTCCGCGTCCAGGGTAACTATTATTTCGCCGCGCGCCGCCTGCACGCCGGCCCAGACGGCGGCGGATTGACCGGCATTGCGCACAAACCGCTGCACGCGTATCCGGGGATTTTCCGCAGCCATCTGCTTGAGCAGGTTCCACGAATTGTCCGTGCTCCGGTCATCGGTGATCACGATTTCGTATGGCTCGCCGCGTGGGTCCAGCGCCGCGCTGATGGCGGCGACGAGCGGGCGCAGGTTGTCCTGTTCGTTGTGACAGGGGAGCACAACGCTGATGCGGGGAGTTTCGGCAGACACAAAAAGTTTGGCTGAAAAATGAATTTACCGCCGTTAATTCACCAGCTTGTACCAGTTGTCGCGCTGATGCGGTTCGTAGCCCAGATCGCCAATGAGGCGGTGCATGTCCGGCACGGTCATGTGGAAGGTGGTGCCGGCCTGCGACACCACGTTTTCCTCGATCATGATGCTGCCCAGATCGTTCGCGCCGTATTTTAGCGCCACCTGGCCGATTTCCAGACCCTGCGTCACCCACGAGCTCTGGATGTTTTCAAAATTGTCGAGGTAGATGCGGCCCAGCGCCTGCGTGCGCAGATAATCATGCGCGCCGACCGTGGGCGCTTTCAGCTTGGTGTGCTCCGCCTGGAATGTCCAGCAGATGAACGCCGTGAAATGACCGGGCAGGGTGCCGCCGGTGCTGGCCGCGCGCCGTTGCAGCGACTTGTCCTGCTGCACGCGCAAACGGTCGAGATGTTCAATGCGGTCTTCGATGGTTTCCACGTGACCGAACATCATCGTGGCCGAGGAATACAGCCCCTGGCTGTGCGCGATGTCCATGACTTCCAGCCAGTCGCTGCTCATGGCTTTGAGCGGGGAAATACGCTGGCGGACGCGGTCCACCAGAATTTCGCCGCCGCCGCCGGGAATGGAGCCCAGGCCGGCCGCTTTGAAATCAGCGATGATCTTTTCCAGCGGCTCATTGAACACTTCGCGGAAATGGATGAATTCGCTGGGGCTGAAACCGTGGATGTTGATCTGCGGCCACTTATTTTTAATGTGCGAGAGCAGGTCCAGATACCATTGCTTGGTGAGCTTGGGATGATGCCCGCCCTGCATGAGAATCTGCGTGCCGCCCAGCGCGAGGGTTTCGGCAATCTTCTGATCCATCTCTGCCAGGCTGATCACGTAGGAATCGGTATCCTTTTCCGTCCGGTAAAACGCGCAGAACTTGCAATAGACATTGCAGACGTTCGTGTAATTCACGTTACGATCCACGTTGTAGGTGACGATTTCATTGCCGCGCCCATTGTAGGCGGACTGTTTGGCGAGCTCGCGGCGGCGGTTGGCCAGCGTGCCCAGCTCTTCCAGAGGCAGATGGGACAGGCGCAAGGCTTCGGCCCGGTCAATGCGGTGGCCATCCCAGACTTTTTGCAACAAATCGTCCAATGACGCGTCGTAAATCACCTTGGAACTGTAACCGATTCCGGTCAGAAATCAATTTCATCCGAAAGTGGAATCCGGCATGATGGCGGGCAACCATTATGGATACACCCATTTATTTGCAGCAGCGGCTGGTTTGCGTGGCGGTTATAGATCAGGCGGACGACGCGGTGCCGCTGGCGGAGGCGTTGATCGCGGGCGGCTTGAACACCATTGAAGTGACGTTTCGCACGGCGGGCGCGGCGGAAGCCATTGCGCGCATTCGTCGGCATGTGCCGGCGGCGTGTGTGGGCGCGGGCACGCTGCTGACGGCCGATCAGGTGAAGCAGGCGGTGGATGCGGGCGCGCAATTCGGGGTGTCACCCGGCCTGAGCGAAGCGGTGTCCAAGGCGGCGCACGACCTCAAGCTGCCGCTGTTCCCGGGCGTTATCACGCCCTCGGAAATCATCCGGGCGCTGGACCTGGGCTGGAAGACGTTGAAATTTTTCCCGGCGGAAACCTTCGGCGGCGTGAATGCGCTGAAGGCGTTGATCGGGCCGTTCGGTCACACGGGCGTAAAATTCATTCCCACCGGCGGCATCACGGCGGCGACGTTGCCGACGTATCTGGCCCTGCCGCAGGTGGCGGCGGTGGGCGGTTCCTGGATGGCGGAGCGCAAGCTGGTGGCGGAGAAACAGTGGGCGAAGGTAACCGCGCTGACGGCGGAGGCGATGGGGAAGAAGTAGAAGTCCCAAGATTTGAACGCGGCGGCCGCCTGTTGAGTCAAATGACGGTGGTTATGCATCTCCGGCCGTTCAGAATGGCGCTCATATTGGGTGCCGGCTGGTTCGTCAGTTCGCTGGCGGTTTTTGCGGGCGAAACGAATGCGCCGGCGGCTGCTGTTACCCCACCGGCATACGCGTCGGCCGCCACCAATGATCCGTCGCTTTGGCTGAAAGACTTGGTCTTGTCGCCGCCTCACTTGCGGAGTTTGAACAGTGAAACGGCCGCCACCTTAACGCCAACTGTCCATCGCGATGATCCGGATTTGGATCTCAAAGTGTTGGTCAAAATCGCGCCGCCGCCGGTGTCGCCGCCGGCGCTGGTTTTGGATCCGGGACCGGTGTCAGTGGCTTCCAACTATCGGGCGGGAACCGGGAGTTATGATTCGTTGCTTGACCGGTTGGTGCGCACCCGGGGATTGATCCGGATTCCCAATACCCATTCGGACAATGTCGTCGTTCAGGCGCTGAACAATACGTTTTCACCGGAGGTGATTCATTACCGCAAGGCGGATGTGTCGTGTACGATTTATACCGCCATCAAGCGGAAGAATCCGTTCTGTCTGCTGAATCCGATTTTCTTTAATGTTTCGTGGTGAGAGGGGGAGGCTGATTTGCGGCAGATTTGGGCGCGGGGTTTCCACCGTTTTCGCGTCCTAATAATATTAGAGCCTCCTAACGTCGGCTGCTACGGAGAAAATATTGCCGGCGCGTTTCAGCTCGGCAACGGTGCGCCGACGCCGATGCCATGTTTCAGGCAATAGGCGCCATTGTCCACGTATTTTTGGGCCCACCATTTCAGGCCGGCGCGTTCTTCCTTGGTCAGTTTGCGGACGACCTTGGCGGGAGCGCCGAGCACGAGGGAGCCGGGCGGAATCTTGGTGCCCTGCGTGACGAGGGCCTTTGCGCCGATGATGGATTGTTTGCCGATGACCGCGCCATCCAGAATGATCGCGCCCATGCCCACGAGACATTCGTCGCCCACTTTGCAGGCGTGAACCACGGCGCTGTGGCCGACGGTGACCCAGTTGCCGAGAATGCACGGGAATTTGTCGGCGAGGTGCAGCACGGCGTTGTCCTGCACGTTGGAGTGGTGGCCGATGACGATGCGGTTGATGTCGCCGCGCAGTACCGCGCCGTACCAAACGCTGGCGTGCGCGCCGAGCGTGACGTCGCCGATGACGGTGGCGGTTTTGGCGATGAAGGCGCCCTTGCCGAGCTTCGGCTGTTTGCGCAAAAACGTATCCAGTTGCTTGTCTAATGCACCCATGCGAGTACTATAACCAACCGTTCCCAAAAGGAAAACCCTTTCATGCGGGCGGCTTTTTTGCGATGGTTTTGTCCGGGGTGCGGGTGAACGGCTGTATTGATTCGATTGGCCAGTGTGCGTTCGCAAGTTGAAGCGGCGTGAACGCCGCGCTCCGACGGCGGGTTGATGAGGTGGTTCATTGTTGGCGGTGGGGAATTGGTTGGTTGCTCGCCCTCACCCCGGCCCTCTCCCCCGAGGAGAGGGGGAAACGGTTGCCGCGTTTTGGTCTGGCCGAGCGGGCGATTGGTGCATGCAGATGGGGGACAAAGATTGAGGGTGGAGGATGGCTGGCGGTGGGTTTGGGCGCAGCGTGTCAATGGAGCGCGACCTTCAGGTCGCTTCAGCGTACGAGGGGCTGGGGTGATTCGATTGGTCGGTGTGCGTTCGTAAGTTGAAGCGGCGTGAACGCCGCGCTCCGGCGATTGGGTTGGCGAAGCGGTTTGATGTTTCACCCATTCGTGTTTATTGGTGTTAATTCGTGGTTAAATAGCGGTTTGATTAAGGACGGAATTTTAACAGCGGTCTATTTGATATCGTCATGGCGGCATTGCTGGAAATTAACAATCTGAAACTGGACTTCGGTCTCGGGGCCGAGGCGGCGCGGGCGGTGGACGGCGTGTCGCTGACCATCGGCGCGGGTGAGACGCTTTGCCTGGTGGGCGAGAGCGGCTGCGGCAAGAGCGTCACCGCACAGTCCATCGCGCGGCTGGTGCCGTCGCCGCCGGCGAATTATGTGGGCGGCGAGATTTTGCTGAATGGCTGCAATGTGCTCAAAATGACGCCGCGCGAGTTGCGCGACATTCGCGGCGGGGTGGTGAGCTATATTTTTCAGGAACCGGGGGCGTCGTTGAATCCCGTGTTCCGCGTGGGCGCGCAGATCAAGGAATCGCTCAAGCTGCATCGGCCGGAAAAGGCGTCGGACCAGGAGGTCATTCGCCTGCTAAAACTCGTCGGCATTCCGGCACCGGAATCGCGGCTGCGGAATTACCCCTTTGAAATGTCCGGCGGCATGCAGCAGCGGGTGATGATCGCCATGGCGCTGGCGAGTGAGCCGCGCCTACTGGTGGCGGATGAGCCGACCACGGCGCTGGACGTGACGATCCAGGCGCAGATTCTGGATCTCCTGCGCGACCTGAAGCAGCGGCTGGGCATGGCGATATTGCTAATCACGCACAATCTCGGAATTGTGGGCGACATCGCGGATCGCGTGGCGGTGATGTACGCGGGTCAGATCGTGGAACTGGCGCCGGCGTCGGAGATTTTACGCCGGCCGCTGCATCCCTACACGCGGGCGCTAATGAACTCGGTGCCGAAATTGCGCGGCAACGTGGAGCGGCTGCCGGCCATTCCCGGAAATGTCCCGCGCATCGGGAATTTCCCGTCCGGCTGCCGGTTCGCGCCGCGCTGTCCGGTGGCGAAGCCGGAATGTTCCGCCGCCGCGCCGGAGTTGATCGAGGTGGAACCGAAGCGGTGGGTGCGGTGTCCTTATTGGAAGTGACACATGTTCAAGACGGCTAAACGGATTCAAGCGGGCGGTTCTGAATTACAGGACTCCGCTGATATTTTTTGGTGTGGTTCCAATCTTGTGTTGGTGGTTGCCGATGGGGCCGGGGGAATAAGTGGTGGTGCCAAAGCGGCGCAGTTTGTGGTTTCCAGTTTTAAAAAACGTTTGGCTTCGATCGTTTGTAACTTGGAATCACTGAATAAGCTCCTTACTTCAATTGATCGTGAAATGGCGGCAAGTGGAGCCTATGGTGAAACCACCTGTGTAGTCGTTGTGCTGTCTGCAACCGGAATTATTGGAACCAGTGTTGGCGATTCAGGTGCGTTGATATTTTCAAATAGTGGAATTACAAACCAAACGGCCAACCAAGCTCGGCGGCCATTTGTTGGCAGTGGTCAATCTACGCCCGTTGGCTTTTCCGATGGTCCTTTGAATGGCACCCTTTTGGTTGCCAGCGATGGCCTGCTTAAATACACGAGCCGGGAAAAAATTGCTGCGGCAATTAATGCCGACAATCTTGATTCTGTGACAGAAGATCTGTTTGCACTGGTCAAGTATCCATCTGGTGCCTTTCCAGATGATGTTTCTGTTCTGCTGGCAAGAAACCGGTGAACGCGTTTAAAAACCTGATTTAAGCCTCCTTACGTCGGCTGCTACATCTTCAGAATCGACCGTTTATTTTAGGAGTGGAAAATTACAAATTTATTTCTTCACCGCCGGGGCGTTGGTCGCCTTCTTCTTAAAGGCGGAGCGCAGCAGCCAGTGGCGTTTCAGGCCCTGGATCAGGTCGTCGGTGTCGGCGATGCTTTTCACGAGGTTGCTCATGGCTTGCGGATTGTTGGCGACCTGCGTGTCGAGATTGCTGGTGATGTTGCCGAGGTGGATGAGGGTCACGCCGATGTCCTCGGTGATGGCGTCGAGGTTGGTGTCGGTGTGGGCGAGCAGGGTGCCGGTGTTGGTGAGGACGACGTTGAGCTGGTCGGCCCCGTTGGTGCCGAGGGCCCACGCGCCCAGACCGCCGGGCTGGCGCAGGTTGCCGCTCAGTACGGCAAAATTCGTGATCATGGGCTGGGCGGAGACGAGGGAGGAGTTCAGGTTGGAGGTCACGTTGGCGGTATTGTCCAGAATGCGCGCGATGCGATTGGTGAGCGCCAGGATGTTGGGCAGGGCGGTCTGAATTTGGGCGACGATTTGGTCGAGCCGTTCGGTCAGGGCGGGGGATTCATCAATGGGCAATTGCACCGCTTCGCCGGTGTATTCTTCGTAGCGTTGCTGTTCGCGGTTCCAAATGGAGGCGATGTTGTGGCGCTTGATGGTGTTGTCGTAAACGTAAACGGCGGCGCGTTTCTGCTCGATCAGTTGCTGGAGATTGTTGGTGTCAAGGGAGCCATCCTGATTGGTGGTCACGAGCTGGGCGTAGGCGCGCAGGACGAGGTTGGAGTTGGCGTCGTAGAGATTCTGGAACATCTGCCAGCGTTGCGGCTGGGCGAGCGCGCGGCGGGCGAGTTCATCCACCGCCAGATGTTCGACGGGGTGGGCGCTGCACAGGGCGAAGCCGTTGGTGCCGCGGGTGACTTCGAGACCGCGTTTGCCGAGCAGGCCGGAGGAACTGGCTTTCACATAGGAACCTTCCGACCAGATGTAGCGGTAGCTGGGCTCCAGCACTTCAAAGGTGACTTTCACACCATGCTTTTCACGGGGCGCGGGCGGTTCCACTTTGGTAACGGCGCCAATGGGAGAGCCCATGAGGGAGACGGTGTCGCCGACGCTGATGCCATCGGCGGTGGCCACGTAAATGTAGAACTGGGCCTTGATCTTGAACCAACCCTTGTTCACGGCGGCGTGGTAAATATAAGTGATGAAGCCGGCCAGCAGCAGCAACATGGCGAAGGAAACGAACCAGCCGACGGCGCGTTCCATGCGGTTCAGGCGGGTGCGAAGCTGGGGCGTGAGGTCTTGCAGTGGCATAGGAAAAATGTTTTGGACGAAATGATGGGGCAATTATGGGACGATCTCCCGGTCGGCGCCGGCCAGCAGCAGTTGGACCAGGTGCGGGTGGTTTTTTAACAAATCCGGCCAGGGGCCGTCTGCGAAGAACAGGCCCTCATGCAGCAGGGCAAAGCGATAGCGTTCATTGCCGGCCCAGGGCCGCAGATCGTCGGTGGCCAGAATGACGGTGAGGTTGCGTTCGCGGGTGATTTCATCCAGAAAGCGCAGCCACCATTGGCGATGGGTCGCGCCGAGGCCATGGAGGGGATTGTCCAAGATGAGCACTTCCGGTTCCAGCGCCAGCGCCCGGGCGAGGCCGGCGCGTTTGCACCAGTTGCGGCTTAATTCGGACGGCAGTTTTTCGACGAACGGCAGCAATTCCATGCGGGTGAGCAGCGGTTCCAGGGAGCGCAAAACCTCCTCGGCGGGCTGATCGCGATGATATTGCAGCGGCAGGGCGATGTTTTGCAGCAGGGTCAGATCGTGAAACAGCCGGCCATCCTCAAAGACAAAGCCGAGGCGGAGCCGTTCGGCGATCCGGGTTTCATCCAGTTCGCGGGCATCGCGGCCAAACACCTCGCAGCGGCCGGCCACGGGCGGGAGCAGCCCGGCGGCGAGCATGAGCAAATCGCTTTTGCCGGAGTGCTGTTCGCCGGCCACCACCCAGAACTCGCCGGCATTCACGGTCCAGTTTACGTCCGTCGCCACGGTGCGGCTGGGATCAAAGCGCGCGCCCGCCGTGGCGGACCACAGCTGGATGACAGGTGACGCTTCGTTATTCATGCCTTTGATTTGCAATGTCGCAACAGGCTATCACGCTAACAAACGAGGCGGGAGTGTCAATGGCGGGGGCGGGGTGCTGCCCCGGAGCACCGGTCTGTGACCGGCTTATAAACATACAATTGTCGCACTCGATTGCTTCTTTCCAGCCGATTTGCCGGTATGGACGCGCAAAGCCGGTCACAGACCGGCGCTCTGAACGGTGTTTTTTTCTCGACAAAGGGCGCGCAAATTCGCGTGATGTAGGCAACAAGGTTCGAATTTTAGTGAAATCATCAATCCAACCAGTCCGTTCCGGTCTGGCGCGGCTGCGAAATTTATTTTTCTGCCTGCTCGCGCTGGGACTGACCGGCTGCCAGAGCATGTCACATTCATCATCCGCCTCCGCCACCCAACGTCCACCGGTAAAACTCGGCGTGGAAGTCCTGTTTGAAAAACACCTGGACCTGATCCGGGGCAAACACGTGGGCCTGATCACCAATCCCACGGGATTGGACAGCCGCTTGGACAGCATCATCGACCGGTTTCGCAATGAGCCGGGCGTGAAGCTGGTGGCGCTGTACGGTCCCGAACACGGCGTGCGCGGCAATGCGCAGGCCGGCGAGTATGTGCCGTTTTATTACGATGAACAGTTAAAGCTGCCGGTGTTCAGCCTGTACGGGCAGTCGCACAAGCCGCCGCCGGACATGCTGACGAACATTGACGAATACATGCGCACCTTCGATACGCAACACACCGGCAAGCAGATGGAGCCGGGGATGATGTCGTCGGTGGATGTGATGGTGTTTGATTTGCAGGATGTCGGCACGCGGGTGTACACGTACATCGCCACCATGGCGTACGCGATGCAGGCGGCGGCGGAGTCGGGCATTCCGTTCATCGTGCTGGACCGGCCGAATCCGGTGAACGGAGCGGTGATGGAAGGACCGATTCTGGAGTATCCCTCACATAGTTCGTTCATCGGACTGTACCCGATTCCCTTGCGGCATGGCATGACGGCGGGTGAACTGGCGCAATTGTTCAACGATAAATTCCTGAAGCACAAGGTGAAGCTCACCGTGGTGCCGATGGAAAACTGGACGCGCGACGAATGGTTCGATGAAACCGGGCTGCCGTGGGTGATGCCTTCGCCCAACCTGCCCACGCCGGAAAGCACGACGGTATATCCCGGCCAGGTGCTGCTGGAAGGCTCGAATTTGTCGGAGGGACGCGGCACGACGCGGCCGTTTGAGTTTTTCGGCGCGCCGTGGATTGACGGTCATGTGCTGGCGAAAAAGCTGAATGATTTACACCTGCCGGGCGTGAAATATCGCGAGGTATGGTTCACGCCGTCGTTCTCGAAATTTTCCGGGAAGCTGTGCGGCGGCTGCCAGTTGCACGTGATGGATCGAAATGCGTATCAGTCCGTAACCACCGTGCTGGCGGAGTTGGCGGTAATCAAGGAGCTGTACGGCAGCAAGTTGGAATTGCATGCCGAGTATTTTGACAAGGTGATGGGTACGTCCAGCGTGCGGGAAGCGCTGGAACATGGCGAGCCGGCGGAAAAGATGGTGACGGATTTTGCGCCGGGATTGAAAGCATTTGCGACGCTGCGCCAGCCGTATTTGCTGTATCACTGACCTGCAGGAGAGGGTAACCACGAATGGACACGAATGAGCACGAATGGGAACGGAAAAAGGTGCAGTCTGACACCGCCCCCGGGTGGAATATATGAGCGCCACCTCACCTCGGCCCTCTCCGCCATTTATCAATGGCGGAGAGAAACTCGTCGTGCGTACAGTTTGCAGGAAGACCACGGCTCCGGATTTGAGGGCAGTGTCCGGCGGCAATCCCAATGTCCGGATCGAAAATATTCGTGTTAATTCGTGTCCATTCGTGGTTTAACTGAAAATTTTATGCGTGCGGGGATGTTGTTGGTCTGGTTGTTAGCGTGGTTCTGCGCGGAGTCGCCGCTGCGGGCGGAGGTGTTCCGCGCGGATAAGTTGGCGGCCATGGACGCGGCCATCACCAATGCCATTGCCGATGGCAAATGCCCGGGCGGTGTGCTGTGGCTGGAGCGCAACGGGACGGCGTATCACAAGGCATTTGGCAATCGTGCCCTGGTGCCGGCGCGCGAGGTGATGACGGAGGACACGATTTTTGATGCGGCGTCGCTGACCAAGGTCGTGGCCACCACGCCGGCGGTGATGCTGCTGGTGGAACGCGGACTGGTGAAGCTGGACGCGCCGGTGCCGACGTATCTTCCGGAATTCACCGGCGGGGGCAAGGAAGCGGTGACGGTGCGGGAATTGCTCACGCACACCTCCGGGCTGCCGCCGGATATCGAAACCAAAAGTGACTGGCATGGTCCGGCGGAGGCCATTCGCAAGGCCTGCGCGACCGGTTTGCAATCCAAGCCGGGTACCGCCTTCAAATACAGCGACGTTAATTTCTTTCTGCTGGGTGAAATCGTCCAGCGTGTCAGTCATACGCCGCTCGAGGTGTTTGTGCAGCGAGAGATTTATGGTCCGTTGAAAATGACGGACACCGGCTATTTGCCATCACCGGATAAAATCCCGCGCATTGCGCCCACGGAAGTGGTCGCTGGCAAGCCCTGGCGCGGCGTGGTGCATGATCCCACGGCGCGGCACATGGGCGGCGTGGCGGGGCACGCGGGGCTGTTTACGACGGCCCCCGATCTCGCGCGCTATGCGCGCATGCTGGTGAATCTGGGCGAGCTGGACGACGTGCGATTGTTTCAGCCGGAGACGGTGCGGCTGATGACCCGGGTGCAGACGTCGCCGGGAATAACAGCTTGGCGCGGACTGGGCTGGGACATCAATTCCTCATTCAGCGGACCGCGCGGAGACATTTTTCCGCTGGGCTCGTACGGTCACACCGGTTGGACCGGCGGGTCGCTGTGGATTGATCCGTACTCGCGGACGTTTGTGATTTTTCTGTCGAACCGCAATCATCCCACGGAGGCGGGCAGCGTCATTGCGCTGCGGCACCGGCTGGGCACGCTGGCGGCGGAGGCGGTGACGGATTTTGATTTTACGAAGGTGGCGGGCGCCTGGAAGCGTGGCAGTGAAAACACACAATAAAATCAGGGGAATTTACAATTATTCATTGCGCACTTAAAGCGCCGTCGGCCGGAGATGGACGGGGTGCGCCCTTGGAGTTGCTTGCAGCAAGGTTGCTCGGGGGCCGGCGGGTTGGCGGATTGAAAACCATAAGGTCGCCGCATAAAAAAAATTAACAGGGCGATTAGATTTTTGTTGCAAAGATGTAACAAGAGGCGTAAAAGCGTAAACATGCTTTGGCTGTGTTGCCACGCAACGCGTCAAAGTCGGGCCCGGACAATACCGTTTGAGCTCAAACAAGGATAGAAGGATTAATCAATGAAAACTGAAGGCAGTCGCATTATTTATTTGCTTGGGGCCGTGCTGGCTTTTTTGCTGGCGCCCATCATGGTTTACGCCACGCCGTACGCGTCATGTTTTACCAATAACGCCGGGACCATCTCATTCGCGATCAATGAAAGTGGCGGGAATGTGACGGTCACTTATGATGACGGCAGCACGAATGCCAGCTTCAACGGGAGCACCACGGGTACAAATCTGGCGAAAGGAAAGTACTCATTTGTCCTGACACCGCATACGAGTTTTAACGTCACGGTATTCAAAGTCGGCACCGGATCACCTTCCCAGATCAGCGTGGATGCCACGAATACCTATTACCCCAGTCCTCGCGGTGTGGCCGTGAACGCGACGGCCAAGTCGCCTTATTTCGGCTGGGTTTATACCGCCAACGGGGCGCCGGGTTATAGCGGCACCTACGGAACCAATAGCCAGAAAGCCCGCGGTCTTTACATTTTGAATTCCGATCTAACCGATCTTTCCGGCCGGGCCACGAACTCGCTGGCGACGGGAGTGTTTGACGGTGATTCCCTGAGTCCCAATCGCCTGACGGTGGCCACCAACGGCGAAGTTTATGTTTCGGATTGCGGTCCCACGGCCCCGAATATCTGGAAGTTTGACCCGACCGTGCTGGGCTCGACCAACCGGATTCTTGGCTATACCTCGGATGCTCCCGGTGGCGGCGGTGCCAATTCAGCCAATAATGTTCACGGTCGTATTGCCAGCGCTCCGGTTGTGCGCGGTTCTCTGGCCACGGGTGATTTGCAGATATTGGACAGTGATTCCACTCTCGGACCGTCCTACAACGAAATTGAATATTACAACATCGGCGCCGGCTCGGTTCCGTGGTCCAATGCGCCCGTTGCCTTGGCCAACATCGGCTTGGGCGGTTATGGTTCCGCTTTGACCCAGCCGCCGACCGATTTGGATATGGGCTTGGATGGGAAACTGTTCGCCCTGTTTTATCGTGTTAACTACGCGGTCCCCGGATTGCAGGTCTTCAGCGCCGACGGCACCACGGTTTTGTGGGATTCCATCAGTGCGGATGGCGGCACCATCAATAACGGGCCTGATTATGCCACGCTCAATTCATATAATTCGTCCACAGGCGTATATACCTCATCTGGCGGCGCCTATTGCGTCCGCGTATCGCCGGATGGCAAGTATGTTGCCGTTCTGGGTGTTGACAATCACATTACGGTCTTTCCCCTTACCAACGGCATTCCGGATGTCAGCGGCCTGTTCACCATTGCCAATACTCCCGTGACCGGCAACGGCCGCGATATCAACTGGGATGCGGCGGATAATATATATACCGTCAGCTCCGGCCAGGGCCTGCTGCGTGAGTTCTCCCTGGGCAAAACAACCACTGCGGTTACCCACAATGACGGCACTTTGACCGTCGGCACCTTCAGTGTCACCATTCCTTCAACGGTGGCCACCGTGGTCGCGGTTGCAACCAACGCTTACCCGGTTGGCCCGGTCTTGGGTGAATTTACCATCAGCCGCACCAATGCCGTTTCGGACTTTAGCCAACCGCTGACCGTTACGTATGTACTGAGCGGTACGGCCACCAACTTTACCACCCAGCCGGCTGGAATAATCCCGCTGGCCACCAACACGATTGTCATCGCCGCCGGCCAGGCTTCCACCAACATCTACCTGAACGCGATTGCGGATGGCGTGTCGCGTCCCACCACCACCGTGGTTCTCACCCTGAAGAGTGGGTCGGCATATTCTGCCGGCTCGCCTTTTCAAGATACGGTATTCGTAATGAACAGCGGTCCACAGGTGCTCATCATCAGCACGAATGTGGCCTCCACCATGTACAAGCGGATGACGAATGACTATGGTGCCTTTGTGATTACCCGCTGGGGTGATTTGTCTGCGGCATCCTACACGGTGCCCAATTACACTTATGCCGGCACGGCGGTTCCGGGAACGGACTACTCGCTGGCAGGAACGGTCACGTTTGACCCCGGGGTCGTAAGCGTTACCAATTATGTCTATTCGCTCGATTCGAGTTCCAATTATGTCGGCAACAAATCCATCATTGTCGGCTTGGGAACCAATCCGGGTGTTTCGGTTACCACCAACACGGTTCTGCTGACCATCATTGACAGCGACAATCCGCCGGCTCCGGTCCTGTTCACCGACTTGCTCAGTGATCCGAATGATGTCACCAATTGGGGGGTAACCAGCGCCAACAACAACATGGCCACGAATGCCATCGACAGCACCGTGGTTTTCGGCTACAGCCTCCAGAATGGCGATACGGCGAACAACGGGGTCATCTCCCTGCCGCCGAACGGTGCGACCAATGCCTTGCGCCTGACGGTCAACAAAAATTCGAGCCAAGGTTATGGCGCGGCGGCGGGTGTGAATGTGTATCTAACCAATGCCCTGTTCGGCGGCAATTATGCCGTTCGTTTCTACATGAACATTGTTGAAGGCTATGCCCCGAGCTACACGACGGAAGGTGCCATGTTCGGGATCAATCACACCGGCCAAGCCACCAACTGGTGGACGGGCAGCGGGATTTTGAGCGTCCCGACCGGTTGGACCACCAACACCTGGGAGAGCGACGGTGTCTGGTACTGGATCAGTGCGGACGGTGGCGCCTCGGCAGGGGACTTCATTGAATTCACCGGTCTCGGCGGATCATTGCCGAATGCCGGTTGGACCCAGCCGGCCACCCTTACGCGCACCTCCTTTACCGGGGCGTTCAAGAATCCGCCTTATACCACTTCCGGCGGTCCCGGTCTGGCGGCCAACAACTCGCCTGTCAACAGCTATGACAACAGCACTTGGTCGGACGTCGAAATCAAGCAGATCAACAAGGTCGTCACCATGTCGATCAACAAGACGCCGGTCTTTGTTTACACCAATACCACCAGCTTCACCAATGGCTATGTGATGTTGGGTTACAGTGATCCGTTCAGCTCGGTGGGCGGTTCGGACGGTTCCGTTTATTTCTCCGGGCTCAAGGTGGTGCAAATTGCCCAGCCCTATATCAGCCAAATTGCCCTCAACAAGCTGAACAGCACGGTGGTCATCAACTTTACCACCGAGGATGGCGACCTCACCTCATCCTCATTTGCGCTGCAAAGCTCGGCCACGGCCAATGGAACCTATGCCGATGTGGGCTCGGCCACCATCACTCAGCTCAGTTCGGGTGCTTTCCAAGCGGTGACTGCGCAGAGCGGTGCCGCCCAGTTCTACCGCCTCCGCCAGAAATAAGCGGATTTGGTGAGTCAACTTTGGCCGGGGTGTTCCCATTCCGGGGCACCCCGGCAAAAGCCTTTTTAACAACGTCAATTGTCATTTTTTATGTTTCATCAAAATTGCATGATAGCTTCGATATCCAAGGACCGTTCCATCCGTCATAAAGCCGGCTTTACCCTGATTGAATTGCTGGTGGTCATCGCCATCATTGCCATTCTGGCCGCCATGCTGTTGCCGGCCCTGAGCGCGGCCAAAGTCAAGGCCCAGACGATCAAGTGCGTGAGCAACCTGAAACAGATGCAGGTTGGGTGGCACATGTATGCCGGCGATAACAACGACTTCATGGTTCCCAATGCACCGCTGGGCACTCCGGCCAACGAGTCCTGGTGCAACGCTACCAACGGAATGAACTTCGGATCTTCAACCGATAACACCAATCGCGGAGCCCTCCAAAGCGCCTTGCTGGCGCCGTACATGAACAACCAGGTGGACGTGTACAAGTGTCCCGGGGATTTTGTTCCCTCCGCCAATGGCGACCGGGTGCGCAGTTATTCCATGAACGGTGCGATGGGTCAGGTGTACTCTTACACCGTCGCGGTGCGGGATAATCCCAACTTCAAGTACTTCAAGCATTATACTGATCTTTCCTTGGGGACCATCAGTCCGTCCGATGCCTTCATTTGGTGCGAAGAGAATGGTTGCAGCCTCAATGACGGCTATCTTCAATTGGATTGCACGGCTGGGACGTATCCCGATATTCCCAGTTCCTACCACAGCAAAACCTGCGGTTTTTCCTTCGCCGACGGCCATTGCGAGGCTCATAAATGGCAAACCCCCGATTTGCCGGGCGCTGTCACCAAGTATTACCTCACCAAAACAGCATACAATAGTCTTTCGGCCACCTCGGCGCGGGCCAATGTGGATTGGATCTGGTTTACCACGCACGCCACGGCCAAATAACCGCCTTCATATAACAACTTGATTGCGTCCGCAAAATTCGCATAGTTGAAGCCATGCTCAACTATCTCTGGCTGGCGCTGATGGTCGGCGCCGTGGTGATTGGCGGCTGGACCGGCCACCTTTCCGAGGTGGCCGACAAAAGCTTCGAGATGACCGAATATGCGGTCGTCAAGACGGCTTTTCCCCTCATCGGTGTCATGGCGCTGTGGCTGGGCCTGATGCGGCTGGCCGAACGTTCCGGGCTGGTCTCGTTGCTGGCGCGCGCGCTGCGGCCCATCATGCGGCGGCTCTTTCCCGAGGTGCCGCCGGAACATCCGGCCATGGGCTCGATGGTGATGAACATCGCGGCCAACATGCTGGGCTTGGGCAATGCGGCCACGCCGCTCGGCCTGCGGGCGATGAAAGACCTCGAATCGCTCAATCGCAATCCCGGCACGGCCACGAACGCCATGTGTACTTTCCTGGCGATCAACACCAGTTCCGTGCAGATTGTGCCCGTGACGGCCATGGCCATCCTCGCGGCCAATCATTCGCAAAATCCCTCCGCCATTGTTGGCACATCGCTCATCGCCACGGCTTGCGCCTGTACCTGCGGTGTTATCACTGCGCAATTGCTGGCCCGCTCGCCGTTTTTCAAAATGCCGCCGCCGGAGATTGCCGCGCCGGGCACGGCGGTCACCGCCACCACTGCGGATAAACCGGCGGTGAAGGAATCCGCCACGCTAAAACCTTTGCGCTGGTGGGGCGGGTTGATCATGGCGGCGTTCCTGCTGTTCTTCGTCTGGCTCTTTATCCAGGCGGTCATCGCGCCGCCGGCGGCGGGGGCGGCGACGAGTCCGCTGGTCCGCGTGGTGGACGCCATTTCCAAACTGTTGGTGCCGTTTCTGCTGGCGGTATTTCCGCTGTATGCGGCGCTGCGCGGCGTCAAAATTTACGAGGAATTTGTGGAGGCGGCGAAGGAGGGTTTTGACGTGGCCATTCGCATCATTCCCTATCTGCTCGCCATGCTGTGCGCCGTGGGCATGTTCCGCGCGGCCGGGGGCATTGACATGATTACTTCGGTGCTGGCCCCGGTCCTGAAACTGATTCATTTCCCCACCGAATTGCTGCCCATGGTGTTGCTGCGGCCGATGAGCGGCAGCGGCACGCTGGGGATGTTCACGGAACTGACGAAGCAATTTGGCCCCGACAGCCTTATCGCCCGCATGGCCGGGACGATCTATGGTAGCACGGAAACGACCTTCTATGTGCTGGCGGTTTATTTCGGTTCCGTCGCCATTCGCCGCACCCGGTACGCGGTCATCGCCGGGCTGACGGCGGATGCGGTGAGCGTGATTGTTTCCATCGTGCTATGCCGCGCGGTGTTTGGGTGACCGGCGTGGTGCCGGAGCGCGGGCTTCAGCCTGCTGCAATGACCCAAACGGTCAAGCGCCAGCACGTGCCAGCCCGCCTTCATTTTGGACGCGGAAGCGGCGTGAACGCCGCGCTCCGCTGGCGCCTCGCGGGGGGCAACCCTGATGCACGGGAATCATAGTGCAGTTTCAAACGGCAATTGGTATTGCTTTTTACCGGTCTGACTGGTTGAAAGCGGGTTTTGTAATATCGGGAAAGCGGCTGGAAAAGTTTGTTTTGTTGCTCTCCCTCACCCAACCCTCTCCCCAAAGGAGAGGGCTTTTCCCTGGCAAGTTTTCGGATCATTCGTCCACCCGTCCGACCAATCCAGCGGCTTGATTCGCAAAAGACGCTGCAACCGTTTCCCCCTCTCCTCGGGGAGAGGGCCGGGGTGAGGGCGAGCGTTATCACATACCTTTTCCAGTCCGCCGCTGCCAGGGATGATAGTCGCCCGGCAACAAGTTCGGTGGAGCCTCACGTCGGCTGCTACCTCCTAAAAGTCGGTTACCCCACAAAATAGAGCACGATAAAAATAAGATCCACCAGGGTGCAGACGATGATGCCCTGCGTGACGGCCTGCACGGCCACGCGGGAGACATCCTCCTGCCGCAGGGGTTGCGCCAGGCCGTGATAACACGTCACCACCGCGATGAAGAACCCGAACGTGAGTGTCTTGACCGCGATCAGCACGAAATCCATCCAGTTCAGGGCGTCCGCGATCTGGCTGATGTATTCGCCCGGGGTCAGTTCCAATGAAGGCATCATCAGGAACGCCCACAGATAACCGCCGCCCAGCGCGCCGAGAATCAGATAAATTGTCAGCGCGAAAACGCCCGCCGCCATGCCGATGACGCGCGGCACCACCAGATAATGCACCGGGTCAATCGCCAGCGCCTCGAGAGCTTCCACCTCGCCTTTGGCCCGGGCGGTGCCGAGCTCGATTACATTCGCCGCGCCCACGCGGGCGAGCATCATCATCACGGCCAGCAGCGGTCCCAATTCGCGCACCACCACGGTGACCATCAGCGAGCCCACATAATTCGTCGCGCCAATGGAACTCAATTGCGTCACCGCCTGGCCGACGACCAGAAAGCCCAGGGCCAGCGCCAGAAAGGAAAACATCGGCAGCAGGCGCGAGCCGGACCGGGTGATTTCCCGGCGGATGCGCGGCTGCATCACTTCCCGGGCCGTGCGCCGTTTCCGCAGCATGACGCCGAGCGTGATCAGGGAGAAAGCGCCGAGGCCCTGCGCCGTTTGCAGGAACACCAACAGCTTCCGCCCAATGTGATGGGTAAAGGACGGCGGTTGCGGGGCCAGACGCAGGTCCGGCCGCCACCAGTTGGTTGAACTCGGTTTCGCCACGCCGTCAAAGTAAGGCCACGGGGCCGCGCGGTCAACGGGTTGCTTCGAGTTCCAGCTTGAGGGCGTGGAGGGAAAGATTGGTATCCACCATGAACGCGCCCAGCGAAATGCACAAGGAGGCGAGGCACGCAATGAAGATCCAGCCCGCCAGCCAGGCCTGATCCGAATGGAACCAGGCGGTGAGGAACAGGGTCATCACCAGCACCGCCGCCAGCAACGCGCTGGTAACCGCGAACAGGATGGCCAGCCGGATGATTTTGGCGCGCCGAAAAATGATATCCACCTGCGCCTGCACCTGTTCCCGTTCCTTGCCGGTCAGCGTGGCAACCTCATGCTTGAGCTGGCGGGCGCGGTCAATCGTGCGGCCCAGCCGGTTCGTCATGGTGAGCAGCAGCAGGCCCACGCCGGAGATGAGAATGACGGGTCCGACGGCATCGCGCAGTTCCGGAATGATCTGTTCAGGGGTGGTCGGCAGCATAAATTAATATCACCCACAGTATAACCGCCGGGGAAATTTAATCAACGTCGCGCGAATTGCGAATTGAACTGTGCCCGCCGGTCTTTATGATGAACCGAAATGGCCACCACTTTTACCGCCGCCGAAATTGCCAATCTGCTCTCAGGCGAAGTCCTGGGCGATGCCGCCGCCGTCCTCACGGGCTTTGCCATGACGGACCGCGCGCAGCCCGGCGACCTCACCTTTGCCGAAACCCCCGAATATTTTGCCGCCGCCGAGGCCAGCCAGGCCACCGCCATCATTGCGGACCAACGGTTCAGCTCCACGGTTAAAATTGTCATTCGCGTGGCGAATGCGCGCATTGCCTTTGCCAAGGCGCTCGCCGTGTTTTTTCCGGAGCCGCCCTTTGCCGCCGGCATTCATCCCTCTGCGGTGATCGCGGCTTCCGCGAAAGTGGACGCCACCGCGCACATCGGACCGCACTGCGTGGTGGGCGAACGGGTTGAGATTGGCGCCGGGGCGGTGCTGCAATCCGGCAACAACGTCGGCGCGGACTCCGTGCTGGCCGAGGGCGTGAACCTGTTTCCGAACGTCACGGTTTATCCGCGCACCAAAATTGGCAAGCGCGTGCGCATTCATGCCGGCACCACGATCGGGTCCGACGGCTACGGTTATGTGCTGGATGGCGGCATTCACCGCAAAGTGCCGCAGATTGGCAACGTGGTGATTGGCGACGATGTGGAGATCGGGGCCAACGTGACGATTGATCGCGGCGCGCTGGGTTCCACCGTCATTGGCGCGGGCACGAAGATTGATAATCTCGTGCAGATCGCGCACAACGTCGTGGTGGGTGAACATTGCTTGATCGTCTCGCAGGTCGGCATTGCCGGCAGCACGCAGCTGGGCAAGTACGTGGTGCTGGCCGGTCAGGCGGGCATTGCGGGTCACCTGAAGATTGGCAATCAGGTGGTGGTGGCCGGACAATCCGGCGTGATGCACGACATCCCCGACGGCGGCAAATGGCTGGGCTCGCCGGCCAAACCCGACAAGCAGGCCAAGCGCGAATTCATCGCCATCATGCACCTCCCCGAGCTGCTCAAGAAAGTGTCCGCCTGGGAAAAGAAGCTGGGCGTGGACGCCTCGGAAGGGTGAGCTGGGGTTCTGACGGAGGCGCTGATCAGTGGTGCGCCTTTGTACCAGCCGCCAGAGAATTTAGTTTTGTCGCTCTCCCTCACCCAACCCTCTCCCCAAGGAGAGGGCTTTTCTCTGGCACATTTTCTGATCATTTGTTTGCCAGTCCGACCAATCCAGCTGCATGATTTGCAAAAACGCTGGAACCTTTTCTCCCTCTCCACGGGGAGGGGGCCGGATTGGGCGTTCGATGTTGGATGTTTTGGCCATCCTCAATCCTCAATCCTCAATCCTCAATCCTCAATCCTCGCCGCAACTTTTAGCCCATCTGCTCAAGCTGGAGGGTGGCCTGTTCCCAGGCTTTGTTCAGTTCCGGGAGACGGTCGTGAACGCGGGATAATTCGCGGTTGATTTGCTGTGCCCGGCCGCCGGCGTAGGAATCGGGATTTTCCAGTTCTTCCGCGAGCTGCTTTTCCTTCGCTTCGAGGTCGGCAATTTCCTTTTCCAGCGTCGTGATGCGGTTTTGCAGTTCCTGCTTTTTGCGGGACCGCGCCTGGCGCTGCTCGGCTTCGAGGCGCTTCTGTTCCTTGCGATCCACCGCCGAGATCGCCGGCCGGGGGGCCGACGACTTGTTGCTGGAACTGGTCAGTGCCTCGCGCGCGGTCTGGTTGGTTTTGTCCAGGTAATATTGGTAGCCGCCGGTGAAATGCCGGAGCTGGCCGTGTTCCACGCGCACGACATGCTTCGCCAGGGCGCGGATGAAATGGACATCATGGCTGATGAAAATCAGCGTGCCTTCGTATTGCTTCAACGCCTCAATTAGGGCATCCACGCTGGCCAGATCCAAGTGCGTGGTCGGTTCGTCCATCAGCAGGAGGTTGGGCGGATCGAGCAACAGTTTTACCAGCGCGAGCCGGCTTTTTTCACCGCCGCTCAGCACGCTGACGGGTTTGAACACGTCGTCGCCGCGAAAGAGAAAGTTGCCGAGAATGTTGCGGATAGATTGCTCGGTGATGCGCTGCGGCGTGTCGAGAGCTTCTTCCAGTACGGTGTGCTTGGGATTCAGCATGGCCGCGCGATGCTGCGCGAAATAGCCGAGCTTCACATTGTGGCCCAGCCGGCATTCGCCGCTGATCGGTTGCAGGATGCCCGCGAGCAGTTTTAACAGCGTGGACTTGCCGGCACCGTTGGGTCCCACCAGCACCATGCGCTGACCGCGCTCGGCCTCGAAATCAACGCTGTCGTAAATCTGTTTGATGATCGGCAGTTGGGCCACTTCCTCGGGCGTGAGGTGGCTGCCTTCCGGCGGTTTGGCGCGGTAGCCGAAATTGACCTTATCCAGCGTGATGGAACGCTGACCGCTGCGCGCGGGTTGCGGAAAGGTGAAGCCCACCGTGGCTTCGGGGCCGCCCGGTCCCACCACCATGTCTTCCTTGAGGCGCTCAATCTGCTTCATCTTGCTCTGCGCCTGTGCGGCCTTGGTGTTCTTGGCGCGGAAACGGTCCACGAACAGTTGCAGCCGGTCAATTTCCCGCTGCTGTGCCACGGCCGTTGCCGCCAGCGTGATCTCCGCCGCCGCCCGCTGTTCCAGATAACGGTCGTAATTGCCGGTGTAGCGCAGAATCTGCGCCGCGCGCAACTCGGCGGTGTGCGTACACAGGCGGTTCAAAAATTCGCGATCATGGGAGATCAACAGGATGGCGCCGGGATACTCGCAGAGATAATCTTGGAACCACAGCAACGTTTCCAAATCCAGGTGGTTCGTTGGTTCGTCCAGCATCAGCAAGTCCGGCTCCTGGGCCAGCAATCGCGCCAGATGCGCGCGCATCACCCAGCCGCCGCTCAGCTCGCGCGCGGGACGGTCGAAATCCGATTGCTTGAAACTCAGCCCGGTAAGAATCTGCTTGGCCTTGGCCACGAACTGGCCGTCGTGCTCGTGATCGTGCGGCACGGTGATGTCCAGGACGGTCTCGTTGCCGACGGCTTCGCTTTCCTGCGGCAGATAGCCGACGCGCGTGCCGCGGATGAAGGTCACTTCGCCGGCATCGGGTTCCTCCATGCCCAGAATGATTTTCATGAGCGTGGATTTGCCGGCGCCGTTGGGCCCGACAATGGCCACGCGTTCCCCGGCTTGGATGGTCAGGGAAACGTCGTCGAACAATTCGCGTCCGCCAAATGATTTTTGTAGTCCGGCAACAGTAAGCATGGGAGAAAAAGGGGGAGATTAAAGCAAACGGCCGCCGCCGGCCAGATCCGTCAGGATCTGCCGCGCGCTCAAGACCGGTGGATGAAACCACAAAGACATCGGTACAGCATATATTATCTGCGCGCGTTGTCGAGGGGCGAACGGAGGGTATCGGGGGCCTTTGATTTTAACGCAGAGGCGCGGAGGAGATGGAGGAATTCAAAGCAGGGAGGAGGAGTTTCAAAATGTTGATTTTTTACCGAAACATCCAACACCCAACATCGAACGACCGTTGTTTGCAAACGGGAACAAAACGCAGAGACTCAGAGGGCGCAGAGGAACGCCAAGATGGAACCGGTGAATCTCAACCGGTTGGGGCACCACGCCATCCGTCTGGGAATGGTTTTTTCGCGCGGCTCGGTGCGGCTCGGCGTCTCTGCGTTTATTTCCTGACCCTGGTTTTTATTTTGGCACCCAATCGGATAAGCAGTGGCGGTTGATTTCGGGTTCTAATTCGGTTTGGTTTGATTTGGTTTGATTTACCCTGATTTTCAAGGTTTTTGATAGAAGCCGGCCAGGGCCGGGGAAGTCTTGGGCCGGGGCGGGATGGCCAGTGCGGGGAGGATGGCGGGAGTGGGACTGGGGGAGGGGTGCGGCGACGGAGGCGTCGCCGGCACCTTCTGCGACGGGGCGGCGCCACCACTTTTTTGCGACGGGGGCGTCGCGGCCGCGACGGGGGTGGATTTGCGTTCGGCTTGGGCTTCGGCGAGGCGGTCTTTCCGGGCTTGGAGGGCGCGGCGCTGGACTTGGAACGTCATGCGATGGAGCCGGAGCAGAAGGTTGTATTGGGCGAGGACGTCGGGCGGGATGGGGCCGTCGAGGGGCATTTTATTCAGGAGGACGGCATAGCGGGCGGTGATGGTGTGGGCAAGGCAGTCGGCGAGGTGGCCGTCGGTGAAGCCGGGGAGTTGGGCGGCGTCGGCGGCGAATTCGCGGGCGGATTCGAGAAGATCCTGGGTGGCGAGCCAGTCGAGGAAGCCGCCATTGTTCCATTCGGAGAGGTTTTGGGGGCTAATAGGGACGCCGGCGAAATGCTCGGCGAGGAGGGCTTGGACTTCGGGGAGGGCGTTGAGCCACTTAATGAGTTCCACGCCGGGTTCGCCGTTGTAGAGGCGTTGGTTGAGTTGGTCGCGGAGGGTGCGGGGGAGACGGGCGATTTTGCCGGTGCGTTTCATAGGATATGAGGGGGTAAGGGTAAAAATCAGGAAAACATCCAACAACCAACAGTCCTTGCGGACGGCCACCACGCCCAACATCCAATGGAAGAGGCGCGGGTTGAGGTGGCGGGCGTGGCGATGTGGAGGGCGGTGGCAGGACACCGCTTGGGGACTGGGAGACATGTCTCCCAGTTCAAAGCGCGGACATGTCCGCGCACTCCACATTGGGGGAGGCGCGCGGCGGGATTTGGTTGGTGGTGGTTCATGGTTTTTTGAAGACATTATGGCAGAGGGGGTGGACATTGGCGGTCCAAGTGCGGTGTGCATGAAAAAATCTGAAAGCTCCATGGAATTCCGTCTTTTGCCACGAATGGTGCCCGGCCTGGAGGGGGAATTCCCGATGCCCCTTGGCGGAATCACAACAAAATAGCACGATAACATTGACTGACCCCTATACGTTCTGGCAAAACGATGGGAAAAGGCAACCGTGGGCGATGGGCGGGAGTTGATAAGCCGGTCTCAGACCGGCGCACGGGGCAGTGCGCGGCGAGGTGAAAGAAGGTCTCGACTCCTCACCCCGGCCCTCTCCTCGTTTGGCGAGGCGAGGGGGAAAAGCGCGGGGCGGCCGGCGTATAGGGGGCATTGATTATGCGCGACAACTAACGGGCTGGTTTGGTATTAGTCGGGGCATGGCGCGTCAAATGCGAATCGAGTTTGCGGGGGGGATCGTGAACCGCCTCTATTGCAGACAGTTTTTCAGCCGTTCAGCCGTTCTGTTTTTCGCGCTGGCTATGTTTAGTCTTGCCGCTTGCGGAAGGAGGCCTGCAACCATGTCTGAAGCAATCCAAGCGGTTAGAAGTGGCGACGTTGAAGCGGTCAAATCGTTCCTCAACGATAATTCTGATTTGGTTTTCAGCAGAGATTGTGAAGGCAATACGCTCTTGCATTTCGCTGCGGCTAAAGGACAAAAAGATATAGCGTCAATTCTGCTTGCGAATAATGCGGCCGTGGATGCGCGAGGTACAAACGGTATGACGCCACTACATTGGGCGGCAAATAATGGGCATACGGATATGGCAAAATTTCTTCTCGCCAACAAGGCTGCGATTGATGCCAAGGAAATCTATGGCATGACGCCTTTGCAATTCGCGAGTGTCAAAAACCTTATTCAGGTTGTGAGTGTGCTTGTGGCTAGCAATGCCGACGTTAATGCTAAATCCAAGGATGGTATGACCCCATTGCATATCGCAGCTACCTATGGCAACAAGGATGTAGCGGAATTTCTGTTGCTTCACCATGCCAATGTGAACGCTCGGATCAATGGTGGTGAAACCCCGCTACATGCTGCGGCGCTCAACGATCACAAAAACGTAGCGGAATTACTGATCTCCGCCAAAGCTGAAATTGAGGCCCGTGAACAAAATGGCGGAACCCCCTTGCACTTCGCAGCCGTCAAAGGATGTGTAGATATTGCGGGATTGCTTCTTTCCAATAAAGCGGCAGTAAATTCAACGAACATATTTGGCTGGACGCCTTTACACGCAGCGGCAAAATCCGGACAAAAGGACTTTGTAAGTTTTCTGCTGGCGAACAAGGCCGATGTTAATGCCGTAAACAGCGAAGGTCAGACGCCATTAGGCTTGGCTGTGAAGAACGAACACAACGACGTGGCGGAATTACTACGCCAATATGGCGGTCACGAATAGAAGCATTTTGCTGGTCGGTCAATGTTATTGACAACTGGCGGGTAAATTTGGTGGAAGTTACGGCATTGTGCGGCCAGTTCGGTGTCAATCTCCGCCGCCGACCAGTCGCGGTGCAGATGATGGCGGGTAAGCAGTTCTTCAAAGGCCAACCGGCTGGGGAGGCCCAAGTCGCGCATGGCCTCAACCTGGCTGAGAATCCCGTCGCGGTAGAGCGAGCACAGCAGCTTTTCCAGACTCCACCGGGAAAGGTCGCGGTTATCGTGGCGGAGCATGGCCGCCACTTCGTCCGGCAACTGAATGGCAACTTCAACTGGCATCATTGGAATCTAACCGGTGCGAATAAAACTGCAACTCACGTGGCGAATAAAGTTTTTCTCCACCCCAACCTCAGTTGCAGTGTCGGGAGCCGCGCACAAGATGAATACAGCACAATACGTTGGACTGACCCTGACCTGACCCTGACCCCCGCAATTGATTCGGGTGGCGGGTTTGTTTTTAACGCAGAGGCGCAAAGACGCCAAGGCGCAGAGGGTGATGGAGGGGTGTGCATCCGGCTGCTGCCCCCCCCGAATCGTCTGCTGGTCGCATCGGCTTTTGCATCGGGGTGGGGACGGCTCGTCCCCAGGCGACAAGCTGTCGCCTCCCCGGCGGAGCGCCGGCTTGCAGCCGGCTTTGCGTTCGTTCCGGCAAAACGGTGGGAAAAGGCAACCGTGGGCGACGGGTGTGAGTTGATAAGCCGGCCTCAGACCGGCGCTCTGAGGGCAGTGCGCGGCGAGGTGAAAGATGGTCTCGGCTCCTCACCCCGGCCCTCTCCTCGTTTGGCGAGGAGAGGGGAAAAAGCGCGGGGCGGCCGGCGCAAAGGGGACATTGATTATGCGCGACAACTGACGGGCTGATTTGGTATTAGTTGGGTCATGGCGCGGCAAATGCGAAGCGAGTTTGCGGGGGCGGTTTATCCTCCGCCTTCGCTGAAGCTGCGACGCGACAAGGGTGATGAGATTGGGCGACTGACGGTGGTTTCCGGTCACGCCGGGACAGGCGTGACGCACGGGCTGCGAGCGGGGATTGGGGGTACACCAGCCTTGTTTGCCGTGCCGGAATCGCGCACAAGATGGAAATAGCACAATACGTTGGATCCCTTCGTGAACTTCGGGACGCCGCAGGAGGGAAAATCAAGTGTCCCGTTGGTGGCGGCGCAAGGAACTGGCCGCAATCAGGAGGCTGCGGTCGCGGAGCTTTTCCAGAAGAACGAGCTTTTCGGCAAACGGCAACCGCGCCAGACGCTGACGTGTCTCGCGTTTGCTTTCCAATACTTTGCGCATGAAGTCACTCATTGATTCTTTAAGAATCTATCGCCGAATAGCTCCCATTTGGCAAGCAGATTATACCGGGTCAATATCTGATCCAGTCGCGTGGTGTCCAACTCGCCGGCCTCAATGAACTGGAGAATGCGGGCGTAATCTTTGCCTCGCCCGAGTTGCAGGGCCAGTGCGACCAGGTGTTCGGCGGTCATGACCCAAGTGCGGACGCCGTCCACCTCCGTTTCGAGGGCTTGGGCGAGGGCTTCTTCACCCATGGCGTCACCCGGCGGCAGGAACTGCACCTGCCAGCCTTCAACGACAATGTATTCGCCCTCCTGCCGGCATTGGCGACCGGTGACGAGATAGTCATAAATAGGCTGCAACGACAACAGGAGGCTGCCCGGCGGCGGCTGAATGGAAACAAAAATATCAATGTCCAGCGTGGCGGCTGGCTCCAGGTAAAACGTGGCCCCCACCGCGCCGCCGATGGCGTAGCGGCCGATCACTCCGGCGGCCTGCATTTCATTGATGACTTGAAGGGTGGCTTTCACAATCGATTCCCGTAAAATGCCGAACACAGCAGCGCGGCGGTCAACTTGGCGGCGAGTTGGACGGCAACTGAATGGCAACTTCAACCGGCACGATTTGAATCTAACCGGTGCGAAACAAATTGCAACTCACGCGGCGTACGAAGTTTTCTCCGCGACCCGGCCCGGCCAGCATCGGGCGCATACTCCTACTGCCCCGAATCGCCGGCTGGTTGGAGCGCCGGCTTGGCCCGTTCGTTCCGGCAAAACGGTCGAGAATGGCAACTGTGTGCGACGGTCGTGAGTGGTAGCGCAGATTGGTAATCTGCCGTATCGCCGATTGGCAATCGGCAGCGGGTGGCCAGGGCAATGGTTGTGGCGCGTGCCAAGCCCGGCGGATTGCCAAACCGCGATACAGCCGACTGCCAGTCGGCGCTACTTCAAGGGCGGTGCGCGGCGAGGTGTTGGTAATGACCGTCATGCGGGCAGGTGCAGCCGGTCCAGCGCGGCCAGTTCGGTGTCAATCTCCGCCGCCGACCAGTCGCGGTGCAGATGATGGCGGGTAAGCAGTTCTTCAAAGGCCAACCGGCTGGGGAGGCCCAGGTCGCGCATGGCCTCAACCTGGCTGAGAATCCCGTCGCGGTAGAGCGAGCACAGCAGCTTTTCCAGACTCCACCGGGAAAGGTCGCGGTTATCGTGGCGAAGCATGGCCGCCACGTCGTCCGGCAACTGAATGGCAACTTCAACTGGCATCATTGGAATCTAACCGGTGCGGATAAAATTGCAACTCACGTGGCGAATAAAGGTTTTCTCCACCCCAACCTCAGTTGCAGTGTCGGGAGCCGCGCACAAGATGAATACAGCACAATACGTTGGACTGACCCTGACCCCCGCAATTGATTCGGGTGGCGGGTTTGTTTTTAACGCAGAGGCGCAAAGACGCCAAGGCGCAGAGGGGGATGGAGGGGTGTGCATCCGGCTGCTACCCCCCAGAATCGCCTGCTGGTCGCATCGGCTTTCGCATCGGGGTGGGGACGGCTCGTCCCCAAGCGACAAGCTGTCACCTCCCCGGCGGAGCGGCGGCTGGCAGTCGGCTTGGCGTTCGTTCCGGCAAAACGGTGGGAAAAGGCAACCGTGGGCGACGGGTGTGAGTTGATAAACCGGTCTCAGACCGGCGCTCCGGGGGCAGTGCGCGGCGAGGTGAAAGATGGTCTCGGCTCCTCACCCCGGCCCTCTCCTCGTTTGGCGAGGCGAGGGGAAAAAGCGCGGGGCGGCCGGCGCAAAGGGGACATTGATTATGCGCGACAACTAACGGGCTGGTTTGGTATTAGTTGGGTCATGGTGTGGCGAATGCGAATCGAGTTTACGGGGGCAATTTCCTGTAATGACGGGAACTGGAGCCAGTTTCTAGCTGCGCTAGGAAAGGCGGGCCGCACAGGCTGTGAGCGGGGATTGGGGCCAATCAGCCTTGGTTGCCGTGCATGGAGCAGCGCACAAGACTAGAATAGCACATTATGTTGAGCCGACCCTTATGATAGATATAAGAGATGCACCGTATATTGCCAGAAAGACATTCCTGAACCAATGGAGCCCAATATTAAAGTATTATGGAATGGGAATTGAATCTGTCTCTTCAGATGTGAATAACCAAAATTATGGAGATTCAAATGGCATTTGGAGGATTTTCCACAATCACGACCCGTATGTATTTTTACATTTTAATGACCGGGTACTTGATAAATCCCAATGTGATGATTGGGTTGTTTTTCGATTTGGATATAGTTGTTCATGGTTAAGTGTAATGAAAAGGGAAAAGCGTTCACTTGTTGCAAAAATAGAAGCTGTTTTTTTCGCTTCAGGCTGCTTGTGCTGTGGTCCTGCGGTTGCCTGCAGGCGGCTTTATTTGTTCCAAGAAGTTTCCATAAGCAGTCTATTTGAGGTTGTGGAAAACGCTTTGAGAACAACTGGTGCTGTTGTGACTTTTGGGTTATTAGCAGATATTAAACAAATCCATACTGCCAAAATTCAGGCGTTGAAGATTTTAATACGTAATTTAGAAATCCAATTTGTTGTTGGTCTTTATCCTGAGCCAAATACCGAAAAAATTATGGGCTTCATTTCGTTAAACTATTCAAATTATTTTCCTCCTTTAAGCGTTGAATGCCATGCTTTGGAAGTGGAATTGGTGTTGTCAGGCGGAAGACCGGTTTTCTTCCAAACATAAACACATATTGTTATTTTCCAAAGTTCAGCTTCATGCAGTGAGCTTGATTTGCGAAAAGTGCGGTGGTCTCTGATGCTATGGCTTCCGGGAGAATTGCTGAAGTGATCCTGTAAATTTTTTGGCATGCTGTTTTAAAGTGGTTTTTGCAATCGGCCCACACGATGTCTTTGCTCAGTGCTTCTTGCCGCCGGCCAACGCCAGTACGAGGTAAAATGCCGGAATGGCAAGAAAGGCGAGAAGCACGTATTTGGACTTGGGATTGCCGAAGTTGAGGGTCCAGCCCAATAATGGAATTCGTTTGGGAACGAACATTCTGCTGTCCGCCCGGCTGGAGTAGGTCAGTCTGCCCCAGTTCGCTGGATTTTCCCATTCCTGCTGGTTGATTTCGGCTTGAGACATCGGCTGATGTCGGGGTGCATGAGGGTTTCGTCCTGACAGATATAAATAGGGAAACTCCTCGTCAGTGGGCTGCGCATCGCTGATGATTGAAGCCCGGCACTTGGGGCAGATTCCGGTTTTGGCATAACTAAACAGGGCCAAAGATTTGCCGCAATGCGGACAAACCAAACCGTATTTGCGAGGAATAATTACTGAGGCCAACCAGTTCACTGCGACAAGGTATCCGGTACCGCATGGGACAAAAACCAGTACGCTCATGCCGCCAGCCTGACCACTGTTGATTTTGTTTGTGAGGATTTCGAGGACGATACTTATCGGGATAATGGAGCCGACCATAACGAGTGCGATTTTTAACCGCACGGACACAACTTTTTCCAAGTACTCTTTCCTGGTGAAAATCTTTTTTGGGGGAATCACGGGTTTTATCCGAAGGTGGCAGTTGTTTGTTTTTCCAGGTTGCTTCTGTTCCTGGCCAAAGTCTCCGCCGGTTTCTCCAAAAGTCAAGAATCGCGCAGTTCTTGCCGTGCTCTAGTTTACGGGGAGAGCGTTGTATATGCCGCTCCTACGGAGCTGGGGATTTTGAGGGCGTATTTCTAGAAATATGGCGCTCCTCTGGAGCTGAGGCAGGCCGCCATTCGTACGGTTGCCAGCGGCAAATCGTAATAGGTGTCTATTTAGCTCTGCTTCTGCTGGTAAATTTTTTCCACCACGGCGAGGGCGGCGGTGGCTTCTTTCAGGCCGGGGACGGGGGTGCGGTTGAGCCGGATGTCTTCGAAGAATTCGGCCATTTCGAGTTTCCAGGATTCGTCGCCGCGCGGGAATTCGTAGATGGTGGTTTCGGGCGGGCCCATCTGGGGGAGCATCTTGTAATAGGTGAGCCGCTCGACGCCGTAGCTGCCGCCGAGGCCTTCCCAGTGGAGTTTGGCGTCGCGACCGTAGATTTCGAGGCTGAAGAGGTTCTTCCATTCGCTGCAGCTCACGGAGAGCCAGGCGGTCTGGCCGGCGGCGTTGCGGAGGCTGAGAAAGGCGTTGTCATCCACGGGCATTTTCCAGAAATAGGTGGCAACATGACCTTCCACGGTGGTGAAGTCGCCGAGGAATATGCCGGCAAGATCAATGAGGTGGACGCCTTGGTCAATGAGTTCGCCGCCGCCGGAGAGTTGGGGGTCGGCGCGCCATTCTTTTTCGTAACCGAGGCGGCCGCCCTGGCCGTAGCGGCCGCGCACAAACATCATGGGGCCGAGCGCGCCGCTGCGGAAGATTTCCAGGGCCTTGAGGGCGGCGGGATGGTAGCGGTGGTTGTAGCCGACGCGCACGAGGGCGCCGGTCGATTGGGCGGCGGCGGTGAGTTCAGCGAGTTCGGCCACGCTGATGGCGGCGGGTTTTTCGACGAGGACGTGCTTGCCGTTTTTCACGGCGGCGAGGGCGATGGGGGCGAGCGCGGAATTGATGGTGGCGATCATCACGACGTCCACGTTGGGCGAGCTGACGGCTTGCGCAAAGGAGTCGGTGGCGAGGCAGCCGGCGCTTTGGGCGGCGAGTTTTTTGGCGCGGTCGAGCTGGGTGTCGCACGCGACGGTGACGCTGCCGGGGGGCAGGAGGTTGAGACGTTTCTGGCCGATGAGGCCGCAACCGATGAGGGCGACGCGAGGAAATGGGGTGGTGGACATGTCAGGTTGGGATGGTTAAAAAAAGCGATCAGAAGCAGGGAATATTTTGTTTAAACGCTCGCCCTCACCCCGGCCCTCTCCCCCAGGAGAGGGGGAAACGGTTGCCGCTGCTGGGGATAGACATGCGGTTGGGTTGGTCAAGCGGGTGGGGAGGGCAAAGGCGGAGTTACCCTCCGCACGTCGCGCGTGTCTTGCCAGAAGCAGGGAATATTGGTTTAAACGCTCGCCCTCACCCCGGCGCGGACTCACTCGCGCCCGCTCGTTCGGCCCTACGGGCCTCCGGCTCCGCCGAATTCCTTGAACCGTTTTCCCAAACGGTTCAAGACCTCCCCCAGGAGAGGGGGAAACGGTTGCCGCTGTTAGGGAAAGACGCGCGTTTGGGTTGGTCACATGGACGGGCAAGGCAAAAGCGATCCTGATTGGGGCCGCAACCGCGTTGCGGTTGAAGCTGGTTTTGGGGCGATTACCCAGGGTAGCTCGCCTGGCTCGCAACCCTGGGCTTTGGGCCGGAATCCCTTTGGGATTCTTACAATGGCCCGCTTCTCCAAGATAGGGGGAATTGGTTTCCGGTGCTGGGGATAGACATGCGGTTGGGTTGGTCAAGCGCGTGGGGAGGGCAAAGGCGGAGTTACCCTCCGCACGTCCCGTGTGTCTTGCCAGAAGCAGGGAATGTTGGTTTAAACGCTCGCCCTCACCCCGGCCCTCTCCCCCAGGAGAGGGGGAAACGGTTGCCGCTGTTAGGGAAAGACGCGCGTTTGGGTTGGTCACATGGACGGGCAAGGCAAAAGCGATCCTGATTGGGGCCGCAACCGCGTTGCGGTTGAAGCTGGTTTTGGG
>CAIQKM010000059.1 GCA_903872345.1 uncultured Verrucomicrobia subdivision 3 bacterium | reverse complement strand
GTTTGAGAATGTATTCTTTCATAGATGTGATGATCAATAGTTGGAACTACGTTCGTAGCGTGGCACTGAATGGTGTCGCGTTCAACCCATCATGGCATCTAACCGCCGTTGGCGCTGTCAGTTCCGCTATCGCGGTTCACGCCGCGAGTCGGCGGTGGCTCAGCTTTTTTCGTTAGGCCTCATGACGCGCTTCATTCCAATTCTTGCTTTAATGTTGCTGGTTGGATGCTCACGGCAGCCGAGTCAGATTCGGGTGAGGAACCTTACCGGGCGCGATTTTTCCAACGTCACGGTGATGACCAACTCGTTTGGTCCAGTGAAGGCAGGAGCTTCGACAGAGTATCTGACTGTTCCCGCCGTTTTCGAGGAGGTGTCGGTTTACACAAGTCAGGCAGATGGTTACTTTATGAATCACCGCTTTATGGGAGGCGCGAATTCGCAACTCGCCAGCGGTCGTTACACCTATATTTTGAAGTTCGCCAAAGATGAATTGGAAATTTCACGCCAGAAGGATTGACGTGTGGCCTAACCTTGCGCTGCAGCGAACGGCGGCCTCGCGTTCTGGTTGCAATCAACACGGCTCGTGGCCGCCGTCGCTGAGCTTGGGTCTAGGCGGCACAGAATCCCATGACCATACCAGTGACACACAATGGACAGCAGTGGAGCAATACAGCGGAAGATACAATCGAGATCATTGAGCCTGACCCGTCTTGGCCGGACCAGTTCGTCACCGAAGCCCGCGCCATCGCAGAGGTGTTGCGGCCACTCGACCCGCGTATCGAACATTTCGGAAGCACGGCCATCCCCAATCTCCCCGCGAAGCCGGTCATTGATATCCTCATCATCGTTGCGGACGTCTCGGTTTGGCCACGGGTGGTCGCGCCGCTTTCGAGTCTTGGTTACATTTACTGGGCAGAAAATCCACGCACAGACCGGATGTTCTTCGTCAAGGGCATGCCGCCCTTTGGCCGTCGTCGTTCGCATCACGTTCACATTCGCACTCCAGCAGACGTCAAGGAGTTGGACTTTCGCGATTGGCTGCGTGAGCATCCTGCCGATGCCGCTCGGTATGCAAAGGTTAAGCGTGAGCTTGCCGAACGTTTCAAATCCGACCGAGAGGCTTACACCGAGGCGAAGGGCGAGTTTATCCAGCAGCTACTTAGGCGTGCCAACACTTATGAACACGGTGCCGCCTAACCGTTGGCAAGCCCGAAGTGTCAACAGGGAAAAGAAATTTACGCGGAAAAGTTTTTAATTTTCCGTTGCGGGACCGACCGACGGGGCGCTCCGGCTTCATTTCGCCTGGCAGCACGGACATGGCGTCCGGCTACTTCACGAATCTACCCGGCAGCCAACCATTCCACGGATGATTTCCAAGACTTGGTATTATACCATTCGCAGTTTGAAACTGCACTATGCCCCCCGGCGAAGCGAGCTGCCCGCATGGGGCGCGAGCGGGGCGCGGCATTCATGCCGCTTCAGCGCTCGACATAGAGGCGGGCAAGGATTTGCCAACGCCGCCGCTTCGTCAAGGGAGCAGGCCGAAGCCTGCGCTCCGTACCAGCCGGCCGCTGCCGCTTCAAACTGGAAGTGGTATCAACTCGAAAACCGAAGTTGCAAGTCATGAACCAGGCATTGATGCGGCCGGATGGGTTGCCGTAAGCGATGCAGCGCAGACATTCTTGTCTGCGGGCCCACGGCACTTTCCGGTCCCGTGTTCCATGCCCCGCGCGACGCGGCTATTGCACGATGCGGCCGCCTTCGTTGAGGAAGATGCCCTTGAAATTCATTTCCAGCGCCTGCGGGTTGCTGGCCTTGGCGAGGGCTTCCTTCTCGGTGACACGGCCGGATTTCACCAGGTTGAACAGCGACTGGTTGAAGGTGATCATGCCGTCATCGCTGCCGGTCTCAATGGCGAGGGTCAGCTTGTCCAGGCGGTTTTCTTCCAGCATTTTCCGGACAAGGGGGGAATTGACCAGGATTTCCAGGGCGGGCGTCATCTTGCCGTCAATGGTCGGCACCATGCGCTGGCAGATCACGGCGCGCAGCGTGCCGGCGAGCTGGCGGCGGACCTGTTCACGCTCATCGGCCTTGAAGAAGTCGAGAATACGGGTGATGGACTGCGCGGCCGTGGTGGTGTGCAGCGTGGAGATGACCAAGTGGCCGGTGTCGGCGGCGCTCATGGCGGCGCCGAAGGTGACGTCATCGCGCATTTCGCCGAGCATGATGATGTCCGGGTCCTGGCGCAATACGTGTTTGAGCGCATGGTGGAAGGACATGGTGTCCAGCCCCACTTCGCGCTGCTCGATCACGCACTGGTTGTCTTCGAAGACAAACTCGATGGGATCTTCCAGGGTGATGACATGCCGTTTGAAATTGGCGTTGATGTGCTCCAGCATGGCCGCGAGGGTCGTGGATTTGCCGGAACCGGTGGAACCGGCCACGAGGATGATGCCGCGATGTTCTTCGGCAATGGTCTTGATCTGCTCGAGCAGGCCGAGTTCCTCGAAGCTGGCCACCTGGTTTTTAACGTGACGCATGGCGAGCGCCCACTGGCCGCGCTGCTGGAAAAGATTGGTACGAAACCGGCCCACTTCCGGCACGTAATAGGAAAAGTCCACTTCGCGCTCCTCTTCGAGGCGTTTTTTTAAGTGCGCCGGGGTGATGGTATCCACCACCAGGTTCAGCCACTGTTCCGTCGGCACCGGACATTCGATTGAAATCAATTCGCGGTTGATACGAAACACCACGGGCGTGCCCGTTTTGATATGGATGTCCGACGCGCCGCCCTGCACGGCAATTTTGAGAATCTTTTTAAACAGTTCCATGGCCACAGCGTAACGCCTTTTCCCCAAAATGCCAGCCGAGAAAACTCTGGCAAACCGCCCGGGCACGCGGCAGAATCGCCCCATGTCAAAACATCGGATCGGCATCATCGGCGGCACGGGGCTCTATCACATCGAAGGCTTTACCCACCAGAAATGGGTGAAGGTCAAAACGCCGTTCGGCGCGCCGTCCGACGACTTTCTCACCGGCAAAATTGCGGGTCGTGAGGTGGTGTTCCTGCCGCGCCATGGCCGCGGTCACAAGCTGCTGCCGAGCGAGCTGAATCATCGCGCCAACATCTGGGGCATGAAAAAACTGGGCGTACAGTGGATCATCAGCGTGAGCGCCGTGGGCTCGCTCCAGGAAAAATACCAGCCGTGCGACATCGTGGTGATTGACCAGTTTTTCGACCGCACCAAGCAATCCGCCAACCACACCTTTTTCGGACGCGGCATCGTCGCGCATGTTTCCTTCGCCCAGCCGGTGTGCGAGGAATTGCGGCAGCTTATTTTGAAATCCGCCAAAGCCGCCGGGGCCACCGCCCATGACGGCGGCACTTACGTGTGTATGGAAGGCCCCGCCTTCAGCACGCGCGCCGAATCCCTGACCAATCACCGCGCCGGCTACGATGTCGTCGGCATGACCAATCTGGGCGAAGCCAAGTGCGCCCGCGAGGCCGAGATCGCCTACGCCACCCTGGCCATGGCCACCGATTACGACTGCTGGAAGGAAGACGAACACGTGACCCTGGAAGTGATCCTGGCGAATCTGCACCGCAACGCCGACACCGCCAAAAAGGTCGTCACCAGCGTCATCCCGCAAATCCCGGCCGAGCCGAACTGGAAATGCCATGCCGCCCTGAAGAACTCTTTCCTGACCGACCGCAAGGTCTGGCCGAAGAAGACGATTGCCAGCCTGAAACCGATTTTGGGGAAGTACGTATAGAACGGGTCTGGCAGTAACCGCAGATGGGAATTTGAACAGAAGCTCACGAAGCGAACAAAGATTCTTCGTTACCTCCGTTTCCTTCTGTGAATCCCGATTCCCTGCCCTAAAAAGGAAACCCCCGACCGTTTTTGGTCGGGGGTTTTGATTCAATCAAACCAGTTTTACTTGCTTTTATGCCGCCGGCGGAAAGCCAGCAGCGAGGCAAGCCCCATGCCGGTGAGGGCGAAAGTACCGGGTTCGGGAACAATATTAAGCGGCACACCAAAGGCGGTAACCGAGCTAAAGAACGGCTGCGGTGCGGTGGGCGGAAGGGCGTTAGGATCACCAGTGACATAGCTAAAGGGAGCGGACCACCCGACCGGAGTGTAATATCCTTCCGCATCTTGCGGCGTGGCACCATACGAGGCGGGCCAGGCAATCGCATACACATTATAAGTATTAGGGGAAGCGTAGGAGTTGGTAAAAGCCTGATTTCCATTATAAGTCCAAGAGCCATTGGTTGGATTAACCGAGGCCACCACCGTGGTGCCGCCATTGGTAGCAAGATGGTAATTGGGGTCGTTTAAGATGGCGTTCCAGGCATATATCGTAATGAAATAATTGTTGTAGTTGGCAATATAATTGGTCGGAATCGATGGGCCAATTTGGGAAATGAGCGGCGCCCCCGTGCCAATCAAAAAAGCTACATCCATGGACACCCCATTCACCTTGGGATATGCACCGGAATAATCATCCCACACAGTTTTGGAGTCGCCTGAAAATAAAAAGGTCCCTTGGGCAAAAGTGGCGGGGGCGGCAAGGAGCGCCAGCCCAATTGCGATAATGATTCGTTTCATAAATGAGGCAATGAATGTTTTGGTTAAAGGATTTATTTGCCCCGCCGGCGGAAAGCCAGCAGCGAGGCAAGCCCCATGCCGGTGAGGGCGAGTGTACCGGGTTCGGGGGAAATAATGGGTCCGATGCCAAAGGGGGTAACATAGAGACCGAACTGCTGCGGTGCGGTGGGCGGAAGGGCGTTAGGATCGCCAGTGACGTAGATAAATGGAGCCGACCACCCAACCGGCTCTTCCCATGCCGCAGCCGCTTGCGGTGTGGCAAAAGAGCTATTCCACCCAATTGCATATACGGTATAGGTGCCACCGGCAACGGTATTAGGAATGGTAAAAGACTGATATCCATTATAAGTCCAAGAGCCATTGGTTGGATTAACCGAGGCCACCACCGTGGTGCCGCCATTGGTAGCCAGATGATAGTTGGGATCATTTAATATCTTGTCCCAAGCGACATCGGTCTGGTAATAACCCGGATTACCCGGATAGGTATTGGCGGCATTATTTGTTGGGATGGAAGTAGCAATTTGGGAAATGAGCGGCGTATCAGTGCCAATCAGAAAAGCGACATCAATGGTTGTCCCGGTCACCTTGGGATATGCGCCGGAATAATCATCCCACACAGTTTTGGAGCCGCCTGAAAATAAAAAGGTCCCTTGGGCAAAAGTGGCGGGGGCGGCAAGGAGCGCCAGCCCAATTGCAATAATGATTCGTTTCATAAATGAGGCAATGAATGTTTCGGTTAATGGGTTTATTTGCGGCGATCACGAAATACGAACAGCGAGGCGATGCCAACCCCGGCGAGGGCGAGGGTGCTCGGTTCAGGTATAGGTAGGAGAACACCGAAGGGAATGACCGAGGTGTTGAAGGCTTGTGGAGAGGTGGGGGGCTGGGCGTTAGGATTGCCAGTGAAGTAGGTAAATGGAGCCGACCAGCCCACTGCGGCGTCAGCAGCCTGGGCAGCCGCAGGGGTAGCATAAGCCGAGTCCCAAGCAATGACGTACACAGTATAGGTAGCACCACCGGTGGAACCGGTGACCAAGTAACTGCTATTGCCGTTACCAATCCAAGCACCGTAGGAGGTAATAACACTGGCCTGTATGTTGGTGCCACCGCTGGTCGCCAGCGTGTAGTTCGGATCACCCAGAATGTCGGACCATGCGGTTGAAGTAATGTACATGTTCCATTCGGCATTAGTAGCCACAGAAGAACCGATCTGCGCAATCTTCGGAGTACCGGTTCCGAACAGGAAGGCAACTGTCAACGTCTCACCAGAAATGTGGGGCAAAGAAGTGGAATAGTTATCCCACACACTTTTGGAGTTGCCTGAAAATAAAAAGGTTCCTTGGGCAAAAGTGGCAAGGGCGGCAAGGAGCGCCAGCCCAATTGCAATAATGATTCGTTTCATATGGTTGCGGATTTGAATATACCGTTAGGCCTATTGATAAATACACCAACTCCAACGCCCCCATCTAATCACAGTCATCCGCATTGTCAACCGCCAAACCGCCCGGGCGCAAAACAGGCCGTTCATTGCCTGAGGGTTGCGATTAAACCCGAAGCTTCGAGAACCGGTTGCCGCCGGTTTCGCGAATCAAACCGCTGGATGAGCCACGGGTAAACGAATTCAGCAACCTGGTGACAACCTCTAAGCCTCTCTCCTTGTATCTTCCTAAATGTCCTGCTTGGCAGGCTTGCGTAAGCAAGCCAAGCTGGAGCCGCCCTCCGGCCTGCAGGCCGGAGGGCGGCGGCGCGCGCGGAGACGTTCTCTCCCTGCATACGCCTTTGCGTGATGCG
>CAIQKM010000058.1 GCA_903872345.1 uncultured Verrucomicrobia subdivision 3 bacterium | reverse complement strand
TAACCACCGCCTTTCTGGAAGGCCTGAACAGTTTGTTTTCGGCCACCAAGCGCAAAGCCAGAGGCTACCGGTCTTCGGAGTATCAAATCGCCATGCTCTACTTCGTCGCCGGAAAGTTGGAAATCCCGTACTATGGCTAATTACCCATTACAAACGTCGAGGAACCCTGCCGGGCGAGTCCTTCCGTCTTGGGGTTGGTTACAAGACTCCGATTCTTCCCGGCCTTGCGTGCTTCCGCTTCCAATTCAAGATGGCTTAGTTCATGGGCCAGTTGGTGTGGCCGCAGCACGGCGGGTAAGCTGGTGCGGTACTTGACCAGATGGTAGTCCCGCCCATGTTTCCATGCAGTCTGGATAGTGGCGGTGGTGGTATCTTTAAAATCTCCTTCGGATAGGCGCACCGGATAACCGGAGAGCTGTTCCAGCCCGGCCCGGAAATCCTCCACGATCTTGAAAGCCTCTGAATGCTTTTGCTCCAGCAGTTGTTCTTGCAAGGTGCCATAGAGCGTGCGGGCCTGCTCGAAAACCTGCATGGCGCGAGCATCCGGAGCACGCGCGCCGGTGAACAGCCGGCGCAGGGCTTCTTCGGCCTGTCCCGGCTTGCCGGCGCGCTGAAAAGTTACCCCAAGGCCATAGTAGGGGTTGGGAATGGACGGGTTGGCAGTGATGCTCTGCTCGAAGAGTGAGACGGCCTCATCTGTCTGGCCGCGTTGCGCGGTGATGGTGGCGACGCCGTTGATCGCCCAAACATCGCCCGGCGCGATTTCCAAGGCCCGCCGCAGAAATTTTTCCGCCGTCGCCCAGTCCTGCTCGTTTTTGGCATAAAGGTTTCCCAGCACGATCCATCCCCAAGCATCTGCCGGATTCAGCCGGAGTACCTCAATCAGGTGATTTTTGGCGCTTTCCGTGTCGCCCGATTCCATGCAGGCCATCGCCAGATCGCGCCGGGCTTTGGGCAGGGCCGGGTACAGTTCCAAGGCCCGCTTCCAGAGGGAAATGGCCTTGGCGTAATCACCTTCCCCGGCCCGCTTGGCCGCCCGCTCCGCGAGTCGAATGGACTCATCCTGAGCGCTGGTGCTTTCTTCGTTGAACGAGACAATGACACTGGTTTCTCCCACCTCGATCTGGAGCGGTTGGCGGAGGAATTCAAACTGACTGCGGGCCATGCCTTCAATAACGGTGCGCGCCGGGCGCTGCGCCGGTACTGGCTGGCCTGCAAATTCAAACAGGTCATTGATGCTGAGGGTAACCGCTTTCACCACGCAGATTATGGCGAAGCCGCCCCGTGGCTGCCAAACAAAACCGGTGGAATTGAATCAAGTGGCGCGGTTGCAAGCGACGCGTTAAACTGGCGAAACACATGGACCGCGACCTGATATTTTACCAATTCAGCCGCTCAAAAGTGGAGCGCGGCGACTTTAGTCACTTCCTGAGCCTTTATGGTACAGCCAAGCTGCCGGAGGGCAGGCGGCTGCGGGAATTGATGGACGGGATCGTGTTCGGCATCGAAGGGTGGGACGCTGATCCGCGTGAAATACACATGATTCCGGAGGTGCGCCGCTTTTATAAGGCTTTCCACGAGGCCTGGCCATACTGGTTGTACTTCTGCAATCTCGACACGGACATTCTCCGGGCCATGACCCTGTGCTGTCTCCCGAGCATCAACACCATGCAGGTGGATGGTCAGGAGCAGGTGTCGGTCACATGTGAACCACACGACCTCTTGAACTTCATCAAGCGGGATTTTCTGCACATGAATCTAATGTGCGACCGGGGTGGCATGTTTGAAGACCGGGTTCATGCCCGCACGCAGGCGGTGTTCGAATACTTCGGGTTACCATTTGAGCCTGAGCAGCCGCCAGTAAAGCGGTTTTGATGTATTACCGGCCTCGAACGGCGTTCACCAATTACAGTAAACGATCGGAAAGACAGTGAGCAGCGGGAAAAAGCTGCTTTGAGGCTTTTTTTTCGGAAATAAAATAAATTTATTTTTCGAATCTGAGGCTTTCCCGTGGAGTATCGGTTCACGCACGGCGAAACGCAAGATTGGCAACCTACGTGGCCACTAGATGTTATGCGTTATTTATGGCGTCCCCATACGTTTCTACTTTAACCAGCTTTGTTAGGCACCTAGTGCTTGACGCGGTCATTGTTCTATGTTTTAATGTTCACATGACACGCGAGCAGTAAAGCGCGTCAAGCCAAGCCGCCGAAAGGGGCAGCAGGGCAAGGCTTGCAAAAGTCCAGTCCAGCTAAGCCCAGCAACGGCAAAGCAAAGCAAAGCAGAGTAAAGTAAAGCAGAACAAAGCAACGGCAACGCAACGCAGCGCAACGTAATGCTCAGCAATGGCACCGCAGCGCAGCGCGCAGCAACGGCAATGCAACGCCACGTGGCGCCCAGCAACGGCAAGGCATGGCACAGCACGGCTAGGCAAAGCACAGCAAATCGGGTTTCGCGTTTAGCGAGCCTAACATAGCCTCAGCACGGCAAGGCCTCCACAGGCTTAAAACAGTGGATTAAAAGCGCAGCGAAAGCTGCGCTTTTTTTGCGTCAATATATCCCGCCTGCGCTGGGTGAAGAGTCCGACGGATCTACGCATCTATGCTTTAAGCAAATTGACATCGACATTAAAATAGGTTTTGGCTGTGACCAGCAAATCCTGCGGTTATGCCCGCAATCAGTCACCAGTGGCGCGGCGGAAGGGAGCTTGTGGGAAACAAATACCTGAGGTAAGGCGAAGACAACTTCCCCGCATTCACCTTGCACGCAATTAAGGTCATGCCTGCAGAGGCAACCCAACACAAACATTGGCTGGTCATGCGGTCATGGCGCTAGGTCTGCCCCGAAAACAGCGCACTCAACCCGCCCCGGATAAGACGGATGCGACTGGAGATCTCGTTATTGACCTTGTAATGGATTTCCCGCTCGCCGGCATCGGTATCCTGAAGCAACTTTTCCGCCATGGTCTCATACCTTTTCCAGACCGGTGCAATGGCTTTTACCCCGTGCTCGGTAAGGCAGACCCGCTTGCTGTTGAAGTGCTGCCCGGCAGTCACATCGCCATCTTTCACCGCCACCAGTGGCGGCTTGGCGTTGGCCAGTTTTATGATCCGCCGCGACAACAGGCTGGGATTATGCACCAGAAATTTTTCCAACTGGCGATAGGGGACGTAACCGTCTTTGTCCTGCGTTAAATCGTCCCAACCTAAAACTTTGACGCCATATAATGCCACCAGCAGGTCGGCCTGCTCCATGGTGAACTTCGACCCCTCGATTGCCCATTTGGAGGCAAACATGAGATCCCGCCGGGCGGTGAAGATGCTGTTGATGGTTTCCGTGTAAGGAAGTTTTGCT
>CAIQKM010000057.1 GCA_903872345.1 uncultured Verrucomicrobia subdivision 3 bacterium | reverse complement strand
GAGGAATTCCCGCACGGACTTCACCCCGACGTTCCACTGCTTCCACTGCTTGCACTGGACCGCCGCCTGCTGGCCATCCTTCTCGATAACCAGATCAATGCCGCCGTCCGGGTTTGCGCCGCCGCGCCGGCTGACAGCGTATGGCCGTCAGCGTGGGCCGCCATTACGTCGTTATCTAGCTTCCACTCAAACCAGCCGCGCACGCCAATCATATCCGCAAACTCATCCACGAGCGCATATTCATCGCCCGGCCCCAGCACTTGCGACCGCGACTGCCAGTGCCCGTAAAGCTTTTGAGACAAGGAGAAGGACTCGGACCGCTGATAGGCCGCCGCATAAGCCGTGGCTCCCTTGAAAAGGTCGTCCAAGAACAGCGCATACGCGCCATTGAGCGCCATGCCCGCCCGCAGGATCAGCTTCGGCGTGGCGTCCGTTCGACATCGAAGATGTCGAAGTGGTAAAGCTCTACTATATCGCCTACTGGGGTGACGTGAATAAGCCGGATTTTTGGTAATTGCTTCGAAATAATTAAAGCCTGTTTTAGGCAACCCACCCAACTCCTCACACAATACATCGTCTGTACTGTACGTGGTGCTTGACATGGGTATTATTTTCTGATTTACTGCCTGTACATGGCACGTGTTTGCCGAGGCGTGTCATGTTATGCAACCGTATTATGTGGCTGAGCGATGCCGCTTAGGCATTGCCATCCACAAAATAAAAAGCAAAGGCGGTGTGCCGCGTTGCGGTGCGGCGTGGTGCGTTGCAACGGCGATCCGATGCGGCGCGATGTGACGCCAAGCAATGGCGATGCGTTGTGGTGCGTTGTGGTGCGTTGCTTAGCGGTGCGATGCAAAGGCACGGCAAAGCCTCCACAGGCTTAAAACAGTGGATTAAAAGCGCAGCGAAAGCTGCGCTTTTTTTGCGTCAATATATCCCGCCTGCGCCGGGTGAAGAGTCCGACGGATCTACGCATCTATGCTTTAAGCAAATTGACTTCGACATTAAAATAGGTTTTGGCTGTGACCAGCAAATCCTGCGGTTATGCCCGCAATCAGTCACCAGTGACGCGGCGGAAGGGAGCTTGTGGGAAACAAATACCTGAGGTAAGACGAAGACATCTTCCCCGCATTCACCTTGCACACAATTAAGGTCATGCCGGCAGAGGCAACCCAGCACAACCATTGGCTGGTCATGTGGTCATGGCGCTAGGTCTGCCCCGAAAACAGCGCACTCAATCCGCCCCGGATAAGACGGATACGACTGGAGATCTCATTATTGACCTTGTAATGGATTTCCCGCTCGCCGGCATCGGTATCCTGAAGCAACTTTTCCGCCATGGTCTCATACCTTTTCCAGACCGGTGCAATCGCCTTCACCCCGTGCTCGGTGAGACAGACCCGCTTGCTGTTGAAGTGCTGCCCGGCAGCCACATCGCCATCTTTCACCGCCACCAGTGGCGGCTTGGCGTTGGCCAGTTTTATGATCCGGCGCGACAGCAGGCTCGGATTATGCACTAGAAATTTTTCCAACTGGCGATAGGGGACGTAACCGTCTTTGTCCTGCGTTAAATCGTCCCAGCCTAAAACCTTGACGCCATATAATGCCACCAGCAGGTCGGCCTGCTCCATGGTGAACTTCGACCCCTCGATTGCCCATTTGGAGGCAAACATGAGATCCCGCCGGGCGGTGAAGATGCTGTTGATGGTTTCCGTGTAAGGAAGTTTTGCT
>CAIQKM010000056.1 GCA_903872345.1 uncultured Verrucomicrobia subdivision 3 bacterium | reverse complement strand
GTTTGAGAATGTATTCTTTCATAGATGTGATGATCAATAGTTGGAACTACGTTCGTAGCGTGGCACTGAATGGTGTCGCGTTCAACCCATCATGGCATCTAACCGCCGTTGGCGCTGTCAGTTCCGCTATCGCGGTTCACGTCGCGAGTCGGCGGTGGCTCAGCTTTTTTCGTTATGCCAAAAAAGTGCCGTTTTTCAACGGCCTGTTAAGCACCTGCCGGTTGTTGTGCAGCTGTAGCGGAATATTCAGGCGTAGCCTCGGGCGACTGAACCGGATCCGGCGGCTTGATGTCGAACCAGGCGGCACCAGTTTCTTTGGTGACGACTTCCATGTAGTGTTTGCGGATCATCGAAGGACTGTTTCCCATTTCTAACGACGTCGAGTGGATGTTTTGAGTGACGGCAATTCGATAGGAACCGAAGGAATGGCGAAGACAGTTGTGCTTCAATTCAACCTCCGCATCCGCGAACAGTTTCGCCAAATTATTGGTCGGATTCTTGTAGGGGACGACCATGCCATCGCTCTTCGGACAGATAGCCAGCCACGCTTTCAGGTTCGGCTGAATTGGCACGTAGCGGGTAGATTTCACCCGGTATTGGCCGGGCGGAACGTGGATGTAATCGCCCTTGATGTGTTCCCAACGCAAGCGTTGGATCTCGGACTGGCGTAGCCCGGCAAAGGCGGCGATTGCCAAATAGGCTCTGAAGTTGGGCTGCACCTTTCCAAAGAGCAGCGTAAGCTCGTCTACGGTCAGGATATCAATGGGTTGGTGCGGTTCCTTGAATTCCGGCACACACTGCAAAGGGTCGTACCCTTGCGGTACAAACCGCTTGAGCCGTGCGAACGTAAACAGGTTCGAGATGGCGGTCCGATAGTTATTTTTCGTGCGGGGCTCGAACTTGAGGTTGAGCAGAAAATCATAGATATCGCTGTCACGCACCTCGCACAGGGGACAGGCAAAAGCTTTGGAAAAGACGCCAAGACGACACTCCAAGTCGGCGACATGAACGGGACTGGACCCATCCGCGCGCCGGGCGGTGAGAAGTTCGTCTACAGCTTGCTGGACGAGCACGGTGCTTTTAAATCCCGAATACTGTTTGACGTAGTGGTGCGCGGCCTCGGTGATCGTGCCCACCCCCTTGAGGATGTTCCGGGCATGAACGTATTCGCTGATGGCGACGTCGAGCGGGACGTTGATCGTGGCCAGGGCTTCACATGCGCGCAGATAGATCAGCCGGTCGGTGCTTGTCAGCGCCAAAACATCGGGTTCACCCTCAGCCAGTTTGGTGAGCACCAAGTTGGCTTCCAGCCTCGCCTCGTCAAGGTTGGCTCGGCGCACCTGTTTGCGGCGGCCACCAAGGTAGTAGGACACCACGTAGCTGACATAACGGCCCCGGTCTACGCAGTCAGTGATGACCACGCGGTGGTTGTGGCGCTTGAGTTCCTGTCGGAAGCGGGACTTGGTCTGCTTGGCCTTTGCTAACGTATACGCGCTATGGTTCGTTCTCATGCGAGGTAAGAACGGACTTTTTTGCAAAATACGTCACAGGTTGTGACGAAACTGTGACGAAAGCGGTTGGGGAAAATTCCCAAACACCGTAAGTGTTTGGGGCCATTGAGTTGAGAATGGCGGGAGTGGCGGGGCTCGAACGTGGCCAAACCGTCAATTTTCTCACGAAAATATCTACGCAAACCACTGGTAGTAAACACTAAAATTTAAAATTGTCAACTATACCCCTCATCCTGCGGGAGATGGTTTTGGGCGACGGAGGTTGTTTCATTTGTTTCAACGGGCCGGGCATTTACAGGCCCAAGGAGTCGGGTAGGAAGCCAAAAAGTTCGGTGTACGCTTCGACCGTTCTAGCGACAATGTTAAGTGGCTGTGCATTGAACCTGAATTGAGACATTATGCGTTTTCGTAATCTCCCCGCCAGCATGGCGGCAACAGCCTTACTGCAACCACCCTCTTGCAACCGTGTGACTCCCGCCAAAAGACCGCAAATCCGGCATTGGCATTGCCAGAGGCAAACCAATTGGGCGTTCCCGGTGCAAATGTTTGCGCACGGGTGACCGTGGCCAAACCAAAGGCCATGGCACTACCCTGGGCTAGTGGCGTCGCAGTCACAGGATTGACATATTGCCAGATGGTTTGCAGGTTGCTTGTGACTTCAAACAGCGTGCCGCGAATACCAAAGGTGATTAGCGTGTCGCCATTTGGTTCGCGCTCCGCACCACCGATGTCCGCACCGTAGAAATTCGTCGCGGGATTGTTGGTGTATTGCCAGAAATAATTTGTCGGCCCGTAGACCGGGGCCGTTATGTCAGCTACGTGGTGTCCTACTACCTTGGTGGCCGCCGCAAACAGGTGCGCCGAGCCAACCTTGACGAGGCGAGGCTGGAAGCCAACTTGGTGCTCACCAAACTGGCTCAGGGTGAACCCGATGTGTTGGCGCTGACAAGCACCGACCGGCTGATCTATCTGCGCGCCTGTGAAGCCCTCGCCACGATCAACGTCCCGCTCGACGTCGCCATCAGCGAGTAGGTTCATGCCCGGAACATCCTCAAGGGGGTGGAGACGGTGCTCCAGAAGCATCTGGACAAGCTTGGGCATCGTACTGAGGTTGTCGAGCCGGTGAAGTTGTCGGATGGTGGGACTGGTCGAATCGACCTCATGCTGAACAAGGTGATTCAGCCGCGTGCCGGGGAATTCGACTACCTGATTGTCGAACTGAAACGCCCGACAAAGAAGATTGATGATGAGGTGGTAACGCAGATCAAGAAGTACGCCCGAGCGGTCGCTGGAAGTTTATCGCCATCTCGAACGAGCTGGATGATTATGCCAAAGGCGAGGCCAATCAACGGGGCAAGCCCAAGGGCCTCATTTCCGATGACGCCGATCATAATGTCACTGTCTGGGTTAAAACGTGGTCAGAGGTGATCCGTGACGCGCGGGCGCGGCTTGAGTTCGTCAATAAGCAGCTCGCCTACCAAGCCGATAATGACAGCGCCATGGCGTATCTAAAAAAGGCCCACGCAAAGTTCATCCCCAGCGCCGCCGAAGCGGCTGATGAAGAAAAGGCGGAAGCGACTGATAAACCGGGTGATTCAAAAACAGAGTCTGGCGGGTAAGTTTTTTGCGCCAGTCTAGTTCTCAAAGAGAACCAGACTTTCTGGATGCATTGGAAGCAGGTCTGGAAACCACCCGTCGGTGGAGCTTGATTTTAGGGAAATCCAATGTTTTACTAATTTAGTGAAATGAACGAAAAACCTAAAACAAAGGCCGTTGAGTCGGTGGAAAGCCTGTTGAGTCTGTTTGTGCAAAACTATCAGATACAAGGCGATGGCGGCGTTTATGCTCGGGCCGTACTCCTTGCGGACGGGCGGGCGGAGCTGCGTATCGAACTGGAACATCAAAAGCTTATATTGGAAGTCTGGCCGAGGCTAAATCCTTCGCGTCAGCTATTGAAGGCCAAGGCCGAGACGGGCGGTAAGCGGGTTCTCTTGCTGTGCCCGAGCCTGCCGGATGCGTTGGCGGCGGACCTGCGGTCGGCGGGTGTCAATCATGCTGACCTGAACGGGCGGCTGTTCATTAAGACGCCGTCGGTCCTGCTGGATCGCAGCCCCAAAGGCAAGGCCTACCGGAATCCGGGCGCGGAACTGAACCCCTTTACCCTGAAATCGTCACGCGTAGTGCGGCTGCTACTATCGCACCGGGCGCAGGAATGGACGCAGGAACAACTGGAGCAGCGTACCGGCATTTCGCGAGCGCTGGTGTCGCTGACACTGGCCGACCTCATTGAGCGTGAGCTGGTGGTGCAAACGCGGCCCGGCAACCGGCATGTGGCGGCATTGTACCGGGTGAACGATTTTGACCGGCTGCTGGACGCATGGCGGGCGGAGGATAACTGGCGCAAGCGGACGACTATTCGGCAGTATTCGGTATTGGCCGGCAATCTGGCCGAAGTGGCGGAAACGGCTCGCGATGCTCTGGGAGCAGACAATGTGCTCTTTACCCAGTGGTTCGCCGCGCACTTGCGGCATCCGTACACCACGCCGCCGCTGGTATCGGCCTACTTCAAGAAAACGTTGCCGGACGAGATCACGTGGGCGCGGCAGGTGGACAATGGCGGCAACCTCTGGCTGATCACGCCCAAGGATGAAGGTGTGTTTCAATCAGCCCAGTTGGTGGACGGCTATCAACTGGCGGCGGATGTGCAGATTTACCTCGATCTGCTGCCGGTCGGCCAGCGGGGACCCGAGCAGGCGCAGGCATTGCGTGAATGGGAAGGCTTTGCCAAGTGAAGCACGACACGTTTGATAAATACCCGGCGGACAGTCTGGATCTGTCTACGCAGGCGCTATTGACCACATGGGACTGTCTGCCGGAATTCCGGGACGTTCTGGTGCTGGTCGGCGGGCTGGCGGTGCGCTTCCTGACCAAGCCACCGGTCGAAGGACAGCCCGGTCCGGTGACGCTGGACGTCGATTTTGGCGTGAGCATTGCAGCGGAAGGCGGTGCGTATCCGGGCATCCGGGAGAACTTGTCGGGGCATGGTTTTATATGGGCCAATGGCCGGTTTACCCGCAAGTTTCCGACCTTGGAACTGCACATTGATTTATTGACGGACGATGATCATTCCGACAAGGGGACCGCGACGCTGGACGACGGTCTGTCAGTTGAAATTTTTCCGGGTATCAATCGGGCGCTGGCGTGCTACCGCCCGGTGCCGGTGACTGGCGAGACTCTGCTGGGCAGTCCGCTGACGGAGACCATCAAGGTGGCAGAAATCGGCCCGCTGCTGGTGCTGAAACTGAACGCGTTTGGCGGACCAAGAGGGCGCAAGGCTCCCAAGGATGCGCATGATATCCTTTATCTGGCAGAGAACTATCTGGGCGGCATCCGGGCGGCGGTGGCGGGCTTTCAGGCGGAACGGCAGGCCGCCAACCGGGGCATTCGCCACGCCGAACGGTGTCTGGCGGAACATTTTGGTAATCCAGACGCCCAAGGCCCGATGGCTTGCGCTGCTTTCCGATTGAACAACCAGCACCTTGAGCCGCAGAATGCGGAGGTATCGCAGCGTATCCGCCAGCAATGTGTGACGCTGGCGAAGGCATTGTTGACCTAAAATCATGTCTGAATACCTCCATGTCGAAAAGCCGTTCCTCGACCAACTCGCCACGCTGGGCTGGAAGGTCATCGACCATGGGCCGGGCGTTATTCCCGCCGACCCGGCGGTCAGCTTGCGTACCCATTTCCGGGAATGGCTGCTGCCAGAGGTATTCCGCCAGTCCGTGCGGGCGCTGAATCCGTGGCTGACCGACCGGCAGCTTGACCAGCTCCGGGACCAACTCCTGCGCCATCCCAACCGGACGCTGCTAGAGGCCAACGAAGACGTTCAGAAGATATTGTTCAAGGCACAGGTGGACGTGAACGAATCCACCGGGTAGCCGGATCCGGTGGTACCGCTGATCGATTTCCGTCACCCCGAGCGGAACGTCTTCCATGCCATCAACCAGTTTCGCATCGACACGCCGGGCTGCGTAAAGGTCTGCATCATCCCGGACATCGTCCTGTTCGTGAACGGAATCCCATTGGTGGTCATTGAAGCCAAGATCGGCGACGCGAACACGGCCAATCCGTTGCATGCGGCCTTCGTACAACTGCTGCGCTATCGTAACGGGCGCGCGGAGACGGCGGCGGCGGGCCTGCGGGAGGGCGAGCCCCGGCTGTTTTACTCGAATCAGCTGCTGATCCGCACCTGCGGCGAGCGAGCGGAGTTTGGCACGATCACTTCCGGCCATGAGCATTTTTACGCGTGGAAGGACATCTGGCCGGAGAGCCGGGCCACGTTTACACCGCCGCTGGGCGTCGTCCGCGAACAGGAGCGAATGATTCAAGGTCTGCTGGCCCCGGACACCCTGCTGGACGTGCTGCGCACGTGTACGGTGTTTATGGATACGGACTCAGGCCGCCGCGTCAAGGTGGTCTGCCGCTACCAGCAATACCGGGCTGCGCGCCGGATCATCGAGCGTATACGCCGTGGCAAGACGGCGACGGAACGCTCCGGGGTGGTCTGGCATACCCAAGGCTCCGGCAAATCGCTGACGATGGTCTTTGTTGCCCGGATGATGCGGTTTTCCGAGGATCTGGCGGACTTCAAGATCCTGCTGGTCAATGACCGTGTTGATTTGGAGGAACAGTTGGCGGCAACGGCCCGGCTGATCGGTGGCAGGGTCAACGTGATCGCCAGCACGGCAGATCTGCGCGAGCATCTGCGGACGGATGCCTCGGACGTAAACATGGTGATGGTTCACAAATTCATGGACCGTACCGAGGAACTGCCGATGGTGCTGAAAGACGCGCTGGTGGCCTACGGCGCTCCGCCCACGGCGGAGACGTTTGGGGTGGTCAATGTTTCGGAGCGCATCCTGCTGATGGTCGACGAAGCCCACAGGACATCCAGCTTGGTTTGAAAAGCATGCTTTCCGAGCTGCCGATCTTGGAGGAACGCTACCAGCGGCTGCTGCATCACTTCCGGGCGGCAGGGGTGGCGGATATTGAGGCCTTTGTCACCGGCAGGCTGCCGACGCCGGAGGCGGACGTGGCGGTCGTTCACCGGGCGGTAGGGGCCATGAAAGACATCAAGCTGCGGGCGGATTTTGAGGTTTACTTGAAGAAGTTCCTCCAGAGCCTCAACCTGATCCTGCCGGACGCGTCCGGGCAGCGTTATCGCGGTCCCACCCGGCGTTTTGGTTATCTCCTGCGCATGGTTAAAGAACGGTACAAGGACGAATCGCTGGATATCGCCGACGCGGGAGCCAAGGTGAAGGCCCTGATCAACGAGCACCTGATTGACCTCGGAATTAACCCGAAGATCCCGCCGGTGGAACTGTTGTCACCGGACTTCATCGCACAGGTTAAAAAGCACGCGGCAGGCGACCCGGAGGCCAAGGCCAGCGAGATGGAGCACGCCATCCGTAAACACTGTACCGTCCATTTTGACGAAGACCCCGCCTTCTACCGTAAACTGAGCGAGAAGCTGGAAAACCTGATACAGCAGCACCGGGACAACTGGGAGGAGTTGGCGGAAGATTACGAACAGCTGCGTTTGGAAGTGGAGGCCGGGCGTACCGAGGCGGTCGAAGGGCTGACCAAGGAAGCGACTACGTTCTACGACCGCGTCGTGGAGCTGGCGTTTGTAGACGGTCAGGTGCCGGCAGAGTATTCGCCACGTCTGAAGCTGCTTATGATCCGGGTGGTAGAAGTGCTTCAAGCGACGATTGATATTATTGACTTCTGGGGTAAACCCAATGAAGTCAAGCGGCTGCGCGGCAGCATTGACACGGAGATTCTCTTGGCGGACATTCCCCCGCTCACCGAGAAACATGAGCGCCTCGCGGTGGAGATTGTGAAGCTGGCCGAGAAGCGCAACGCAGACCTGACAAAATGAAAGCGGTCGAAGACATTCAATATGACATCGTGCGCACGAGCCGCCGGACGGCGGATATCGTGATTGAGCGCGATGGCCGGGTCATGGTCCGCGCGCCCAAGGGGGTCGAGGAGCAGCGCATCCGGGACATCGTTCAAGACCGGCGGCTTTGGATTTACAAGAACCTCGCTGAGTGGCGCGATCTGAACGCCACGCGGGTGCTGCGCGAGTACCGCAATGGCGAGGGGTTCCTATACCTTGGGCGCAGCTACCGGCTGTTACTGGTGGCCGATCAGGAGGATGCTTTGCTGTTGAAAAACGGTCGGTTCTGCCTCCGCCGCGATCTGGTAGACAAGGACGGCATCCCGGCAGCGCAGGCCGCCTTCCGGGACTATTACATCCGGCAGGGGTTGGAGCGCGTTACCCGGCTGGTGCAGTATTTCGCGCCCAAGGTCGGCGTCAAACCCGGTCGGCTGGATGTGCGGGAACTTGGTCACCGTTGGGCGTCCTGCTCCCCCAAGGGCAACTTGGCGTTTCACTGGAAGTGCATGATGGCTCCCCCCACGATCATTGACTACATCGTCGTCCACGAACTGTGTCACTTCCATTACCTTGATCACACCGACGCGTTCTGGAACGAGGTAGACAAGGTCATGCCCGACTTCGCCGAGCGGAAGAACTGGCTGAAGGTGAACGGCGCGGCGATGGATGTTTGAATTGCTTGACGGCTAGTCCGGCGGATGCGGCACCCTCTGCGACTGATTACCATGTTGTCCGAATACCCGTGAGACAGACTTCATGTGTCTTTCTAAAGATTCACAACATTAATAAATCCGCTATTCGAACATCCACCAATCCAAAATCGGCCCGTCATTACCTTGGACTAGAAAGATAAGTGTGACAGCATGCACACCGCTGACTTTAGATGTATCGCAGCCAATCTCGACCCATTGCCCATTCGGGCTTCCTATGATTTTTGTTTCTGCGATTGGAGTTTTCAAATCCTGATCCAGATGAACGGTCATGGTGCAGTCGGATTTTCCGGCTTTGAGACGGAGTCGCAGCTTATGGGGAGGACTTTTGAACTCTAGATATTTATAAACGGCCCGGTCACCATCGCGGATGCCTGATAGAATCTCGCTCCCGTCGTCGGCTGTTGAAACACGCACATTGCCCCAAAGCGCACAAGCCTGTTCGGCCTCGATTCGCAAACTGGCATTAACCGGCCCTTCGGCTCCCTGGGTGGTCATTTCCACTTCCGGTATGCTGCCGTCTTCGCGAAAGCTAATGGGTTCCAAACAAGCCTTGCGCATCATGACGACACCTTGGGTTGAGCGATGGTAGAACACATACCATTTTCCGCCGAACTCGGCGATGGAGCCGTGATTATTCCAGTTGCCCGGGTTGCAGTGGTTGTTGTCAATGATTACACCGCGATATTGATAAGGACCGAACGGCGACTTGCTGGTGGCGTAGCCAAGGCAACTGGGCCGGTGGTCGCGGCTGTTGTCGGCAAAGACAAGATAGTAGAGGCCGTTGCGCTTGGTCATGTAAGCACCTTCGTGAAAATGATGTTCCTTTTCGGTAAGGATGTTGTCCTGAATAGACTCGGCGTCGAGTGTCCGCATGTCTTTGTTGAGCTTGGCCATCTTCATGGTGAATTGTCCCCAAATGTAATATGCCTGCCCGTCGTCATCCACGAACGCAGAAGGGTCAATTTCCGTATATTTGCCGACGTTCAGGAAAGTGGCGTTGGTGAACGGTCCTGTGGGACTTGTGGAAACGGCTACACCCGGCGCAATTTTTCCGGGCTGGCAAAAATAAAGATAGTAATTGCCATCGTGATACTGGCAGTCGGGGGCGTAAAGAATCTCGTCGTTGGCCGGAAGCATGTCGTTTTTTCCGGCGGTGACAAAGCTGTTTGGATGCCATTGCCATTTCCGCATATCGCTCGTGGAAAGAACGACATTGGCTTGGGAGCAATAATAATTAGTCGCAATGTCGAGCGAACAGTAAACGTAAAGACGGCCATCGGCTCCGAGCTTGGCCGAAGGATCGGCCGGAAAAGTCAGGGCTGGCCCGATAGGATTACGGGAGAACAGGCAGGTGGCGCCGGCAAACAAAAGACCGAGAATCAGTTTGGCTTTCATAAGGGGTTGGCGATGGCGTGGCGATCCGTAATGGTGACGAAAACATCGTAAACGTATTGCAGTTTGAACGCATTCATAAATCAGATTCTCACTTTTCCAAGGCGATGACCCACCGCGCCGTAAAACGCGACGTAGGCATAAGCGATCAATGGCACGATGAAGGCGAGTTGAATGTTGGAGTGGTCGGCAAGCCGAGGCCGACAATGAACAACCCCCCGAGAAACATTGGATAAGACATCGCTATGGCTGCCGGCCAGAAGATGCCCGCGACGGTGGCCGCGATGAGCAGGCCGATGACGACGCCATTTTTGTAGCCGAGCTTCGCAATTGGATCGCCGGTGGTGATAGAGATGATGAAATAGAGCAGCGAGCCAATGAAGTAAGCACCGAAGAACGCGAACTGAACGAGCATCGCCTGGAAATATGAAAGTGTGAACGCCTCTTTGAAACGCGGAATGAGAATGTCGTTGAACACCGTCATGAAGCCCCACAGAAAAAACAGCGAAGTCATGATAGCGAACGAGCCGCGATAGTTCGCGCCGTTGCTTGGGGTGATTGGTGTGGGGTTGTTTGTGGTGGAGGCAAGTGACATAGCGTCAGAATGTTTGTTTGGCGGTCCTTCTAGACTCATTGATAAATTTTGACCGGATTAACCATAACAGGATATTCAAATGGCCCGGGCGTGGGGTTACTACGATTCCTTCGCCTGCCAAAATAATCCGTGTCAATCTTCAATGGCGAGCCGGCGGCGTTTTCAAACGCCAAACCGGCAATCTTTGACTTGCCCAGCAACACGGTCGTGACGGGCTTGGTGGAAGCTTGCTTTAGCTCCGGACCGAAGTTGAACTGGATGTATGTCTGCCCGCCTTCCTCCACGACTTTGACATTGGGATTGATGGACTGCAGGGTAACAGGGTTTGTTTCTTTGGAATAAGGTTGGGCCCCGTAGTAATAGACATTGCCGCCCACTTGCATCAGGAAATCCCTGGTATCATACACCCAGAGACCAAAGCCGGTAATGCTCGTCTGGGGATTGGAAGTCCGCAGGGTCGCGGCGCCAGGGAAACCTTGTCCAACGAAGATATTGTTGAAGAAACGGTTGTCACCGCCCTGCGTGACAGTCAAACCGGCAAAGGCCGTCGAATGTGCCGCCATGTGGGGGGTAAGACGTTTCATATCAAACCAGTTGTCGATTTTACCGGTGATCAAGTTATGCACATAAGCTCCGCCTTCGGACATGTCGAATAGACTCCGGGATGACAGCATGAGGTTGTTATCCACAACAAACGGACCATGATTCACCTCCACATAAATGTCTTCCGCGCTGTTGTCGTGAAATAGATTTCCAGAAACCCGCGTGCCTTGCGCCATCCAATCGAGCCAGAGTCCTGGGCGTTTTGCTGGAGATGGAACTGGCAGCGCTGCCAGGGGACGCCGGGGAACACGGCCTGCCGGGCGGCCCCGAGGCCTTGGTGGGCATCACTGATGAGCAACCCGGGGGCGTGGAGGCCGCGCTGCTGGAGGCCGGTCAGGAAGGCGCGCCAATGAACCTCGGCCTCACTGAGGGCGACGCTGAGGCCCAGCACCGCGCGTTTGCCATCGGGACGCACGCCGATGGCGACGAGCACGGCGCAATCCAGCACCTGGCCGCCGTGGCGGATTTTTTCATAGCGGGCGTCGAGAAAGACATAGCGGCAGGGTTCCAGCGGACGGGTGCGCCAGCTTTCCAGTTCGGCATCCAATTGGGCGGCACACTGGCTGACTTGGGTGGAACTGACGGCGTGGCCGCAGAGTTGCTCGACGATGGCGGAGACTTTGCGGGTGGAGACGCCTTGGACGTACATTTCGGCGATGGCCAGTTTGAGGGCCTGTTCGCTGCGCATGCCCTTTTGGAGGGCGGAGGGATAGAAGTTC
>CAIQKM010000055.1 GCA_903872345.1 uncultured Verrucomicrobia subdivision 3 bacterium | reverse complement strand
TCGCTCTCGATCTCGCGCAAGGGGCGGGGACCCGTTGGTTTTGTATTCATCCTCTTCCTTTGGTTGGTTGGTTTTTGCCAGTTGGTTGAGGAACCCCCCTCTTCTAACCGTATTCCGGGGGCAGTGTCAAGATGCGCCCGGGTGGCCATGGCGGGTTGCCTTTACCGCCTCCCCGAGCGCCGCTCCGGGACCTTGTCATTGCACACATTTTTTGGAGTTGGATAAGTGCGGTGCTCGGATGATGCAAAGCCGTAATGTTTTCAATGGCGGGGCGGGTTTGTGAATAGCGCGCCGCAGGCCCCCATCCGGCCTCCGGCCACCTTCCCCCATCCGATGGGGAAGGAACTGTAAGGTGGGGGCGTTAACCCGGGGCGGCGGTCGCGCTCGCGCCCTTGCCCCGGGCTATTATCATGCCGCCCCGCTGGGGCTTACGTTGGGTTCAAGAGAGCTGACAGAAAGACGCGGAAACCTTAATCAACCAGCAAAAAGATGTGGGTAATGACAAGGTCTGGGATCGGCTTAAACCTCACGCCTCTCGCACAATGTTTTTACTTTCCAGCCGCTTAGCTGGAACGGACGCGCAAAGCCGGCTGCAAGCCGGCGCTCCGAGCGGTGGACGGTTCGCAGGCCATAACAGATATTTGCTGATTGCCATCACAAATCCGTTGATAACCCCAATTCGCGAGCGATGGGTTTCCGGCCCCATGCCAAGCTGTGTCCAACAGATGTCGGCTCACCGCACGGACAGTAAAATGACATAATCCCCCAGATGGGCCAAAGGGAGGGCGGCATCGCTGGCGTAGGTGCCGGGCCAGTTGGTTCGGACTTGGGTGATGGTCAAAGGTGTCGGGAGGGAGGTATCCGAGGTCGCACCGCCCATTTCATCATGCCACAGGGTATTGGTGGCGGTGGTGGTGGCCCGGAAAAAGATTTCGCAGGCGGCATGGGAACCATGGGCGGAGACGGGTACGCTGCCACCCAGTACATCCGGGTGGCCGAGGCGATAGAACCCTTCGCCGGGCGCTCCTTGGACGGGGAATATGCCGGCTTCTTTCAGGTCCGTTACTTGCAGTTTGGCGGTCATATCGCCGGGACCTTCCACGCGCAGCCGTTCGGCGAACTGGCCGGGCCGGGAATCCACGGAAAGCACGGTGACGTGGAACTGGTCGGCGGCGGTGGTGATATGAATCTGACCTTCGTGCCAAAACCAGGCGGATACCAACAGTGCCGGCACCAGCAGCACCAGGATGACCATGCCGGCGCCCGCGATAAAAAGCGTGGCCAACGACCTGATCAGGCCTGTTTTTACCGGCGGATCCGCCGGCGGGACACCCTCCAGTACGGGCGGGACGGAGAGGGTTTCCGTTTCGGCAATTTTCCGGACGGCATCCCAATCCATTAACTTCTGATAAAAGGGCCAGCATCGCCGGGCATTCCGAAATTGCTGATCGAGACAAAACAAAACCCCGAGCATCAGTCCCGTGAGTACTCCGCACGCAAAGCGATGACTGGAAAAAACGCAGAAAGCCAGCAGCACGCCATAATAAATGGCCAGCAGACAAAAGCGTTTGGCATTGTCCCGAAAGGAATGACCAAGACGCGGGCCGCCCCGCGCCCGCGTGTTGAGCAGCAGCCTGGCCTGTTTTTTATCGTTGGAAGGTGTCATCAGCCGGTCTGTCCGGATGCGGTTCATGGTTCATTCGGACCGGACTGGCGTTCATGGTCAACGGCGGCGGCCGGCGGGTCAACCTCATTTCAGACAGGAAGATGTCTGCGGGCGCATCATAACACGGATGCCAGAAAGAAGGCGCAATCCGCCGGGCCAGCGGAGCGCCGGTTGGCGACCCGCAGCCGTTTGATCCGTTAAACCGTGAGTTGATCCAGTGGCAACGTTGGAACTTCGCAAGTTGCTGCGGCTCACAGCGGCGCGCTCCGGCAGGGTCCGGATGCGCTGCGGCAACCGTCCCGAAAAATTCTTTCATTTTCTTTTCCGGTTTTAACGTCAGAATGCGCATTATCCCGTAGAAGCCACAAAACACCCATGGAATGATCATTCCCAGGCATGGAGTCCATGCCAAGCGTGTGATCGTTGCCAGACCAAGTGGCTTTACAGCCCAAAAACAGACAACAATGCCTATGAGTTCTCCAAACCAACATACGCCCGACGTGATGCGCAATACCCCCACCCTCCTTTCACCCGGCCGATGGCCGGCCAAGCTGTCTTATGCCGGCAGTCTGGCCCTGCTGGCGGGCGCGTTGTCCGCGTCGGCGGCCAGTGTGGTGCTGCGCGCACCCGATGCGGTGGGCACCTCCAGTTTTACCGGTTCCACAAATTGGAATCCCACGGGCGTGCCGGGCGCCGGCAACACCTATTCGACCACCTATTTGACGCGCGTTCCGGCCGATACGACTTCCCGCACTTTTGCCGGTGACTCGCTGAGCGTGAATACGGGCGCGCGGTTTATCGGTAAGACCACGGGAACCACGCAGGTCACGACCATCAACAATCTGATACTCAATGGCGGCACGCTGGAGCAGGCCACGGCGAACAGCGACAGTTATATCGAAACGTTTGCCGGCAACATTAACGTCGCTTCGTCCTCCGGCATCGGGGCGATCGGGTCCACCGCGAACAATAACGCGTCCTTTGAAACGATGATTATCACCGCCGTCATCAGCGGTTCCGCGCCGCTGGTGCTCAGCGGTGGCACCATCAACGCCGGCGCCAATACCGGGGTGGTAAAACTGAGCGCGGCCAATCCTTACGGCGGCATCATGACGGTAACCAATGGATTTAGCGGCTCCACGGCGGTCATTGCCAGCGCGGTGAACCGCATCTTGCAACTGGCGAACGTGAACGCGGTGAGCAACGCGACCGTAAGTCTGGTTTCTTCCGTAGCGAATCCGATGTCGTTTTTGGCGGCCTCGAACACAGCGCCGTTCAAAGTCGGCGCGCTGGCCGGCAACGCCACCCAAACGCTGCTGGACACGGCCGGCACGGCCGTCACGTTGAGCGCGGGTGGCAATAATGCCAGCACCACCTTCGCCGGCGTCCTGACGGATGGCGGCAATCTGATCAAGGCGGGCACCGGCACCTTGACGCTGACCGGGGCGAACACCTACGCGGGCTTCACCACCATCAATGGCGGCACTTTGCAACTGGGCAATGGCGGGGCCACGGGCGTCCTTTCCACCGGCAGCGCGCTGACGAATAACGGCAATCTGACCATCAACCGCAACAACGCGGTGGCGCAGGGCACGGATTTCAGCGGCAGCCCGATTACGGGCACCGGCTCGTTCACCCAGGCGGGTGCGGGCACGACTACCTTGAATGCGGCCAACAGTTATAACGGGGCCACGACCGTCAGCGCCGGCAAACTGATTGTCAGTTCGACGCAAACCGGCACGGGGGCGATCTCGGTGGCCAATGGTGCCAAGCTGGAAATCAACGTTGCCGGCACGAGCCAGTTGGTGCCGAGCACACTGACGCTGGGCACCAGTGCGGCGACCACGTTATATTTTGACAGCCTGAGCAGCACCACCGTGGCGCCGATCAATGCGGGCACGCTGACGGTGGGCGGGCCGGTAACGGTCACGATCAACTCCGGCACCTTTGCCGCCGGGAACAGCTATCCCCTGATCCACTGGACAACCAGCGGGCCGGCTGATGCCAGTTCCTTTGCCCTCGGCACGTCACCCGGACTGTCGGCCACGTTCTCGGTCAGCGGTTCCACGCTTTATTTGAATGTGGCGGCGGTATCCGACATCTGGAGCGGTGTGGCAAGTGGCAACTGGGATACGGCCACGGCCAACTGGACGGGCAATGCGACGGTCTTTGCCAACGGCCAGGCAGTGCTGTTTGATGACACGGCGGCCGGCAACACAAGCGTGACGGTGGCGGCACCGGTCCAACCCGGCAACCTGGTTTTCAACAACAGTTCTTTGACCTACACCATCACTTCCAGCGGAGCCAACCTGATCGGCGGCACCGGCGGATTGACCAAGAATGGCACCGGCACAACCACGCTGGCCGGCGGCGTTAACACTTACACCGGCGCGACCGCCGTCAATGGCGGCACGTTGAGCGTTGGGGCGCTGGCCAATGGCGGGTCGCCCAGCGACATCGGCGCGGCTGCTTCGGACCCGGCCAATCTCGTATTAAACGGCGGCACGCTGCAATATACCGGTGGCAACACCAGCACTGACCATGGGGCGACCCTCGGGGCCGGCGGCGGCACGGTGCAGATCTACGCGGGCGGGGCAATCCTGGCGGACAGCGGCATCATTGTGGGTACGGGGGCGTTGACCGAGACGGGCGGCGGCGTTTTGACGCTCTCCGGGGCGAGCACTTTTAGCGGCGGCATGACGCTGAGCGCGGGGCAGTTGAACATCAACTACGGCGGTTCGAGCAGCGCCAACTCCGCCATCGGCACGGGCCCGCTGACCATCACGGCGAACACCACTATCGACAACACCAGCGGAAGCGATGTCACGTTGCTGTCGGCCAACCCGCAATTTTGGAACGGCACCTTCACCTACGCCGGGTCGGCCAACAACCTGAACCTTGGCACGGGCGCGGTCGTCAACCCGATCACCAACATTGTGATCGTCAGCGCCAATACGCTGACGGTGGGCGGGACGATCAGCGGCAGCGGCGGCATTACCAAAGCAGGCAACGGCACCTTGGTGCTTACGACGTCGAATATTTTCAGCGGCACGGTGGATCTGACGGCGGGCACGCTGGCCATCGGCAATAACGCCTCGCTGGGGACGGGCCTGCTGAATTTCGACGGCGGGAGCAGCGGCTCGACCATCCAGTCCATTGATGGCACCGCCCATGTCATCACCAATCCGATCAATTTCAGCGGAGCCGGCTCGGTCTCCATCTATGGGGGCACGGGGAACCTGAAATTTACTTCCACCCCGACGCCCAACGGCACGGATAAGACGCTGATCGTCAACAATCCCCAGACCGAGTTCAGCGGGGTTTTGGGCGGCGCCAGCGGGCGGACCGTGGGGGGCACGGGCATACTCGTGCTCAGCGGAACGAACACTTATTCCGGGGCGACCACCATCAGCTCCGGCGCGAACTTGCAATTGGGGAACGGCGGCGCGAGCGGATCGCTGTCCACCAGCAGCGTGATTACGGACAACGGCACGCTGATTTTCAATCGCAGCGATACGATTTCGCAGGGCATCCAATTTAACGGTACGCCAATCACCGGTTCCGGCGGCGTAGTTCAGGCCGGCTCCGGCTCAACCACCTTGAACGCGGCGAACACTTACTCCGGCACGACCGCCGTGAATAATGGCGAACTGTTCATCACGCCGGCCTGTCAGTCGGGCGGGGAATTTGACGTGGCGAACGGGGCGAAGTTTGGCATTGCCGCCAGCTCGGTGACCAGCGGCAGCGCGACCATTGGGGTACTGAACCTCGGTACCGGCGGCGCGACCACGCTCGACTTCTCATACGGTTTTGTGGGGAATCCGACCAACGCCACGCTGACGGCCGGGGCGGTGACCATCAACGGCACCAGCGCGATTCGCATTGGCGGCACCTTTGTGCCGGGCACCTTCCCGGTGTTAAAATACACCAGTCTCTCCGGAACTTTTAACAGCACGGTTGTTGGCCCGCGCGGCGTGGCGGCGACGCTGTATAACGACGTGGCCAATCAGACGATTGACGTGATTGTTTCCTCGGTCGGCGGGGGCATTGTCTGGTCCGGCACCAACAGCCTGGCGCCGAATGTGTGGGATTTGAATACGACCACGAACTGGGTGTCCGGCGGACTGGGCACGGTCTATATCGAAACCGTGCCGCCGGGCGATGCGGTGACCTTCAATGATCTGGGCAGCGGCACGGTGCTGCTGAGCAATACGGCGAGTCCGTCCAGCGTCACCATCAGCAATGTGGCGGTGAATTATACCTTCCAAGGCAGCGGTCAGATCACCTCCTCCGGCGGGCTGACCAAGAGTGGCACCGGCGCGGTGACGCTGAATCTGCCCGGCACCTATGCCGGCAACACGGTGGTTTCCAACGGCTCGCTCAGTCTGGGCGCCAGCCAGAGTTTTGGGAACCTCGCCGGCAACGGCACGATCAACAGTTCAACCGGCGCGCCGGTGCTCACCGTTAACAGCAGCCAGGATACGACTTATTCTGGCGCGATCGGCGGCGCTCTGGGCCTGACCAAGACGGGCAGCAACACGCTGACCCTGACCGCGACCAACACTTTTACCGGCAACGTTTTTGTGAAAGCCGGCACGTTGGCGCTCACCACTGGCGCGCTTGACGGCGGCACCGCCTTCAGCAGCATCGGTCAGAATGGCACCGACATCGGCACGCTGACCCTGACCGGCAACGCGAGCTTTACCAACAACGCCGATTTCAACGTGGGCGACGTGGGCGGTTCGACGGGCATCCTGAACCTCTCCAATAATGCCAGCCTGACGGTGAACTCCTTCTTTGTCGGCTCGGCCAACGGCACCGGCTCAACGGCGGGCGGCACGGTGAACCAGGCGGGCGGCACGGTGTATGAATTCAACACCGGCAACGGCTTGTTTGACATTGGCGGACGCACCTCGGCATCGGGGGTTGGCGTATATAATCTGAACAGTGGCACCTTGATCGCCGCCGCCGGAATCCGCGTCGGCAACGCCGGCAACGGAACCATGAATCAGAACGGTGGCACGGTGGTCGCCGTGGGCGGCGTAAACCTGGCTCACAACGCGGGTTCCTCCGGCACCTACAACTTGAATGGCGGCACCCTGCTCACTTCGAATGTGACGTCCAGCACCGGGGCCAACGCCATCTTCAATTTTAATGGCGGCGTGTTGCAGGCGACGAATCCCACGGTTCCCTACTTCAGCAACCTGACGGCGGCCTATATCCTGGCCGGCGGCGCGATCTTCAATTCGGCGGGCAACGACATTGTCGTCACCCAGCCGTTGGTGGATGGCGGCACGGGTGGTGGTTTGACCAAGCTCGGCGCCGGGGCGCTGTATTTGACCGGCACCGGATCCACCTACACCGGTCCGACCTTCGTCGGGGGCGGCACGCTGAATCTTTCCCAGGGCGCGATTGTCAGCCTCAATAACCTGACCGTGAGTAATGCGACGCTCACCCTGGCCCTGACCGGCGGGGCCTCGTCCATTTCCTCCGCGAACGTGACGCTGACGGGGAATACGGTGTTGAACCTGAATTACGACCTGGTGTCCGGCGCTCCCGTGGCGGCCATCAGTGCCACGGGCAGTCTCACCGCCACCGGCACCAACATCGTCAATCTGAGCGCCTACGGCTTGGCGGTGGGGCAATTCCCGCTGGTGGTTTACAACGGCACGCCGCCGGCGAATCTGAACAATTTCGCGCTGGGCATCCTGCCGCCCGGCGTCAGCGCCACTTTGTCGAATAACGTGGCGAACAGTTCCATCGACCTCGTGGTTTCGGCGGTGATCGATACGAGTTGGATACCGCTTACGGCCACGGATGCCTTTGGCACCTCCGGCTTCAATTCCGCCGGCACTTGGCTGGATGGCAATCCCCCGTCGGCGGCCAACGGCTACTTCACCCGGACGTTTTCGCTGCGCTCCCCGGCGGATGCGAACCCCTACACGTTCGCCGGCAACGCGCTGAGCGTTGATGTGGGCGGCCGCTTCATCATGAAAGGAACCAACGGTCAGGTATTGACGGTTACCAACCTGATCATCAACGGTGGATTGGTGGATTATGCCAACGCCGGCGACAACTTCACGGAAACACTGGCCGGCAATATCACGCTCCAGCCGGGGCTGACCAACTATATTGGCGCCCTGTCCGCCGGGGCCGTCGAAACCCTCTTTGTCCCCGCATCCATCGGCGGCAGTGGCGGTGTCCAGTTTGGCGGGCCCAATCTTAATAACGGGCAGGATACCGGAACGGTTGTTTTGGAGGGCACCAATACATACACCGGGCCCACGGCGGTGACCACGGGAACCCTGCTGGTGAACGGCTCGGTTGGCAACAACGCCCTGACCGTCAACGCCAATGGAACCTTGGGCGGCTCCGGCATCATCGGCGGTCCGGTGACGGTGCAAACGGGCGGCACCCTGGCGCCGGGCATGCCAACGCGGGGCGCACTGACCGCCGCACTGGGTACGTTGACGGTCAACAGCAACGTGACCCTCGCCGGCACGGTGCTGATGAAAATCAACCGGGCGGCGGCGACCAACAGTGACCAGGTGCTGGCCCCACACTTGGTGATGAACACCGGCGCGACCTTGACCGTGAACAACCTTGGTTCCACAAACCTCGTGGCCGGCGATACATTCACACTCTTTAGTACGCCGATCAGCGGTTCATTCAGCTCAGTCACGCTGCCGGTGCTGCCGGGAACCAATGTGTATTGGACCAACAACCTGGCGGTCAATGGCACGATTGCGGTGGCGGCGGTGGTGACGGTTAATCCCGTCAGCACCAACATCACGGTGTCCGTTTCCGCCGGCAATCTGATGCTCTCCTGGCCCGCCGATCACACCGGCTGGACGTTGCAGGTGCAGACGGATTCGTTGAATGCGGGGTTGGGGACCAATTGGGTTGACGTTGCCGGCTCGGCGATTACCAACAGCGTTTCGATTCCCATCAACACCGGCAACGGCGCCGTCTTCTATCGCCTGAAACTGTAAGGCGCGGAAGCCGGCAGCGTTGTTAATGTAAAAAAGGCGTTCACGCAGTTGGAACGGTTGGCGGTCAGCGCCACCCTGGCAGCGCGGTTGCAGCCAGGGTGGCCATGACTGGTGCATGAGCAAGCGGTGACGGCCTCATTTCCTGTCCCCGGGCAGATCCATGGTGCGCCGCAAAATCAACCGGCCGCCTCGCAGATTCCCATGTTTGTAAAAGTGAACCGTTCGCAAAATCAAGATCCCCCGCCGCCCTGGCGGCGGGCAGGAGCCGTCTTCGGGGCCGTCACGGTGTTGCTGGCGGGTTGGCCGGCCCTGCCAGTGGACGCCGCCAGCCTCACGCTGAAGTCCAGCGATGCGGTGGGCACCTCCAGTTTTACCGGTTCAACGAACTGGAGCATTGCCGGCGTGCCGGCCGCCGGGAACGCCTACTTTACAGGCGGCTTCACCTTTCGCACGCCGGCGGATGCCACCTCGCGCACGTTCGCCGGGGATTCGTTGAGCATCGATGGCGGCGGCCGGATGCTGGGCAAAACCACCGGCACCACGCAGGTCATCACCGTTGCCAATCTCATTTTGAACGGGGGAAATTTCGAGCAGGCCTCGGTCAATTCGGATAACGCGGTGCTGACGTGGGCGGGCAACATCACTGTGAATTCGGCTTCGGGCCTGGGAGCTTTGGGCGGCACAGCCAACGGGAGCGGGGCCTTTGAAAGTCTTAACATCGCGGCCACCATCAGCGGGGCCGGAGCTTTGCAGGTCGGCGGGGCGGCACTGAATGCCGGGCAAGACAGCGGCATCGTGCGGTTAAGCGCCGCCAATCCTTACAGCGGCACCATTACCGTATCGAACGCGATCATTGCCAGCACGGTCAACCGGCTGTTGCAACTGAATCAGCTCAACGCGCTGAGCAACGCGACGCTGGTGTTGAATTCGATCTTGGCAAATCCGCTGTCCTTCGCTGCGGGTGTTAATACGGGCCCGTTTAATGTGGGGGCGTTGGCGGGCACCGCCACTCAGGTGCTGGCGGATACGGCGGGTTCGCCCGTCGCCCTGAGCATTGGCGGCAAAAATAGCAGCAGCGCCTTTGCGGGCGGTCTGACCGGGGCCGGCAGTTTGATGAAGGTCGGTGCGGGCACGCAAACACTGGCCGGGGCGAATACTTATTCGGGGGGGACGACGGTGTCCGGCGGCACCTTGCAAATGGCCAGCCTGACCGGCACTTTTGCCGATAGCGGCACGGTGGTGTTGATGGCATCCAGCGCGTTGACGTCGCAAAACGTCAGCGCCGGAGCAGTGCCATTTTCAGGCAAATGGGTAATCGCCGGCGGCTGGCTGGCGGGGGTAACAAATAATGCGTTCGGAACCAATAGCATTACCGTTGATCCCATGTATCCCCTGGATCCGTCGGCGGGGAATCCCAAGCTGGCCGGAACCGCCTGGCTGGAACCGCAGTATGATTTGAACAGCGCAGGCACCCTGACCCTGACGAACGGGGGGCAGTTGATCTTGCATCAGAACTGTGCTTTCAACACCGTTATCATTGAAGGCACGTCCCTGGCCAGCGGTACGCATTCCTATCAGGAACTCGCCACCAACTTTCCGCGAAACATTGCTGTTGGCGGGGCTGGTTATCTCACGGTTCAACCTTTCGGCACCCTGCCGCCGCCGCCGCCGCAAGCGCCGCAGTTTCTGGCCCAACCGGTGTCGCAAACCAATTTCACCGGCATGACGGTGCAGTTCAGCGCCCCGGCGTATGGGAATCCGACGCCAACTTATCAATGGCTGGCGGGCGCGGTCGGCAGCGGCGTTTATTCAAATCTGAGCAATGGCGGGCAATTTGCGGGCGTTACCAACACGACGCTGGTCATTACCAACATCTCACTGGCGAACGCGGCGAGTTATGTTCTGGTGGCGTCGAATAGCAGTGGTTCCATCACCAGTTCACCGGCGGTGCTGACGGTGCTTAACGGGTCGGCGGTGATCCGCAGTGCTTCGGGTGTGTCGGTCGGACTTTCGGCGAGCGGCGTGTACACCATTGCCTCCACGGTTCCGGCGTGGACGTTCAGCGGCAGTGTGGACCAGGTGCCGCAGAATCTGATCAGCGATACCGGCACGGATGCCATCGGCAGCTATGCCGAACTCCGGTTCGGCTACTCGGCGAGTGCGGCACATGCCGCCAGCATCCGGCTTTACACCAACCAGCCGGTGGTTTTGTTTGCGGATACCACCCTCGCGGCGAGTGCGAATGATCTGGCTTTTCCGCACCTCACGAATTATCCGGCCGGCCTGTATCACCTCGGTTTCAACGGCGAGTTTGCGCCGCCCACGTTCAGCACCCTGGCGGGGGACAGTCCCTGGCTGTTCTTTGACACCAACTTCAATGCCTTTGTCTTGTCACCGGCGACCAATTTTATGGTGGCCGGCAATGTGCAAAACGGGGACGGCTCCCTGGCTGGCGGTATCAATGCGGCTATCACCCAGCTCCCGGCCGGTTTCACGCACCGGACCTGGCTGACGATTCAGCCGGGGATCAACCAGGCATTCACCACGTGGGGCAATGCGCTGACGGGGCTCTCCGGCAAGGTGCGTCCGGCGAACGATAGCGCCGTGGAACTGAACAAACTTGGCTATTGGACCGACAATGGGGCCACCTATTACTACAACTATTCGGCGGCGCTGGGCTACGCCGGAACTTTGCTCGCCGTCCGCGACGGCTTTGCCACCAATGGTCTGCCGCTGGGATACATGCAGCTCGACAGTTGGTGGTATCCGAAGGGCGTGGCGAATACCTGGCAGGGCGATGCCACCAACAACCGTGGCGGCGTGGTTCAGTACATACCCGATCCAACCCTGTTCCCCAACGGCCTGCCCGCTTTTCAGCAACAGCTCGGATTGCCGCTCTTTACTCATTGCCGGTGGATTGACGGGACAAGCCCTTATCGTTCGCAATACGCCATGTCGCAGAACGTCATTGTGGATTCCAAGTATTGGACCAACATGATGGCCAGTCTCAAAGCCGCCGGCGTGACGACCTTTGAGCACGACTGGCTGGATGTGATGGCGCTGCCCGCGATGAATCTGAACGACCCGCCGGCGTTCATGAATGACATGGCCGCCGCCGCCGCCAGCAACGGGATCAATTTGCAATATTGCATGGAGCTGCCCCGGCATTTTCTGCAAAGCTCGCTTTATACCAACCTGCTGACACTGCGGGTTTCGATTGACCGGTTTGAGATCAGCAAATGGGACAACTTTCTCTATTGCTCGCGCCTGGCCAATGCCGTGGGAGCCTGGCCGTGGACCGATGTTTATCCGAGCAGCGAGGCGCGGAGTGTTTTGCTGGGAACGCTGTCGGCCGGCCCGGTCGGCGTCGGCGACGCGCTGGGGGCGATTAATCCAAACAATTTATCAAAAGCCGTGCGCCCGGATGGCGTGATCGTGAAACCGGATGTGGCGCTGGCGCCGACCGATCAAAGCTGCTTGAACGATGCCGAGGGATTGAATCAGCCCATGGTTGCGTCAACTTATGTGGACCATGATAATTTGCGGGCGCTGTATGTGTTTGCCTACGCCCGGACGACTGCCAATACGAATACGGGCTTTGCGCCTGGCCAGTTGGGGATCGCAGGCTCCGCTTACGTTTTTGACCGTTTCAATCAAACCGGCACGGTGGTCACCAATGGGGGCACCTTCAGTTTTTCCACCAGTGTGGGCGGCAACACTTCCGGCGGATCCTTCTTTACGGTCGTCCCCATCGGGTCATCCGGGATCGCATTTTTGGGGGATACCAACAAATTCGTCTCCCTGGGTAAAAAGCGAATTTCGGTACTGACGGATACGGGCATTGTGAAGGCCACCGTCGCGTTTGCGGCGAACGAAACCAATGTGACCTTGTGGGGCTATGCGCCTGCGGCACCTTACGTGTGGGCGCTGGCTGGCGCGGTTGGCGCGACCAGCTATGATCCGGTGAAACATATTTTTTCATTGAACCTCGCGCCGGGAACTTCGGCCAGCGCGTTGGTGGCGGTTAGCCTGTCGCCGCCGCCGTTTTTGCAAATCACGAATCTGGGCGGCAATGTGCAGATTTTCTGGCCGGCGGCGGCCATCGGTTACACGCTCGAAAGCGCCACCTCGCTGAACCCGCCAGTGAATTGGACGGCGACCACCAATCCGGTCGGCGTGGCCGGTGATCGGAACACCGTGAATATCGTGCCCACGGCCCGGACGGTTTTCTATCGGCTCAGGCAATGAGTTTGCCTGGTCAAACAGTCGCCCTGTGCGGACATCTCTGCCAACAGTGAGGTCGGCAGCTTGCCGCCCGGAAGAACCGAAAATTGCCCGGCCCATGGTGAATAACCAGCCGCTGGTGCCCGCGAAGCCAGTTCCGCCGGGCTGGAAGCGCCGGCTCTACGGCAGGCAAGATGCCCGCCGCTACGGGGTTGCGAGCGGGGCTTTCAAGTTGATTCGCCGCCATGTTCATTCTAAGTTGAAGTCATTCAAATTTATCCAATTTTTGCATGACGCCCCGGCTGAACAGCGAAGTCAAAGGTGATGTCACCTTGATTCTTCAGTCCGTTGAGCAGGGTGGCGGCGCCGCCGAAGAATTGCTGCCGCTGGTGTACCAGGAATTGCGACAGCTCGCGGCGGTGCGGATGGCCCGGGAGTCGGCCGGCCAGACCTTGCAAGCCACGGCGCTGGTTCACGAAGCCTGGCTGCGGCTCTTCGACGGCAGCCCGCGCGTCTGGCAAAACCGGGCGCACTTTTTTGGCGCCGCCGCCCAGGCGATGCGCCGCATTCTGATCGAGCGCGCCCGGCGGAAACTGAGTCTTAAGCGCGGCAGCCGGCCGGAGCATCTCAACATTGCGGATCTGGACATTGCCGCTACCCAGCCGGATGAGCGGGTGCTGCTGATTGATGAGGCCTTGGAGCGGCTGCAAACCAAGGATGCGGAATTGGCCCGGGTGGTGATGCTGAAGTTTTTTGGCGGTCTGACCAATGTGGAAGTGGCTGAAATGATGGGGGTGACCGAACGCACCGTCCAAAACAAATGGAACTTCGCCAAGGCCTGGCTGCTGGAAGACATCCGGGCGGAAACCAATCCGGCCGCATGAATCCGCCTCCGGCATTTCCGCTTTTCCAGTCAAACCACGCATGAATGATTGGTAACCCGAACTGTCATGGATGTTGAGACCACCAGGGAAGAATCGCTGTTTGCCGAGGCGCTGCTCATTGCCGATCGCGTTGCCCGCGAGGCGTTTTTGGATCAGGCCTGCGCCGGTGACGCCGGTTTGCGCGCCCGGATATCGAAACTGCTGGCCGCGCATGCCGACAGCGACCAATTTTTTGGGGAATGCATTGCGAATTTAGGCGTGGACGCCGGCAACGTTTCGGAGCTGGCCGACCCGATGGACGCCAGTGAGGCGACCGGTGAAAAAGTCGGTTCGCGCGTGGGCCGTTACCGGCTGCTGCGGCAACTGGGTGAAGGCGGCTGCGGCGAAGTTTATCTGGCCGAGCAGGAGGAGCCGGTTCGCCGGCGCGTGGCGCTCAAGGTGATCAAGCTGGGCATGGCCACCAAGAATGTCATCGCCCGTTTTGAAGTGGAACGCCAGGCGCTGGCCCTGATGGATCATCCGAACATCGCGAAGGTTTTGGATGCGGGCGCCACGGAACAGGGGCGGCCGTATTTCGTCATGGAACTGGTCGGGGGCGTCAAGATCACCACCTTTTGTGACGAACATCAACTGGATGCCCGCCAGCGGCTGGATTTGTTCATTCAAGTCTGCCAGGCCATCCAGCATGCGCATCAAAAGGGCGTGATTCATCGCGACATCAAGCCGTCGAACATTCTGGTTTCCGTCCAGGACGGAGTCGCGATGCCGAAGGTGATTGATTTCGGCATTGCCAAGGCGACGGCGAGCCGGTTGACGGATGAAACAACATTTACGGCGGCCGGCCAGTTCGTGGGCACGCCGGCTTACATGAGTCCCGAACAGGCGGAGTTGAGCGGGCTGGATGTGGATACGCGCAGCGACATCTATTCGCTGGGAGTCCTGCTTTACGAATTGCTTACGGGGCGGACGCCTTTCGACCAAAAAGAACTTGTCAGCTCCGGCCTGGACGAAATGCGTCGCAAATTGCGCGAGGTGGATCCCCAGCGGCCGTCCACGCTGCTAACCTCGCTGGACAACGCGGATTTGACCGCCACCGCGCATTTCCGTCACATCGACCCGCCCAAGCTCATCCGGTCGTTGAAAGGCGATCTGGATTGGATCGTGATGAAGACCCTGGAGAAAGACCGGCGGCGGCGGTACGAGACAGCGAATGCCCTGTCCTTGGACATCCAGCGTTATCTGAATAACGAGCCGGTCAATGCCCGCCCGCCCAGCAAGATTTATCGGTTGCAAAAACTGATCCTGCGGAACAAAGCTGTTTACGCCTCGGGGGCGCTGGTGGCGGTGACCCTGATCGCCGGGCTGGTGGTTTCCACCCATTTGTTTTTTCAGGAACGCGAGGCCCGTTTCGAGGCGGAGCGGGCGCGGGCCAATGAGATGCAATTGCGGCAGGAGGCGGAGGCCCGCGAAAAGGTCACCCAGGCCACCGTGCTGTTAAGTCACGGCGAGGTGGCCGAGGCGGATGCCTTGCTGGACCCCATTCCCATCGCCCTGTTTTCACCCTCCACCGAAGCCACCTCGGTGTTTCGCACGCTGGGGGAATGGAACATGTTTCAGGGCAAATGGAAGCAGGCCGCCAATCGGTATGCCGTGCTGGTGCAGGTGAACCAGGTGGACAAGGAAGACCGGACGGACGCGGCCACGGCGGATTTGCTGATGGCCGCCCCCCTGTTGATCGAGGCGGGCGACCTGAACGGGTATGACCGCATCCGCCGCATGGCGCTCGCCCGCCTCGCCACCACCGCGAACCCCGCCGCCGCCGAACAGTTGATCAAAACCAGCCTGCTGCTGCCGGCCGATGACTCGCTTATGAAATTGATGCCGTCGCTGGCGCAGGTGACCGCCGCGTCCATCGAGTTTTTCGATCCGAAAGTCAACGGCGAATCCTACATCGCCGCCTGGCGCGCGTTTGCCCTGGCACTGCTGGAATACCGGCGCGGGCATTTGGTCGAAGCCCAGGACTGGCTCCGCAAGTGCACCAGTTTTCCCGACCAGTCGCCTTCCTGTGTGGCCAGCGTTCACCTGCTACGGAGCATGATATTGACGCAACTGGGCCAGATCGAAGCGGCCGGTGACGAATTAAAACAGGGGCGTGAAATGGTGGATGCCCGTTTCCGGCAAAAACTTGATTATGGCGACAATAAAACCGGCAAGCTGCAAGGCTGGATCATGACCCCCATTTTCCTGAGCGAGGCCAAAAAGTTGTATGAAACCGTGCCGGCATCCGGGGCGAAGGGTGCCAAGTAGGGAGCCATCATACCTCCAAACAATACCCGTTTGACCGCCAGCGATGGCGGCGCGTTTTACGCCGCTTTTGCCACCGCCAATCGGTTGTTGCGGCCAACTCATTTGCCCGACACGGGCGGGGCTTCTTCCGACGGCTTAACCGCGCCGATGTTTTCAGGAACGTAACCGGCCTGCCACACCACCGGCACGTTCCGGGAGCCAAATAATTGAACGTGTGTTTCCGGCCGGCTTGGCAAAGACACCGCCGCGCGCGGACACATTGGAGCATCCATTTTTCGAATCACTATGATTATGACGACACCAGCAAGAGGGCGTTTTTTTGGCGGCCGGCCGGCCGGGATCAAAGATCAACAAGGGTTTACCTTGATCGAATTGCTGGTGGTGATTGCCATCATCGCGATTCTGGCGGCGATGTTGCTGCCGGCCCTGACGGGGGCGAAATTAAAAACCCAGGGAATTGCGTGTGTGAACAACGTGCGGCAGCAGCATGTCGGTTGGACGATTTATGCGAGTGACAATGATGACAAGATCATGAGCGTGGGCGGCGTATCGGTCTTGCAGGATGATCCGACGGTCGCCGCCGCCCAGGCGGGCGGCCCGTATGCCAGTTGGGTGCTGGGGGCGGTGGATCAGATGAACGCGGCGGATGCGCAGGCCTCGACCAACGCGCTGTGCATCGAGAACGGCCTGCTGTATCCATATTTGAAAAACCTGAAGAGTTTCAAGTGTCCTTCGGACCAGAAGACCGGGCCGGGCAAGATCCCGACCGTGCGGAGTTATTCGATGAACATGTGGATGAACACGCTGGATCCGGCGGGTGAGAACGCGCCGCCCGGGCAATCGGGGACGATGCTTACCAGCGGTTTTCGGATTTTCCGACGGCAGACGGATGTGCAACGTCCGGCGGACACCTGGCTGGAAATGGATGAGAATCCGAATTCCATCAACGACAGCGCGCTGGAGATATGGCCGGTGGGGACGGAATGGGTGGATTCACCGGCGCATTATCACAACCAGCACGGGGCCATTTCGTTTGCGGACGGTCATGCGGACACGCGCAAATGGACGGATGCCGGCATCCTGTCGGACAAAGGCAACTTTTTTGACAAGGATCCGAATTCCACCGATCTGCCATGGTTGCAGGCGCGGACGACTTATTAATAAGCTCGTGGCTGAGGGTAGAACGCGGTGGGGGCAACGGAGCGCGGCGTTCACGCCGCTTCAGCGTCCAAAATGAAAGCGGGCCGGCACGTTGCTGACGCCTTGCCACTTTGGTCATTGAAGCGGGCTGAAGCCCGCGCTCCGCAGGAGCCGGCCAAAGCCAGCCGTTTCAAACTGGAAGTGGCATTATTTGGGCGGACGCGTGGTGAATGTCTGGGCGCTTTGAGCACCGGTTGCCAGGTCGGCGGCGGACAGGATGGATTTTAATTTGGCCAGCAATTTGATGGAATCCGCCTGGCCTTGGGCGGCGGCAAGCGTGAGCCATTTGACGGCTTCGGCCTGATTGGCGGTGACGCCCAAGCCCAGATGATAGCGCTGGCCAATGTCAAATTGGGCCAGTGGATCACCGCCTTTGGCGGCCAGTTGATACCATTTGGAAGCTTCGGATTCACTCTGATCCACGCCAGAGCCCTGCTCATAGAGATAGGCGAGATTGTATTGGGCGGCTACGTTGCCCAATTGGGCGGCTTGCAAATACAACCGGCGGGCTTCCGCCGCATTGGCGGGCTTCCGCCGCATTGGCTGGCGTCCCCTACCCCGCCTGGTTCATTTCTCCGAGAGCTACGATTGCCTCGACATTGGTCTGATCGGCGGCGCGGCGAAACCATTGCACGGCGGCCTTCATGTCCGGCTTCACCTGGACGCCCTTCTGATAAATCCAGCCCAGACTCGTCTGGGCGGCGGCGTCCCCGGCCTCGGCCTTGGCGCGCAGGGCGTCCAGATTGGCGGCTTGGGCCGGAAGCGTAACCGGACGCTGAACCACAACCGTTGTCGGCGAGGCAGGTTGACTCAGCAGCAAATAACCGGCCACGGCGGCAAAGAGAATTATCAGGACGGCGCTAATCAACAGCAGTTGTTTGTGCATATGAGTGGATACGCAAGCTCAGTCGTCATTGCCGTCGGTGATGGCCCATTGCGGATAGGGATTATTAAACCCCATCTGCGCGTGCCAGAGTATTTTATTGAGCACGCTGTCGGGACACTGATCCGCTTTCTCCAAAGGCAGACGCGAAGAGACCCAGGCATCGTGGTATTGATTACGATCCTTGATGTCGGCGAGGCCGGGATTCATCTGGTCGAGCGGGATATTGTTGGTGACACAGTCGTAGGGGGTGAAATCGGGCACGTTGGTGAAACAGGCGGACATGGGCGTGGCGGTGGCATCCATCTGGTTCATGGGCGGCAGGCCGAGCATGAGTTCCATGGTGCGCACCAGGCTCGTCTGATTGTAATTCACACTGACCACCGCATGGCGCTTGTTATAGGCGCTGACGACATAACCGGTGGTGCGGTAGCCGCTCACATGATCCCAGCCGGACTGGGGATCGTCCTCGATGGCAAAGACACAGGTATCTTTCCAGTACTGGCTGTGGCTGATGGCGTCCAGAATCTGGCCGAAGGCGAGATCGTTATCCGCCACCTGGGCGGCCGGGGTCGGTTCGCCGGGATCCGTGCCCGAGGTGTGGTCATTCGGGAGACAAATAATGATGAGCTGCGGCAGCGTACCTTTGGCGGCGAATTCCTTGAACTCGCTGATGAATTGACCGGCGCGATAGACGTCGGGTATGGCCAAGTTCCAGCCGACGGTGTTGATCATCATGTGCGGCCAGAGGGAATCCACGCAGGGATAATTGCTGTACATGATGGCCCCGGCGCCATTGGTGAAATCGCGGTAGTAATCCAGAAAGGAAAGCGGCTTTTTATTGGCCGGATTTTTCCAGGCGGTCACGGCCACGCTGCATTCGCCGTAATCGCGGACGGAAACGCCGTGGGCGAGGGCGTTGTCCCAGATGAAACCCTTGGGTGAATAAGCCATGGCGTCGAGGTCGCCGACGTCCTGCATGTCGGGATAACTGCGGGGAAAGCCGGCAAAGGATTTTTCCATGTAATCGGTGGCGAACGCGGAACAGGCCCATTGATGGCCGTCGGCGCTCAAAATGCTGCAGCAATAAAGATTATCGAGCAGCACATAATCGCGCACCATCTTGTGCTGGTTGGGCGTGACCTTTTCGCCAAAGGTGCAAAGCCCGGGGTCGCCATTGCCGGCCTTCACGTCGCCCAGAATCTGATCATAGGTGCGGTTTTCTTTGACGAAATAGACGACGTGTTTGAACACGGAAGGTTCGCCGATCCGTTCGGGCACGGGACAGGGAGCCTGACCGGGCCGGGCGGGCGCAAAAACTTCTTCGGCCACGGCGCGGCGGTAGTTGTGAAATACGGCGAGGGTCTGCTGTTTTAATTCGGCGGCGCCGGGCAGCGAAATCAAGGAAACCGTGCCAAGGTGCTGGTGCGAATTGAAACCTTGGCGATGCGGATCGTACTGGGCATCCGGCAAAGTGCCCTTGATGTTGGCCACGCACAGTGTTTTCCGGGCCGAATCCAGCACGATGGCACCGGGATACCAGCCGGTGGGAATCAGCCCGAGCAGTTTGGAATTGCCGGTCTTGCCGGTGGCGAACAGGCCGAGCACTTTGGCGGGCTCCGGGTGGAAGGCGATGACGGCAACGGCGTTTTGAGTGCCATTGCAAACATAGAGCGTCCGTCCGGTCGCATCCATGGCGAGGGCGTTGGGCGCGGCCCCGAACAAATCCTGCGCCTGCCAGCGCACCGGAATGGTTTCGGCCACGGTGTCGGTTGCGGTGGATATGACACTGATGGTGTCGCTGGCGGCGTTGGCGACGCAGACATAACGGCCATCGGGCGTGAGCAGCAAAGCGGAGGCATGGAGACCGGTCATAATTTCGCCAACGGTGTTGCCGCTGTCCAAGTCCACGACGGAAACGGAACCTTCATTGGCAATGTAGCGCACCGGGTCCACGCGCACCATGGTGCCGAGGCCGGCGGTGCCCACGAGACTGTTGGTGTCCGGCCGGCGGCCGGCCCAATTGCTGACGTAGGCTTTGTGCCCTGCAAGAACGACATCGTATGGGAGCGCACCAACGTTGAAACTGCGGAGGAATTTGCCGCCGGGTAATTCAAATTCAAGCAGGCGATTGGAAAGATTGCCAGCCACGTAGAGACGTTGCCCATCGGCGGAGATGGCCAGTCCGGCGGGAATCTCCTCCTTGCGCTGCGGCGCATTGGCGTCGGGCAACATAATGGAACCGAGGCCGGCGAGTTTGTGATCGGCCCCGACGGCGAACACTTTGATGCTCCCCTTGACGTTGGAAAGATACAGGCGGGAACCGTCCGGGGAGAAAACCAGGCCGGTGAAACTGGCTTGTTCTTCGCCATCCGGTTTCAGGTAGTGGCTGGAAACGGTTTGATTCACGCCGGCGAGCGGGCCGTCATCCGGCAGGTCAACGGTCTGACGGATGGCCTGGGTATCGGGATCAAGGGCGAGCAGTTGCCGGGTTTTGCCGGAGGTCACCAGCAGCTTGCCGTCCGGACTCAAGGCAAGCACCTGGGGCCGGAGCCCGTGCAGTTCGACCTGTTTGCCGGCGGGCGTGATGACTTGATTCACGGGCAGGACGGTGCGGTCCGGCCCACTGCGACCGACGGTTTCGGACCAGTCGGCGGCTTCGGGCGACGGTTGCGCAAGGCTGCGGGCGGCGGCCAAGGCGACCGCGAGGCATACCACATTTTTGGCGAGGTATTTTAAAATCATAATAAAATTAGTTTGCCGAGCTGACGGGATCGTTGGAAACCACCGCGATGGCCTGCTCCAAAATAGTAATGGCTTCGTCCATTTCTTCGCGCGTGATTGTCAGCGCCGGCGTGAGGGTAAGCACATTGCCCATGGTCACCTTGAAATTCAACCCGCGTTTGAGGCATTCGTACATCACCTGTTCGGCCTCGGCCACGGCGGGAGCGTGGGTGCCATCGGGACGTTTCGTCGCCAGTTCGACCCCAAGCAACAAGCCCAGGCCGCGCACATCCGCCATGAGCGGATATTTTTCCGCGAGCGCGCGCAAGCGTTGCAGCGCATAAGCGCCCAAGTCCCGGGCATGATCCGGCAATTTGTCACCGACGATGATATCGAGGGTGGCGAGACCGGCGGCGCAAGCGACGGGATTTTTTTCGTGCGTGTAATGGCCCAGCGACATGTGACCGGCGAGGTTCAGCGAATCCCGCGCAATGAGGGCGGCCAGCGGCATGATGCCGCCGCCGAGACCTTTGCCGATCACCACCATGTCCGGAATGATGCCGTAATGTTCAAAGGCAAAGAGTTTGCCGCTGCGACCGAGGCCGGAGGGAATCTCGTCAAGAATAAGCAGCGTGCCGTGGCGGTCGCAGGCGGCGCGGATGCGCTTCCAATAATCGGGCGGCGGAATGAACGGCGTGTTGCGTACGGTTTCGGCGACGACGGCGGCGATGTCGCCTTCCTATTCGAGGACGTATTCAAGGTAATCGGCGCAGGTAAGATTGCAGACCTTGCCGCAGCGGAACGGACAGCGCATGGGTTCGGGCGGCGGGACATGTTCGCAGCCCGGCAGGAGCGGCCCGATGCCCTGGCGGAAGGCGGCCTCGCCGCCAATGGAGATGGCATCCAGCGAAGCGCCGTGAAAGGAATCCCACAGCGAAACAAATTTAAACCTTCCCGTGGCCACGCGGGCGAACTTGAGCGCCATGCCGATAACGGTGGTTCCGCCGGGCGCAAAGGATACCCGGTTCAGGTCGCCGGGGGCCAGTTCGCCCAGCCGGGTGGCCAGTTGAATCGCCGGTTCACAGGTGTAGCGGCGCGGGCAAAAGCAGAGTTCATCGAGCTGCTTTTTGATGGCGGCGATCACTTTGGGGTTGGCGAAGCCAACCTGATGCGCGCAATTGCCGTGGAAATCCAGGTAGTGCCGCCCTTCCGTGTCCTGAATATACGCGCCTTCCACGTGTTTGAGCACATTGAGACAAGGAGTTGAAAGCGATTGGTGCAGGAAATGTGCGGCATCTTCGTCCAACCGCGCCTGCGTGGCGGCATTGATGTGTTCCGCCGACCAGGCGCGCCGTTGTGCGGAGAGGTTGATGTCGCCTTCGGACCGGAAGGCGTCAAGGGATTCAGCGGAGGGCAAGGGATGAGCAGACATGATGGTTAAGCGGTTATTTTAACAGGTGCAACGGATGCAAGCGGGGAAAGCGAAACTCCCAGCTCATGCAAGGTCACTTCAATGGCGTGGACGAGCGCAACGATGTCCGCCTCGAAGAGGTGACCGATGTTGCCGATGCGAAAGGTGTCGGCCTGGGTAAGTTTGCCGGGATATATAATGAAACCGCGCCGGCTGAGCCGGTGGTAAAATTCGCCAAAGTCAAACTGGGGATCCGCCGGGGAATGGAAGGCGGTGATGATGCAACTTTGCACGGCGGGCGGCAGAAACGGACGGAATCCCAGCCGGGCCATCCCGCCGATCAACGCGACATGGTTGCGCCAGTAACGGGCGCCGCGCCCGGCCACCCCGCCCTCGTTCCAAAATTCCCGCAAGGCCTGCTCAAACGCCAGCAAGGCATGAGTCGGCGGCGTGTAGCGAAACTGGCCGTTTTTTTCAAAGCCGCGCAACTGGTCGGCCAGATCCAGGCTGAGTGAACGGGCCTGACCGCCGCCGCGGAGGAGGGCTTCCCGGCGGGTGATCACGAAGGAAAAGCCGGGCACGCCCGCCAGACATTTATTGGCGGAAGAGATGAGGAAATCAATGCCGGCGGCGGGAAAATCAATGGGGATCGCGCCGAAACTGCTCATGGCGTCCACGATGAACACGCAGCAGTGACGTTTGGCGGTCCGGCCGATTTCATCAATGGGATTCAAGATACCGGTGGTGGTTTCGCAATGCACGCAGGCGACATGGGTGATGGCGGGATCGGCGGCGAGAGTCAGTTCGAGCCGGTCCGCATCCGGCACCGCGTCCTCCGCCGACCGCAGCACAACATGAGTGATGCCCAGGTGCTGGAGCATGAGCACCATGCGTTCGCCATAGGCACCGTTGGCGAGCACACAGACCTTGCCGGCGGCGGGGATGGCCGTGGCAAACATCGCTTCCACGCCGAAAGTGCCGCTGCCTTGCAAGGGAATGACGGTCCAGCCGTCCTCGGCGGACAACTCGGCCACGGCCAGCAGTTGCTCCCGAATCCAGCGGACGCGCCCGTTGAATTCGAAGTGCCAGGAACCGGCATCATGCAACATGGCCGCCTTGACCGAGGCGCTGGTGGTGAGCGGCCCGGGAGTGAACAGCAAGGCGTCGCGGGATACGGAAGACGGGGGGGTCATGAGTTTTGGACGGGTAAAGCGGCCGGCCGGCCGGGGCGGTTGAGTCCCAAACAGAGCAAGGCGCCGACCACGGTGGTGACCGCCAAACAATGGAAGCCGAGATGATAGCCGCCCATATCCAAAATGTGGCCGAACAAATAGCCGGACAAAATGCCGGCCAGGTAACCGGAGGCATCCACCAACCCGGCCACGGTGGCCACGCTATCCTGGCCCCGAACCTCCAGCGACAAGACGCCGGCCAACAGACTGTAGGGGCCGTAGGAAAGCAAACCGATGAGTCCGATCGCGACAATCACCATCCAGAGCGGCTGTTGAATCAGCGCGGGCAACGCGTAAGTCAGGCCCGCAACCCCCATCAAAATGGAAAACAACAGCCATTTGCGTTGCGGGCCGGACATCCGGTCCATCAACCAGCCCAAGGCCAAAATGCCCACCGCGCCCATGGCGTCAAAGGGCGTGGAGAGCAAGGCCGCAAGTTGGGTGGTCATGTGGCCGCCCCCGTCGGTTTTCAGAAAGTCCACCGTCCAAACATTGAACGTTTCGCGGGTGATGGTCAGGGTAAACGACAGGCAGCATAGCATCCAAAATTGCGGCAACCGGATTAATTGCCCCAACCGGCGATAACTCCACGGCTCCGCCGTAATCTCGCTTTTCGCCTTTTTCCTCGCGCCCCGGGAAAGCACCACCCAGCAAATCCCAACGATGAGCAGCAGGAAGAACGAGGGCACGCCCATGACTGCGCGCCAGTTGTTGCCGGAAAAGGCGGCAATTTGACTGGCCAGCACCAGGGAACAAACCCCGCCAAAAACGAAGCTGAGGGAAAGGAACGCCAGCGCCAGCGCCATGTGCCGGGCGGGAAACCAGTCGGGCACCTGCTTGACCATGCTGGCCCAGCCGCCGGCGCCAAAAAACCGATTGGCCATGTAACAGGCGCCCAGCATCGGCAAAGTGACGGCGAAAGCGGACAGGCCGCAGAACAACGCCACGCCCAGCAACACGACAAAGAAACAAATCCGGCCGCCGAAGCGGTCCACCAAATTGGGGCCCCAAAACAGTTTTCCCAGCACGTAAGCCATCGTGGCGTAGCTGTCAATGGCGCCGATATGCGCCTTGTCAGTGGCGAAGGCCGGCTGCAACAAGGGCACGGCCACGGCAAAATTTTTGCGGCAAAGATAAACGCCGATGTAACCCAGAATAATGCAGGCCAGTTTTACCCCCGCACGGGATGGCGGCGGAAAAGCCTCGGCACCAGGCGAAACCGAGGGGTTGGGTGAAGGCGCGCCGACGGGGCAAAGCGCGGCGGATTCGCTGGAGGAGGAATTCAAATTCAAGCGGCCTTCAGGTTGGTTTGGAAAATCAAAGGAAAATCAATCGGGTCATGCCGGGAAATGACCGGGTTCGGATGCCAAGGCATCCGAACCCGGTGTGATCCGGTCAGTTTACGGGGTCATGCCGCGGATGCGGTAGAAGGCGGCGTAACCGCCATTGGTGATGCTGATGGACTGGTTGGTCGTGGTGACCGTGTCCGTCCAGTTGGTGGCGGTCAGATCCGTCGCGGCGGAGACCGTGAAGGGCGGCACGCCGCCGCGCCAGCCGAGGGTGACGACGTTCGCAGAGTAAACCGCGTTGGTCACAAACATCAGCGGGGTGAGGTTGTTGGTGCCGGCGTTGTAGAGCGTGGCGACTTCGGGAGCCGTCACATAACGATTCCACATCATCACTTCGTCAATGTAACCGTCCATTTCGGCGCTGCCGCCGTCGGTGTAGGTGCCGGTGCCGTCCTGGCCAATGTTCACCGACTTGCCAGTCGGATCGACGCTACCGCCAAAGGTCGCCGCCGAGTTGAGGACGAACTGGCCGTCCATGTAGATGGAGACGTACTGGCCGCGCCAGAAGCTGGCCACGATGAAGTGCCACTGGCCGTTGTCGAAGTGCGGGGTCGAGGTGGTGTTCTCCTTGGTGCCGCTGGTGCCGGTGGCGTTCACGCGGAAATTGCCGCCGCTCTGGGAGAAGATGCCCCAGCCCTGGTTGCCGCTGCTGTTCCAATCCTTGTTGGCGATGAAGGCGGCGTCATCCTGATGGTTGGTGCAGTTGATCCAGAAGCCCACCGAGAAGTCATTCGTGCCGAAATGCAGGTCGGCCGGATAACCGAGGGTGACATAGTTCAAAACGGAGGCGTCATTGGTCGTGGTGAAGTGCAGGGCTTGACCGACGCGACCGGCGACGAAGGAGGGCGAGCCCACCGGCGTACCGTTGTTGTTACGGCCGGAGTAGTCGCGGTAGTCCGAGTCAAACGGCAGATAAGCGACCAGGCCGCTGTTGAGGCTGCCGGTGAACACTTTCAGCACGGCGTTGGCGCTGTTGGTGGCGCCGCCATCGTTGCTGATCGTCACCGCATAGGTGCCTTGATCCGCCACCTGCACGGAAGGCAGCACCAAGGTGGTATTGGTGGCGCTGGTGATCGCCACGCCGCCCTTGGTCCATTGATATGCCAGCGTGCCGGCGCCGGAGGCCGTGACGGCGAACGTCACCGCCGTGCCGGGTTTGACATACTTGGAGGCGGGCTGGGCGCTGATGGTCGGCGGGAGGTCGCCGGTGAAGGTCAGGGCCGCGAGGCGGCTGGTGACCGCTCCGTAGTTGTTGGTGACCACCACGCTGTAGTTACCGCGCAGATTGTACTGCATGTTGGTAACCACATAGGTGAAGTTGGTCTGCCCCGCGAGCAGGTTGGTGCCAAAATACCACTGGTAACCCAGCGACGGCGTGCCGAGCACACTGGCGCTGAAGGTGACCTGGGCGCCGGCGCCGGCCCCGGCGTCTTTCGGCTGGATCTGCACGAACGGAGCCGCACCGGGACTGGTGGTGGACGCCTGATCCACGGTGTTGCTATTCAAGCCGGCATTGAAGATGCCCAGCGCTTCGCGATCGGTAAGCACCCGGCGCCAGATGGCCATGTCATCCATCAGCATGTCCACGGCGGAACCGCTGTTACCGTCGGTGTAATGACCGGTGCCATCCTGGCCGATGTTGATGCTGAAGCCGAGGCCGCTGGTGTCAATGCTGCCGACAATATTGGTGGGCGAGTCGGTGCCGAGGGCGGTTTCGTTCACAAGCACACCGTCCACATAGATGCGGCCCACGCTATGACGGGCCATGGTCACGAGCACATGATGCCAGCCGCCGTCTTCCAACTGGGCGGCCACGTGGGGACTGTCCCGGCGGGTGTTGCCAACGCCGGGGAGATTCACCGCGTCGTCACGGTAGTTCCACTTCATCCCGTCGCCTTCGGTGTCAATGATCCAGCCGGGATTGCTGCCGCTGTTCCAATCCTTGTTACCGATGAAGGACTGGTCATCGTTCTGGTAGAAAATCTTGGTCCAGAAGGAGACCGAGAAGTCCACGGCGCCGGCGGGATCCAGGTCGGAACTGAAGTTCAGATCCGCCGGGGTGCCGAGCGTGAGGTAGTTATTGGTGGCCGGCGCGCCGGCGGGGCTGCCGCTGGTGGTCAGATGGACGGCTTGGCCGAGGAACCCGGCTTGGAAAGTAGGCGTACCCACCGGGGTGGTATCGTTGCCGCGGCCGGAGGAGTCGGCATAGGTGCCGTCAAAGGTCAGGTGCACCACCATGTCGTTGGTGATTGCCCCGCCGAAAACGGTCAATTTGGCCGGCTTGCTCAATACGGAGCTGAACACGTTGCTGACCAGCACCTGGTAATAACCGCTCTGGTTGGTCTGGGCGTTCGCGATGGTGTAATTGGTCCCCGTGGCGCCAGCGATCTGGTTGCTGTTATATAACCATTGGTAGCTGAGGGGACGACCGCCGTGAGCAGCGATGGAGAGGGTGGCGGTTTCGCCCACCGTAATCGTCTGTTCCTGCGGCGCCTTGTCCACGACGGGCGTATAAATCAGGGTGAGCGGCACGGCCACGCTCAGAACGCCGCCGTATTGATTGCTTACACCGACGGTGTAGAGGCCCGCGTCACTGACCTGGGCATTGGCGATGGCGTAGATGGCATTCGTGGCCCCGGCAATATTCGTGCCGTTCAACTGCCATTGATAGGTCAGGCTGTTGCCGCCGGCCTGGACGGAGAAGCTGGCCGGACCGTTGAAATCCGCCGACACCGGTGTCGGCTGCTGGAGGATGACCGCCTGGGGAATCGAATAGAAGCCGAGGTTGTCAATGTCAAAGAACCAGCTACCCGTGCCCGCCTGCATGAAGCGCAGGCGCACATTGGCCTGGTTGTCAGCGAGCGGGAGGCGGAAGAGTTCGATGCGCTTCTGCTGCACCGGATCATCGTTGCGGCAAGGACGGATGAAGGGAATCAGGTTCGTGCTGACCACGGCGCCGATGAAATCACCGTAAGGTTCATTGTGAGCCTGGTCGTTCCGGGCGGTGCCGAAGGTGGAGAACACGTCGATGTTTTTGGTGCCGGGAAAATAGACGACGTCGGAACCGTCGCTGTCGGTGGTGCCGTCATCCAGCATGTAGAGCAACGGCTGCCAGGTCACGCCCTGGTCCACGGAATATTCCACCGAGCAAATGTTGTCCTGGTTCTGCTCGTTGAGGTTGTGGAAGGAAACATAGACATTGGTAATGCCGGCGAAGTTGTAATCCTTGGTGAAAATCACCTGCACCTGGCTGCCACCACGCTGGTCGGATTCGGCCACGAGCAGATTGCCGCTGGCGAGGTTGGTCAGAAGCACGCCGTTTTCGACGATCGGCGGGATCATCTGCCGGCGGTTGCCGGACACCCGGGGAAACCCGGGCGACAGATAATTGTCGGTGTCAGGATAAACCGTCGCGTAATCAGTCGTGCTGATGGTCACCCAGTTTTTGTAGGTGTCCGACTGGGTGTCAAAGAGGTCCAGTCCCGGGGTGAGCGTGTCGGTGTTGTTGGTGGCGGTCCAGCCGTCGGGAATGCCGCCTTCGGCCACTTCGTCAAAGGTTTCGAGATAGACGGGGGTCGGCAGATTCACGTTTTGGAAGTTGCATACGCTAAAACTCCAGGCGTTGGTCTGCAAACTGGCCACACTGTCCGAGAAGACAACGGCGGCGGTGTGAGTGCTGTACGGCAGCAACAGACCGGGCGCGGAAGCCGACAGAGTATAGTTACTGCCGGTATTGATCACCGTCGTAGCGAGCAGCGTGCCATCCAGACTGAGGCTGATGGAATTGCCGTCAATGGTGGTCGAACCGGGATTGAGCGTGGCCGAAATCTGCGGGAGCGGCGTCACGTTGGCCAGGTTGGGGGCCGGCACCTGGTTTTCCACATAGGACGGAATGGACGGAATGGTGGCCGGAATTTTGGCGGCCGAGGGAGCGCCCAAAGCGGCCATCTGGCCGGCGTTCAGGGCGCTGTCCCGGATCTGGATGCTGCTGACAAATCCCGGGGCGGCACCGTTGGTGGTGCTGTTCTGAAACAGTTCAGAGACGTCGCTGGGGGTCAACGCATAACGGCTGTCCGGAGTGGGATCGGTAATAGCCTGCACGCCCACTTTGACGCCGTTGATATATTCGTCAATTTCGGTGGTGGAAACCACGAAACCGACGCGGTACCAGGTGTTGGGTTGAATGCTGCCATAATAAGGTCCGGGCGGCGCGCCGATGCCGCCGCTGCTGTCAATCACGAGGTCGGCATTGGGGCCGAAATAGCCGCCGTCCGTCTTGATGATCGGACACACGCGGTTGACCGAGTTGGTCGGAATCAGAATGTCCAGAATGAGCGTGTAATTATTCACCAATTCGCCGCCGCCGTTGGCGGTGGCCGGATTGGGCATCGTGAATCCCATGCTGGAACCGGAAGCGGGGAAGCCCATGACATTGGCATTTGTGCTGTTGATGGCGGGGAGCCCCAAAGTGGCCGTGGAACCGAACAGGGTTTGGGAGGCCGTGGCGCCGCCGGGGCCGTCCAAGTATTGCAACGGGGCGCTTCCGAGCGTGGCATTGAGGTTGCCACCGGTGAAGTCCCATTGGGCGACGTTGTCCCCCATGGCGACGCCCGCACCGAGGAGCGAGCACGCCAGGGAGGCGACTACTTTTATTTTTTTGGTTTTCATGATGAAGACAAGACTGCGTGGTTTTTTTAGGTTTAAGATTAGGGATGGAGGAAAAAACGGGTTCAACGGGTGGAAATATATTGGTGCAGCACCTTTTGCGCGGTGGAATTTCCGTTGGTGGCATCGGCACGAACCTGTTGCAGGGTCGTTTGCATGGCCCGCACCACGACTTGCCGCTGTTCGGGCGTAAGATTTGGCCGCACGGACAAGTTCTGCAAATCCACAAACGCCGTGGAACTGTCCTTGGCTTGCACATCCGTAACCACGCTCGCCACTTGCTGGCGTGCGTCATCCGCCGCGCCGGCGAAGGCCTGGTTGACGGCGTCAGGAATTTTATCCGCCGCCAACGCATCCGGCGCGCTGGCACCCGACTTGGAACAACCCGCCGCGATCAAAAGAGACAAGGCCAGCAGACTCACGCTCCCGGCAACGATTTGAGGACGCATAAAATAGAGTGGGTTAGAATTTCGGCATCACCGCCGGCACCTCGCCGGTGTACCAGCGATAATCCACGCCGACATTGCGCGGCACCTTCTTGATCCGGCTCACATTCCCGGGCACCCAAAGCGTCACGCAAGAGCTGCTATGGCGCCACCAACCGGAGATCAAATCCACCCCGGGATACAGCGGTTGCAGCGGCCCTTCCGGCCCCCATTGATCCAGGATGGTACTGTAGCCGGGAAACAATCCGAGCGTGTCATCCGTACCTTCATTCTTTTGCTCGGTGGAATCCTGACAAAAAATGGTGCTCTGCGGACTGCGATAACTGGACCGCTTCAACGGGCCACGGTTGCCGACACCATATTGCGAGCCTTGACCTGCCCAAGGTTTAATTAAAAAATCGCAAAGGCCGTAACAGGAGTTGTACCAGAAATCGGCGGGATAATAGAGACCGCCATCATGCCACTGATCCACCGCCGTGTTGATGACATCCGGACAGGAAAACAGGGTTTTGGCGTCGGAAAAATATTGTTTGTAACCCACGGCCCAATAGGCGGAGTCATCGGTGGAGGCCAGTTCGATGGTGGATCGGGGGTTAACGTACCAGGCACCGCCATTGGGAATCCAAGGGCCGCTGTCCGAACTGTTGCAAAAAAACGTATCCTGGTTGTCGTCGGCATAGATGCTCCCGGCCAGGCCAATCTGCCGCTGATTGGAAATGCATTGGGTCATCCGCGCCTTTTCCTTGGCTTTGGCGAGCGTCGGCAACAACATGGCCGCGAGGATCGCGATGATGGCAATCACAACCAGCAGTTCGATCAGCGTAAAACCCTTGGCGGTACGCCAGCTTTTCACGGACGAAACCCCGTTGCGCGAGGGAGACAGGTGATGTTCACAAAAAATGCTCACCGCTGCACTATGCCTGCCCGGGTTAGTTACCCCAAGGAAACTGGGTATCAGTTAACCGGCATCCTTGCACGCAATCCCCTAACTTCCGACGACTGTTTTAACCGGATTGTAACGCGCTGTAACCTGACCGGCACCTTGGCGCCATTCCTGGGGGGTGGCCGCGTATTCCCGGCGGAAAGCGGCAATAAAATGGCTGCTGGTTTTGAAGCCGAGCTGAAAGCCGATTTCCTTGACGGACAGCTTCTGGTCGCGCAACAGCTCGCGGGAACGTTCGAGCAGCATCTGGTTATAAAAGCTGGCGGGCGTCTCCCGGGTGGAAGCCAGAAAGAGGCGGGCAAAGCGTTCCTCGCTGGTGCCAAGATACTGGCAGAGATTTTGCAAACGGAAACTGTCCTTGCGGCACCAGCGCATAAACTCGTGGGCGCGCACAAAGTCACGGCGCGGCAGCCGGGGCGTCAAATCCGCCGGCATGGTTTCCACGCCCGCGCGCGGCCAGGCCCGCATGGTTTCCACCAGCAGCCGGGTGGCCATGGCATCAACCACCAGCCTGTAACCGGGCAACCCGCCGCGCAATTCGCCGGCAATGTCCCGCGCGAGACTGTGCAGCGCGGCGCTTTCGAGCTTGCCCAGAAAGGCCGGACTGGTGTCGCCGTTGGCGGTGGGCAGGTTAAATTCCCGCGCCAGCGGATCCAGCACCCGGCGTTCCACCGACATGATGACCGCTTCGCAGGGCTTGCCGTTATGCGACTGGTAGCCGCTGGTATGTTCCACGCCATGGTTGCCAATCATGGTGCCCCCCTGCCCCACGACCACCGTCTGGCCCATCTGGGTTTTGGCAATCTCCCCTTCCAGGCAAACGACTATGGTGTATTCAGAATAAGTATGCGGCTTGAAACTAAGGTCGCCCTCGGGCCGGAAATTCTGGAGACACATCTGACCGTCCTGGCGCGTCCAAAACACGCTGGCCGGCTTGGGCTCCCGCGCCGGACCAGTTTGGCTGTCCCCGGCCCGGCCCCCGTCCAATGATTTAGTCGTGATTGTTTGCATAGTGTGTCTCCTAATAAACCGAAACTACACTCTATCGGCCGCATCCGCCCGGGAAAGCGACTTTTGGGTTACATCGAAGTAACAAAATATAAGGCGAAATTCCAGCCAGTCCGGCCGGCACGGTCAAAAAGGAAACCGACGACGACGAAGCAGACGGAAAGCGAACATCAGCCCGGCTTGCCCCCAAGCCGACAAGCGGAGCATCTTGAAGCCATTCAATAAGATGTTAACCGGCAAAATACCAAAAACACAACTGAGCCATTAATCATATGTCAAAAATCAAGCTGGCGGTATTTGATCTCTCCGGCACCACGGTGCAGGACGACAGCGGCGTGCGCGACTGCCTGTATCAGGCCGCGCAGGAACACGGACTGCCCACCACCCCGGACGAGATTGTGCTGCACATGGGCACGAATAAAATTCATCTGTACCAATATCTGGTCGCCCGTTCCCGGGGCCGGGCGGCGGACTTCCGGGATTTTGAAAAAGGCCAGTCGCCGGATACGCTTGAATTTGCGACGCAGGTGTTTCACCGTTATGAAGAAATCATGATCAACCACTACCGCCGCGAAGTGAAAGAGATTCCAGGCGCGACGGACACGTTCCGCTGGTGCCACGAACACGGCATCAAGGTGGCCACGAACACGGGTTTTCACCGCCAGATCACCGAAGTGATCATGGACAGCTTGGGCTGGCGGCGCGACGGCTTGGTGGATCTCTCGGTGGATGTCGAGCACGACCCCAAGCAGCGGGGCCGGCCGGCGCCGTTCATGATTTTTTACGCGATGGGCGAACTGGATGTTCAAAGCGTGGACCAGGTAATTAAGATTGGCGACACCCCGGCGGACATGCTTGAGGGAACCAACGCCGGCTGCCGGGGTGTGATCGGCGTAATGAGCGGGTCGCGCCCCGTCACCGCCTGGGGTTGCTACCGGCACACGCATGTGATCCCCAGCGTGAAGGAACTGCCCGCCCTGATCGCCAGCGAATTTTGCTGATTTATGGACACGAGCAAGATCGCGGTTTTTCATGGCGCCGGCCAACCGCTGACGCTGGAAACCGTGCCCATACCCACGCTGCGCGAAGGCGAAATCCTCGTGCGCATCGAGTACACCACCCTTTGCCGCAGTGACCTGAACACCTTCTCCGGGCGGCGGACCGAAAAGACCCCCACCATCCTCGGCCATGAAATTGCCGGCACCATCGTGGCGATGAATCCGGGCGCGCCCACCAGGGATGGCCGCGGGGCGGAATTGCAGCCGGGCTGCCGGGTGACCTGGGCGATTTATGCTTCCAACCCCGATTCGCCCCTGGCGCGCCTAGGCATTCCCCAGAAAGCGGCAGGCCTGTTCAAATACGGGCACGAACTGATCCGGCCGGACAGCACGCTGCATGGCGGGCTCGCCGAATATTGCATTCTGCGGCGGCATACGCCGGTAATCCGCATTGACCCGCCCCTGCCCCTGCCCTTGATGACTTTGATCAATTGCTCGGTGGCCACGGTGGCCGGATCGCTGCGTCTGGCCGGCCCGGTGGCGGGTCGCAACGTGGTGATCGGCGGTGCCGGCATGTTGGGCGTCATTGCCTGCGCCATGTGCCATTGTGCCGGCGCGCACAACATAATCGCGGCGGATATTGACGCGGAACGGCTGGCCATCGCCCGGAAGTTCGGGGCGGAATTTACCGTCCGGCTCAAACCGGATGCGCCGCCGCTGAAGGAAACGGTGGCGGCGCTTTGCCCGGACCCGGTGACCATAGCCTTGGATTACAGCGGCGTGCCCGCCACCATGGAAGGGCTGATCAGCTTGCTGGGCATCGGCGGCACCGCCGTATTCGTCGGCGCCACCCACCCGGAACGCCCGCTCCAAATCAGCGCCGAACAGCTCATCCGGAATGTGCATACCCTCAAGGGACTGCACAATTACAACGAACAGGACTTTATCGCCGGCGTGGATTTCATGGAGCAGAACCACTGGCGGTTTCCGTTTGCCAGCCTGATCGAGGACAAGTTCAATCTGGACACGGTCAACGAGGCTTTCGACTGCGGATTGAAATCCGGCGCCTACCGTGTCGGCATCCGCATCGGCCGCAGCCATTGAGCGGCGGCCGAATCCGGACGTTGACGGCAAGCGGATTTTGCCGTCAGATCGCCACCGGTCGTTGGGCGAGTGCCAAGATGGGAACCGTGGCCTCCGCCGGACTGGGCATTTCCCCGCACGCAATGCGTTCGGAAATCTCGTCCAATACCGGCAACAGGTCGGCCACCGAATCGATCAGGTAGTGCGGATTGCAGGCGGCCAGCTTCTCGTAGGCGGCGGCAATGACGGCTTCGCGTTCCGCGACCGGCAAGTCGGCCAGTTCCGCTTCGGAATAACCGACCTCGTTGCCCGAACGGACCACGGACACCACCCAGACCCCGGCGGCATGACCTTCCGCCACGTCCGCCGGCGTATCGCCCACTTTGACAAAGGTGCGCAGCGGATAAACACCCATTTCGCGCGCCGCATAATAAATCATCCATGGGGCGGGCCGCCCCTTGCCAACCCGGTCGGGGCAAACCCACACGTTGGGGATGTAGCCGTCCCGCGTCGCGCTGGCGATCAAATCCGCAATCATGCCGCTTTCAAAGCCGGTGGTGCTGGCAATTTTAATCCGCCGCCGGCGCAGTTCCGCCACCAGCTCCGGCACGCCGGGAATGAGATCGCAATAATCTTTCAACACCTCGGCCTGCAACGGCGCAAACTCCGCGCAAAGTTCATCCAACAGCGCCAGCGTGGGCCGGCAACCGCTCGCGGCCTCCCAACGGGCGGCAACGGCGGGGTCGGAAAGGAGCGTCCAGATGTGGTCCCGCTTGTGGGTGCCCATCGGACGGCGGGCTTCCGCCGCGGAAACGGTCACGCCATGGCGGGCGAACAGTTCCACAAACGCGGCAACCGGGCCGCGGCAGCCATAGTCCAGCACGGTTCCGGAGATGTCAAAAACAACGGCGCGCACGCCGTTGGCAGTCAAGGCAGTCAAGTTTGGTGTGCTCATTTTTTACCAGAAAATATTCGGGGCCGGCGCCACGCCGCGATCACAACAATGACCAGAACCGCCACCGGGCGGAACGGCACGCCCGGGCAATCAAATGCGAGGAGAACTCCCTCCGCAAGGCGGACCCGGCCGGCAACCACGCCCGACCGGCTGACAAAGATTCGAATGTAACCGCAATCATTGAAGACAGATAATATCATCCGCCCGGAAAATCAAGGTGTGGTACCGATGTTCAAATTCCGTCTTCTGCCGGCGTCAAACCTTCCTTTTGGCGAATAATATTCGGCTGTTGGCCGGGAAACCATTTTTGCAATCAAAGCCGAAGATGAATGTTCACGACAGGCTTACGAAGAAGGAATCATACGTTTTCCGGCTTTGACTTGGAAAGTCCATCGAAGTTTGGCCGACACGCCAAGCTCTGTGACTGTCAGCGGGAATCGTTCGGTTTTCATGGCTATAAAAGCCCTGCCAATTACCCTTTTGGAAGGAAAGTGGCAGGAACCACGAGCACACCGAGAAAACTTATATTAAATGGTCGGGGCGGGGAGATTTGAACTCCCGACCTCTTGCACCCCAAGCAAGCGCGCTAGCCGGGCTACGCTACGCCCCGAACCAATTATTACGGCCTCTTTATTGTGGCATTTCCGGTGTGGATTGACAATCTGATACTGCAATCTGATACTGACACCGTGAATGCTAAAGACGACAACACAACAGAGGACTCAGTCTGGCAAAAGACAGCTTATGCCAATCTAGTCCGCTACAGGCCGTCTGAGGTTTATTTTGCCCGATTGCGCGTTAAGGGCAAGCTCATTCGTCGCAGTCTCAAAACAAATTCCATCACCGTCGCCAAGTTGCGTTTGGCCGATTTGGAAAAAATCGAGCGGCAAAAAGTGCAAAGCGTCAACGCTGTCGCCAACGGTAAGATGAGCTTTGGGGATGCGCTGGAAGTTTTCAAAACCCGATTGGCGGACAACCCAGATGTCAAACCCAAGACCCAAGAGTACTATAAGTTTCGCATCTCTGCCTTGCTGAAATCATGGCCGGGGCTGACAGAAAAAGATGTCAGCCGGATTTCCAACACCGAATGTCTGGAATGGAGCGTGAAAAACGCCAAATCAAACAGTTCCTCCTCGCACAACCACACGGTCAGCATTCTCCGCAAAGTGTTCGCGGTCGCCATTGAATATGGCGCACGCTATGACAACCCCGCCCTGTCCGCCCAGCGCACCAAGGAACGCACCAAGAAGCTGATTGCCCTGCCTGAATTCAGCCAGTTTGAAAAGCTTGTGGCTGAAGTGGCGCGACCAGTCAACGGCTTTGCCAGACCCGCCGCCGACCTTGTTCAGTTCCTGGCTTATGGCGGATTACGAATCGGCGAAGCAAAATTTGTCACTTGGAACGATTGCGATTTCAAACGCGGGGAAATTCTCGTCAGAGGCCATCCAGAAACGGGATTGAAAGGGCGGCATGTGGGTGAAAGCCGAGTCGTGCCGATGATCCCCGATATGCGAAAGCTCTTGGAACACATTAGAGCCGAACGCCCGGAGGAAAGCCCGGAGACCCCCATTATGCGGGTTTGGGAATGCCAGAAGTCCATTGACCGCGCCTCAAAGCTTTTGGGAATCAAACGAATCACCCACCACGATTTGCGGCATCTGTTCGCCACTCGTTGCATTGAATCCGGCGTGGACATCCCCACCGTGTCACGCTGGCTTGGCCACAAGGACGGCGGCGCACTCGCCATGAAGACTTATGGGCATTTGCGGAATGAGCACAGTCAGGCGATGGCTCAAAAGGTGAAGTTTTCAAACGCGCCGGAAAACGCCAACAGCGATCAGCCACCCCAAATATCAACGCCGTGATTTCAGTGCGTTTTCCACGAACCTGACAAATTGCTGGTTTCTGGTTGCTTTGGTTTCCTCCCAAACGGCGCGAGGCAAGGGGAGTGAGAAAAAGCTTCGGGCATCCCTCCTGATTTCTTCAAGCGGAGTGATTCCACCAGAGCGGGCGATCCACCAACCTGTTTGGAAATGCACAATCACGGAATTGAGATATTCCTTTTCAGCTATTGTCGCCAGGGGGGGTTGCGTGCCGGCGGCGGGATCAAAAATCTTTTCCAAGTCTTCCCGCCCCACGAATTCCATCCACAGTTTTTGATGATGTTCGGAAAGGGTGAGCAGGTTTTGAATCTCCCGCGCTTTCGCCTCCCGATTTGCTGATGATGCCGTAAGCCAGAGACCGCCCACGATGCCCAAGGTTTGAACGAGACTGAACCAATTGTCCGTCGCCCAATAAGAAAAAGCACCCATGACCGTTTCTAAAACGGCATGGGCGTTGAATGCAAGCAGGCTTTTATGCGGCAGGAATTTCTTCTCGTGCAGCCGCCAAGACATGCCGGGGAACCAGGACAACGCGTTCTTGAGGGCCGACACCGGGGCCGGGAGGCATCATGGGAACCGCCTCTCCGGTAATATCCGTGCCAACAACGGCGAAATCGCCGCCAGCCATTTCCAATATTTGCGGGCAGGCATGACCACTTGAACAAAAGACACGCCCTCCGCCTAGTCGTTTGATAAACATACGCTTCACATTATGCTCCGTTATCAGAACACAAGTTCGCACACTTTCCAGTATCGTCAAGCTCCGATTTTAGAACATGACTAAAGCCCAAAATATCGTTGGTCCGGTGATCCGGGAATTGCGCGACAAAAAGGGCATGTTGCAGGCTCAACTTGTCGCCAAACTCAATCTCATAGGATGGGACTTGAGTCGGGGAACACTGGCGAAAATTGAAGCCCAAATCCGGTGTGTCGCCGATTATGAGATTCCCTTGCTTGCCGCCGCTGTTGGGGTTGAACCGGCGGAACTCATGACCCGCGCCATTGCCAAGGCAGCCAAGACCAAGGATCACCGGCAGTGAAATTAAGGCGTCCTTGCCGTCAAGTAATCAAAGCCATCGGTTAATTGTTGCCGGGGGTTAACTCTAACGCTTGCGTAATGGTTTTTTTCTCACACTGGCAGGCCGTCCTTCGGGCAGCCTGCCTTCGCGCCGAAACCGCTCGGCTTCCTTCCGCTCAATCACCAAATCGCGGCCAAGTTTTTTCGCCTTGAGGCGACCGGCAAGAACAAACTGGCGCACCCGTGATTGGGAAATTCCGAGCATCCGCGCGACCTCTGCTGTGGTCAGCGGATCAATACACGGCAATATACCCGGCCCAAATATCCTTGTGGAGACAATTCCGCACGGCTTGTAACCATAACCCTAGCGTTATATTTCTATTGCCAACGAGAAGGCGTTTTGCAACATTCGCGTCGGGAATTAAAACGATGACAATGAATTGGAGCGGAATGGCCAACTGAAGTCCCAAGCATTGCCCGGATGCCCCGGATCATAAGAATATATTGCGCTTGTTTTTTCCCGATTAGCGGCTATAAACAAAAAGCTTCCCGAGGAAAGAGAGGCTTAATAAATTGAGACGGATCTGATCATAAGGACAGAAAGGAGAGAAACATTTTCCTGCCCGTTGTTCAAACCACCGACCACATGAAAAAAATCAGAAAGCATTTATCCGCCCTTGTTGGGGTTGGCGGTACTAGCGCAGCCGTTATTGCCATTACATTTACGGCCTTGTCGCAAACCGTGCCGGTTTTGACCATGGCACCTTTGGGCACAAACCAGTTTTCCATCACCATCACCAACGCCGTTCCCACATACAGCTACGAATTATGGTGGACGCCGGTGCTTAATGATCCGGTGGATTATCCCTGGACGGCGGCGGCCGTCGGAAACGTCGGCCAGACCAATTTTATTTTGAGCAATTGGACGTACCCCGCCGCATTTTTTAGGGGACTGCTGGACACCAACGCCATCCCGCTTTGGGAGGCGGCCAACCCGAGCAATCCGACCAACATATTGAAGATCACCATTGCCAGTCCCGCCAACGGCTCCACGCTCAATTAACCGTCCGAAAGCACCTTTCCATGAAATTTAAGCAGTTCCCTGCCAGCCCATGGCTTCCGTTCATCGCCTGCCTGCAACTCGTCATTTCAACCGCCGTCAGCGCCATGCCTGCCGGGCACGCGAATGCCATTGCCGGCTACGGCCAGACTTCATTGCGTTTCGAGCAAAACATCGGTCAGACTGATTCCAATGTCCGTTACCTGACGCAGGGGAGCGGTTATTCCATGGCATTTACCCCGACTGAAATGGTGCTTGCGCTGGATGTCAGCACGAACGCGGATTCTGCCAACTTTGCCAACCGGCATCCCGCGCCGCACGACCGGCCTCAGGCGCATCAATTCGGGTTGGTTCATTTGAGCTTTGCCGGAGCCAACACGAATGCGGAGCTTTCCCCGGAACAGACGCTTCCCGAAAAAATCAATTATCTGCTTGGAAACGACCCAACCGGCTGGCGCACCGGCGTTTCGGCATTTGGCCGCGTCCATTATCACGACCTCTACCCCGGCATTGACCTCAATTTTCATGGCAACCAGACCATGCTGGAATACGATTATGTGGTTTCCCCCGGCACAGACGCCAGTGTCATTCAATTGAACATGACCGGTGCCGATCACGCCGGAGTGGAGGCGGATGGCAGTCTGGCGATTTCGGTTGGTGGACGGATGGCGCATTTCAAAAAGCCCGTCGCATACCAGATGACCGGGGGCGTTCGTCATGAAGTAACCTGTGAATTTCACCTTCACGGAAACCAATTGGGCTTTGAACTTGGATCTTACGACCATGGTAGCTCCTTGGTAATTGACCCCGTACTCAGCTACTCCACGTTTTTAGGCGGTTCGGCGCAAAGCAGCGCTTGGGGCCTAGCCATTGATTCCCATGACAATGCTTATATTTGTGGTTGGGCCGCTCCCTCATCATCCAGTGCGGCCACTTCGGGAGCTTTTCAAACAAACAACCGAGCCGTTTCTTCGCTTAGACTCTTTCCGCTTGAAAACTGCTTCGTAGCGAAACTGGATAAAACCGGAACTAATCTCGTTTATTATACCTATTTAGGAAGCACTGTGTCCGATGCAGCCGTTGGAATTGCGGCAGACGCACAGGGGAATGCGTACGTTACCGGGTACACGTATGGTCAGGATTTTCCAGTCACCACCAATGGGCTGATCACGACAAATCTGTCTTACTATGTCGACAGTTATGGATACTTTGCAGGCCATGTGCAGGGTTTTATGAGCAAGCTCAGCGCAGATGGCTCACAACTTGTCTATTCCACCTATTTGGGCACAGACACCGGAGCATATCCCGGTGCCATAGCAGTTGATTCGCAAGACAACATTTACGTGGGCGGGCAAGCCTATAACGATTACCCGGTCACCAACGCGATTCAATCAACCTCTAAAACATACTCCAACTATGCCGGCGACTCATATCCTGATGCCTATGATGCATTCATAACTGAGATCAGCAGCAATGGCCAATCCAGGGTATATTCCACCTTTTATGGCGGGTATGAGGAGGAATATGTAAGCTCAATTGCCTTGGACAAAAGCGGGAATCTCTACGCCGTGGGTGAAACGCGATCAACGGATTTCCCGGTGACCAACGCCATCCAAACTACGTATGGCGGCGGCACGTACAATGCATTCGCCTTAAAACTGGATCACACCGGGACGAATGTCATCTATGCCACCTATCTGGGGGGAAACGTCAACGATTGGGCCAATGGAGTTGGTTCGGACACAAATGGGAACGCTTACATAGTGGGAACCACGTTTTCCGCCAATTTTCCCATCACCAATGCGTTGCTGAGCGTCATCAATGGCAATGGCAGCACATCGGTTTCCGATGGGTTTCTGACCAAGCTGTCTCCTTCAGGTCAGCTCCTTTACTCGACTTATTTGGGCGGGTCGCAATCTGATATAGCCAATGGTGTGGCAGTCCAGGCTGACGGTGAAGTGGTCGTGGCCGGGCAGACCGGCTCGACTGATTTTGCGCCGTATGCGAATTACGGGAGCGTCAATTCCGGCAATTTAGACGCCTTTGTGGCCAGGCTCAACAGTGCCGGCAACGTGCTGGAAAATTTCGCCTATCTGGGCGGCAGCCAGGAGGATTCTGCCAATGCCGTGGCGTTGGATGCCAATGCCAATGCGTACGTGGCCGGTTATACCTATTCCACCGATTATCCGGTGACCGGAACCAACGTGGTGCAACCGGTTTTTAAAAGCGGCTCGGACAGCGCCTTCGTTACCAAGCTGTATTTCGAGCCGAACCAGCTTGGCACGACCGTGGGCACCACCTGGCAAAATACCAATGTCTGGCCAATCATCGGCCCGCCCGCCGTGCTGGCGGCATCCAATGTCTGGAATGCCGCGAGCCTGATCCCAAGTCTGAGCAGAAACGGCGTTACCAGCCTGGCTAACGACCGCTTCCAGCGGGGCGTCAGCTACGACCCGACGTTTGCCTCCTTCATCATTCCCCTGACCCAGCAGACCGGCTTCCGCCTGGACGATTTGGGGAACAATTCGGAAAACTTCGGCGGCGGCTTTCCGTGGTTCACCCGGCTGACGAACGATGTTCGCACCCACCTGAGCCTGCTTTCCTCCACAAACGTCGCCGGGATTGCCACCAACTATTACGGTTACGCCACCAATTTCAACAACCCCATCGCCGCGTTTGGCGCGACCGCCGGAGGTTCGACTCTGTACGTCAACCAGCAGGTCAAATTCGGGGTGTACTGCGGGGCGCAGTATGAAACGACCAACGGCATCGGCACGAATTTCGCCACCCCTCTGCGGATTCTGGTTTACAACCTGTCGAGCTTCACCCCCGGCCAGACCAACCTGATTGCGCCCATCGCCACCAACTACATCGCCATCCCCCGCCGCACCATCGCCATTGACGCGACGAACTGGTTGCAATTCGCCACCAACGGCTTTTCCCTCACGACCAACGCCTACGGTCTGAGCACCACCATTCAACTCGCGGCGGAAAACGGCGGGGCCTGGGGCGTGGTGCCGCAGTTCACCAACGCCCAAAGCAGCACGTATGTCATCACCCACGAATGCACGACCAATATGGGGTGCGGTTACGTCGTCGAAGGCATCGGTACGGTGCCCCTGTCCACGAACCTGTACCCCATGGTGACAAATTCCGCCGGGACGGTCGGCTGGGATCGGCTGTACAGCCTGGACTTCCAGACCCGTCCCGCGTGGCGGTCGGTCTTCGTCGGCCAGCCGCAATTCAACGGCACGCCGATGCCCTCCTTCTATCAGGGGGCATCGCCCAGCGAACTGACCAACCTGAACGCGGTTGTCACCAACGCCCTGACCCTGACCAACGGCATTTTCTCGGCGATCAACGACAGCCCGGAACTGCTGGATAACCCGCTTCTGGATCAACTGGCCACGAACCTGAACAACGACCCGATTGCCATCGCCAACTACGTTCAGAACCAGATCGAACTCACCGACGCGCTGGCCTACAACCCGAACAACGGCCAGGCATCCGCCGCCGTCGTCAATGAGGGGGGCGTCAACCGCAGCGCGCTGGACGTGTATCTGGAAGGCCAGGGTTCGCCGGTCGAGCAATGTTCCCTGCTGGTGTATCTGCTCCGGCAGGCCGGGTATTCCGCCGCCTACGTGTTCCCCACCAACAACAACGTGCAGATGCTCGACTCGCGGCTGAGCACTCTGCTGCGGATGCAGTTGCATGGCGCGGTCAACCAGTACGGCCAGCTTTACACCACCAACACGCTCATCACGGTGAACTACCCGTGGGTGGCCGTCACCATCAGCAACCAGACGGTTCACCTGTTCCCATGGCTCAAAGACACCCAGATCACCGAGGGCTTGAACCTCTATGATTACATGCCGACCAATTACGACAACGGCTTCAAGTGGCTGTCGCATTATCTCTACGGGGACACGAACATTCTGGGACTGAGCCAGGAAAGCGACGCGCCCAGCGTACTGTTTCCGCGCTTCATCAAGCAGCAGTTGCTCACCAACGCCCCCGGCATTTCGGTGGACGACATCGGCCTCACCGCTTTCAACCGCCAGAACTACTATTCACGCTGGCAGGATTTCCCGACCCCGAGCGTGGTCAGCAACCTCGTGCAAGTGGGCGTCGTGGACAGCCTGACCGACATCACCAACGTCTGGCCGGCCATGACCAACATGTTCGACACGGTGACGCTGACCGTTTGCAGCCAGGCCAACACCAACACGCAGATGACCGTCGGCCCATTGCGGATGGCCGACCTGCACAACCGCGAAATGTACCTGGCCACCAACGGGGCGGGCGGCCTCACGCTCTGGCTGGCCTCCTATGTTCCGGGCAACACCAACCAAAGCGCGTTCACCACCGCCGACCCGTTCATGACCAACTGCCAGTCGGCCACGCTGACCATCAGCACCAATGACTCGCTGTTCAATCTCAGCCTGACGCATTGCCGGAATCAGGCGATCAACTTCTCGCCGACCAACCAGTATCTGGGCGTGACGGAAACGCTGCAATTCGCCACTCCGAACCGGCCGTTCAACGCCGCCGACATCACCGCCGTCTGTTTCAACGTCGGACGGGTCACGCCGGCCATGATCAACGTCCATGCCCAGGCTTTCCAGCAGACGAGCTATCAATGGTCGCTGAACACCAACCAGACTCCCTCGGTGGCCAGCTATCAGGCGCTCGCCGCCTATATGATGGGCATGGATTATTATGCCCACGTCAGCCAGTTCCTGCCGGTCTGCGAACAGTTGCACAAGACCCAGGTGATTTCGTGGTATGCCGAAGGGCTGTCCCGCCTGACCTCGGAACAGTTGGGGGCGCAGAACTTCATGCGCCCGAGCATGGACATGTTTTACAGCGAGATGGCGCACGCGGGCAACGGCACCAGCCACCCGGATTCAGGCAACGACCCGCTGGCGGGGACGGATGACTTTTCCTCCCTCATGGACGGCGAAATCGCCGCGCAGGAGCACAGCATCATCAACGGCTACTATCAGTCGGCCAATTCCGTCTCCGCCGTCGTGCTGTTGCGGCTGGCCCAGCAGCGTACCACCAACGGCGCGGCCGGCATCATCGAACTCAACCGGAACAATTACCTGACGGTGGGGGCGACCAACGCGGCGGGTTACGGCCAAACCCCGCTTGCGCTGTATGACACGAACATCTGGACGGCGGTGCTGAACGCCTTCAACGGCTGGGATGCGGACTACGTCCGCGCCTACATCACCCCCGGCCCGGTATCCTTGCAGGCGGCGGCGTATCGTGGCATGGGGTTGGTGGTGGTTGGCAAAAGCCAGTCGGCCAGCATTATCAGCGTCAACATGAACGGCGTCCTGGGGCAAAACAGTTTGTTCTTTGCCGACACGCCCGCCGCCCTCTCCACCGTTTATGCCTCGGGCGCGAACCCGCAGGACTCGCTTTCGGCCAGCACCAGCCTGGACGCCAGTTCCAGTTACGGCCTCTATAACACCGGCGGCGACCTGTATTATGGCGCCAGTCCCAGCTCCGGCTCTTCCGCCGATTATTTCTGGACCGCTCCCGACTGGTACGGCGGCTCCTTCTATATCTGGCCCTACGTCATGCCGGCGAACCGGTACGAGATCACCGCGACGTTCACCCCGCCGTCGCAGGTCAATCTGAGCCAGCAGATCAACGACTTGTACCACTTCCCCCAGTCCACCCCGGTGGCGACCAGCCTGACCCACGCGCTCGACAGCGGCAACACCGGGTCGCCCACGTGGAAGAACGCTGCAAAGTATGTGGCTGACCCGGTCAACGTGCTGAGTGGCGAATTTTACCACACCGCCGTAGACCTGACGCTGGCCGGGCCGCAGCCCCTGCAATTGCGCCGCAATTATTCCAGCCAGAATCAGGACGACCGGAACGGGTTCGGCTACGGCTGGGACATCAACGTCGTGCCCTACATCGAGATCACCACCAACGCCACCGCGACGGCCACGAACGTCATCCTCACCGCCGTCGAACTGGACGGCTCGGTGATCGCCTACCGCCAGCAGGCGGGCAACACCAATCTGTATCTGCCCAATCTGGCGAACAACCCGCAGTTGGACAATGACGGCAACGGACGCATCGGCTCGATTTACAATCCGTTCAATGCCGGCGTCACCCACTCGTTCAGCGGCACCAACGAGCTTTACACCCTCGCGCAGGCCGACGGCGGCCTCCGCACCTACGTCGTCCGTTCGTTCCCCGTCAGCACCCCGACCAACACGGTTTCCCGGACGCGCCCGTATCTGACGAACTGGCAGGACACGCAGGGCAACGCGTGGACGTTCTCGTATGGAACCGACAGCACGCAGCCCAACTACGGCAGCGTCACGCGCATCCAGTGCGGCAACGGCAATTACCTGGGCCTGGACTACAACGCGGGCGGCTATGTCAGTGAAGCCTACACCAGCAGCGGCGAACGCGCGTCCTACCAATATGACGATTTCGGCGACCTCGTTTTGGCAGTGCGCCCGGACGGCTCGGAGGAGACGTACGAATATCAGCACACGCAGTACACCAACAGCGGCACGACGTATGTGGATTCCACCCACCTGCTGGTCGAGGAATTCAAGCCGGACGGGCGCGTCCTGGAAAACATCTATGACAGTCAACGGCGGGTCACCAACCAGTTGGCCACCGTGGGCACGGATTTGAATCTGTACACCAACGCCATCTTCACCTACGCGAACAATTTCAGCATCACCAATTCCTACACGAACTTCGTCAGCGGCTACACCGTCATCCAGGATGTCAACGGCAACACCTGCCGGTACGACTACACCAACAGCATGGTCACGACCAACACGGATCAGCTTGGCCAGAAGGTCATCCAAACCTGGTATGCCGACAACGCGACCGCGCCCGGCTATCCGCGCAGCCTGTATCAGACGCGAGACAAGCGCGGCCTGTGGACGCAGTACCAATACGACAGCCATGGGAACCTGACCAACGCCTATTCATGGGGCGACCTCACCGGCGACGGCACCCTGCAATACGCCACCAACACGGCAAGCTACAATGCCAACAACCTGCCCGTGCAAATCACCGACCCGGCGGGCAATTCGGTGCAGACCGCGTATCACCCGCAGTATCCCTACCTGCCGCAATATGTGATCTTCGCCCCCGGCGGCACCCCGACGGCAACGAACCAGTTTGCCTACGGCAACGTGACCAACGTGGTCGTGAATGGGAATCTCACGCTGACGAACGTGGCCTTGGGCGTGCTTCAACAGGAAATTATTGCCGTCAATTCGCCGGATGCCGCGACCAATCAATGGAGCTTTGACGGACGGGGCTACCTGACGCAGTCCGTGCAGTTCACCGGCACCGGCGACCCGGCGGTGACGAATTATTTCACCTGTGACGACCAGGGCGATGTCATCCAGCGGACGGATGCCGCCGGCCAGACTTCGGAATTCAGCTTTGACGCCATGCGGCGTCCGACCGGCCACGAAGTGTTCGCCGCCGGCCAGTCCGTGCCGATGTTTTCGGAATTCGCCTATTACAACGAGAACGGCGAGCTGCAATGGTATCAAGGCCCGCGTTCCAACCCGGCGGATTACCAGTGGCATGATTACGACGGAGCCGGAAGGCTGACGACGGACATCCGCTGGCGGGCGGAGGCCAAGGCGGACGGCACCGGCTTGGAAGCGCCCGCCGGTAACAATCTCTACGCCCAAACCTCCTGCCAATTCGACAAGTTCGGCAACCTGTTGCTCACCGTTGACCCGCGCGGGGCGATGACCACCAACCGGTGGGATGCCCTAGGCCAGCTCGTCCAGCGGCAGCACCTCGACACCAACGGCACCACGCTTTTGAGCAGCGAGGGGTTTGCCTACGAACCCGGCGGCCTGGTGGCGTATTACACCAATGCGCTGGGCGGCGTCACCACCAACCTGTACACGACCAACGGGCTTCCGAAGTTAAGCGTTTACCCGGACGGTTCGACCAATGCCTGGCGGTATTACTTGGATGGCCGCATCAAGCGCGAAGTTCAGTCCAACGGCGCGTACTGGCAGACAACGTATGATGATGCCAACCGCATCATTACCCATGTCTTCTATTCCGCCGCCGGCACGCCGGAGGCGACCAACTCCGTCCGGCTGGACCGGCGCGGGAATGTCATCCGGCGGGTGGACGAGGGCGGCAACGCTTTCACCACTGTTTATGACGGTTTGAACCGGGTCAAGGCCACCGCCGGCCCGGCCATCGTCACGGTCAGCGTCCTGCCGCAAGGGATCAATCCGGGCGGGCCGCTTTCGTATGTCACCAATGTGTTGCAACAGGCCGGCACCAATTTCTATGACGCCGCCGGTTTGGTGACCACCAACATCAACGCGGCGGGAGAAGCCGCCGTGTCATGGTTCGACGCCCTCGGGCGCGTGACCCAAACGAAGCTGTTCGGCGCAACCGGCGCACTCATCCGCCAAAGCTCTCTGGCCTACGCGCCCGATTTTTCCAGCGTCACCGTTACCAACGGCGCGGGCAGCGGCGCAATCGTCAACACCGTGTACGCCGACAACGACGGGCAGAACGTTCTCTCTATCGCCTATCCGTCGCCGGGCGTAAGCGAGTTCAATTTGAACCAGTACGACCTCGCCGGAAACCTGGTTGTCCAACAGCATGACTCGTCCGCCGGCGGAACCATCACCACCTGGACTACCGCCACCTTCGCGTATGACGGACTAAACCGATTGGTTGCCAAATATGACCGGGACAACGCTTTCACCACCTACGCGTATGACGCCATGGGCAATCTCACCAACCGCACGCTGCCCGGCACTGCGCCAAACGTGCAAATGCTGGCATCCTACAACAATGCCGGGCAGAAGCTGAAAGACTGGCTGGTGAGCGGCACCTCCGGCACCCGCACCAACGCCTATGCCTACTTCGCCGGGGGCAGCCCGTTCGCCGGCCTGCTCCAAACCCGGATTGACGGACGCCTCACCACGAACGCGTATTCCTACGACGACCGGTTCCGCGTCACCAGCCAGGCCGCCACCGGCCTGCTCCCGGAACAGAACCTCACCACCGCCTGGCAATATGATCCTCGCGGTTACGTCACCAACTATTCCGAGCAATTCGCCAGCACCAACACCGGCCCGACGACATCGGTGCAGCGCACGTTTGACCCGTATGGCCAGATGGCGACCGAATCGGTCAATGGCGGCGCCTTCTCCTACGGTGCCAGTCAGAGTTGGGATGCCACCGGACGGCGCAGCGCTTTGAATGTCGGCGGCGCAAGCTATGGCTACGCCTGGCAGGCCGATGGCTCGCTCATCTACGCCAGCAACCCCACCGCCAACGGAACGTACAGCTATAACACCGCCGGATTGCTGACCAACCGCCTGGTGCATGGCCGGAACACGGCCGTCACTTCGCGCGACGGCGAAGGCCGTCCGTTAACCATCGCCACCACGGTTAACACCCTGCCGCAATTAGGCGAAACGCTGGCATGGTCGGGGGACGGACTGTTAACCAACCATACTTTGGTGCGGGGGGATTTCACCGATAACCGCGTCTATGCGTATGCGAATTTGAGCCGCCGTCTGACGCAGGAGCAGTTGAACCTCAATGCCAGCACCACCTGGACGAACTCCTTTGTCTATGACCGTGGCGTGGCGGGCGGCCCCGGCGCGTTAACAACCGATGGCCCGATCGGTGCCAGCTTCGGCCTGTGGTGGAGCGGCATTCCCGACGCGTTCTCCCGCGTCAACACCGAGACGAACAACGCCATCGGGTTTCTGGCTTACGGCAACGTCAACGGCCAATCCACGCTGTCCGCCTGGCTGGACAACCAGCCGATTCAAATTCTGGATGTCGGCACCAACAACATGCAGTGGCGCACGTTCATCGAACTATCGCAGGGGATGCACCAGTTGAAAGTAAGCGCGTTGCATCCCAGCGGTTTTTACACCGCTTGGGCAACCAACACTTTCACGAATTCGATCACGAATCAGGTCACGTTCGATTCCTACGACTTTAGCGGAAACGTCACCAACCGCGTTTACCGCAATGCCAGCGGCTCAACCAATCGCACCCAGTTCCTTTCGTATGACGCCAAGGGCCGGTTGCGGCTGGTGATGATGCGTAACACCAACAATTACGGTTTCAACTGGTCGGCGGTGTATGACGGATTAGACCGGCGGATCGCCACTATCACCACCCTCGTTTCAAACGGAGTGCCGTCAACAGTTCCGCCGCAGACGCTCAATTCGTATTATGACCCGCAGGCGCAGTTCCTTGAACTGGGGTTGACGCTCAGTTCCGCGCCCGAAACCGAATTCCTGCAAGCGGGGACATCGCCCAGCATCCAGACTGTCTGGAAACTGTACGGGCCGGATGCCAACGGGGTGTTTGGCGGACTTAATGGCACAGGCGGCTTTGAAGGCGTGTCGCCGTACATCAATACGTTCAATCCCAACATCAGCGATGCGCGGGGCAACGTGCTGGCCGAGGTGACGAACGGCGTGGCCTCCTGGACGCTGGCACGGCAGGCGGCCTATGGTTCCGTGCCCGGTTACACTCCGGTGGCCTTCGGCAACGGCGTGGACTTCACAAAATCGGCCGTCTGGCACGGACGGGAGGTGGACGTGACCGGTTATTACCACCTTGGAATGCGCGACTATGACCCTGTTTCCGGCCAGTGGCTTACCTATGACCCCATGTGGAACGATGGCGACCCCAACGGATACAGCTTCTGCGGGGGCGACCCGGCTGACTACTTCGACCCGAACGGCCTGTTTAGCAAAGCGGTTTACAACAACCTGGCCAGTGATGCGAAATCCGTCATGAAGGAAATCGGTTCCGCCATGGGGGCGAATTCGCAAGTCCAATATGCGGGCATGATGCGGTTGATGGGTAATACCAAACAGGCAGACATGGGCGCGGAGCGTGCCCAGCCTTTCATTGACAGCCTCAATGCGAATAGTCAGGCACTAGCCAACCTTTACCATGCGAACTTGCAGGTTCAAGACGGCAATGCGTTCAATGCGGCCAATGCGACGATCAACCCGTTATGGGGAGCGTTTGCTGGCGGCTACGAAGCCGGTTACGGCCTTTCGTTGAATCCCTATTCGTTGGGCAACAACTTGAATTACCAACAGCGCATGAACTCCGCCGGTGGCGCGACCGTGAGTTTTATCAACTCGGCAGCCTTTGCTTATGGCGGTTTCAACTTTGCCAAAGGAATACAACTGCCCACTGTTCGCATGCCCGCTTTTGTGGCCGTAAAGGATACATTCGTTCCGGGTGAACTCATGCCGAACGGACAAATTGCTGGCATGGGGCCTGGCGCAATGCTAAACAACGAATTTCGGCGCGCTATAGCCGGCATTGCCGCCCCGGGAAAATTTGATATAATGACTTCCTCGTTGGAAGAGGCGCGTGCAATGATTCAACAAGCTATGCCAGATGCAGTCGAGTTACCAGAAGCTGTCGCTGGCCAACCTTATGCCAGTCCTCCGGCTGGTGTAAAAAATTGGTTTCAGGTTCAACCAGCCGAGCCAGAGGTTGGCAACTACTTGCCCCATATAAAATATGCCAATTGGACTACTGGCAAAAAAGGAACCGGCGGAAGTTGGGGACATATTTTCTTCCCCGAATCATCACAATGAGATTTTATGAGCGTAATATTAGAATTTTATTATAAAGTGCCAGAGGATTTAACCCGCGAAGCACGCGTTTCAAACGAGGCTGTTAAACTGGGCGGCGTTTTAAGTTTTAAGGAACTGCCCGAAGGTCATGCATCGCAAGCGATTTGTCTGACATACGAATTTCCTAGCCGTCAAGTGGCGGAACATGCCGCGCAAGCAATTCGTTCATTGGGTGAACATGTTGAAGGGCCATCTGACTATTGATGAACAACGCCAGCGAACATGCGTTGATTGATCCATTCCGCAGAGTAACGGGTTGTGAACTTCACACGCCAACCAAAGCACGCGCGATGCCAAGAAAAAAACGCTGGCGTGGCTTCTCGGCTACGAACGATGAAAAAGCTCGCCTACATCCAACTTAACATCCCAACACCATGCCCGCCTCGGAGTGCTGTCCTGGTTGACCAAGGCCGTGGTTTGCGGGTTTGTTTCACCCCAGCACGTCCGGTTCGCTTTCAGTCAGGGATGCGACCACACCAGCTATGTCAGCGCGAAGAATAGCCGTATTTAGACCGTCCACAATGGCCGAATTGCCAACATTCAACTCCATGAAACACTTCGTTTTAATCGCGATATTGTTCTGCCCATTATTCGCAATGGCACAGCTTGTGGTTGCGGTTTCGCCAGCAAAGATTGTCGGCCAGAAGGCTGTCGTGAAACTGGCGATAAAAAACGGACTGCCCGAAAAAATTGAATCCGCCCGTGCTGTCTGCTTCCTGCTGGACGCCCAGGGCAAGATGGTTGGCCAGTCCACCAGATGGATCATCGGCCGGAACCGCACCGGTCTTGAACCGGGTGCCACCAACAACTTCAATTTTGTCATCACCAGTCCCCAGCCATTCACCACCACGAACCTCACTGCAAAAGTCTCGTTCACCCGATTGGTTTTGGCCGACGGCAAACCGGCGGACGTCAGGCAAAAAGTTGTCGTGACAACCGCCCAAAGTAATTGAATTTTCACCCTTCTCCTGCCGCCCGCACAACATAAGTTATGTATAATGCAAGCCCCTACCTGTAGTGTTTAACAGCCCCAGCCACGCCTTACCCCAAGGCAAGGTCTGACTGTTCCCAATCGCTTTGTTTCACTTCGCTCGAATTCAGCGCATCGGGAATGCGAAGCTCGATAATCCCAGGGGCACGGCATATAACCTGAACCCGGCCGCCCGGGGGAAATCCCGCCTTTTCGAGCCAGCGGCCCATGAGCCGGATTTTCGGCTTGATCCGCTTTTCTGAAAAATCTCCTTCCTCCTCGATTTTCAAGGTACGGTGTGACACGCATGGCGTGGCATCGTTTGGAAGATATTCGGAGATCATGGGGAAGTTCCGATAGCGCGGAAAAGCCATCCCATTACAGTTTCGGACCCCTGTCAACACCGTTGTTTCAAATCATTCTGGGATTCTGGGATTGCCTTCGCCGGCACATTTGTTTTAAAAACGATGCCAGATGGAGGCGACGGATGACAGTTTAATGGCTCGGCGGTTTGGTCTGGTGATTCGCCGTCCGGTCTTTGTCTCCGCTCCCAAAGAGTATTTTCTCGCGCCCATTTTCGCGGCTGCGCCGCAAACCGGTTCCCGCGAAGTCATTGTAGGCAACCACCGGTATGTCATCGGCGGTTTTCATCCGATGGGCGGCGACCGGCATCCGCCCGCCTTGGATGTGCGCCATGCGCGAATCATCTTTTCGCTGCTGTATTTCCGCCGTCAACATGACCACAGCAGCCGCCTGGTCAAATTTTCCTTCAACGAACTCTGCATCCGTTACGCCAACAGCAACGGCGGACGCTATGCCAGGGACATCAAAAAGCTGCTCCATGACCTCATGGATTCCTATATTCGGATTACGGACATCCGGACGAACATTGACCGTGAATTCCGCCTCATCGAGCGGATTGACATAGAAAAACGGCCGCCCCGGCGCTGCGATGCCCAGTTGGCCCTGTCCGGCCAGAAGGAAATGTGGTTCAACGGCTGCGTCCTTTCCCCGGAGTTTGCCGGGCTGCTGGCGAATTTCCGGGAATTGCAGGACTTGAACCTCGACGTGTTCAGCTCCATCACTTCTCCCCTCGCCCAAGCCATCTATCTGTACATTCCCAGCCGGGCGCACCATCACACCGAGGAAGACCCCTTTGAGATCAATCTGACCAATCTGTTGCAGCAGGTGTCGGCCCATGTGCCCCGGCATAAATCCAAGCGGGCGGAACTGTTCACCCAAAATGCCCGGCCTGTATTGCAGCAGTTGGATGGTTTGGAAACCCTTTCGGGAATTTTTCGCGTGCGGCTGGCGGAAACCACCGATGGGGAAGACTGGAAACTCCAATCCTGGGTTGAGCGAAGTGCCGCCAAACCAAAAACCGGCGGAGGCAGCCCGAAAGTCTTTGCCGCGTATCAAAAGAGCGGACGCGTGCCGGCGCATTGGGATCACGTTTTATCGGGCATCCGCCCACTCTCCGATTACGAGTTGGAACTGCTGGCCAGGGCGGGCGTCGAGGTGGAAAAAAATCTCCCGTTTTTTGAGCAGGCCAAAGCCATCTTGAAAGAGGCCCGGTTTGTAACAATTTTGGCCGAGGCAAAAAACGACGAACTGGAAGGCCGCAAGGCCCGCAAGAACCCCACCGCACGGTTGATTTATCGGCTGATGGAAGCAATCGCCACCCCACCAAACCGGTAGATATGCTTTGGATGATTAAAGAAATCCCCCGCCCATGGTTTGGACAGTTAAGGAAACCCCGACCCGTTGTTTGGACGGCTAAAGAACGCCAGTTGCGTAATAGTTTTGCATCCGTCTGTTTGGCAGCATTTTCCGCGCATGGGCAGCCAGCCTCCCAACAATGATTCCCAGAATGAATTTCCCATTGGGGAATGTTTTAGAATTCAGGAAAAATTAAACCGGCAATCCTTGCCCATTATTTTGGCGTTGCGTCCGCGCCGCTGACGTTTTGGAATGCTGGAGAGGAACAAGCATGCCGCAAACACCCAGCAAAAAACCCGCCCCGACCAAACCCGTGCATGAAATCCGCGTTGGCGGAATTCGTGCCTCCATCTGGCGCAACGAGACCGACAAAGGGCCGCGTTTCAACACCACCTTCGAGCGCAGCTACCGCGACGGTGAGGAGTGGAAATCCTCCGATGCCTTCGGACGCGATGACCTGTTGACCGTCGGATTCGTCGCCAACGAAGCCCTCCGGTGGATTGTTGAACAAAGGCAACAACAGGCACACCCTTGCGTGTAAAGGCCAAAAGGCCATGGTTGGCAGACGAACGACTTACCCCACGACTCGACCGGGCCGATCCTTTGAAATCCGGCAAAGCGCTTTTTAGGGTGTCGGCTTGGCATTGCGCGAAACGCGCGGTCAAATGTTAGACATGGGCTTCTGTCGCTCTCCGCCGCCGCGACGGGCGGCCAATAATGGAGTCCATCGCAACACGATTCCGGCTTGCCTTCCCGGCCCATCTTCTCATTGAATAAATGGGCAGCCTCGGACGCCCATGACCTCCGCCCGCCTCGGGCAACAACTCACCCTCGATTTCTCCGCCACCGCAACCCCTGCGTCAGGAACGCAAGAGGCGCTTGCCGCGTCCACACTCCTTGGCCGGATTCCGCAGCCGGCGTTCGTGCTGTGGAGCGGCCCCGTCATTCGTCCGGCCAATGCGGACGCGCCGGCATCGCCGACCGGCGAGCCGCCCAGGCCGGAACCGCTACCGCAAATACCTTCGACAAGCGCGGCGGCAATCGAACCTGAGCCGTCACGCAATCAGCACAACTACCGCATCACCGGGGCGGATCGCCTTGGCTCCGGCTCGCCCAGGGCCAAGTGCCGGGACAACCTGACTGCCCTTGAATTGCTCAAGTGCATTGAAACCGACGACCGCCGTCCCACCCCGGCGGAAAAACGCGCGCTGATCCGGTATGTCGGCTGGGGTGGCTTGCCCCAGGTCTTCGATTCCGGGAATGACGCTTGGGCGGCGGAGCGGCAGCGGTTGGAGCAACTGCTCACGCCGGAGGAACTGGAGTCCGCCCGCGCCACCACGCTCAATGCCCATTACACCGCGCCTGGCGTGGTCAGCGCCATGTATGACGCCCTGCGCCGGCTCGGATTCTCCCAGGGCCGGGTGCTCGAACCGGCGCTGGGCTTGGGACATTTCATCGGTCTCATGCCCGACGACCTGCACGCCCGCTCGCGGATCACCGGGATCGAGATTGATTCGGTCACGGCACGGTTGGCCAAACTGCTTTATCCCGACGCTGATATTCGGCACAAGCCCTTCGAGGATTCCGTCCTGCCCGACGGCGGTTTCGACGTGGCCATCGGCAACGTCCCCTTTGGCGATTACAAACCGTTCGACCCGCGCTTCAAGGGCTGGAATTTTCTCATCCACGATTATTTTTTCGCCGCGACGCTGGATAAAGTGCGCCCCGGCGGCCTGATCCTGTTCATCACCTCCAAAGGTACGCTGGATAAAAACGATACCACGCTGCGCGAATATCTATCGCAGCAGGCAGACCTCGTCGGTGCCATCCGGTTGCCGAATGATGCCTTCAAGAAAAACGCTAACACGGAAGTGACCACCGACATTGTCATGCTTCGCAAGCGTCTGCCCGGCGAACTGCCTTCCGGTTCGGCTTGGCGGGAAGTGGTCGAGATCACCAACTCCGCCGGTGAAGCCATCCCCGTTAATGAATACTATGCCGCCCACCCCGAAATGATGCTCGGGGAAATGCGGTTGGAAAGCAGAATGTATGCCCGCCCCGAGCCGACGCTGGTGGGCAACGGCGTTCCGCTGGAAGAAAGCCTGGCCCGGGCCGTCGCCCGGCTGCCATCCGATGTTTTCCGGGCACAGGCCGTCCCGGTTAATAACGCTTCGCTCGCCCACACCTTTCCCGCCCCGGAGCACGTCAAACCCAACGCCTACACGCTGGTGAACGACCGCATCGGCATCCGCGAAGGCGACGAGGTGCAGCTCCTCCATGGTTTGTCCTCGGCGCGGGCCGGGCGTATTCGGGGCATGATCCGTCTTCGGGATGCCGTCCGGCGTTGCTTGCACGCGCAGGTTGAGGGCATGGAGGAAGACCAAATTCAGGCCACGCGCGAGCAACTCAACCGGACTTACGACCGGTTTGCCGCCACGCACGGTCCGGTCTCGGAACGCGCCAACACCGCCGCCTTCCGGGGCGACCCGGATTTGCCGCTCTTGCTTTCGTTGGAACATTACGACCCTGACACGCGCCGCGCGACCAAAGCCGCCATTTTTCGGGAACGCACCGTCCAACCGGGCCGGGCGCCACCCAAGGTCAGCACCGCCCAAGATGCCCTATTGGTCACGCTCGGTGAACGTGGACGAGTGGACTTGGGCCTTCTTTCACAATTACTTCACCGCCAGCCCAAGGAATTCCTGTCCGACCTCAAAGGCACCATTTATCTCAATCCGCAGACCGATCTATGGGAAACCGACGACGAGTATCTTTCGGGCAATGTCCGGGCCAAGCTCGCCGTGGCGGAGGCGGCCGCCCTGGCGGACAAACAATTCCGGCCCAATGTGGATGCGCTCAGGCAGGTGCAGCCTGCGGACTTGCCAGCTACGGAGATTGACGCGCGGCTTGGCAGCGCATGGATTCCCGCCGAGGACATCAGCCGGTTTGCCGTGGAGTTACTCGGTGAACAGGGCATTTCCGTGAGCCACGCCCCCCAGCTTGGACTGTGGACGGTTCAGGGCGGCTACGGTGTCCGCGCCAGCGTCGCCAATACCACCGAATGGGGCACCGAGCACCGGAGCGCGCTCGATTTGCTCGATGATGCCCTGAATCTCCGCACCCCCACCGTCTATGACCATGACCCCAAGACTGACCGCGAGGTCATCAATGCCCCGGCCACTGAGGCCGCCCGCGACAAGCAGGAGAAGATCAAGGAGCGGTTCAAACAGTGGGTCTGGCAGGACGACGACCGCCGGGAACGACTTGCCCGCAAATACAACGACGAGTTCAACAATGTGCGCCTGCGTTCGTTCAACGGCGATCACCTCCGCCTGCCGGGCGTCAGTTCCGCCATCAATCTGCATCCCCACCAGCGGGCTGCGGTCTGGCGCATCCTCCAAACCCCGAATTGCCTGCTGGCGCATGTCGTCGGTGCCGGGAAGACCTTCACGATGGTCGCCGCCGCGATGGAATTGAAACGCCTCGGCCTAGCCCGCAAACCGCTCTTTGCCGTGCCCAACCACATGCTGGGGCAATTCTCCTCTGAGTTGCTTACTCTTTATCCCGGCGCAAACATCCTCGTGGCCACCAAGGACGACTTTGCGAAGGACAAACGCAAGACGCTTACCAGCCGCATTGCCACCGGCAATTGGGACGCGGTTATCATGACGCATTCCGGCTTCGAGAAGATTCCAATTTCGCGCGCGGCACAGGAGGAGTTCATCAAGGGCGAGATGCGGGAACTGTCCCTCGCCATCGAGCAACAGCAGCAGGAGCACAATTCCCGCATCATCAAGATGCTGGAACGGGCCAAGAAACGACTCGAAGGCAAGCTCAAGGAACTCGCCGCCGTCGAGCACAAGGACGACGGACTGACGTTCGAGGAATTGGGCGTAGATAGATTGTTCGTGGACGAGGCCCACTATTTCAAGAACCTATTTTATGTTTCCAAGATGACGCGCATCGCCGGTCTGCCCCAGACCGCTTCGCAGCGGGCGTTCGACATGTTTCTCAAGGTACACCACATCCAACGCCAGAATGCCGGCGGCGGGGTGGTTTTTGCCACTGGCACGCCTATTGCCAACAGTGTGGCGGAGATGTTCACCATGCAGCGGTATCTCCAGATGTCCGCCCTCAAGGCGCTCAAGCTGGATCATTTTGATTCGTGGGCGGCCACCTTTGGCGAACCGGTCACCGCGATGGAACTTGCCCCGGACGGCTCCGGCTACCGCCTGAACACCCGGTTTGCCCGCTTCATCAATGTCCCCGAACTCATGCAGCAGTTCCGGCAGGTGGCTGACATTCAGACCCGTGACATGCTCCGACTCCCTGTGCCGGAACTGCGTGGCGGCAAGCCGTCGGTGATCAGCGCGCCTTGTTCCCCGGAACTGGCGAAGATCGTCGAATCGTTGGTACAACGGGCGGAGGCATTGAAGACCGGTCGGGTTGATCCGCGCGAGGACAATATGCTGCTGGTCACCACTGACGGACGCAAAGCAGCGCTCGACCTGCGGTTGCACGATCCTTCCCTCCCCGATCACCCGGCCAGCAAGGTCAACCAAGCCGTCGCCCTGGTCGAACGCATTTGGCGCGACACCGCCCACCAACGCTCTGCCCAGCTTGTCTTTTGCGATCTGTCCATCCCGACCGGTGGCCGGGGTTTTTCCGTCTATGAGGACATGCGCGACAAACTCATCGCGCACGGTGTACCGTCATCCGAAATTCAGTTCATTCAGGATCACGACAGCGACGCCGCCAAGCTGCAATTGTTCCGCGATGTCCGGGCCGGGAAGGTTCGCATTCTCTTTGGCAGCACGCAGAAAATGGGCACGGGAGCGAATGTTCAGGAACGCCTGATCGCGTTGCATCATTTGGACGCCCCGTGGCGTCCCGCCGATGTGGAGCAGCGCGAAGGCCGCATTCTTCGCCAGGGCAACACCAACCCCGAGGTGCAGGTCTTTCGTTACGTCACCGAGCAGTCCTTCGACGCCTACATGTGGCAGACCCTCGAAACGAAGGCCCGGTTCATCGGCCAGGTGATGACGGGTGAGAACGACCTCCGCCGCATCGAGGACATTGACGGGGCGGCCCTCACATACGCCGAAGTCAAAGCCATAGCCTCCGGCAATCCCCTCGTGATCGAAAAGGCCCGCGTGGATGCGGAGTTGACCCGCCTGGGCCGACTGCACTGCGAACACGAGGGAACTCGGTTCAAACTGCGGAGCCGCATCCGCCATCTCACGGATGAAATTCCGGTGATGGAACGCCGGCACGAGGCGGCGCGGCGCGACCTTGCCACCCGCCGGGACACCAGCGGAGACAACTTCGTGGCGGCCATTGACGGTCAGGAGATCCGCGACCGGGGCATCGCCGGTGAATTGCTCATCCGCCATGCCGGGCGCATTCGCGGTTCGCAAGCCGAACGACAGGTCGGCAGCATCGCCGGGTTCGGCCTTTTCGTGAAGGACAATCTGTTTCGCGGCCCCGAGATTGTGCTCAAAGGCGCGGGTGCTTATGCCGCCAACGTCACCGACAGCGCACTGGGGACGATTCGCTCGCTCGAACACACCATCCAACACCTCGATGAGACCGCCGCGAATCTCGCCCTGAATATCACCGACTCCCGCAAGCGCCTCGCGGACACACAGGCCCAAGTCGAAACGCCGTTTGAATACGCCGAACGCCTGGCCTCGCTGGCGCGTCGGCAGCAGGAGATTGAGGACGAACTTGACCTGACCAAAGGGCAGGCTCCCAACCAACTTGAGGCTGAATCTTGCGCGTCGGCTATTGACCTCGCCAATGACGATGAGCCGGGTTCTGCCCTGTCCTGATTGCCAAATCACAGCCAGCCGCCGAGTTTGTCCATTGGCAGTCCAAAGACAGCCAACTCCATGTTCAAGGGCGCGGCCTGTAAAACTCAGCGTTCATGGAGTAACCACGCGATAAAATCGGCTCCTGTAATTTGTCCAAGCCGAGTCGCCAAAGTACAGGGCGTTTGTTCCCAGCGTGTTTGTTTGCAACGAAACCCAATTGGGGGCGGCCAGATTTGTGCAACCCTCGACAATCACAATCTGATTTGACAGTCCGGTTATCGTGAACCCGAAGCGATTCGAATGAACGCCCAGACTGGCGGCGCTGGTCTGTATTTGCGGTTCATCCGCCACCACGTTGATGTCGTTGAAATTGCCATTGCCCCAATCCGGGCCGCAGCCGTCCATGGCCAGGCGCAAAACGTGCTGACCGCTCGACAGATATATTCGGTCCGTTTTTAACAACTGATAATTCCAACTGCCGGTATTGGCAATTATCAACGGCCCCGTAACATTGATGCCGTCAATCTCAATATGATTTGTGCTTGCGCCGTCAATTTTGCCCGCTGACAAGATGATCGAATACAGGCCGGAGTGGGTGACATTGACGGTGTAATCAACCCACTCTCCGGGGCCAGTGTAAAATATGTGGTAATAACCGGTGAAGGCGATTTCAGAATCACTCAATTCCACGCCCTCCGACGTTCGGAAGTCGCCGTGATTGGTCGAATCGGTATCGTAATACGCCCAACCATTTCCGCCTAAATCATAGTCTTGAACTTGAATATGCCCCGGAATCGTTTGCGGCAGGCCGAGGTAAGGCCCAACGGCAACTTGCCAGTTGGTAGCGGAAGGAGAAGAAGCAGGCCACCCCTGGCTGTTAATGGACACCACATAATACCTGCACAATATTCCGGGGCTTATTGGCGTGTCCAAAAAACTGGTGCCACTCACCGTATTTGTCTGCCAGACTCCGCTAAGATTCTTATCGGAGATCAATTGATAGCTTGTAGCCCCTTTCGCTGACGACCACACATTGTTGATGGTCGCGCTACCGGTACTGGTCATGTAATTTGTGGTTGTCCATAAAAAGGGAACGGCTGCCGGAGCGGCCACCGCAAAGTTGGTGGCAGAAGGCGAAGAAGCAAGCCAGCCACGACTATTCACCGACACCACGTAATACCTGCATACCGTTCCGGGCGGTATTCCCGTCTCTAAAAAACTGGTCCCAAAGACGATATTTGTCTGCCATGCTCCACTAAGATTCTCATCGAAGATGATTTGATAATTGGTTGCCCCTTGAGCGGGTGACCAAGCATTGCCGATGGTCACGCTGCCGGGACTGGCCATGTAATTTGTGGTTGTCCATATCAAAGGTACGGCTGCCGGAAGACTTGCGGCAACCTGCCAGTTGGTCAGGGAGGCGGGGCCGGCTCCATTGGCGTTGGTGGCGACGACGTAATACTCGCAGGGTGTCCCCGGCCCGATGCCCGTATCCAGACAACTCGTGCCCGCCAGATAATTTGTGACCGGCGGCTGCCAGACACCCTGAACGTACCGGCTGGAAATAAATTCATACCCCGACGCCCCCGAAGCCGCCGTCCAAGCGTTGCCAATGGTCGCGCTGTTGGAGGTGGCCAGATAATTGGTCGTAGTCCACAGGCTTGGTATCTGCAATATCCCATAGACCGCCACCGGCCAGTTGGTGACCGCCGCCGGACCGGGGCCGGCATCGTTGGTGGCCACGACATAAAATTCAACCGGCGCTCCCGGTGTGATCCCCGCAATGGTGATATTGGTACCAGCCGTGCAGTTGGTCGTCAACGGCTGCCAGGCACCGTTGAGGTATTCGCCGAAAACCGCCTCGTATGAACTCAGGTAGCCGCTCATCCCCACGGCGGCGGGCCAGGAAAAGCTCATGGTCACGTTGCTGGCATTCACCGCGTAGTTGGAGGCCGTCACGATGTAGCCGGGTTGGCCCGGAACGTGCGGCGGGGCGATCGGCCAGTCAATGACCGAAGGCAGACCGGCCCCGGATGTGTTGGTGGCCACGACATAAAATTCATACGGGTCGCCCGGCATCAGATTGCTGTAGGTGATGCCGGTTTCGCCCAGGTAATTTGTGACGGGCGCCTGCCAATAGCTGCCATTGACGTAATGCGCCAGCACCGCCTCGTAACCGTCCGCATTGGTGGCCGCCGTCCACGAAAAGGCCATCACCGAGTCCCCGGCGGCCACCGCATAATACGCCGTGGTGGCAATGGGGCCGGGAACCTGCGGCGGCCAAACGGCGTTGGGCCAGTTGGTGGCCGAGACCGGCCCCAACCCGATGCTGTTGGTGGCCACAACGTAGTATTCGCAAGGGGTGCCTGGTATGATCCCGGTGTCCAGAAAACTCGTGTCCGCGACAAAATTGGTTACGGGCGGCAGCCAGACCCCGTTGGCATATTTCGCCGAGACAAACTCATATCCCGTCGCCCCGGAGGCCGCCGACCACGCGTTGCCTATGGTAACGGTGTTGCCGCTGACGGCATAGTTCGTGGTCGTCCACAGGCTGGCGATGGCTCCCGGCAGCACCGTGACGGCGATGATGTCGGCGTTGGGATTCAAGGTGGTGGTGGTTTCGGTATCGGAAAAGAACAGGGCCACGTTGGGATTGGTCCAACTCAGCGAATAGGTCACCCCAGACATGGCACCGCCGTTCTGCGGTTGGGGCGGTGCATAAAAGCCGACGACGTTTTTCTGGCCGTCCGTGACACTCACCGAGTTGTTGCCGGTTTCCGAAGCAGTCCGGGTTGCCGTGTGCGGATCCTCTTGGTAATGGTCGGGGAAATTGACTGTCAGTTGAACAGACCCACTGCTCGTGACAGAATATATGGAATAAGTATGACCGCTGGTGGTGCTAAAACTGCCGCTGAAATTTCCCGAGGTTCCGATTTCAACCGTTCCACCGAGTCCATTATTCGCCCAATAGGCATAACGGTCGAAAACATTGCCGACACCACAGTCAACGGAACCGCTGGGATAGGAGGGTCCCAGTTCTCCCGAGTAGGTTGCAGTGCCACCGAGCGGAGGAGTCCAGGATACGGAGGCGTTTCCGCTCAAAGAAACGGCGTGGTAATACAAGTCGTCAGTGTACCAAGTTTCCGTTCCTGTTCCGGTGACAGTCCAGAAGAAATGTTGATCGGCGGTTTGCGCGTGCGCCTGACCGCCCGACAGGCCGAACAGCGCCGCCAAAGGCAACGCCCGAAACAGTGTTTTCCAGCAGGTTTTCATGATAATTCATTCCGTCGCCACCGCGGCTTCCGCCCGGCCGGGCCGGGCCAATCCCCGGACGCACGGATTAGCATCGAATATGCTCGATGTCAATAGGCAATTAAACCTGCTTTTTAAGGCGGATGACAGACCGCCAAATGTTGAAACGCATCGGCCAGTCGGTGAAAACCGCCCGGCTCAATGCCAATCTGACGCAGGAATGCGTGGCCGAACTGGCGGGAGTCCACTGGCAAACCGTCAGCTATATTGAAAACGGCAAGTATCTCTGCTCGGTAATCACCTTCTTCAAAATCAGCCAGGCTTTGGGCGTCAGCCCAAACCGTCTGTTTGACGGATTGCCGGAACCGGACAAGGCGTGGCAGGATAAAATCAAACTGTCGCTCGCCCGCAAACGCAAGCCGTCCGGTTAGCCACAGAAATCCGCCGATTACATCCTTGGCACCACGTTCGAGGAACCGCCCGCCCAAAGTTGAACTTTTTTGACGGGTGAGCGAATAGCTCCCCAGCCCGCCAAACGACAACGGCCCCCGGCCTTCAAGGCCGGGGGGTTGGTGTTGCTAATCCGCCGTTGACCTCCCCCACGGCCCCCGTTTACGGTCGTAACACGGGCTGCTTTCCTCACCATGAAAACCAACCACAAATCCACCCGCCACGTCCGGCGAACGACGCGCCGCCGCCACGTTCACCGGGCCGCTCCCTTCGGCAATTACCTGTTTCGCTTCACCTATCAGACGCAGGGTTGCACCATCCTCCGCGCCCGCTCCGATGCCGAGGCGGCCCGCATGGCCGTCCGGCTGAAACAGGCCAGCACCCCGCCCTTGGCTCCGCACCTTTTCAAAATCAAATCCGTTACCCGGCTTCCCTAACGGAGAACCGGGCCGGTCGCCACCGGGCGGCGGAACCGGCGCAGACCGGCCCAACCCGCCGCACCCAGCACGCCCAACCCCCAAGCCGACGGCTCGGGGGCGGCCTGCGCCGAATAGGTGAGCAAGCCGCCTTGAACACCGTTAAAACTGGCGTCCGAGGCGGCGGCAAACGTGGCGTCGTTTGGATAAGGCAGACAGCCGCGCAGGCCGCTGTCAATCAAAGCCGCCAGACTGGCGGATGAACTGTTGGTGATGGTGCCGCCGGGATAATAGATCACCAGCCCGTCCAGATTGTCCACACCCCAAGACAGCAGCAGACTGTCAGCGGGCAGGTTCCGCCCGCTCAAATCCGTCACGTTGTCAGCCACCGCCGCCATGACGCCCGTCAGATTGGTGGTGTTCCCGTTGATGGTGACGCTCACCACGGCATCGGCCAGGCCATATTCCGAGGCGGCAGTGGTCGAACCGTTCCCGGCCAGCAGCAGGGCCGCATAGGGATTCAGCAGCACATGACCGCTGACGGCCGAACCGTTGGTGACGCCGCTGCCGTTGCCGAACAGTTGATTGACCGTGCCGCTGAACCGGACGTCAACCCAGCCCTGGGCTTTCGTCGCGACGGGTTGCAGACCGGCGCCCGCCACGAGCACACCGGCGGCCAATCCGGCCAAACGGGGGGATAATTTCCTCATACGACAGATGATCTTCAAACGGTTTGCCCCGCCGGGTCAACACCATTCAGGCCGCTTAATACCAAGTTGTTATTATCCAGATGGATGAATGCCGTTTTTTACAATCCCGGAAACTCTAAAGATTGCCGCCGGATTGGCCGTAGGGGCAAAATATGAAAAAGGCGTTTTCCCTGTCGGAAATGTTGGTCACGCTGACCGTGGTCGGCATCATTGTAGCGGTCGTCCTCAATGTCTATAACGGCATCCAAAACAGCGCCACGGCGGTGGCGCAACAAAAGAACCAGGCCGAACTCAACCAGGTGTTGAGCGAACTGCACATGAGCGGCGGCAACCTACTGGCCATCCTGAACGCCGGCGCACCATCCTACATCAAGGCCCTGGCCCTGACCCAACTGTTGCAGGGGCGGTTAAACAGCGCCTCGGAAACGCAGAAAGGCACCGTGGGCAATCCGCTGCCGGCAACGGAGGTCATTGTGCCGTATGGTTACGCCGATTACACCAACTACGGATCGCCGCCCAATGCCGCTTACAACGGCAAACCGAGAATTGTTTTCAGCGTGAGCGGCGTGCCGGCCGTCGTGACCCCGGCCACGCCGGAAGAGGCGGCGCCCGGTTTCATCGCCGTCAATGGCGGTTCCAACGAGGGCGGCCAGTTCAATCAACTGGCCTCCCGCGCCATGGTCATCAATCAGGCGCAGGTGCTCTCCGGCACCGGGGCCGGAGCCACTTCGGGAGCCGCCTTTTCCAACCTTACCGGCAGCAAGTATGCCAGCAAGAACAGTTATCTGTGGGATGAAGACACCAGCATCATCCCCGGCCCGGCGTCGGCCCCGGCGTCGGCTCCCGCGCCGGTCAGTCTGCCCGGCATCACCTTTGCCATTGCCTACGGCAATCTGACCGCTCCCGACCATGCCGCGCCGGGAGCATTCACCTTCGCGGATTACACTTCCGCGACCTACGGCAAGGTGTATGTCTTCGCCTACCGGAACAATCTCACCGACCTTCAGTCCGGGGACATTGCCCTGACCGCCACCTTCGGCGGAAACTCCGGTGGCAGCACGGCGTTGACCATGGCGGCCAGTCTCGGCAGTGACGGTTTTGACGGCAGCGTGACCGGATTGAAAAACCCCTCCGGCGGTTCGCTGTCGGGTCTGTTGCTGACCGTTCCGCTGGAAGCCACGCTGGACGCCGGGGCTTGGGGCGGCAATACGACGGAGGCTCTGACCGTCATCGCCACGGTAACCAATCCGGCGGACATCAATAACAACTATGGCCAGCCGTATGTCGCGCCGCCGGCAGTGGTGACCGCCGCTGCCGTGGCACTCAATCCCCCGGTGACTCCGGGCAACGATACTCTGGCTCCCGGCCAGTCGTTCACCCTCACCCCCGACCCAACCCAGGAGAATGTCGCCTCAATCAGTGTCAGCGGGGATTATTCCGCAGACAACCTCTCCGGCGCGCAGTCCGGCTCCGATTACATCTTTACGGACACCAACACCGCCGACAGCAACAACAATCCGGGTAACTGACACCGGGCCACCGGAAACGGTCGCGCTCCCTTTCCCCGCCAAGCCCCGGCATAAACCGGGGCTTTCCTGTCCCCCACCCGCCCACCCCCAATGCTTGCCCCCTCCCACACCCAGGGGGCGGCGCTGATTTTTCCAGCTTGCGCTATCCGCGCAAACTCACACAATTTTGAAACGCTGCGCGTCGAGTCACCGACCGCTACGGGCAGTTCCCTACGGGCTGCCCCTGCCTTTTTGTCTCCTTCATTTCCGTTTGCTGATGTCTCCGGTTGTGGCTTCGTCGCCCTCACTGGCCCGCTGTTCGCTCCGGGGCCGACGCGTACCCTAGAGGGAACCCCCGCTGGCCGCCATCGCTTGCGGGCCTTTTCGTGAAGGGCGACTACACCAAACCGAGCGACATCCCGTCGCAAACACAAATATGAACAACGACAAAAACAGTCATCACCTCACCCCGTCAGGGACAACTGCCCATCCCGAGCAGACCGTTCCAGACAACAACCCGGCGAAGCGCCTCTCTTACAAAGAATGGCGCGAGAAATTCCGCCCCATCAAAAACCCGTTCACCGACGCACATTTTCATGGGACATTGTTCCGCCCGGACGGCGTCGAATTGGAAATGATCCGCTCATTTCCTTTGAGCCAAACATGGTCTGTCGTTTGCGAAGATGACCTCTACTCAATCATCTCCAACAATGTAGTCGGGGTTGATCAAATATTCGGATTTATCATCACCGAGGTTGCCGCCCCGCAGGAACGATTGGTCGAAATTCTCGTTCGCCAGCATGAGGAATTTGATGACGAAATTGAAAACGAACAACAATAACCGCCATGAAAACAAATCAGAACCACCAACCCACCCCGCCGGAGAATCCGCACGAAAATTCCGGCAACAACCCGCAGCCGCAAAGTCCGCCGCCCGCCGGGGCGGCAGACTTCGGCCCGGTCATATACGCCTACACGCGCAAGCAGGCATTGGCAGACGGCTGCCAAGTGGATGTCTCCACCGTCGCCAAGGAAGCGGGCTTTCGGATTCCAGTCTTTATGACGGATACCGTTTTTAACAGCTATGTCAAGGTGCCGGAAGGCGTCGAATGTCAGGACGAGGCGGGGCGGCTATGGGATGTCCTCTACATGCTCCATTGTGCCATAAAGGCATCCCGACCCGGACAAGATCGTCTGTCATTCCAGCTTTATGTCCGCAATAACAACCGCAGCCCCAAGCAGGTTTCCCTGCTTTCGGTTTGTGGTGCGCTGGACTTGGACGACCCATCGCCATCCATAACCATAATGATGCCAACGGGGGAGGTATAAACATCATGGACACCAACCCAACCCATCAAAATCACCCCGCAGAACAAACGCAGCCTGACAACCTGTGTTTGTCCCTGCCCCAAGATTTCACCGCCACACGGGCATGGCCGGAAGAAATCATCGTCGAACCGTCCCGGCTCGCATGGGATCTTTGGGGTGACACCGAGGGCGACATCACCGCCGCCTATTCCGCCGATAAACGTCCAAAAATATTGACGTTCGTGCATGACGGGCAGCGATTCACCAACATGGGCGGCACGGAATATTCCGTGCATTGCTACCCCTTGCTTTTGCCGGAGCATTGCAAGGGAACCGGCAAAAAGCCCTATTCGTATGAAGGTGAAACCGTGATATACGACAGGCAAACGTTCACGCTTGGCCCGAAAGTCACGTTTTCCTCCCGCCCGCTCACGGTGGATGAGGAAATCAGCCTGTTGCGCCGGAAATACGCCTATGGCGGATATTTCGTTTCCGGCAAAACATATCAGGAAATGCTGGTAAATTTCCGTAATGATGACCGGAATTCGGATGGTCTCAAGACGGCCATTGATCGGGAATTGTCGCGGGATTCATTTCCCAAAACACAGCCCGAAATGCTGGCCGAGCTTGGGAAACTGTCCCGCCCCTTGCCCGGCCATGCGAACACGTCGGAAATTGCGCAACTCGGTTTGCCCGGCATGTGACCGCCATGCGTGAATTTTGGCGGGCAGGCGAATAGCCGCAGACCCCGCCAAACCATACAGCCCCCAGCCTTGCAAACTGGGGGTTTTGGTTTGCCCGCCACCGGCTGGACCTCACGCCGGCCCAGACCCGCGCCAAAGGCCACGGGCCTTTGGAATCCAAGCATCGCCCGCCCACCCCGATGCTCGCCCCCTCCCATGCCCAGGGGGCGGCGCTGATTTTTCCAGCTTGCGCTATCCGCGCAACCCCGCAACAAGAGTACGCTGCGCGCCGAGTTACCGACCGCTGCGGGCAGTTCCCTACGGGCTACCCGCTGCCTTTTTGTCTCTCACATTTCCGTTTGCTGATGTCTCCGGTTGTGGCTTCGTCGCCCTCACTGGCCCGCTGTTCGCTCCGGGGCCGACGCGTACCCTAAAGGGAACCCCCGCTGGCCGCCATCGCTCGCGGGCCTATTTCGTGAAGGGCGACTACACCAAACCGAGCGACATCAAGTCGCAAACACAAATATGAACAACGACAAAAACAGTCATCACCTCACCCCGTCAGGGACAACTGCCCATCCCGAGCAGACCGTTCCAGACAACAAACGCGGCACCCGCACCACGCCGCAACCAGAAGCAAACCGCGCAGTTAAAAGCCCGTCTTACGACCTTTGGCAAGACCCGTTCGCCTTATTTGACTTGGAAAGGTTCAACTATGTGGCGGGCGTCATCCTCTTGGTATTCGCCCTCTCGTGGATAGGGTGCGAACTGTTCACCGTGCGCCCGGAAATCAAACAGGCGATTTATAAACTGGAAACCCGCCAACCATAACCCTCTGACACAGACACCATGAACACAGACACCAGCCATAACCGCCTCTTTTTGGGGGCAATTCACCAGCCGGAACAGGCCGTTTCCATCACCCCGCGCAGCCGCCTCATTCATGGCGATTGCGTCCAACAACTACGCGAACTCCGCGCCGAATCCGCGGACTTTGTTTTGACCGATCCGCCTTATCTTGTGGCCTACAAAGACCGCACCGGCAGGACCATCCAGAACGACGATAATTCGCGCTGGCTCTTTCCCGCCTTCGCCGAGTTGTTCCGCGTGTTAAAGCCCAATTCCTATTGCGTCAGTTTCTACGGCTGGAGCAAAGCGGAGCGATTTTTGTCCGCTTGGAAGGAATGCGGCTTTCAGCCCATCGGGCATTTCGTTTGGGTGAAGGGTTACGCCTCGCTCGTTCGGCACAGTCAAATGCGCCACGAACAGGCTTACTTGTTAGCCAAAGGCAATCCCCTGCCCCCGAAAAATCCGCCCCCGGATGTTTTGCCGTGGAAATACACCGGCAACAAATTGCACCCGACGCAAAAGCCGGTGTCGGCCCTCACGCCATTGATCGAGGCATACGCGCCCCGTGAAGGGATTGTCCTGGACCCGTTCGCAGGTTCAGGCAGCACCGGCGTTGCGGCCTTGCAATGCCGACGCCGTTGCCTTCTGATTGAAAAGGACGACACCCATTGTGAAACCATCCGGGCACGTTTTGAAAACCTGCCCCACCACCTGACAACTGCCATCGTGCGCAACCTTCCCGCCACCCGAAAGACCCTGTTTTCACACATGGCGACCCTCGTTAGAAACTAAAAATTTGGCGGGCGGGCGCATAGCCGGAAGCCCGCCAAAGTGACAACGGCTCCCAGCCCCAACGGCTGGGGGCTTTTGTCTGCCCAATCCCGCGCCCCCGATTCTACCGTTCGGATGTCCACGACATCCTCACCTTGGTAATTCGGCCCCCGCTCGCGCACAAATCACCGTTCCGACAATGCGGCAGGTCAAGTCCTTGCGCGGGCTTTTTGCCCATGCCGGACTTGATGCCGTGCGCTCGCGCCCGCCGCTTCGCTCCCCGGCGCGTTTCAGATTTGCCGCTCCGCGTTCAGGATTGTCACGCCACAAGGCGGGAAAGTGGCGCGTTCGTTGGCGTGTTGTTCACGGTCTTTTGCGCGCTTCCGGTCTTGGCTCTATCGTCCTGCCAGCCCGCTTTCGTCAGGGGACCGGGCGCGTACCCTAAAGGGAACCCCCGCTGGCCGCCCTGACACGCAGGCTTTTGGGCGCAGGACGACAGCGCAGACCCATCAGCGCCCCCACCGCCGCTGGCGCATTCGCGCCGGTGCCGGTGTTTTGATTTCATCAAAACCCGGCCCCCCGGCATGGCGGAAACGGGCGTTCCCGCCCATGCCGGCGGCGGCCCAGACCCGCCGCTTTGCGGCGGGGGTATTCCAACCGGCCGGGGTTGACCCCGGCGCAACATCGTCCTACGCTCGCCATTGGAGGCATATATATATGGCAAAATCCAAATCCCCCCAACCACCCCCAACCCCGGCAACCAACATCCAGATTGTTTGCCAGGAACCGATCATCGTTTCCCGCGACCCCAACCCGACGGAGGACGATTCCGCCGAAACCCCGTCATGGCCGGGTATTCTTTTCACCGGCGGCACCATTGTTGTTCTTGCGGTCGTTGCTTGGCAGACTCCCGCACAACTGCAAAACCTCTGGCAGAATTTCAGCCAGCAGGTTTTGCAATGGGTGCATCTACAGTAAGTTGATCGTCCAAACTTTCAGAAGTCCGCCGCGCCAGACTTCCAGACTTCCAACCATCCAGACATCTGACCCCGTGGCGCGGTTGGTGTTGACAGCCATCCAGAATTCTCCAAGGCTGGAATTGTGGAAGGCTGGACGGCTGAAAATTCAGCCGTCCGCCTTTTCAAACTTCCACACCGTCAGACTTCCGAACTTCCAAAATTCCAAAACTTCAATCCTATGATTATTACCGTGGCTTCATTGAAAGGCGGACAGGCAAAGACCACCAGCGCCGTGCATATCGCCGCGCTGTTGGGGGCCGACGCCAAAACCCTGCTGGTGGACGGCGACCCCAACCGCAGCGCCTTGAACTGGCACAAACGGAAAGGCTTTCCGTTTGAAGTGTGCGACGAACGGCAGGCGGTCAAATTCTCGCGCGACTTCGCCCACATCGTCTTTGACACCCAGGCACGGCCAAGCCATGAGGATTTGGAAATCCTGGCTGGCGGTTGCGACCTGTTAATTATCCCGCTGACACCCGACGCGCTTTCCCTCGACACGCTGTTTTCCTTCACCGACTCGTTGAGGCAGCTTGGCGCGAAACAGTTCAAAGTGTTGCTGACCATCGTGCCGCCCAAACCGGCGACCGACGGCGTCTTTGTCCGGCAGACGTTGGAGAAAGCGGATTTGCCGGTCTTTGCCACGGACATCCGCCGGTACAAAGCCTATCAAAAGGCGGCACTGACGGGTGTGCTGGTTAAAGACGTGGCGGACGATTACGCGGCGGCGGCATGGTCTGATTATGCCGCCATTGTCGGGGAGATTTTCAGCCAAGCGGGAAGGGGGGCCGCACAATGAAATCCACGGGCGCAAAAAACCAGTTTGCGGCGATATTGCAGGCCCGGCAGAAGCCGACCGGCGAAGAACCCGCCGCCATGCCACCGGCGCAACGTCCGCCAGAGCCGCCGGCCCCGGCGATGGGCAGGCCCGGAGGGAAGGGGAAAAAGCGTGACCCCAATTTCCGGCAGGTGACGGCCTACATTCCCCGGCAATTGCACACCCACGCCACCGTTGCCTTGCGGCTGGCGAACCAAGAGCGCGTGAATGCCGACAAGGAGGATTTCAGCGAATTGCTGTCCCGGTTGCTGGCCGACTGGTTTGAACGCCAGACGTTCTACCGGCCCGGCCGGTGAACGTCTGGCAGTCTGAAAGTCCGGACGGCTTCGCCGGCTGGGGCGTCATGGAAAAGCGGGGAGGGCATTCTCCGGCTATTCCATTTCCCATTCCAATTCCGGCTCTTCCCGCTCGGCCTCCGGTTGCCGATACCGCATGGCCAGCACCTTGGTTTCCAGTTCCGGGGTGTTGATTTCTGCGGTCTGCCCCAGCGCCTCCGCCAGTCGCATCGGCGGCTCGACCCGGATCTCCGCCGCTTGTCTTTCATCCTGGCTTTCGTTCAGCAATTCCATCGCCATTGGCCGTTCGCGCGCCACCGCCACCATTTCCCGAACCGCCTCTTTGCTGTCGCAATACAGGCGGCCTTCGGTTCGGCCCCGCGAGATGGCCACATAAAATTGCGCCAAGTCGCTGGCATGTGCCGAGAATTTCGCCGTTTGCGCCACGAACACGCAATCCACCGTCTTGGATTGCGCCCCGTGCGACGTTATGGTGTACCCGTGTTCCAAGTGTGAGAAATCCGGGTTGAGCTTCCAGCCATTGGTCAGCACCAACCGCTGTTGATGGTCAATGTAATCCACCGTGTACAGGTTTCCGTTGCTCACCCGGTGGCCGTCCGCAGTCCGGGTGTTGATCCGGGTGCGGATGCGTTCGCCTTCGCTGATTTCGATTTTATCACGCTCATACACGTTAAATTTCTCCGGCTCACGGAGGGGCAGCAGCTTGATCTTGTCCTTGAACTCCCCCCGGCTGCGTACCCGCACCGCGCCGCCGTCGGCCCCGAGCACTTCCACGCGCTCGCCCAGGGCAAACCCCTTCACGTGCTTGTTGAACCGCACAACTTGGCCGGGCTGGTAATGCCCCCAATCGCTCTTCTGCGCCTCCGTCCACGACAGGTCTTTCAGAACCTCCCACGCGGCGCCGCCTTTGAGCTTGCCCCGCTCCCGCAATTCTTGGCGGATGCCCGCCGTCACCTCGGCACATTCCGCCCTCGTCGGTGCCACCACCAGGGCCGTTTTACCCGCTTCGATGGCATTGATGTAATCCTTGGCCAGCACGCTTTGCCGTTGTTCCACGGTCATTTCATGAATCCAGCCCAACTGATCCATCAGGGCAAACGCCTCGTCCACCTGGCCGGCGGCCACCAGTTCCACGACGTGTTTATACTGTCCCGCCTGCCGCTGGATTTCCGTGACCTGCACGACGCCCAAGTCCCCGAATTTTTGCAGCAAATCAAACGCCTGGCCGCGTTCGACGGCATGATGCTGGCCGGTGTCTCCCACCAGCACCACCCGCGCTTTCAGTTTCTCCGCCAGCTTGAACAACTCTTTGGCTTGGCGGGTCGAGAGCATCCCGGCCTCATCCACCAGCCATACCGCCCCTCGTGACTCTGTTTGCAGCTTCTGGCTGACCAGAAGTTTGGCGATGGTTTCGGCGTTTTTGAACCCTTCCTGACGCATTGTCTCGCGCGAGGCTTCCGACGAGGGTGCCAGCGGCAGGAATTTGTACCCGCCCGCCTCGACGCCCCGCCGGACTTCATGCAGCAGGGTGGTTTTGCCCGTGCCCGCCTTGCCGGCGATTCCGGTGATCCCGTCCCGCGAGCTGAGGACGTGCCGCACGGCGGCGCGCTGCTGGACATTCAGTTTTTCGTCCGCAATCTGCCAAGACGAATTCAGCGGCTCTAATTTCCATTGTTGCCGCTGGCAGCATCCGATCAGCCAGTTTTCCTCCGCCAGCACCTCCCGCGTCGAGACATACATCCGGCCTTTGATTTCCTTTCGCAAGAGCGGCATTTCATCCAATGCCTTACTGGCTCCCGCCAGCGTCGCCAAGCCGCAGTTCCAACCATTGAGCGTCTCGGCTTGCAGATGATTGAGCGTCGCCACGCTTTGCCGCTCGAAAACGTGCCGGAGGGCGAATGCCGCCGCCCGCCGGTCATGTTCCGTCACCGTCACGACCGGGTCTGCGGTCGTCGGCTTCGGCTGGGTCAGGTCGTTGATGGACTGCCGCCGGGTTTCGCCCGCATTTTGGGCCGCTTTACCCCGGCCCAGCAGGTCGGAGGTTTTTTCCGCTGCGGCGGCTTCCAGTTCGAGCATGTCCGGCGTCCGGACCAGTTGCTGGCTAAACTCCGCCGCCCTGGACCGCCGTAAAACCGCTGCAATAGCTTCCAAAGGGGCTTTCTCGGCTTTGGTTAGGCCGTCGAACCAATAATGTCTCAATTCCTCAATCGGCAGGTGTTTGGCCTTGTCCTCACGCGTCATGGCGCCCAGTTGGGCTTTTTGCACCGGGTCGGTAATTCCCAGGCGCGCCGCCGTTTCCTCGATTTCCTTCGTCCGGCGGCTGAACCGTTCGACCAGCGGACGCTCGAATCCGGCAATCTCATACGCCTTTTCCGTCGGCGTCAGTTGTATCCCCAGCTTTTTCAATTCACCCGCCAGCGCGTCCAAAAACACCTTGTCCAGCAGGACGGTGTTGTCCACCACGGTGGCCATCTGTGCCGCCTTGAACCGTTCTTCCACCGGGTCGAAGGTAACGTTAAAGACCAGCAGATGGACATGGACGTGCGGATCGGGGAATCCGTTGACGGGCCGGGCGGTCAGGTGGACGTGTTCCGAGGCCGCCAGATTGCCCGTGGGCCGGTCAAAATCCCGCCCGTCTGTCCGCACCCGTGTGGCCATCATGGTTTCCATTTTGTTGAGCACCTTGTCGCCCGCCGCCCGGACGGCTTGCAGGAGCCGCTCGTCCCCGGTATAGGCATAGGCCAGGGAGACTGACTTGGGGACGCCAAAGGCGTGATCTTGAGCGATCCGCCGCCCGGTTCGGGTGATCGGGGTCAAGGGTTCGCCGGTTTGCGGGTGCAGGTTTTCGCAGAGCCGGGCGAAACTCTCGCTGTCCACCCGGCCCCGGAGGCCGAGGCGTTCAGCGGTTTGCCCATGCCAGTTGCCCGTGAATTCTTGTCCTTCACCATAATATAACTCCAATGAGTTGATCTCAAAAAAGTACTTCTTTAAGTCTTTGATGGAGGTATGGGTGTTAAACGTGTGCATGATGAACCTTTCCTGTTCTTTGAGCTTTTGAGTTTTTTGGCAATGCCAATGTCCGACCGGTTGCCAGAACCATCCAACCACCCAACTTGAGACCGTCAATAGTTCTGGGCAAAAACTGAGCCAATAAACGAGTCAGACATATCCCCTGTGCACAGCACAGGGCCGGAAAATGCCGCATTTAAAGTCATGGGAATCAGGCTCAAAGTTGAAAATCCGGCTTGTCGCAGGTGGCCTTGAGAAAGGCCGTGATCTGTTCGCGGGGAATCAGCACTTTCCGCAGCACCTTGCAACTGGTCAGTTTCCGGCGGGCCAGCAGCCGCCGGATGGTCTTGGTGCTCATATTGAGGACTTGAGCGGCCTGGTGGATGTCGTACAACACGGGTTCCATGGCGGCGGTTTTACCGGTTCCGTTGGTCGTCGTTTCAATGTTTGTGTTCATATTTTTGGTTTGTTTTGCGGAGCTTCATTGCGTCACGCGCGCCTGTTTTCGCAAAACCGTGCCCAAAAGGATGCCCGGTCAAACTTCGGCCCGTGCGGGGGAAAACTGCGGGGAAAACTGCGAAACCACTGAAATGTAAGGGGAAAAGCAAAAAAGGTGTGGTTTTGAATCGGCCGGTTTTATACATGAATTTCGTCTGGTTATGGGTAAGGCGAATAAATCATCCCAGTCTTTGAGCGCGACCGAACTGATCGCCGGCGGCACCCCCGTCTCGGAAGCCGGGCGTTTGGGGCGGTGCCTGACCCTTCGGTTCGTGGACGGGCCGAAACCCGAATTGAACTCGGCGGAGTTTCTCGCCCATGCGCGATGCGCCCGGCCCGCACTTATCCGGCAGCGTGACCGGGATCACAGTTTCAACTGGGGCCGAACCCCCATGGCGTTTTCCCTCCTTTTTTTGGAATACAAATGCGCGGCTTTGGAGGGCCGGGAGCAGGACTTCCATTTCGCCGGCGCCCGAAGAAGAAGCCTGGCGGCGACCTTGGGCGACGCCCTGAAACGGAACACCGGGGCCATCTATGACCTGTTTTCCGAGGATGTCGGCAAAGCCGCGCCGGATCGGTGCATTCAAAGCGTCTTTCAAGGCCGGAATCTGGACGGCGGGGAGGACAATGAACGCCGGTTTGAAATCAATCACCATTACCTCCCCGGTGAATGCGTCCAGATTTACATCAACGGGGTGCGGGTGGATGATCCCGCCAAACTTCGCGATTTTGGTCGGCGCATCCGCGAGGCGTACAAACTTGAGCCTTCACGCCAGCCGCCGCCGCCGGCGACGGGGCCACCCATTCCCCCGCCACCGGCTTCGCCCGCCCAGCAACCCCGGCAGCCGGAACTGTTGCCCGAAACCGCCGTCCGACCCCCGCCACGGAAAGAACCGTCGGTTCAACCGGAGCCAGCCCCCCAGGCGGAGGCATTCAAGCTGTCCAAATTTCTTGCGGATGAATTTGGCAAGGCACTGGACGCTTTACGGCATCGCCCAAGCCCGGCTCCAAAGCCCGATGCCCCGCCGCCACCATCCGCGCCACCCGCCAAAGAAAAGGCCCGGCCCGCCAAGCCAGCCGACGAGGAGGAGGCCAAACCGGACAACCAACCCGATCCCGAGGCTGCCCCCGAACCGGAGGCCCCGGAACCCACCCCCATCGCTCCGGAATTGTTCGTGGTCTCCCCGGCGAATGGAAACTGGCCGGATGAAGCTCCTTTGGTAGAGTTGCCCGACGATGAGTCCGTCCATGCGTGGACGTTGAAGAGCGCCTTTGAGGGGATTCTGATCTTGGGCAGGACGGGCAGTGGGAAGACCACCGGCAGCGGCACCACTTTTGCCGAAGCCTTTTTGCGGGCCGGGTTTGGCGGGTTGGTGCTCACGGTCAAGTCCGGGGAGGCGGAATACTGGCGGCGACTGTGTGCCCTGTGTGGACGGGAAAATGACTTGGTGGTCGTGCAGCGGGGTGGAAATTGGAAACTCAATCTCCTGGCGTATGAAGCCCAGCATCCGGGGAGGGGCGGGGCGTTGTCCGAAAACTTGACCACCTTCTGCCGGAATCTGCTCGTCATTTTAGCCCGCAACAAGGGTACGTCCGCCAGCGAACAGTTTTGGGAATCGGCGGGTGACCAGTTGCTCAACGCCACCTTCGATCTGTTCCTGCTGGCCGGCGGCGGCATCACCTTTGACCGGCTGGCGGATTTTGTCGCCGCAGCGCCCACCGACAGCATCCCCCAGACCGAGGAGGAATGGCTAAAAGTGCCCACCTTTGGCGGCATTTATCAGAAGGCTAAAAAAGCCGCCGTCTCCCCGGAGGACAAGCGTATATTCAACCGGGCGTCCCAATACTGGCTGACCATTTACCCCGGCCTGTCGTCCCGAACCCGAACTTCGGTCACACTCGGGGTGTATGCCATGTTTGACACATTCCGGGGCCGGGACATCCCCGCTCTGATCTCCTCCGAAACCAACCTCACCCCCGAAAGCGTCATGGGTGGAAAAATCGTGGTGCTGGATTTGCCCTTGAAGGAATTTCAACACGCGGGGCTGATGGTGCAGAGCGCGTGGAAGTATCTGTTTCAGGTGGCCCTCGAACGCCAGAAACGCGCGAACAATCCCGCCTGCCGCCCGGTCTTTCTGTGGGAGGATGAGGCGCAGCACTTTTTCTCCCAGCACGACCACCATTTCCAGAACACCGCCCGCAGCGCCCGCGTCTGCCGCGTTATCCTCACCCAAAACCTGCACAGCTTCTACAAGGAATTCGGGCGGGACGGCGAGTCGGCGACCATGACGGTCTTCGGCAATCTGAACACCAAGGTCTTTCATAACAATTCGGATACCACCTCCAATCGCTGGGCCGCCGACCAGTTTGGCAAGGTCATCAACCAACGACTCTCCATTTCCAAAGGCCCGGAACCGCAGCCCAAGGAGTTCTTCGACGCCATGCGGCAGAGTATTGATCCGCCCGGTCGCACCACGGTGTCCACCGTCGAACATTGGGAGGATGCCGTTCGCCCGGAGGAGTTCAATGATTTGCGAACCGGCGGGCCGGATTACAATTTCATGGTGGACGCCTACATCACTTGGATGGGGCTGGTCGCCGATGACGGCAATCATTTTCTCAAAATCTCCTTTCAACAAAACCAGCACTTATGAGCAACGACAACTCTCCCAACTCTCCCGACTCCGGCCGGTCTTCCGCCTTCGACAAACTCTCTGAAACGCTCGACACCAGGATGCTCAATTTCGATATGAAGTTGTTGGGCGTCCTCGCGTCAATCCTATTCAAGCCCGCCGCCATCGCCACCGAACCGTTTTTCCGCAAGAACATGGGTGAACGATATTTCACCTTTGCCAACGGCGTTTTGGCTTTGATGATCTGGGGTGGCGTTGGGGTATTGAACAAATTGTTTGCCGGGGCCGGAGAATTTGACGCGCGAACGGCGGTCGCCTATACGGAAACGATGGGCGGCTTGATTGAGGTGGCGTTCTTAATTCTGGCTGGTGCCAATGTTTCCGCCGCCAGGGAAAGGCAGAAGAAGGGCATCCGCTGGCATTCCATGTCGCGGGGGGAAAGTTGGTTCGGTTCCGAAAACCCGGCTAGGGACTGGATCATCACGGCATTGGTTGTGTTCGGATTGTATGAACTGCATGCCGCCCTATTTGCCGCTTTTTTCCTTATCTCCCGCATATTCAGCGATTACTTGGAACAGCAACGGCAGCAATCCCTATATAACCGCTATCTGGACATCATGGATGGCCAGGTGGAAGCGGAATATCTGCAACGCACCATGGCCAAAGGCCCTGCCCCGATGGTCACCGACGGCATTTACTGCCCTCTGCCGCGGCACTTCAAAGGGGAACACCGGGAAAAGGTGGCCCGTGTCGTGGCCGGCACCTTCTCCGTGCCAGATGTCGCCGCTGCGCCTGCTGCGTCATCTTTGAATGCAAAAACCGCCAATCTGCCCGATCCGCTCAGTCAATGGGCCGAAGAGGCAAAGCCATGGGCTGGGCAGTTATGGAAGATCCTGCGGGATCTTTGCCAGTTCATTGGTCGGAAACGACTTTTATACCTGATTGGAGCCATCTTGCTGGCGCTGGCCATCCGGCATTGGGGTGTCCCCCTTGTGAAATCGCTCTACTCTGACCGGAGCCAGCCGGTGGCCGAGTCTGCCCCTTCGCCCCCACCGGCGAATCCGGCGGCAGCCCAGGCAGTCGTTCGCCCGCCACAGGCCAAAACTCCGGTGGTTGCCGTTGTTTCCACTTCGCCGCCGGTGGCCACCCCTGCCGCCCTGTCGGAACAGGATGTCGCTGCTGCGGATCGCGCCAAACAGGAGGAATCCGCCACTGCCGCCGCCGCCAAAGAGCGAGCCAAATTGGACGAACAAAAGCGGCTGGAGGCACAGCGGCTTCAAGCGCAGGAGGAACAAAGAATCAAGGAACGAAACCAGGTCATCGAACAAATCAAGACGACGCTGGACAATGAACTCGCCCAGGTTGCAACTTTCAAATCCAACTGCCTGACCAAGCTGAATGACAACACCAACAAGATTGCCAAGCTTTCATATTCCTACCGCAAATCCACCGGCGAGATTAACGAAGAAATGCGGGCCACTCTCGCAGACATGACCACGAAGGAGGATGATTTCCTGAAAAAGACAGCCAATGTTGTTCAGGGGTATGTCACAAATTTACAATCCGATCCCCAACCACTCATTGGACAACTGGCGGTTCAATTGACGAGAATCGAAAACGACCGCCAGTCCTTCATGGATAACTTCAATCTTCTGGCAACGAACATCGCCAACGCTCCAAAGCGCGGCGGAATTTCCCTCTTCAAGTAGGATGCTTCGCCAAGGTTGTTACATGAAAGACAAGTGCTCTACCAAGCCGATAAATCTGATACCGCCATCTGATACTGGTTGGTGTTTTTCGGGGCCAAACGGGGCAAAAGCGGGCCATATTTAAGGAAAGGAAAAACGCACTATTCGACTGGCAGGCAATGGGATTCTCAATTTGGCCAAGTGAGGCCAGAAGTCCAAACTCACACCCCAAGCAAGCGCGCTAGCCGGGCTACGCTACGCCCCGAACCATTGGAGGGTGGATATTATCAGGACCGCGCCGGTTTTCAATGGGAAATCTTCATTCAGGTCCAAAATTGTTCCGGAACGACGGGGCCCGAAGGATATTCCTCCATCCGCCAGCGGGCAATTAGCGCCCAAATCCGGCCAATTCCAAGCCATTCGGTTGTTCACAAACTGCGCCTTCGGGGAATAAGATTTGGTTGAAGAAAACTTAAACCGGGCTACCTTACATGGGTCGGCGACGGGAAGGCCTCCACAAGCAACAATCAAGGTCTGCGAGCTTTCAACCAGCCAGTCCAGCCGGCGAATTTTATGCATCAACATCATTCGCTCGGGAACACTGCCGTCCGGCTGCTATGGGCCGTCATGCTAATGGCCGGCGGCGGGCTCATTGCCCTTTCCACTGCGGCCGCCACGTTTGAGGCCGGGCCGGGACAAACCTACACCAATCTCAGTTCCATTCCGTGGGCCGGGCTGAATCCGGGCGACACCGTTAACATCCACTATCAGCCGGGAGGTTACCACGAAGTCGTCCTGCTCTCGAACAGCGGGGTTTCCAACGCGCCCATCACCATCAACGGCGTGCCCGATCCGGCCACCGGCGCGCTGCCCACGCTGGACGGCCACAATGCCGTGACCGCCACCAACGCCCCTTGGAACAATATCGCCCTGAACCTCGAAGGCGTGCTGGTCGTGAGCCGCGCGGCCAACCGGCCCTACGGTTACATTCCCTCCTGGATCGTGATCCAGAATTTGCACGTGCAGAATGCCGATCCGACCAATGCGCTCACGCAATCCGACGGCACGGCGACAAATTTCGACAGCACGGCGGCCGCCATCTACGTGGAATACGCCCAGCACCTGATCATTCGCGGCTGTGAATTGAACAATTCAGGCAACGGCTTCTTCTGTTCCTCGCTCAACGGCGACCTCAACGAACTGTCCGCCGATGTGCTGGTGGAACATTGCCGGATTCATGACAACGGCTATCCGGGCAATTACGGCGGCGACAATCTCAACACCGAGGCCAGGGGCGTGGTGTTGCAATACAACCTGATCGGACCGCTCCGCGCCGACGCCGATGGCGATCAGATCAAGGACCGCTCTTCAGGCACGATCCTGCGCTACAATCAAGTGATCGAAAACACCGGCGGCCTGGCGTTTTGGTTTCTCCAGACCCAGGGCGGCATCGGCATCATCGACACCGACCCGGCCTACCGAACCAATTATGTGTATGGCAACGTGTTTGTGAACACGCCGGAAAGTTCCGCGTTGGAGATGTTCATTTACGATTCGCAGGGCATCCAGGGTCAACCCCGGAACGGCACATTATATTTCTACAACAATACCGTGGTGAATTATGCCGACCGTTCCAGCCGGTATTTCACAGATCTGTTCCAGTTGCCCACTCATGACGAAGTAACCACTTGGAATGTGCACGACACGCTCGATTGCCGGAACAATCTTTTTGCCACCCTGCCCTTCACCACCGGCGGCACGCCTTCGCTGCTGTCGCTGATGATTTCAGACGACAGCACCATCAATCTGGGCACCAACTGGATGAGCCCCGGCACCGGGATCATTTCGCTCCCCTACGGTTCCACGAATTTCTTCGGCACGGTCACCGGCACGAACCAACTGGTTTACGGTGACAAAAATGGACTGAACAATCCGGGGTTCACGAGTCTGACCGCGACCAATTTTCATCTGCTGTCTTCCTCGCCGGCCATCGACCGGGCGGGACCGCAGGCGGCGGGGGTGCAGACTTCGCCCAACAGCCCGACCTTGGAATATGTTTATCCCACCAACGGTCAAGTAAGGGCCGTGAATGGGCTGGGGCTGGATCTGGGGGCTTTTGAAGGAACTGCCACGAACTATACCGGACCGTTATACTCGCTCACGGTCAGCAATGGCTACGGCAGCGGCAGCTATCCGACCAATGCGACAGTGCCCATCACCGCCAGCAACGCCCCGTTTGGCCAGCTATTTGCAGGATGGAACGGTTATCCGCAACTGAACCCTGGCTCGGTCGGCACCACGGTCACCATGCCGGCCAGCAATATCACGGTCACGGCCACCTACACGAATCTGCCGGTGCCGACGGTGTTTTTACTGACGGTGGTGAATGGCAGCGGCAGTGGATATTATGCGGCCGGATCGGTGGTGACCGTCACCGCCACGGCGGCGCCGGTCGGGGAAAGCTTTGCCGGCTGGAGCGGGTTTGTCGTGGCGAATTCCGGAGTCACCAGCACCATGCTGACCATGCCGGACAATGATGTGACCGTCATTGCCAATTACCAGCTCGCCACGACTTTTAATCTGACGGTCGTCAACGGCACCGGCGGCGGCAACTACGCGCCCGGCACCGTGGTGGACATCACCGCCAACAGTCCGCCTTCGGGAAAAGTTTTCACCGGCTGGAGCGGTTATTCAGTCGCGAGCATACTGGCCACCAATACGACCCTGCTGATGCCGACGCAGGATGTTACGGTGGCGGCCAATTACCAGTCCACCAACTCCTACCTCGCCTCAATTCCGTATCCGGTGAGCAGCCATCCGCGGCTGTGGATCACCACGAACGACCTGCCGCGTCTGCGCAGTTGGGCGACGGCCACAAATCCCATTTATATGGCGGTCCGGAATTATCTGACCAATGCCATGGTGGATTATGATACGCAATACTTCCCCGGCGGAGTGCAAAACACCAATTATCCCGACCTCGGCGATTCACAGGGATACACCGGTTTGATCACCGAGGAAGACGCGATCATCCTGGCGCTGTTCTCCCTGGTGGACCCGGATGTAAACGCCCGGGCGGTGTACGCGCAACGGGCGGCGGCGTTGATTCGCGTGGCGATGACGCAGGCCGCGCTGGGACCGCTGGCAGGCGCGCCCTTTCGCGATCCGGGCTTCGCCACCTACAACCGGGCGAATGAATCGCTCAAACTGCTGCCGCTGGCGGTGGACTGGATTTACAACGCCATTGGCACGAATGGCCAGCCCGTGTTCAGCGCGGCGGACAAACGGACCATCCGTGATGGTTTTGCCTCCTGGTGCGAAGCGTGCCGCCATGCCGAAACCGCCGGGGGCGACTCGCCGGTGCCGGACGTCTATAACGATCCCACCCAACTCCTGCCAAACAACGCCGCCTATCGGCTGGCCGCCAACAATTATTACATCGGCCACGCCCGCATGATGACCCTGATGTCGCTGGCCATTGATCCGTCGGACGATCCGGCCTTCAATCCCGCCCTGCCCGTGGCGGCGCCGACCAATTCGCTCCGCTCCTACATCAATATCGTCAACGGCGCGTGGCTGTATCAGGAATACGCCATGTTCGGCGAAGGCGATCAGGTGGCGGCAGATTACGGTCTGCCGGGCTTTGGCGCCAATTTCGGAAAATGCAGCGGTGGCATGCCGCCGGAAGGAATGCTCTACGGCGCCTCCATGGCGGGGATCGTCAGCCAGTTGCTGGCGCTGCAAACGGCCGGCTTCTTGAATACCAATTATTCCGGACCCCAATGCAAACTTGCCTATGCGCCGGTATGGGACCGCTTCTGTGATGCCTGGCTGAGCGTGCTGACCCCGGAACCGCATTTCATTGAATCCTACCTCCCAACGGCCTACCAGATGTTTGCCTATGGCGACACGCTGCGGCTATACACGGATCCCGACTTTTCATCTGTCTTCGGGCCGCTGCAACTGCTGGATGCGGAGCTCGGCAACACGAATCGCCTGGCCAAAACCCGGTGGCTCGCCATGGATGTACCCGAGGGCGGTTATGCTAATTTAATCAGCCGCGCCGGCACGTCGTGGGGTGCCAACGAGTCGTTTGAAAAAGGCATTCTGTACTTTCTCACCTTGAACCCGGCGCAGCTCAACGATCCGCCCGATCCCCGTCCCACCCTGCCGACACTCTTTTATGACGCCTCGCAAGGCATGATTCTGGCGCAAAGCGACTGGAGCACCAACCGCTCGATGCTGCACTGGCGTTGCAGTTGGATCTCCATCAACCACGAGGATGCCGATGGCGGCATGTTCCAGTTTTTCCGCAAAGGCGAATTTTTAACTAAGGAATTCACCGGCTACGATGCCAATGACTATGGCCAGTGCAGCTACATGCATAACACGCTGGCGCTGCAAAACTATTGCACCGCCGGCACCCCCAACCTCGGCTGGTATGAGGCCGGCCTGTGGGAGACGGGCAGCCAATGGCAGCTGGCCGAAAACGCCGGCGATCCCGCGGCTTATGCCAGCACAGGCACGAATTATGTTTACGCCTATGGCGACATGACCCCGCTCTACAACCGCCCGGATGTCTGGTCGCCGGAATACAACGTCACGAACATATCGCAGGCCAACCGCTCGCTGCTTTGGATCAAGCCGGATCATCTCATCGTGTACGACCGTGCCACGTCCGCGAACGCCGGCCTGTTCAAGCGGTTCAATTTGTGCATGCCCGCCGTACCGGTGGTGACCGCCCGTACCGGCGGCGGCTCGGTCCTCACCGAAACCATGCCCAGCGGGCAGCAACTGGTCATCAATTCCATTTTGCCGGCAAATGGCGCGGTCAGTGTTTATTCGCTTTCCAATGCCATCACCACGGTGGCGGAAGGCGAACCTTGCAATTACCGGCTGGCCATTGAAAACACCAACAATCCGACGGACATTCGCTTCCTGCATGTGCTGCAAGGCGCCGATGCCGGGGTGACGGCGGACACCACTGCCTACGTGCAAAGCAGCGGCGGGAATGCCTTCGAAGGCGTGGCGGTGCATGGGGCGGAAGTCCTCTTCCCGGTGAATGTGCTCGGCAACAATTTTACCAGCGTGAGTTACACCGCGCCGGCAGGAGTGACGAATCATTATGTGACCGGGCTGACTCCCAATGCCCGCTACGCAGTAACGGTGCAGACCAATGCCGGTCTGGTTCAGGTAACCGTGACACCCGGCACGCAACTGACAGCGGACAGCGCCGGCCTGCTGGCCTTTGATAATGCCGCGCGGCCAGCCTACACCGCCGCCGCCAAATGGGTGGCCATCGCCAACCTCAATGGCAATGTACAACTCACCGGCCAGGGCGGACAGTTGCTGCCGTATCAGGTGCAAACCAGCACCAGCCTGGGGTCAACGAATTGGGTAAACGTCGGCACCGCTACGGCGAATGGCTACGGAACATTGCAATTCACCGATACGACGGCCACCAACAGCGGCGCGCACTTTTACCGGCTGAAGCGATGAGGGCGGTAGAACCGCCGCCGGGGATGTAGCGCAGACTAGAAAGCCTGCGCTACCTGATCAACCGCACCTTGCTTAGACTTTTTCAGACTTAATTCGCCAGGTAATTGAGAGGAACCGGCACTTGCGCGTCATGCTTGGTGCCGGTCTGAATCCGCCGTTTTGTCCTGCCAATTCGGTTTCGAATTTTAACCCCGCCGAAAATTGGACCCGGGCCGGATGGGCGGCGGGAGCGGGACTTTCAACCGTCGGCCCGGAGCGGCCGGTTGAATGGGCGGCAGCGGGGACTGGCCCGGAACAACCGGAGGCGGTACCGGGCGGGGCGGAGTCAACGCCGTGGGCGGGTTCGGGGGCGGCAACGGGGCCGCGCCTTCCCCAATGTTGGCGGCGGAGTCGCCGATTTTACCATGGGGAAACTTCATCTCGCCCATGACGAAATCCTTGAATCCGCCCAGCACCCCCAGTTCCGGAAAACCGCCGGCCGGCTCCGGCGGCAGCGCGCTGTTCGCCCAGGTTTCGTAGCCATTCACAACCCATTCCAGCTTGCCGGTTTCGATATCCAGCAACAAACCGTGTACCGGTATTTTGGGACCGATCAACGGGCTCCCGCGCACAAAGTCGCAAGCTTTGATGAGGTTTTGACGCTCGCTGCCGAACACGCCGAAAAATTCGCTGAGATTGGACGGCAACTTGTGCCGGTCTATGCCCAGATCCTTGAAACGGTCGAGCAACACGCTGGCGGTCATCTTGGCCACCTGACAATCGGTGTGGCCAATGATGGCGATCTCACGGCCGCCTTTGACCGCACACGCCAGCGCCAGCGAGCGCATGGTGCTGCTGAGGGGACTGGTGATGATGTTGCCGGCGTTGCGCAGCCAGATAAACTGCTCGGCAGGCAGCGCCAGCACGTTGGGGAAAAAGGCGTTCAGGCGCGGGTCAATGCACGTAAGCGCGATGACCGGCAGTGAGTCCGCATATTCGGACGGGTGCAACCCGGCGCTGGCATCACCGGCCACGGCGCGATGATTCGCATCAATGATGGCTTCGAAAAGTTTCATGGTCTTCAGGTTTCCCGGTTACCGGGTCAAGGGCTTTGGGAAAGCGCCTGGATAGCTGCCTCTTCTCTCGATTACAAAACGCATAGTAAGCGATTAATCCCAAATAATTGGCACATAAAATAACAATCGCCCAAGCAATACGCTCGCGCGTACTGAAATCATCACGGCGCAGGCAATCCACCAAGGCATACAACCAAACCAATGCAAGGCACAAAAACAAAGTGCCCAACAACGGTATAAATAAATTGAATTCGGCCAGCATGGCTTGGTTGGTGATATCGCAAACGCTCAGGTTAATGGCGTCTTCCGCCTGGGATGGCCGACCACAAAATAGACAAGCGCGCCGAGCCAGTGCAGGAACAGCACGACCAGCACCCAGGCCACTTTTTCGCCCTCGGTCAACCCCTTGTTCTGGATCGCGGAGATGAGCATCCAGATCCAGAACGCAAACAAGGCCATGAGAATGGGCAGGACAAAAAACAGGAGAAATAAAAATCCGATAATTGCAAACATATAGATCCTTTGGCTGGTTGTGATTCAGGGTGTGCAGGGTGTGTTTTCAGCTTTCAACATATTCCGGCTGAGGTTTACCACATTTGGGACAAAATTTAAAGGCGGCCGTCACTTCCACCCCGCAAAACGGACAGAACGCCGGTTCCCCCGCCAGCGTGGGAGCGATAGGAACGGCCGGTTCCGCCGGTTCAACCGGAGCGGCCGCCGGCGCATTGGCGCGCTGAAACCCCTGATAACGCGTGCCCTGAAAAGTCAGATTGCCCGCGTCGTGTTCGGCCAGCAAACCGTATTCGTGCGCGGAAAGTTTGAATTCCTTGCGGTCGCCGGAGCTAAATTCAAAGGTGGCAAAGTAGCTGGTGGAACTGGTGGTTCGCCCCGAATTGAAAGTGGCGGTATCGTTGCCCCCCATGGTATTGGGCGAGGAATCCACCCGTGTCTGGGTGCGTTTGGTCACGACTTTGGCCGCCACGGTCAGCACAGGTTGCTGATTGTTGTCCGTCCACTCCACGACCCCCTTGCCCACCGTGAACAAAATCCCGACGATGACGACGATAAAGATCGCCACGAAAAAGAACATGAAGATGGCCGGCGGCCCGGAGGAAAAGCCCGGACTGCTAAATTGGGCCAGACCGGCGAAGGAAGCCGGAACGTGCAGGATGGTGGCCAGGGCGCACATAAAGTTGGGTCAGCCGTTGCGCTTCGGATAGCCGACCAAAAAGTAAATGAAAGCGCCCAGACAGTGCGTGAAGAGCACCACCAGCACCCAGGCGACTTTTTCCCCTTCGCTGACACCCCGGTTCTGGATGGCGGAAATGAGCATCCAGATCCAGAATGCAAACGCGAGCAGCAGGAACGGAAAAAGCAGGAACGGAAAGACAAAAAACAAGGGGAAGAAGGCGAGCATAGGGGTTTCCTTTCGTTTATTGGTTTGATGGTTGGGTCTGCCGGGTTTTAGGTTAACGGAAATTTAGTTTGGATTGGTCGTCGGCCGTGGCGGCACTTTAAGAAGTAGCAGCCGACGTAAGGAGGCTTCAAATAAAGGAGCGTTCCCAGTAATATTTGAGCCTCCTGACGTCGGCTGCTACAACCCGAGGAGTCGCAACCAGGTTGCCCTGGCAACCGGCGGAAGCCCGCGCTCCGTCACTCGGTAGCGCGCACCCCATTAACATCATTCTGCCCCAGCCCATAAATAATCCTTGGTTGATGGTTTATGCGGCCGGAGCATCGCGGCGCGATGTCCGGTCCCGTTACGCTTTGGTTTCGGTATCGTCCTTGCCCATCGCTTTTCTGAGCATGGGCACCTGTTCGAGCAATTTCTCGAATTTGACACCGGTGAGACTTTCGATCACCGGCGGCAACTGGCTGATGATTTGCGTGACATCGCCGGTCAGTTTGCTGGCGCCGCCGCCGGGACCGTTGCCGGAATTGATGATGACGATCTTCTCGGTCTTGGCCAGCGGTTCGCTGATCTTGCCGGCGACCTCGGGCAGGATGCGCACGATCATTTCGATCACGGCGGCCTCGTTGTATTGCTTGAAGCTTTCCGCCTTCAGGCTCATCGCCTCGGCGGTGGCTTTGCCCTGCGCCTCAATGACGGCCGCCTCGGCGAGACCGCGCGCCTTGTTGGCTTCGGCCTCGGCCACGCCGGTGGCCTTCTGCACATCGGCGGCGGCAAAACCGTTGGCCTTGGTGGCGGAAGCGGAACCTGCCGCCTCGGTTTCCAACTGGAATTTCCGGGCGTTGGCCAGCGTTTCGACGCGATAGCGTTCGGCATCGGCGGGACGTTGCACCGTGGCTTCGAGCTCGCGCTGTTTGCGCTGGATTTCCTGCTGTTGCAGCTCGATGTTTTTCTGCTTCTCGATGATCTGCACCTGCACTTCTTCGGCCTTCACCAACTGGTTGGTTTTGAACTTCTGCAAATCGTAGGCGAGATCCGCCTCGGCCTTCTTCTGGTTCACGGCGGCCTGGTATTGGGCCACGTTGGATTGATAATCCCGCTGCGCTTCGGCCACCTTGGTGTCCGCGAGAAACTTGGCTTCCTGACCGGCCTGATTGGCTTGGGCGGAACGGATGATCGCATCGCGGTCGGCCTCGGCCTGCGCGATCTGCGCATCGCGTTTCACCTGGGCGATGCGCGGCTTGCCGAGGGCGTCGAGATAGCCCTGCGTATCGCGGATGTCGCGGATGGTGAAGCTGACGATCTGTAGCCCCATGTTCGCCATGTCGCCGGCGGCGACTTCCTGGACCTTGGAGGCGAAGGCATCGCGGTTCTGGTAAATTTCCTCCACCGTCATGGTGCCAAGAATGGCGCGCAAGTGACCTTCCAGCGTCTGGGTGGCAATGTTGCGCACCTCGTCGGTGGCCTTGCCCAGAAACTGTTCGGCGGCGGTGCTGATGGAAACGTCGTCGCCCTTCACCTTGATCTGGGCCACGCCATCCACTTTCACCGGCACGCCTTTGCTCGTGTAAACTTCCGGCGTCTGCACGTCAATGGTCAACAGTTCGAGCGACAGGATGTCCACCTTTTCGAAGACCGGCATCACGAACGTGCCGCCGCCTTTCACAATGCGGAAGCCGACCATGGAGCCGTCCTCCAACTTGTGCTTGCGACCGGACACGATCAGCACCTGATTCGGGCCGACCTTGGTGTAACGGCTGAAGACCATGTACACCAGCAGGAATAACACAATGGCGACAACAATCGTGGCGATGGTGGTAATACCGCCCTGAACCAGACTCATCTGGGCCAGCAAGGGAGCGAGGGGGAGTTGCATAATGTTTAGTGGATGAATTTCAAACTAATTTGCACTGACGTAAAACTGGGTGCCGACGACCCGCGTGATCTTGACGACCTGGCCGTTCATGCGGGCCTGGCCATCTTCCATGCGGGCCGGGGCGGTGTAGCGGGTGCCGCCGACCACGTAGGCGATTTCACCCACGCCATTTTCCGGGATCGGACTCACCACGCTGGCCTCCGTGCCGGCCAGATTGGCCACGTGCGATTCGCTGGAGCTTTGCGTGTGGCGAAACACCAGCGCCAAAAACTTGTACAAGACCCCGGCCACCACGCCGGCGCTGACCAGGGAAAGGGGTGCGCTAATAAATTGCGGGCGGGTGAGGGTAAACTGGGAAAAGATCAGGCCAAAACTGCCAAAGGCCGTAACAAATGAGGCCATGATGGTGGGACTGAAAATGGAGATGCCCGGCATGTCGCTGGCATCCGCCCCGGCCTCGGCATGACCGCCGCTACCCGCCACGTGTTCGCCGCCGCCGCCAAAATGGCCGATGAGCACACTCAGCAGAGTGAACACCAAACCAACCACGAGACAAATTGTATAGATTATCATAAGCCTGCTCTATGTTGATTTCGTAACATGATTAGAGCACCAAACCCGCCGACAAAGCAAGCGGTAAGGCAAAATCGGCGTTTGGCCAACGGCTTCATGCCCCTCATCAAACCCGATTTCCAACCGGCTTGCACTTACAATTTCCGGGGAAAATCGGAACTGCGCTTCCCGCTTGCCAAGTCGGCGGCAATTGCGCATTGTCGCGCCATGGAATCCTACGAACTGCTCCGCGAGGTGTTTGAACAGAAAACACCCAAGCAAGTTTCCGCCGACCTGGAACTCTCCACTTCCATGATTTACAAATGGACGCAGCCGCCCGACGACCGGGGCAGCGGCGTGGACAATCCGCTCGACCGGGTGGACGCGCTGTTCCAGAGCACCGGCGATCACCGGCTCATCCAGTGGCTCTGCCAGCGGGCGGGCGGCTTTTACATTCCCAATCCCAAAAACGTCCCCCACCCCGGCTTTCTGATTCCGGCCACGAACCAGATCGTGCAGGAGTTTGCGGAACTGCTGCACGTGGTGGCCAATGCCGCCGCCGACAACCAGATTACCAAGGCGGAAGCGGCGGAAATCCGCGCCCGCTGGGAGGAGTTGAAATCGGTCACCGAAGGCTTCGTGGAATGTTGCGAGAGCGGCAATTTCGGCCCGATGAAAAAGGACGAGGCCAAAAAAACCGCCGCCGACTGACATTTCCGCAACCGTATTCACAGGTTTGTTGCCGATTGATTCCACCGCACCCGGCGCCGGACACCCCGGCCCTTCAAGGTACTCAGCAACGTTTTTGGCGGGACGTTACGCGAATTTTCCAGTTTTTCAGCAGGCAAGGTTTTCCTGCCGAAGCCATGGGCGCGGAATCATCCGTTTGAGGCGAAAAATCAAACGGTTACGGCGACACAATCAGCCGGTAAAAACGCTGCGCATTGGTCGCCGGATCGCTGGCGTCCAATATGCTCAACGCGCTGCTGGTGGCCGTGATGGGATCCCCCCAATTCAACCAATTGGTCTGGCACAGGTTGGTTTTATATTGCACCTGATAGACCAGGTTGGTGGCCGCCCCCCAACTGAGCTGAAAACTGCTGGCGGAGCGAACGGCAGACCGGAATTCGGCCTGCGGCACCGGCGTCACCTGCACATCATCCAGCCCGAAGTAATTCGGGAAGTCCTGTGCCACAAATTCCAGCGTGGTATTGGTGCCGGTGGCCGTCAGCAAAAATTGTTCATTGACCCAGTCAAATGCCGGCGGATGGGTCAGGGTTAGCACCGCATTGCTCGCAGCGCTATTGGTATTCCAAAGCACGGAAAATTGTCCCACCCCGGTGGTGTCGGTATTGCCCAGCCAGAAAGACAGGTAATATTTTTGGCCCGGCACGGTAGTGAGGGATTGCGTCAGCGTGGCCGGTTTGTTGTCGCCCAAATAGGCGCCAAAATTTCCCGAATGCGCCGCCTGGGGATAAACCACCCCCGCCACCACGTCGTCATACAGTGTAAATTTTCCCCGGCGAAACACCGTGGTATCGCCGGTAAACGTCCAGCCGGTAAAATCCCCGGTTTCAAATCCGCCGTTTTGCACCAGCGACTGGCCAATTTGCAGGGTAAATCCGAGGCTGATGACCGACCGGGAAACCGCATTTGAAACCAGCACGTTGGCATTATAGTATCCCGCGTCCAAACCGGCCGCCCCGGAGGACACGCTGACCGTGAAGGTGTCCGTCTTGCCACCCGCCAATGGATCATCGGTCAAGGATTCCGACCCGCCCGGTATGTTTACCGGTGCCGCCAACGGTAGGGATGATACATAGAGCCAAGCCGAGGTATTGATGATGGACCACTTGATCTGCTGGGCACCTTGGTTAGTGACAACAAACTGTTGCGACCCGTTAACAAACGGCCCGGCCACCGGCCCCGCTGCGGCAAACCCGGTAAGCGGGCTGACGCCCATGACATCCGGCAGACCGGCGATGGCATTGATCAGGCCTTGACCGGCGGGCGTGCCCCAACCGGTACACAAATCATAGCCGGGCACGGCATAATACGCCCCTGGACTCGCCGGCCACGCATTGCTGCCGCTGGTGATATCGTGGAAGGCGGCGGCATACAGATTACTGCTCCCCAACTGATAAATGGCCGGATTAAAAAAACCGACCGGCGGACGGCCGTACCCCATGGTCTGCTGATTGATCAGCGCCGCCAGCCCCGCCCACAACGGCGTGGCGCAACTTGTGCCGCCAAAAGAATTGGATGAACCGTTGCCGTAGTAAACGTAAATATTGTCCGCCACCATGGCCACATCCGGAATGTTGCGACCGCTGGATGAGCCGCCATTCGTGGACATATCCACGCCCGCCTGCCAGTCGGGGATTTCATAATAAGAACTGAAGCCGCCGCCGGTGCCGACATAACTGCCATTGCGCAACCCCCAGTTCCATGCCGTTTCGCCCGTCCAAGCCCCGCCGGCGCCGGTGGTCAGGGTGGTTCCCCCCACGGTGGTCACATAAGGCGAACTGGCCGGTGTGCCCCCGACCGCCGCATTATCCAGACCGTTGGTCGAATCATCGCCGACGGTATAGGCATCGTTATCGCCAGATGACGTAAAGAATGACTGACCTTGGGCGGCCATCTGCTGGAAGATGGCGTCCGTAGTATCCGAGGGTCCCCCGCCCCAGCCCCAGGAACAGCAAAATTGCTTGATCGAGTTGCTCGCCACCATGGTGTTCAGAATGTCATTGGGCAGGACGTAATTGGGATTTCCTTCAAACAAAACAATGCCGGCCAGCCCGGGGGCCATGGAGACGGCCATTTCAATATCCAACGAAACCTCACCGTTGCCGCTGTTGGTTCCCGGCGTGGGGACGCCGTTGAAACCATCCAACAACACGGTTTGAATGGGCACGACCGGCAAACCGGCGGCCGTTTCGTATGCCTTGATATCCGCCGGATAATAGCCGTCAAACTGGACCATCCCGATCATCTGACCGCTGCCGGTGAGGGTGACACCCGGCAGGTAAGCGGCGCGAAAATCCTTGCCCATATAGGCTCCCCCGGCGGCCGAACCGTTGTGCGGTGAAAGTCCGGCGCCGCTGCCAGCATACCGGCGCAAACTCATCGGGCGGGGCCGCCCGTAATCACTCAAGCCGCTGATATCCGCCACCGGCAAACCCGCGCTCACCGAAGGTTCGGTGTCCGGCGCAAAGAAATCGCGGGCTTCGGAAGGATGGTGATATTTCAGCAGGTTAACCTGAAAGGTCCGCTCAATATCGGCGGCGGAACCACTCACGTCCAGCAAGAGACGATTGCCGTGCGTAGCGGTAATGGTTAAGCCATTGGTTTCGGCAAAGCGGGCCACCGTGGCATAATCCGTCGCCGAGGGACCAAATCGTTCTGCAAATTGGGCGGGCGACAGGTAATGGTGGTAATCCGGACTGGCCGGGTTGTAGAGTCCGGCCAGAAAGTTGGTCAAACCGGCCTTATCATGCAGCGGGAGTCCGATGGCCAAGCTCAGTCGGTTGGTAGCCGACAACCGGCCGAAAGCGGCCAGTTTTGCCACTGCCGCCGGCACATGACCACGCAGTTTTTTTAGCGCCGGTTCCGCCGCATACCCGGGTAAAAAGCATGCCAACAAGCCGAGGGTGACCATCCAACACCCGGCTTGTTTTAATCGCAAACATTTTGGCATACCAAAAATCACCCGTGCAAACCTCAGCATCGTATGTGCTAATGTTCAAAAAATATCACTTCCCGGAAGTTTTGCACCAACGGAATGCAGGAAAATACACATCACCTGAAAATCCGCAACTAATTTGATATAAGCGTTTTAATCAGGGAGACACGATCAGCCGGTAATAGCGTTGGGCGTTGGGCGAAGGATCGTTGGCATCGTAAATCGTCAGGGCGCTGTTGGTGGCCAGGATGGGGGCGCCCCAGTTCAGCCAATTGCCTTGCAAGAGGTTGGTTTTGTATTGGACCTGATAAACGAGATCGGTGGCGGTTCCCCAAGTCAGGGCAAACTGGCTGGTCACCCGGGCGGCGGTCCGAAACACGGTTGCCGGCATGGGCGTGACCCGGACATCATCGAGGCCAAAGTAGCTGGGATCATTTTCCAGGGCAAATCGCAGCGTGGTGTTGGTGCCGGTGGCGGTGACGATGAATTGCAGATTGGTCCAGGTGAAAGCCGGCGGACTGGACCACGCAAAAACCGAGTTGCTCGCGCTGGCATTGGTGTTCCAGAGCACGGCGAATTGTTCAACGCTGCCGGTGGCGATGTTATCCAGCCAGAACGAGAGGTAATAATTCTGTCCCGGCACGGTAACCAGTGATTGGGAAAGAGTGGCCAGCTTGTTATCCCCCAGAAACGCGCCGTAGCTGCCGGAATGAACCACCAATGGATAACTGGCCGAACTTTCGACGGCGTCATAAATGGTGGAGCCGTGCCTCCGGCTGGTGACCACACCATCGCCCACCAGGGTCCAGCCGGTGAAATCTCCGGTTTCGAATCCGCCGTTTTGCACCAGCGACTGGCCAATGCGCAGGTTAAAAGCGACGCTCTGGGCGGCTTGGGAAACTTCGTTGGAGAGCACAATATTGGCGGCATAAACGCCGGCATCCAGACTGGCGGCCGCTGCGGAAAGATTGATGGTCAGATTGGTGGCATTGCCGGCGGCGAGCGCGCCCGCCATGGCGGAAGCATTCAGCCAGATTGAGGTGTTGATCAAGGACCAGGTCAGAGCGGCATTGCCTTGGTTGGTCAGTACGACAGACTGTAAATGGCTGGCAAAGGGCCCGCCCACCGCGCCGACGGCGGTGAAGCCCGTGGCGGGGCTCACCCCGAGGGCATCCGGCGGCCCGGCGAGGGCGTCAATCAAGCTTTGCCCGGCCGGCGTACCCCAGCCGGTGCAGAGATCGTAGCCGGTCGCGGCATAATAGTTATTCGGGCTGGACGACGAAACATTGTTGCCCGTGGTGATGTCGTGAAATGCGGCGGCATAACGGCTGCTGCCGGCCAGGGTGTAAATGGCCGGATTGATAAAACCCATGGCTGACCTGCCGGCCAGCACGGCCTGCTGATTGAGCAAGGCCGTCAACCCGGCCCACAGCGGCGTCGCGCAACTGGTGCCGCCAAAGGTTCCGGAAGAGCCGTTGCCATAGAGGACATAAACGTTGTCGCCGGTGAGCGCCACATCCGGAATATTTCGGTAGCTGGTCGAGCCGCCATTGGCGGACATGCTCACATTCGCCTGCCAGGCCGGAATGCTGTAATAAGAGCTGACCCCGCCGCTGCTGCCCACATAACTGCCATTGTGCAAACCCCAGTTCCAAACGGTCTCTCCCGACCAACTGCCGCCAGCCCCCGTGGTGGTAAGCGTGGTGCCGCCGACCATCGTGATATAGGGCGAACTGGCAGGCGCATTGGCGAGCGACGTATTATCCACCCCATTCGCCGAACCGGCCCCCACGGTAAAGGCGTCACTATCGCCGGAAGCACAGAAGAAGGATTGTCCCTGCGCGGCCATCTGCTGAAAAATGGTATCCGTGGTCGAGCTGGGACCGCCGCCCCAGCCCCACGAGCAACTGAGCTGTTTCACCTGGTTGCTGGCCGCCATGGCGTTCAGCACATCGTTGGGAATGACATTGTTGGGATTGCCTTCAAACAGAATAATGCCGGACAGGCCGGGGGCCATGGCGATGGCCATTTCAATATCCAGCGAAACTTCGCCGTTGCCGCTGTTGGCACCGGTGGTGGGAGTGCCATTGTAGCCATCCAGCAGCACGGTTTTGATCGGCACGGACGGCAGACCGGCGGCGGTTTCATAGGCAGTGATATCGGCCGGGTAATAGCCGTCAAACTGTAACAGTCCCACGGTCTGGCCGGTTCCGGTCAGGGTAACCCCGGGAAGATACGCCGCCCGAAAATCATTCCCCATATAGGCGCCGCCACTGCCGGAACCGGTCCGGGGGGAGGCGGTGGCGGCATTGGTGCCGGCATCCCGCCGCAGGCTTTTGGGGCGCGGCAAAGCGTAATTGTTCAAACCGCTGATATCCGCCACCGGCAGGCTGGCATCCACGGAAGGTTCGACATCCGGTGCGAAGAAATCCCGCGCCTCGGTCGGATGATGATACTGCAACAGGTTAAGGTGAAAGGCGCGCTGAATGTCCGCCACGGAACCGCTGACATCCAGCAGCAGGCGGTTGCCATGGGTGGCCGTGACCAGCAAGCCGTTGGTTTCGGCGAACTGCCGGACGGCGGCATAATCCGCCTCGGTTGGGCCAAACCGGGCGGTGAATTGCGCCGGGGTCAGGTACCTATGGTAATTGGTGCTGGCCGGATCATAGACCTGGCTCAGAAAAATGGTCAGGCCGGCCGGATCGCGCAACGGCAGGCCGATGGCCAGACTCAGCCGGTTGGTGGCGGGCAATGCGCCGAAGGAGGCCAGCTTCGCCGCCGCCGGCGGCACATGACCGTGCAAGGTTTTCCTGGGAACATCCGCGGCGAAACCGAGCCCCGCGAAAACAAACACGCCAACAACGCCAAAGACCAGCCTCAAGCGCCTCAGATGCATATTGTTCACCATATTAGTATCAAATCCGCCTGGACCAGCCCGCCACCCCATAACCCGAGCTATTCGGTGGATGAGCGGGTATTATGACGATAACCTTACCATATTTTCGGGATTTTGCACGCACCCAGGAGGATAAAATACGCGCCTGCTCCCATATATTTCAACCCGGTCGGCGGGAAAAGTTGCCGAAGCAATGTCTGCAAAAAAAAACCACCGACTTTTCAGCCGGTGGCGTTTGAACTGATTAAACCGAATTTATTCCGTCGGTTTTTTCTTCGTAAAGGTATGTGTCGCGTGGCCGTAGAAGACCTCGGCGCATTCCATCAACGTTTCGGAAAGCGTCGGATGCGCATGCACCGTCAGCGCGATGTCTTCGGCGGTGGCGCCCATCTCGATGGCCAGCGTGGCTTCGGCGATGAGTTCGCCGGCGCCGGCGCCGCAGATGCCCACGCCGAGCACCCGGTCGGTGTCCGGATCAATCAGCATCTTGGTCACACCGTCGGTGCGGTCAAACGACAAAGCGCGGCCGGACGCCGACCACGGGAATTTGGCGACTTCGTACTTGATGCCCTTTTCCTTGGCCTCGGCCTCGGTCACACCGCACCACGCGAGCTCGGGATCCGTGAAGACCACGGCGGGAATGACGATGTTTTCGAACACCACGTCTTCGCCATCAATGTTTTCGATGGCGATGCGCGCCTCTTTGTGCGCCTTGTGGGCGAGCAGGATGCCGCCGGCGATGTCGCCGATGGCGTAAATGGCCGGATCATCCGTCTGTTGGTGATGATTCACCTTCACGTAACCCCGTTCATCGAGCTGCACGCCGGTGTTCTCCAGGCCGAGGTCGGAGCTGTTCGGCACGCGGCCGACGGCGACGAGCACGCGGTCGTAGAGTTCGCTCAGTTGCTGGCCGTTGTACTCGGAGTCCACCTTGATCTGCTTGCCGACCGTGGCCATCTTGGTGACGCGGGCCTTGAGCCGGATTTCCTTGAAGGATTTTTTGGCATTGGCCACCACGGGGCGGGCCAGATCGGCATCCGCGCCGGCGAGGATGGCGTCCATAGCTTCCACGACGGTCACCTTGGTGCCGAGCGCGGAGTAAACAAAACCGAGTTCCATGCCGATGTAACCGCCGCCGACAATGAGCAGGGTTTCTGGGATGTCTTCGATTTCGAGCGCGCCGGTGGAGGTCATGACGCGGGGATTGCCCAGGTCAAACGCCTTGGGAATGGCCGGGGATGAACCGACGGCGAGCACCGCCTTGTCGTATTCCACGAATTGCTGGCCGTGCTCGGTTTCCACGCGCAGCTTGTTGGAGCCTTCAAAATAGGCGCGACCGTGAATGACCTGAACGCCGCGCATCTTGGCCAGCGTGCCGACGCCGCCGGCGAGCTTTTCCAGAATGGATTCCTTCCACGTCCGCAGCTTGGTCACATCCACGGTGGGTTCCGCAAAGGTGATGCCGCGATGGGCGGATTCACGGGCGTTCACAATCTGGTGGCTCGCGTACAGCAGCGCCTTGGAAGGGATGCAGCCGCGGTTCAGGCAGACGCCGCCAAGGCGTTTGTCCCGCTCGATGAGGATGACCTTCTTGCCGAGGTCCGCCGCATAAAACGCCGCCGCATAGCCCCCGGGGCCGGCGCCGACGACAACAATTTCAGTCTTGATGGGATCCATACAAATTAAATTTTTACCACCGCTTCATCAAAGTTTTCAAACGCCTTGACCAGGTCCACCGTGAACCGGGCGGCCGTGCCGCCGTCGATCACGCGATGGTCATAGCTCAACGCCACCGGCGTGAGCAACCGCACTTCCACCTTGCCGTCGCGCACCACCGGCTTCAGCGCCCCGCGGCCGAGACCGAGAATCGCCACTTCCGGCAGGTTGATGATGGGCGTGAAATGCGCGCCCCCGATGGCGCCCTGGTTGGAAATCGTAAACGTGCCGCCCTTCATATCTTCGGCGGTGAGCTTGCGGTCGCGCGCCTTGGCCGCCACCTGCTCCAGTTCCTTGGCCAAGTTGAGCATGGACTTCTTGTCCACGTCGCGAATGACCGGCACCATCAGGCCCTGATCCGTATCCACCGCAATGCCGAGGTGGATGTATTCCTTGAGGATCACTTCGTTCGCCACTTCATCCAGGCTGGAATTGAAGATGGCATGTTGCTTCAACGTCGCCGCCACGGCCTTCAGCACAAACGGCGTGAGCGTAAGCTTTACCCCCTTCGCCTCGTAGGCGGCGGCATATTGCTTGCGCAACGCCCCGACGGTGGTGAAGTCAATGTCATCGAACTGCGTGACGCGCGGAACCGCGTGCCAGCTTTCGGACATGCGGCGGGCGATGACCTGGCGGAGCGGCGTGACCGGCTTCTTGAGAATCGGCCCCCACTGGGAGAAATCAATCTGCACGGCGACGGGTTTGGCCGGCGCGGCGGCGGCCGGCGCGGACGCCGGTTTGGCGGCGGCTTTGATCAGGCGCTGCACATAGGCGCGAACGTCACCAATAACAATGCGACCACCGTTGGCGCTGCCCTTGATCTTGGCCAGATTAATGCCCAGTTCGCGCGTCATCTTGCGGATGGAGGGCGAAGCCACGGGCACGACGGAGGAGTCGGCTTCCTCCTCGACTTCGGCGGCATCCTCAACCGTTTCTTCGACTTCCGGTTCGGGCGCGGCCTTGGCCGGAGCCTTTTTGGCGGCGGGCTTGGCCGTCGGCGCGGCGGTCGGGGCGGCGGGAGCCGCGCCACCGGCGAGCGTCAGGAGTTTCTGGCCAATGCTGATCCGGTCACCGGCTTTCACGTGGATTTTCTCCACGACACCGGCGGCGGTGGAAGGGATCGAAGCGACCGCCTTCTCGTTTTCCAGTTCCAAGATGGCCTGGTCTTTGGCGATGGTATCGCCTTCTTTGACAAAGATGCCGACTACCACACCGGAGTCAGCGCCCTCGCCCAATTTGGGAAGTTTTACGTCCATAAAATTCAGGTGGCATAGAATGCCCCAAAGGTGGGTTGTTTTCCAGTAATAATTTGTCGGAAGTCGGCTGGAAGCAATTACCCGCATAAATAACTTCAAACGCCACAGCAGTTTTGGCATCTAATCCCTGTGCGATTGATGATCAACCTCCGTTTGACCTGGCTGCCAACCCTGTTTTGCGCCGTTCTGGCGCTATTTTGGGCCGGTCGTGCCACCGCCCAGCTCAATTTAAGCTCGCTCGATGACGGACTCGGCGGCAACCACACGCAAGTAAAACTATTGCTGCCGGTTACCGATGCGAAACCCGGCGACACCATCCTGGCCGGCGTGCAGCTCACCATGGACCCGGGCTGGCACACCTACTGGCGGAACCCCGGCGATGCCGGCACCGCCACCACCATCCAATGGCAATTGCCCGCCGGCGTGACCGCCGATCCCATTCAATGGCCTCTCCCGCATAAACTTCCCCCCGTCGAAGTTACCACTTACGGCTACCAAGGCGACGCCTTATTGCTGGTCCCGCTCCATTTGGCCACCAACCTGCCGCCTGGCCCGCTCAATCTGGCCGCCAAAGTAGCCTGGCTGGAATGCAAAGAAACCTGCATTCCCGCAAAACAGGACATTTCCGCCACCCTGACAGTCGGCCCGGAAAGCAAACCTTCGCCCGAAGCGGCAATGATTGAGTCAGGCAAGGCAAAATTGGCGCGCACCGACAACCTGTTTTCATTCTCACTCGGGTGGGAAGCCCCGGCCAACGGTGACCAACGCAACCTGATTATTACCGGCCGGCAAACTGCCAAGGATGTTTTGCCGGTGGAAAAAGTGGACTTCTTCCCCGATGCCAATGATGCCTACGAAATCCAGTCCGCCACCGAAAACCTGACGGACCAGTCCGGTTTCCGCCTCCGCAAAGTCGTAAAGAAATATTCCGGCGACTGGCCCAAAACGATTAGCGGCTTGGTGGTCATCGAAGGCAACGGCCAGCGCAACGGATTTGATATCACCCTGCCCGTGGCCGATACCGTGCCAGCGGCGGCCACCACTTCCGGCACCGTAACTCCGGCCACTCCCGCAGCCCCGGAAAAACCGCTCGGGCTGATCTTGCTCTACGCCTTCATCGGCGGGTTTATCCTGAACATCATGCCCTGCGTACTGCCAGTCATCGCCCTGAAAATCCTGGGATTCGTGAACGAAGGCAAAAGCGATCCCCGCCGGGTGCGGGCACTAGGTGGCATATATGCCATCGGCGTGCTGTTGTCCTTCCTAGCGCTGGCCGCCGTGGTGATCGGACTCAAATCCGCCGGCCATCTCGTCGGCTGGGGCGTGCAATTCGGCAGCCCGGTGTTTGTTATCAGCCTCACCATCCTGGTAACGCTGGTCGCCCTGAATCTGTTCGGCCTTTTTGAAGTCACCCTCGGGGATCACGCCGCCGATGTCGCCGGAAATCTTTCATCCAAGCAAGGTGCCGCCGGCGCCCTCTTCAATGGCGTGCTGGCCACCGCGCTAGCCACACCCTGCACCGCGCCTTTTCTGGGGTATGCCCTGGGCTTCGCCTTTGCCCAGCCGCCGGCGATGATTATTCTGATTTTTCTCACCTCGGGACTCGGTCTTGCCGCGCCTTACCTGGTGTTAAGCTGGAACCCGGCCTGGTTGAAATTTCTCCCCAAGCCCGGCGCGTGGATGGAAAAATTTAAGATCGCCATGGGCTTCCCCGTCCTTGGTTCCGCCGTCTGGCTCTTCACGCTCGCCTCCGGTGACTTGGACAAAACCGGGACCCTGCGCCTCGGCCTGTTCCTGATTGCCCTGGCCCTCGCCGCATGGGTATGGGGCGAATTCGTCCAACGCGGCAACAAACGCCGTGCCCTCGCCGGCTTGGTCAGCTTGCTCTTGGTCACCGGCTTTGGTGCCTATGCTTATTTCCAAGCCCCCGACGAAATCCATTGGCAACCCTGGAGTCCCGACACGGTCGCACAAGCCCGCGCCGCCGGAAAACCGGTGCTGGTGGATTTCACCGCCGATTGGTGCCTCACCTGTCAGGTGAATAAAAAGACCAGTCTCGAAATCCCCACCGTCCGCGCCAGACTAAACAGCCTCGGGGCCGTCGCCTTGGTGGGCGATTATACCCACACCCCGGAAACCATTACCGCCGAGCTCGCCAAATACCATCGCGCCGGCGTGCCGCTGGTGCTGGTCTTCCCCGCCGCCACCAACCAGGCAGCCATTGTTCTGCCGGAAATTCTCACCCCCGGCCTCGTGCTGGACGCCCTCAATCAGGCCGCAAAATAATTTGAACTCTTTACCCCCCGGCGCGTCTTATATGGTAACGTATTACCGTTACCAATGACTGGATCAATGAATGTTATGAAAAAGACCCTCGCTTTGTTCGCCGCCCTCGTGCTCACCACGGCCGCTTTTGCCTTGGACGTTGGCCAACCCGCCCCGGACTTCACCGGCACGGATATCACCGGCAAAACCATTCACCTCGCCGATTACAAGGGCAAGATTGTGGTCCTCGAATCCTACAACGAACAATGCCCCTTCTGTCACCATCACTACAGCACCGGCGCCATGCAGGAACTCCAGACGGAACTCGCCGCCAAAGGCGTCGTCTGGCTGGTGGTGGATTCCGTCGCCAAGGACAATTTCGGCTACCTGAAACCCGCCGCCGCCCAAAAAGTCTGGAGCGAACAGAAATTCGCCGCCACCGCCTGGCTGGATGACAACGCCGGCACCATCGGTCATCTCTACGGCATGAAAACCACGCCGCACATGTTCGTGATCGCCGCCGATGGTTCGCTCGCCTACGCCGGCGCCCTCGACAACAACCCCACGCCCGAAGGCGACCCCCGCGCCGCCAAAAACTACGTCCACGCCGCCGTGGATGATCTCCTCGCCGGCAAACCCGTGACCGTCAAGCAAACCCGCCCCTACGGCTGCAGCGTCCATTACGCGGATTAAGTAAGTTTACTGCGGTTGGTTACGGCGTCACAGCTTCGGAGTTGTGACGCCGTTTTTATTTCTCGAATACTACGATGTGATAAAAACGCCTCAGCGCTTTTTTAATTCGTGTCCCTTGGTGTCCATTCGTGGTTCACCGCCCCGCTTCACCCCAGATTATCATCCGGCAGATTTTCATCTTCCGAACGCTCCCCCTCCGTTTCTTCCGGCAACTCGGGCTCATCCTCCGGCGGAAGCATTTCCGCCGGCCGCCGCGCCGCCGGCGGACCGTCCGTCAACGCCACATCCCCGAAACCGTATTCATTCAGAAACTTGTCCGTAGGCGCGCGAATATCCACGCGCCGGCGGGTAAACGGATCGGTGTAGCCCAGGCGGATGGCGCGCAGCCCCAATTCATGGCCCCACTCGCAATGACCATAGAGTTCATCACTCACAATCGGAATGCCGGATTCCGCCAGGTGAATGCGAATCTGATGCGTGCGGCCGGTCACCGGCCGGGCCTCGATCAGCGTGAACTTTCCGCGCCGGGCCAGCACTTTGAAATAAGTTTCCGCATTTTTGCCATTGCGAAAATCTACCTTCATCCGGCCAAACTGCTTGGGATCTTGCGCGATTTTGAACTGGCAAAGCCACTCGGTTTCACGCGGTTCGCCCACGGTCACGGCCAGGTATTTCTTCTCCATGCGCCGTTGTTCAAACAGGTCGCCAAACACCTGCACCGCGCCAATGCTTTTGCAAAACAGCAGAATGCCGCTGGTGTCCGCATCCAGCCGGTGAATAAAGCGGAGAAACTTCAGCCCCCGGGAGCGCGCCCAGTAATCCCGGGCGGCCATGGAGGAGGCGATGGCGGCCTGGAGATTCCACGCCGTCTTCTGCCAGGAATGCGGCACGAGCATCCAGCCGCGCGGCTTGTCGATGGCCAAGACCGACCGGTCCTCATACAGGATGGGGATCGGGTCGCAATCGGGCAATTCAATGAAATTGGGCCTGGCCATACGGCAGGATGCCAGAATTCCGCGCCAAACTCAAAAACCGAATTGGGGAAACTTTTGGGGTCAGAAATCCACCCGCCGCCCGGTCTCAACCGACCGATGCGCCGCCTCCAAAATCTCCACCACCGTCACGTTGACATCGAGCGAGGACAGCCCCGTGGGTTCGATATCCCGCCGGACCACCGCTGCAAAAAAGGACAGCGGGTCCGCACCGGGCCCGGTAATCGCTGGCGGTACGACTTCCTTTTCATCCGGGATGAAAGCCGTATGCACGCGCAACAGATCATTCCTTGGCACCATTACCGTACCGGTCTGACCATAAATTTCCATGTCTTTACGATTAAACGGCCAGTTCCAGGAGGGTTGCAAAATCACCTGCGCCTGGGGATAGGTCAGCACAATTGTCGCATCATCCTCCACCTTGGGATAAATCGCCGGTTTGATATGCGACGCGCTGGCAAAGACGGAAACCGGCCGCTGGCCGTCCATGAACCACGTGGCGATATCCGCGCCGTAACAGCCAAAATCGTTGATCGCGCCGCCGCCGTTCAGAACGGGATCGGTCAGCCAGGCCAGAAAATTCGTGGAGCAGCCGATTTCCTTCGGCCCGTTATGACCGTCGTGAAACACCATTTTGACGACGTCACCGATCTGATGTTCCTCGTGCACCATTTTATAGGCCGCCCGATTCCCGGCGTACCAGGTGGTTTCATAATTCACAAACACCCGGATGCCGCTCTGCTTCGCCGCTGCCGCAATCGCGCGCGCCTGCTTCATATTCGTGGCGAGCGGTTTTTCCATCATCACATCCACCCCATGCGCGGCGCAGGTTTCCACCACCGCTTCATGATCGTACACACTGGTAAACGTCGCCACGGCTTGAATATTCGTCCGGGCAAATAAATCTTCCAGGCTCGGGTAAAACAAACCCGGAGCAAGTCTGAATCGGCGGGAGTAACGAGCGATCAGGTCCGCGTTCGTTTCCACAATGCCGACCAACTGCACATCCGTCCGCCCCGCCAGCCGGGGGATGAATCCCATGGCGTGATCGTGCGCGAGCCCGACAATCGCGAAACGCACCGGCGGTTTGGTTTCCTGGGCAACGACCGAGCCCGCCAGCAACAGCCCGCCGAGCAGGGCGGATAAAAACATTTTCATAAGGGGTGGAACCGCGACTCTAATGCAATGTTCCGGCAAAAACGATGAGAAATTTCGCCAAAGAATCCCGGCGGGCGCATCCTGCCTGCCACTGCCCCCAATCCATAACCATGATCTGGCAGCCAACCGGTCACACGACGGCCGATCTCCCTCTCCGCCATTGATAAATGGGGGCCGGGTTGAGGTGGTGCTGAACTATTTAGCCTAAGGGTTGGTGTCAAGATGCGCCCCTCGCCGGCCCGGCCGCAATGAATTGCATTGACCCGGCCCCGCCAGAATCTAATTTTATGCCATGGATCATTCACCCGGTTTTCTCATGTTGGTGGCCGAAGCCAAAAAAAGCGTCACGGAAATCAGCGTGGCCGAGGCCCGTGCCCGGCTCGTGGCCAATTCCAAGGTCATCCTCATGGACGTGCGCGAAGATCACGAATGGCTCGCCGGTCACGCCGCCGAAGCCGTGCACTTGGGCAAAGGCATTTTTGAACGCGATCTGGAGAAAATGTATCCCGACAAAAAAACCGAGATCATCATGTACTGCGGCGGCGGCTTCCGCTCCGCCCTCACCTGCGAGGCCGCCCAGAAGATGGGCTACCGCCAGGTGTATTCCGTCATCGGCGGCTACAAAGGTCTGGTCGCCACCGGCTGGGCGGTAAAGACGGGACAGTGAGGGGTAGCGGCGGGCATCCTTGCCTGCCGTGGAGCCGGCGCTTCCAGCCCGGCGGCAATGGCTCCGCCAGCACCGGCGTTTGATTATTCGTCAGGGGCTGGGCAATTTCACGCTTCTCCCCGGGCGGCAAGCTGCCGCCCGCTACATCTCGGGTGCGGTACGAGTATGCCCCCAATCGTAAATCGTAAATTCCCCCTCACCCTTGGCTTGACACCATCGCCCCAAATTGAGATGAAAGGCGGATGCGACGCCTCACCGTCAATCCCGGCACCGACAATGCCTGGGAAATCCCGTTAACCACGGGGATCATTACCTTGGGTCGCAACGAGGATAATGATTTCGTCATCAACCACCCTTCGGTATCCGGCAATCACTGTCAGTTGCTGGTCATGGATACGGCGGTAACGGTGAAAGACCTCGGCTCCACCAGCGGCACCTTTATCAACGGCCAACCCGTGGAGGAAGCCGCGCTCGTGCCCGGCCAGAGCATTCAACTGGGCGAAGTGCTGCTGGGTTACGAATTCATTCCAGAAAGCGCCCCCGTCGCCGCGCCGACGCCGGTCATCAGCAAAGCCATCTGCAAATTTCACCGCAACAATCCGGCCCGGTTTCTCTGCCCCCAATGCCAGGGTAACTTCTGCGAAATGTGCGTGAACACCCGGCACTCCGGAGGCGTGGTCAAAACCTTTTGCCGCACCTGCGCCGTGGAATGCACGCGCCAGGAAACCGCCCCGCTGGTCGTGGACGAAGAGGAGGTTTCCTTTGGCACCCTGGCCAAAGGCGCGTTCAAGTATCCCTTGCGCGGCGACGGCCTGATCCTGCTCGTCACCGGCACCATTTTCTTTCTGCTGGTGGATGGCGCGTCCTACATTGTGAGGTACGCGCTAATCTACGGGTTCACCGCCCTCATCATCCTGACCGTTCTCAGCGGCGGTTATCTGGCCGCCTATTTCTGGCGCATTCTGGCCAGTTCCGCCATGGGCGAGGATAAGATGCCCGACTGGCCGGACATCACCGACGTGGTCAGCGATGTGGTCTCCCCTTTCTTCCGGTTTCTGGGGCTGTGCTTCGTCTGTTTCTGCCCATCCATCTTCCTGACCATCTATGCCGCCACGCTGACAGCGACGGAAGACAACGCCTGGCTGGGCTGGGCCACCATGGCGCTGATGCTGTTCAGTTGCGTTTACTTTCCCATGGCCTTCACCGCCGTGGGCATGTACAACACTCTCGCCGCCGTGAATCCGCTGCTGGTCATCCCCTCCATCACCAAAGTGCTGAAGGAATATGCATTCACCATCCTGCTGCTGGTGGCGGCCCTGATCCTCCGCCGGCTGTGCCTCAGCTACCTCAGCGTCATCCCGCATTTCTGGTTCTTCGCCACGGTGCTCAACAGCTTCCTGTTTCTCTATCTGACCACCGTGGAAGTCCGCCTGCTGGGCCTGCTCTACCGGGTGAAGAAATACGAACTCGGCTGGTTCACTTGAGCCAGGGCTGAACCGATTGGCGGAGCGCGGCTGTCTCAGCCGCAGCGTACCGCCAGACCTGGCCGCGTTGAACTTCTTACACCCTTGCCGTTCCGCCAACACGGTGCGAGCAAACTCCACCGCACCCGGCTTGTCCACGCGCTGCGGCTGAGACAGCCGCGCTCCGCCGCTGAAGAATGTTATTTGAGCAACAGATCAATCAGCTTGTGATTTTCTTCCACCTTGGGCACTTGATTGGTGAGGGTCATGAAATGACTTTTATCCGGCAACGCCGCCCACTTGGCTTCGAGCCAGGCGATGCGTTTGTCCAAATCGGGATGACTGCTGAAAGCGGCCCCCCGCTTGGGACCGGTGTCGTCCCCGGACTTGGCATGATAGTCCCGCAGTTTTTTCAACGCCTCAATCATCCCGTGCGGATTGATGCCGGCGGCCACCAGATAGTCCCAACCATAGGCATCCGCCTCTTTCTCGTAGCGTTGGGAAAAACTTTCGTACACCAGCAATTCCGAAGGAATCGCCATGAGATTCAACATGGAATTGCGGTTGCCGGTCAGCAGACGTATCAGGTAAATCGGTCCCCGCCCGGAGATGATATGCTGAAAAATGTGCCGCTGCGCAATGTGCGCCGATTCATGCGCCAGCACGCCGACCAGTTGCTCGGGCGTGTCCATCAGATCGAGCAGGCCGGTTGTTACAAAAATCCGGCCGCCGGGCATGGCGAAAGCGTTGGGTTCCCCGGGAGTGATGTAAAATTTGAAGGGAATGCCCCGCGCCGGCACGGACGGGAGCAGCGGTGCCGCCACGGCCTGCAACTGCAAAACGGCATTGGTGTCGCTGACAAAATCCAAGTGCTCCTGGACCTCCTTAAAACTGTCGTCGCCGAAGGCAATCTCCCGCTCCACGGAAATGCCTTTCACAATGGTCTGCACCGCCCAGCCGGCCCCCAGCGAACCGATCCATGCCAGCCCCGCAAACGCCAGCAGGGCGACGACCGTCACGCGCAGACGCCGGAACAATTCGCGCCGCCCCAGTGTCCGTTCCAATTGCCGACGGATGGTGAGTGACCCGATAAATCGTGATTCCTCCAGAATGTCCCGCGCCACGAAAAATGTCAGCCCCGGCTGCCGGCGGTCGGCGAGGCCGATCCAATTTTCATCATTACCCAGCTCCACCACCACCTGATCCAGCGGCAGAATGTAAGGTTCCTGTTCCGATTCAAAGCGCAGACCGTCCCAGCCCATGACAAAGCGTCCCCGCACCATCTCGTTGCCGAATTGCGGATGGCAGACGTAGCCGTCAAAGCCTTGGGCGTCATCGCTCACAGGTGAAATTATAGGCGGGGCGGCGGGAGTTGCAGCAAATTTCAGACGGAGGTGTGCGATGAACGGAGGAGGGGTGGGACACGAATTTCACGAAGGCGCACGAATACGGGCGCGCAAAAGAAAATGGCACTGACCGGAAATCCGGCTTGCAATTGAACATGAAAAAGCGCAAAACCAATTTGTCCATCCGGGGGAAAGGGATATGCTGAGAAGCGACCCAAACGCCGAGACGGACTCTCAAAGCGGGATTTCGAGAAAGGTTTGCTGAATGAAAATGAACCAGACCGACTTTTTTAGTAAAAGACTCCACGCGCCACTCCTAAACAACCAATGGTCTTGGGGTGCATTCGTCCCTCATAAAAACCGGGTCTTCTTAAGAGTCTGGGACAGTCAAATGTCCAAAGACGGCAACCAAGCTGAGATTCTTTGGCCACGAAATGTCGGCAATCATTCCAACGGTTACGCCGAACGACTCGAACACATTGAGGCCATTGAAAATGGTGCTCAGGGATTCGGGGTTCTCTGTCAGCCCCTCGATACGACAGCCCGAGTTTGGAAGATTAAAGACTATGAAGACCAAGTGCTGCTTCGCTTCGGATCAATAATCCGAAAACAGAAATCCATCTATGTCAAAATAACTGGACAAATGAGCGTCAGTGATTTGACCGGAACCGCACCGACGCTTCGGGAGGATAACTTGAATCAAAAACTTACACGTATTTCATACAATTCCAGAAACTGGCGACAGCCCAGCGGCGATGCCAAAAATCTTGAAAATGCCACAAGTTACAATTCTCGGAACGGGTTTGGGCATGAGGAATGGCTTTTTCGCTCCGAGTGGCAGATCGACGGCTGGCGTTACGCTTTTCTGGAGGGAGCGAATAAAAGTCGCCGCCGCCTGTTAGCCGCACAAAAACCAGTGGATTTAACGTTGTTTACAGTTCAACCGGACAAAAAACGCCGTTATGTCGCAAACATTCAGGAGGTCGAATGTCTCAATGATTCGCAGGCGAAATCAGCACTCAAAATCTTCAAGAAAAAAGGCTGGTTCAAAATCATGAAGGCGGAAATTGCGGCTGTTGGCGGAAATGCCGCTGCTCTCGGAAATTCGCCCGAAGCAAAGCACATTTTGAATGTGAGATTCCGATTAGAAAACATCTATCCCTCTAAGCCAGGAAACTTTGTTCAGCCTAACGATCCTGTCATGTCTCTCAACAGATACCAGTTATATGATGTTGAGAAGCAGAACCCAAAAACCGCCACCGATTCTTTACGTCACCGAAAGGGCATAAAGTTGGCACCTGTTGTTCGGAAGCTCTTCCGGCGTGCAATTGCTCCAGTTGAGTGCAATCCGGAACACGCACACATGCAGGCCAGACTTTTCGCCGAGTTGAAGCAGGAATTTCCGGCTGCTAAAATAGTTCTGGAAAAAGATTTTATTGATGTCAGCGTTCGCACGAATACCGAGTTGATACTTTACGAAATAAAATCCGATCTGGAGCCTCGGGTTGTGATTCGGCAGGCCCTCGGCCAGATACTTGAATACGCATTCCATCCGCACCGCGCCCAGAAACTTCCCGTACGTCTGATCATCGTTGGGCGGTGTCGTCTATCACCAACGGAACGCCTTTACATCGAAACACTTCACCAACAATTCTCACTTCCACTGGAATACCGAGTAGTCTCGATATGATATCACTACTGTCCGGTTTAAAACCCCAGTAAACATTGATGATCGGTGATGTCTGATGGCGGAGGAGTGGGCGGTTGTTGAGTAAGCGCCTGTAAAATGGGCATTTTCTCGAAGAGCGTGAGGCTTAAAATCTGTAAAAT
>CAIQKM010000054.1 GCA_903872345.1 uncultured Verrucomicrobia subdivision 3 bacterium | reverse complement strand
GGCTTTTTTCATCGCCCCACTGGCGCTACCGCGAATGACAGCCGCAAAAGCAAGCAAGCAGATCAAGTGTTTTGTGCATTTATTTGGCCGTCAGACTCTGCCAAAACACCCCCAATTTCCTTTTTCAGACGCACTCTAAAGTCGGTAGCAGTCCTTGTATTAATGACGGGTGCGGTGAAATTAATCAGCGCGAACCAGAAGGTGGCCGCATTGGGTGCATTTGATCCATTAATACGGTTTCTGTCTATCAAACAAACATATATTATATTAGGAGTTATAGAGGTAATAGTAGCTTTTTATATTTTGAAGTCACGGAATATTGTTCGCAAATTGGAAATGGTGGCTTGGCTTTCATTGCTTTTTATCACATATCATGTCGGTCTTTATTTGATACAATTCCACGGAGTGTGTCCCTGTATGGGCAATGCTAACTCATGGCTTCATTTAAGTGACGATTCCATTAATAGCATAACATTGTGTTTGCTGGCCTATTTTTCAATTGGCAGCATTTTAATGTTGGGAATACAATGGCGATTTCAAGCCGGAAACCAGAACCAAGAAGTAGTTTAACATTTCCACTTTGTGAAATTTTTTTTAATCAAACAACTTATTATTCAAGCCGCCATTCTTCTCGTAGTAACGGCTTCGAGAGCACCTGCACAAACGTACCGTATCAAAGGAGAGTTAGAAGCCACATATTATAGCTGGACTGGAAAATTGGGCAGCACCCAAACCACAAGTTTTTCAATAAATATTGAAGAAAACCGCTGGTTGCTTAAAACAGAATATGCGCCCAATTGGTTTTCATTAACTGGCGGGGACGGCACAAATACTTACCATGTTCTCGTTGATCCAAACGCCACAAAGTTGCCTGCCCCGGCATCTATATTTTATGGGGATTTTCCACAGGATCAGTTTGATAGAGTGTCAATTCCATGGCTGGTTTTTTGCTCCTCCCATTTTTTAAACCATCTTGCTCAGACGGATGCTATCCCTTCTCTATGGTCACAGGCACAAACAGATCCCATGTCTCACATATGCTCAACAGAAATTGTTCCATTTACAGAACGTCCCTATTTGCCAAAGGAAATAAAATGGATAACAAGCTTAAGACAAATTGCCTTAGCCTCTTCAAATAGGTTTCTGCGAATCGAGGGTGCTACCGCAAAAGAATTAGATAAGAAATCTATTGATTTCAAATCAGATGTTCAAGCAGGTGAAACTTTAGGAAGTTATCATGTCATCAACACGACAAATATTGACGGATTAATTATACCACTTGAATTCGAATTGAATGCTTATGGTTATTTTTCACCTAAACAAAGGGATTATGCACAGCGCATTTTGGACTCGGTGAGCAAAACAAACAATTTGCTAAAATACAGACAAGTTGGCACTACATACTTGGTTGCTGTTTACAAAGGAACGGTTGCCGAGGTGTCATCTGATAGCAATCATGTTGCGTTGCCAGAACCAATGGTTGCAATGTCTATCACAGATTATCGTTTGTCAAGTCGGTCTAATGGGATAGATTTTGTTTCGTATAAATCAAAGGATTGGAAGCCTCAAGTGGATGCGGAACTCCTCAATCTTTTAGATGCCAAGAAAAAAAATCCTCCAAATAATTTATCCGCAAACTCAGTTAGCCTGCGTTCGCGAAACGTTATTCGCGCTGCTATTCTAATCGTTTTCTTTGCGCCCCTTTTTTATTGGGGCTTACGAAAACTCAAAAACAAAAAAACAAAAGTGAAAGGAAACACATGAAAAAAATAAATGGTTTAACCATAGCGTCTCTGCTGATTATTGGGTCATTGATGTCTGCAAGCGTGGCATTAGCTTATCAAACATGTAAATCAATGACTACACTAGATACATCTAGTTGCGGTTCTACTTGTTCGGGATCTAGCTGTAAGACTATTACATATTCCCCGGCATGTGGGACATGCGACATGACCGAAAATCTGTTTGATAGCTGTACGAGCACCAATTTCACATCTTCAAAGACAGTACAAACCACCTCGTGCATGCCTGTCATCGGCGGATATACGCCCGATCAGTGCGCATGTGGCGACACAGGTAGTTCCGCGTCTCCGGTTACGGTTTCTTGTGGATGTGTTCCGTAAATTGCCTTAAAGCGTCAGGGAGGCTGTCAAGTTGGTGGCCACGTTGCTTGTGTATAGTGACGTGGCTTGTTTTTTAATGATTGTACGCTGGAGTTTAATTGATAAGACATTTTGTCATGTTTTATGGCAACAGTTTAGGAAAACTGTTTTAAATTCAGAAATTTAATGGGTTCTTTTTTCTTGCATTGCTGTGCGGTGTCTTTTGTGGATTCCACCTTGATCCTCGACGACATATTTGAAAATGACTCGCAACTCAATAGCCACAGCCTTGAAATTTTGCTTTGTGGCATTTTTGCTGTTCGTGATTCTATTTGAGGACGGCATTGGGGCAGCCTCGTTCAGTTTCATCGGATTCGTTTTAAGAGAAACCACCACTGTTTGCCGTGATTCTGCTATCCAATGGATGCTGGCATTCTGCCTGACCATTTACTTTGTCATTTTTCTAATTTTAGAGCGGCGCGCGGGGAGTGACACGCCCCGTCTTCGATTCACAAACCAAAACTTATGGCTGGCCGCTTTGGTTTTGCTAGCGCTATTGCAATATGCATTGGCTTATGGCACTGCCTCGCATTCCATTCAATTGCTTGTGTTGATGACCGGCGTTGTTATTGGAAAAGCCATTTTAACTTGGATCCGGCGAGAAGGGCGTGCCACTCCGTCCACACCGGACAGCCCTGGCGAGAAAAGCGGCGCGTACGAAGTGACGCGCCCAACCTTGTTGCTGGTCATACTGCTCGCATTGCTCGCGGCTTCGGCCTTGTTGCAGCCGGAAAGATCAATGAGACTTCAATACCATGGTGTTTCTCGCTGGAGCGGTGTTTGGGAGAACCCCAATCTTTACGGTTTGCTGATGGGTGTCGGAATCATTTTGGCTGTAGGTCTTGGGCTGCGAAGATGGGGGATGGAGGATGATGGATGGCAAACCCGCCCTCCGGTCGGCAGTCTCTCTCTGATAGCCATATTTGCATGAAAACCAAATGGCTTCTCATCTTATGGGCGGTGACATGTTCCAGCATGGCGGGCTATCTCTTCTTCACCTCGCCGGATGAGGTTTGCGAACAGAAAATCATTTACGATGAAGCTGCGGATGGATCCCGGCAGATTTCCGCCGCCCTGTCCCAGGCAAGGCGGGAACACAAGCTGGTGCTGCTGCAATTCGGCGCGAATTGGTGCGGCTGGTGTCAGCGCATCCATTGTTTCTTCAATTCAGACAAGCCGGTCCGCACGGAACTGGCCAACCATTATCTGGTGGTCCTGGTGGATGTGAACAACGGTCGCAATGCCTCCGTGGTGGAACACTACGGCCATCCCACGGCCCTCGGCTTGCCAGTAATCGTGCTGCTCTCGGCCGACGGCCGGCGACTGGTCACCCAAGGCACCGGTGAATGGGTCAATCCGGACGCGGGCAATTACGATTCCGCAAAAATTCTGGCCTTTCTTAAAACGTGGTTAAAGACAAGCGAGGCGCATCGATAATTTTTGTATTTGCCAAAGAAACGGGTTAATGGGGCTTTGTATACTTTTTTGTATACTGCGTCGGATTTAAGGGGGCCAAAGCAGTCCAAACCAGTCAAAAGTCTCAGGAGAATTTTGCGGCAAGTCCCTGAAAGTCCATGGGTTTCCGCTGGGGACACATAAAGGATGAAGAACCTGAATCTAGCGCGTCTGCCAATTCCGCCACGTGGGCATATACCGAATTTCCGTTGGTTTGTATTCAGGTAGACTGAAAACCACGGTTTGTCAGTATGCCGGAAGCGACGGGAAGATCAAGATTTTTTGTTTTACCGATAAATTACCGAAGTGATGAGAACGGTTTCGGCGGGCGCGCTGGCGGCCGGCGGGACAATCAAATAGGTTGGGGGGACGCAAATTTTGCGGCGAGAAGAAATACCGGGAAGCGCCGATGGGTTTGCAACCCAGCCGGACTGATGAAAGGAATCTTGAAGGGAAAAAAGAAAGTGGCTGGCATGGGCGTATCTACTACTGACCGACTCGGACACTGCCACTAACACGTACTTCGTTACTGACTCTGCCTGTAACTGTCAACTGCACTCACGTCCATACCAGCCACCACCAACATCGTCTTTTTTGGCAGACTGTCAAGGGTCGGGATGAGTTTGTTTCGAAAGCGGAGGGAGCATCCAACAGTCCTTGCGGATGATCATTAATTATAAGATTCGAGCAACCAACAGGATAAACGCAGAGACGCCAAGTTGGCGGAGGAGCGCGGAGAGGATAAAATATAAAAAACATCCAACATCCAATCTCGAACGTCCAACATCCGATGCCGGGCAATTTAGGGTTTTCGTCGTTGACAGGAGGCGGGGGCGGGGCCAGTTTCAGGAGGTTAAGCGAGCGGTTTTAACATTTTTCCCCCACTGTTTATGAATGATGCCAATCAGGAATCAAAAGGTCTGACCCGGCGGGATTTTCTTCGCGCGGGCGCGGCGGGGGCCACGGGCATTGCGCTGACGGGCGTGGGTGCCTTGAATGCCGCCGCAGCGGCGGACGGGGCGATCGGGCAGTTGCCGCGCCGGCGTTACGGCCGGACCGGCCTGCAGATCAGCGCGCTGGTGGGGGCGGCGGATTGGAGTCCGGCGGTGATTCCGCTGGCGGTGAAGGCGGGGGTGAATTACTGGCACAAGGCGCATCGCTGGAACGCAGATACGATGCCGGAGGCGATCAAGAGCCAGCCGCGCGAGTCGTATCATCTGGAAGTGGTGGTGGATCGCGTGGGCGGCGACCATATGCATGGTCACATTGACGAGGAGCAGCATTATCAATTTGTCAAAAAGGCGGTGGAACGTTCGGGCGTGGGGTATTACGACGTGTTCAAGTTCCACTTCGGCTACCATTCCGTGGCGGAGGCCAAGACGGACATGGGGGTGATCCGGGCGTTTGAACGGCTGAAGAAGGAGGGCCTGGTGAAGCATCTGGCGCTTTCGCAGCATCATTACAACAACATCGGCGGGGACATGGCGTATGACATCGTCACCTATCTGATTCAGAACTCGCCGTTTGAGGCGGCGCAATTTTTCTACACGTACGGCGACAAACATGAGCTGGAGGATGTGCTGGCGCTGGCGAAGAAGAATGATTTTGGCACGATTGCGATGAAGACGATGGGCGGGGTGGGTCGTGCCGCCACGGACAAAAAATTTCAGACGCTGCTGGCGGAGCCGCGTTTCAAAGGCAGCTCACCGGGCACGGCGATGGTGAAGTGGCTGATGGCCAACCCGAACCTGACGGCGGCGGTGATCAATACAACGAATTTCGACCAGTTGCAGGAGAATGTGAGCGCCGCCCGGGAACTGAAAATGGGGGCCAACGACCACCACGCGCTGGGGGTGCTCGCGGCTTATAATAAGGGTTTAACCTGTCTGTTGTGTGCGGATTGTGTATCGCATTGTCCGGAACACATTGCGATTGCGGATATTCTGCGGTATGAGCGGTACGCCATGGATTATCATGATCTGTCCCGCGCCAGGGCGGAGTACCAGACGCTCACAAAGAATGGTACGGCGTGTATTGCGTGCGGGGATTGCATGCCGTCGTGTCAGGCGGACATCAATATCATCGCGAAGCTCAAGGATGTGCATCGGTTGCTGGGCTGACCAGGGGGAAAATCGGAGAAATGGGGTAACATCCAACATCCAGTAAAAGGGGAAAAGAAAGTGGCTGGCATGGGCGTATCTACTACTGACTGACTCAGACACTGCCTCTACTACTGACTCTGCCTGCAACTGTCAACTGCACTCACGTCCACACCAGCCATAGATACCATCGTCCTTTTTGGCGAACTGTCAAGGGCTGGGATGATTTTTTCACAAGTTGCGTTGGCGGCATGCGCTATTGTCCCGTCGAGCCGAGGAACTGGTTCTTTTCCGCCGGAGACAAAGCGCTTTGGGCGATCCAGTTGCGGGCGGTGGTGGTGTCGCGCGCCAGCCAGTTGGTGATAACATCGGCCAGCTCGCGTTCCCGCAATGCATCCTGCGCGATGGAGGCGGCCCATTCGGTGGCGAGGGCTGGAGCTGTCGGTGCCAGCGCGGTGGCATAGTCTGCCACGGCGGCGTCCTTGACCGGTCCGGCTGCAAGCGTGTTCAGCCAGGCACCGGCGGTTTGTGAATCCCGGAGCGCCCACGGCTTGATCACATTTTCCAAGGCGGCCGATTGCAAGTCCCCGGAGGGAAACGCGGTGGCCCATTGGGCGGCCGCGGCGGGGTCGTTCTGCGCCCAGCGCTGCACAATGCCGACGACGGCATTGTTCTGTGCCTTGCCGGCACTGAGGGAATTCAAGGCCAAGTTTGCGGCGGCCGCGGGATCGTTCCCGCCCCATTCGGTGGCGATGGCGGAAACGACCTGCTCGCGCAACGCCGGGTCGGTGATTTGCACCGCCCAGGCGGCGGCGGCGGCCGGATCGCCCGTGGCCCATTGGGCAGTGGCGTGGGCGACGAGGTCGGCGCGCGCGGCATTGGCCGGCAGATCCATGGCCAGCGTCAACGCGGTTTGCGGATCGGTGCGCGCCGCCTCGTAGGCGAGCGCGAGACAGACCGTTTGCCGTGAGCCATCGGGCAATTGCTGCGCCCATTGGATGGCGAGCGACAGATTCGATTGCGACCAGACGAGCGCGACCTGTTGCAGCGATTCCAATTGCACGGCCGGATCGGCAAAGCCGGCGGCCCACGCGGCCGCCGCGGCCGGGTCGGCGGCGGCCCAGCGGCGGAGGAGCAATTGGCGCAGGAGCACCGAGGCGTCATCGGTGGCCGGCGCCAGCGCCTTCAGCAATTGCGGAATATCCGTTGGCGGAAACGATTGAATGAGCGTCGCCCACGCGGCGTCGTGCTGCGCTTCGGGCACACGGTTGGCCGCATCCGCCAGAGCACGTAATTTGTCCGGCAGGGAGACGGCCACCGCTTCGCCGGACGAAGCCGGCGGGCGGGCGGCCGTCGCGGCCGGTGCCGGTGAATGGGTTGCGGCCGGCCGCCGGTGGCACGCGGTTTCCCAACCGATGAGGAGGGAAACCGCGGCCAGCGCGGCCGCCGCGTAACGTGATGGGGTTTTGACGATCACGGAGTGACGGTCAGATTATCGAACGTCGCGGTGTTCAGGGTGTTGGTCGTTCCCGAGGCCACGCCGAGACCGAAGTAACAGTTGGTGGACATGGTGAACGTGTTCGTGCTGACCAGGGTCCAGGTGGCGCCGTCGCTGGACTTGTAACCGGAGAGCGTGGTGCCGCTGCGCACCAGCCGCACCCAGATGTTCGGCGCGGTGCCGGTACCCGAGCTGGTGCTGGTGGTGGCTCCGCCGCTGCTCGTGCGGGTCTGGAAGTAGAACGTGCCATTGGTTACCTGAATGCCCATGAACGCGTTCATGGAATTGGCGGTGAGGCTGTCGCGCATCATCACGCCGACGCGACCGTTCGCACCGGTGTTCTGATATGACGGAATGCGCGCGCGGATTTCGGCATCGCCGCTCATGTTCTGATACACGAAGCGGAAGTTATCCGCCGTGCCGCTGAGGTTGCCCGCGCCCTGCACGGTGAAGACCCCGTTGGTCTGCGTGGCGCTGCCGGTGGTGATGCCGCTGCCAACGTCGGCCGTGAGCCACGGCGAGACGAGGCCGAGATAGGTGTTATAGAGGCCCGCCACATCCGTGCCGTTGAGCGCCACCTTGTAGAGTTTCACCTCGTCAATGACGCCGGTGAAGTTGTTGTTGTTGTCGCGGATGTCGCGGCCCACGGCCACATTGATGATGTTGGTCAGGTTTTTGATGCCGGTGCCGGTGCCGGTGGCCACGGGGGTCGGGTTGCCATCAAGATAGATATTGCCGGTGAGGCCATTCCGTTCGGCCACCACGTAATGCCAGGCGCCGTTGTTCAGCACGTTGGTGGTGGTGATGTCAAACTGGTAGGCGCCATCGCCATACACCATGAACTCAACCGTGCCGGTGCCGTTGACCGAGAGGCGGTACTCGCCGTTGTAATTCGCGGAATCCCGCTGCTGCATAATGACGCCGGTATTCGTGGCGGCGGTTTTGATCCACGCAGCAATGGTGAAGTTATTGGTGCCGCTCATCGAGGGGCCGGTGCCGAAGGCGACATAGTTGCTGACGCCGGTGAATTGCAGGGCATTGCCCTTAATGCCGGTTACCCAGGTGGCGTTCGTGCCGCTGACCGTGCCATTGTGGGGAACGGCGGCGGAGTCCGTGGCCACCGTGCCGGTGCCGTCATCGAAGTGCCAGTCGCCAAACGGCGCATTCACCGTGAGCGTGGCGGTGCTGCTGGTTACGCTGCCGGCGATGTTCGTGACGATGGCGGTGTAGTTCGCCGCGTCATTGGTGCCCACGCTGCCGACGGTATAGCTGGCGGCGGTGGCCCCGCTGATGTTCGCGCCATTCTTTTGCCATTGATAGCTGAGCGGCCCGGTGCCCGTGGCGGCGACGGTGAAGGTCACCGGATTGCCGACAATGACGGTCTGACTCGCCGGCTGCGTGGTGATGGTCGGCGGGACGTTCACGGTCAGCGTGGCGGCGCTGCTATTGGTTGAGCCGGCCACGTTGGCAACGGCCACGGTATAATTTGCGGCATCGGTGGTGGCCACGCTGCTGATCGTGTAGCTGGAGGAGGTGGCACCGCTGATGTTGGTGCCGTTCTTCAGCCATTGATAGGTCAGCGGCGCGGTGCCAGTGGCCGTGACACTGAACGTGACCGGGCTGCCTTGGTTGATGTTCTGGCTCACCGGTTGCGTGGTTATGCCGGGCGGAACATTGACCGTGAGCGTGGCGGTGGCGCTGTTGGTGGAACCGACCGCATTCGAGATGACAACGCTGTAACTCGCGGCGTCATTCGTGGTGGTACTGCTGATGGTGTAGCTGGCAGCCGTGGCCCCGCCAATGCTCGTGCCATTCTTCTGCCATTGATAGTTCAACGCGGTGCCAGTGGCGGTGACGCTGAAGGTTGCGGGGCTGCCTTGTGTCACCGACTGATTCGCCGGCTGCGTGGTGATGACCGGCAGAGCCGCCACGGCGATGGTGCCGTTCACGGCCAGGTTGCTGGTGTCCCAGGCCAGACCGCTGCCCAAGGTCGGCAGCGTGATCGTGGTGAAGGAACCGGCATAGCCCGTGGCGGCAAACAGTGTGAAGGAGTCACCAGCGGCGAGTGCGCTGCCCGTGGCGGTGACCGCCAGTGTGCCGCCATAGGTCACGGTGCCCAGGCCTTGGACCAGGTCACCGGTGAGGGTGGTGCCGGATTTGTTGAGCGTAAAGGCGGCGTTGCCCGCGAGCGTCAGCGCATTGCTGATGGTGAGCGTGCCGATGGCATTGTCACCGGGCGCAAGCGTGCCGCCGCTTTGAATGGTGGTTGCACCGTTGATGGTGCCGGTGCCGCTGAGCGTGGCAGCACTTTGCACGGTCACGGTGTTGGTGCCGAGTGAACCATCCAATTGCAAGGTACCGGCGCTGACAGTAGTGGCCCCGGTGTTGGTGGCGGTGCCGGTCAGTTGCAGCAGGCCGGGTCCGGCCTTGGTGAGACCGCCCGATCCATAAACCGTGCCGCTGACCAACAGACCCACGGCGGAGCTGCCGTTGGTGACACTGAACGTGCAGGCACTGACCATGTTGATATTACAACCGATGAGCGAATTGGTGGACGCGCCATAGGTGTAATAGGTGGTGCCGATGGTGCGGATTTCGCCCGCACCCGTGATGCCGCCGCCGGTCAGGGCCAGGCCGCTGACATAATTTTCATGGTCAAACTGGAGAGTGCCGTTGTTGATGACCGCCGGGCGGCCACTGGCATCTCCGCCAAAACCATGCGTGGCGGTGAATTCGGCGGTCGCACCGCTGTTGACGGTGAGCAGACCCGACCCGATCCCGCGCGGCGTGTACCAGCAGGAAACGGTCGAGACCAGTTTGCCGGCATTGACGATGGTGCCGCCGGAATAACCATTTTGCGTGGTCAGAGTCAGGGTTCCGCCGCCGCTTTCGGTCAGGCTGCCGGTGCCGTTGACGGGGGTGCTGATGGTGCCGCTGCCGTTCATGGCGAAGGCCGGACTGTTCGTCAGCCAGATATTGTTGGTGCCGGCAATGGTGTAACTGCCACCGCCGGTGGCGTTGAAGGTGATGCCGCTCGGCGTCACATCATTGGTGAGGGTGACGGTGCAGTTGGTGGCGGTGTTCACCCCGAACGCGGCCACGTTGCCGTCATACCAGCCGAGGTTGTTGGTGCCATAGAGCCAGGTGATGAGGTTCGTGCCCCAGACCCCGCTGCCGTCCTGTGCATTGGTCGAAGCGCCGGCATTCCAAGTGAGGGTGGTGCCGAGCACCGGGGTGGTGGCATTGGCCGGTGCACTTTGCGGCGAGGAGCCGATGGCATTCGTGGCGGCCACGGTATAAACATACGGCGTGCCCGCGGCGAGGCCGGTGTCGGTGTAATTCGTGCCCGCCACATTGGCCACGGCGGAGCCGCCGCGACTCACCACGTAGCCGGTGGTATTGGTGACCGCCGACCAGGTGAGGCTGATCTGATTCGTGGCGATGGCCAGCGCGATCAGATTTTGCGGCGCGGTGGGCAGACTGCCGGTGACGGTCAGGGTGCCGCTTACATAATTGATGGCGTAGTTGCCGAGACCCATACCAAGAGCGCCGCTCGCCGTGATGGGATAGGTGCCGGCCACGGCGGTATTAGTCGCGCCCGTGCTGGCGAGGGCGACATTCGTAACGGTGTCGCTGTTCACCAAACCGCTGCTGGTGAATTCGGTGCCGGCAAAAACCAGCGTCTGGCCGTAAAGCTTGTTCGTGCTATTGGCGGTGATCGTCAGCGCGGCGGCATTTACGGTCAGCGTGCCGTTAACATAGCTGATGGTGTAATTGCCCAGACCGGTACCCTGTGCGGCGGCGACGGTGACAGGATAACCGCCGACTGCGGCGGTATTGGTCGCACCGGTGCTGGCCAGCGCCACGTTCGTGACGGTGTCGCCATTCAAGAGGCCGCTGGCGGCAAACTCGGTGCCGGCAAAGGTCTGACTAACACCATAAACCTTGTTCGTACTGTTGGCCGTGATCGTGAGGGCGGCGTTGTTCACCGTCAGAATGCCGTTGGTGAAGCCGAAGCTGTAATTGGTCGCCGTCAGGGTGCCGAGCCCGGCGGTGATGGTGTAGGTGCCGACTGCACTGTTGGTGGTGGCGGTGGTCGTCAAACTGGGAGAACCGGCCAGAACAGTCACGGTGTCGCCATTCACAAAGCCGGTGTAACTGGCCGTGAACGCGGGATTCGCCGCGCCGTAGATGCGGTTGGTGTTATTCGCGCTCACGGTCAGCGCGGCCGGGTTCACCGTCAGGGTGCCGTTGACATAGCTGATCGTATAGTTGCCCAGGCCGGTGCCCTGCGCGGCGCTCGGAATAATCGAATAACTGCCGGTGCCGGCCGTGTTTGTCGTCCCGGAGCTGACCAGCGCCACGTTCGTGACCGTGTCACCATTCAAGAGACCACTGGTGGCAAACTCAGTGCCGACAAAGGCCAGGGTTTGACCGTACGTTTTGGCCTGATTATTGGCGGTTACGGTCAGCGCGGCGCTATTCACCGTCAGAATGCCGTTGGTGAAGCCGAAGCTGTAATTGGTTGCCGTCAGGGTGCCAAGCCCGGCCGTGATGGTGTAGGTGCCGACTGCACTATTGGTGGTGGCGGTGGTCGTCAGACTGGGAGAACCGCTCAGGACGGCCATGGTATCGCCGTTCGCAAAGCCGGTGTAACTGGCCGTGAACGCGGGATTCGCCGCGCCGTAGATGCGGTTCGTGTTATTCGCGCTCACGGTCAGCGCGGCCGGGTTCACCGTCAGGGTGCCGTTGACATAGTTGATCGTATAGTTGCCCAGGCCGGTGCCCTGGGCAGTGGTGGCGGTGATCGAATAAACGCCAACCGCAGCGGTGTTGGTAGCCCCCGTACTGGCTAGCGTCACGTTCGTAACGGTATCGCCATTCAAGAGACCGCTGGTGGCAAACTCGGTGCCTCCAAACGTGAGTGACTGGCCATATGTCTTGGCCTGATTATTGGCGGTTACGGTCAGCGCGGCGCTGTTCACCGTCAGAATGCCGTTGGTGAAACCGAAGCTGTAATTGGTCGCCGTCAGTGAACCCAGACCGGCGGCGATGGTGTAGGTGCCCACTGCGCTGCCACTGGTGGCGGTAGTGGTCAGGCTGGGTGCACCGCTCAGGACGGCTACAGTGTCGCCGTTCACAAAGCCGGTGTAACTGGCCGTGAACGCGGGATTCGCCGCGCCATAGATGCGGTTCGTGTTATTCGCGCTCACGGTCAGCGCGGCCGGGTTCACCGTCAGCGTGCCGTTGTTAAAAGCAAAACTGTAATTGGTCGCCGCCAAGGAACCCAGGCCGGCGACGATGGAGTAATTGCCCACCGCACTGGTGGCGGTGGCAGTGGCGGTCAGGCTGGGGGAACCACTCAGGACGGCGATGGTGTCGCCATTCACAAAGCCGGCGTAGCTGGCCGTGAACGCGGGATTCACCACCCCATAAGAACGGTTTGTATTGTTGGCGCTGACGGTGAGCGTGGCCGGCGTAACGGTGAGCGCGGCCGAATTGGTTGCGCTGCCGAACGGATTATTCACGACCACCGTATAATTGCCGCTGGCGGTAACCGTTGGCATTGCCAGCGCAAGGGTCGAGTTGGTTGCCCCGGAAATCAGACTTTGTCCCGGGCCATACCATTGATAGGCCAGCGGCGCAGTGCCCGTGGCATTGGCGGCAAACGCGGCACTGCCACCGTAAGTGATGTTGGTGGAGGCGGGGGATACGGCAACGGCCGGCAACGCCGCGACGCCGATGGTTCCATTCACCATCAGCTTGCTCGTGTCCCAAACCAAACCGGCGGACAATGCCGGCAGGTTCAAGCCGGCAAAGCCGCCACTGTAACCCGGCGCGCTGAACAGTGTAAAACTGTCGCCCGCAACCAGCGATGCTCCAATCGAAGTCACGTTGAGCGTGCCGCCACAAACCACGCCGGCAAGGCCCGCCACCTGATCGGAAACGCCGCCCTTGTTGAGCCGAAAGTTGCTGGTGCTGCCGGGAGCCAGGACCAGCGAGCCGTTGATGGCAAGGATTCCGGGGCTGCTGGCGCCGGGAACCAGTGTCGCTACATTGGTAACCAGCACGCTGCCGGCGATCGTGCCCGTGCCACCCAGCGTCGCATTGGTCTGTACGATCACCGTGTTTGTTGAAAGCGAGCCGTTCACGAGCAGCGTGCCGCCGCCCACCGTGGTGGTGCCGGCATAGGTGTTGGCACCCGATAAAGTCAACGTGCCGGGGCCGCTTTGGATCAGCGCGCCGGAACCGGCGATCAGGTTGGAAACGGTAAGATTATCGGTACGACTGAAGGTCAGCGTGGCATTGTTCGTGACCGGGCCCAAGCCGAGCGTGCCCGTGGTGCCGCCGTTGCCAATCTTTAATGTGCCCGCGCCGATGGTCGTCCAGCCGTAACTGTTGGTCCCGGTGAATATCCGCGTACCGGAACCGCCGACGATATTCAGGCCGGCGGAGCCGGTGAGGTTGCCGCTCAAGGTGCAATTGTCATAGCCGCCGCTAAAATTCAAGGTGCTGTTATTGCTCACCGTAATCGGGCAGGCATAGGTGGCTCCGTTCGGGCCCGGCCAACCGCTGCCCAGCGTGCCGCCATTCATGACCACCGGCATGGTTACGGTCAAAGTGGCGCCCCATTTATAAGTCATGACGGATGCGCCGGGGTTGATAGTAAGGGTGCCGCTGCCGGCCAGAACGGTGTTCTGCTGGTTGTTCCCATAATTGTCCATCAGTTGCAACGTGCCGGCGTTGATCGTGAGGTTGCCCGGGCCGGTCAGGTTCAAGCCATTCAGGATCAGCGTGCCGCTGCCGGCCTTGGTCAAAGTGAATCCGTTCAGATTTAAAATGCCGTTCTGCGCATTCGTGCCGCCAATGAAAAGGGTGTTCGCGCCGGCAAGGGTGGCGTTGTCACTCAACATCACATCCTGCAACTGGCCGCGGATGGCGGAACTGCTGTTGGTAATGACCGTGCCACCGGCCCCCGGGCCGCTGATGGTCACCGGATTGCCGAACATGGACGCGGTGAGATCCTGGCCGTTGAGATCCAGCGTGCCGGGGTTGGTCACCACGATGTCGGAGCCGAAAGCCGTGTTGGTGCCGAGCTTCAACATGCCGGCGGCCACGATGGTTTCACCGGCGTAACTGTTGGAGGCGGTGAGCGTCAATTTGCCCGCGCCGAGTTTGACCAGCGAGTTGTCACCTTGCAGCGGCACGCCGATGGTGGCGTTGCCGTTGGCGGTGATATTCAGCGGCAAGCCCGGAACATTCAGCCAGATTGAATTTGTGCCCGCAATGGTGTAATTGCCGGTGCCCGCGTTGAACGTGACGGCATACGGCGTCACGTCCGCGGCGAGGGTCACGGTGCAGTTGGTGCCGGTGCCCGAACCGAACACGGCGAAATTAAAATCCGTCCAGGCGACATCGGCGGAACCGTTCCACCAGTTCGCGGTGCTGGCATCCCAGGTGCCGTTGCCGTCCTGTGCGCCAGCCAATGAGCTGTTGGCATCCCACGCGTTCGTGACCGCAGGCTGCACGGTGACGACAACACTGTTCAACGCCGAATCCACAGAGGCGCCGGAATCATAATACAACCGGGCAAAAATGGCATAACGGCCGATATTCAAGTTGGTCGTCGTGGCGGAATAAGGGGGTGTCGCGGACTGGCCAAGGAGCTGGCCGTTGTCGGCAAAATATTCCACCGAATTGAGCGTGTGCCCGTTCGTGGCCGAAAGGGCGACGGACAAATTGGCCGAGGCAAACGCCGGGAACGTCGCCCCGTTGGCCGGGGCAGTGACGGCGGGCACCGGCGGCGAGGCCATTTGCGCCAGCTGCGCGGGTGCAAGCGCCTGGTTGAAAAATTGCACCTCGTCCAGCAGGCCGTTGAAGCAACGCGCGCCGCTCGTGGGATCCTGGCCGATGTAGGAAGTGCCGTCAAACGCCTGCACCGCATTGGCGACGTTGTTCGTCCAGCTCGAAAGGGCGCCGCCGTTGGTGGTCATGTAAATCCGCGCCCGTGTCGGCTCGATGACGAGGGCCACGAATGTCCACACGCCGGCCGGCGGCACCAGGCCGGAGCTCGCGCTGTAAGTGCCGCTGGAATTGTTCCATGTGTAGCGGAGTTCGTTGGTAACGCCGAAGTGAAAACCGGAAACCGTTGTGTTGGCTCGGTTGAAGAAAATTCCGGAATACGGGTTCTGCGCCCCGTTGGGGTTCACCCACGCGGTGATGGTGAGGATGTTGGAATTCAGGTTCAGCGCCGGAATCGAAATATTCGCGTTGGTGCCGTTGAAACCCGCCGCATAGCCGGTGGCCGGCGTGGCGCCGGGCAATCCCAAAACCACGTTATTGCAAAGACCGTCAAAGCTGTCAATCGAGTCTTCCGCAATGGTGCCGCCGGTCTCATCCAGTTTCCATTCCGCCATTGGCGGCGGCAGGCTGGCCGCCGTGCCCGAGACGGTCACGTTGTCAAAGGTGGAGGTGTTGAGCTGGTTGTAGGTGCCGCTGGTCACCGCCAGGCCGACGTCCACCACCGGCGCAAACACGTCCAAATTCGTTCCCTGCGCCGTCCAGGTGCTGCCATTGGTCGAAGTGTAGCTGGTGATCGTATTGCCACTGCGCACGAGCCGCACCCAGAGTGGCGCGCTCGCCGGCTGCGAGACAAGGGTCGAGCTGCCGTTGCCGCCGCCACCGGAAGGGGCATCCTCATTGTCGGGCAGGCCATACGTTTTCAGTCCATATGTCGCCAGGGCAGCCGCATCGTCGCGATGTTCAAAAATGGATGTTTGCGCGCCGCCGTCAAAGACCGTCAGGGAGTCGGCCACATCAAAGCCCAGGCTGTTGCGGATCATCACGCCGGCCATGGCGTTGCTGCCGGTGTTCTGGTTCGCCACCACGCGCGCCGTGATGGTTACGTCACCGATCATCGGCTGATAGACAAATTGAAACTGGTCGTTATCCGCGCCCATGCCGCCACCGGCGCCGATGACCGTGAACGTGCCGCCATTCGTGCCGGCGGCACCGCTGCCCTGCATGAAACCAACATCCCGGTTCTGCCACGGCGCGGGCACCGCCACCACCGGCGGGGACGCGGCGAAAATGGCCGGGGCGGCATTGCCCAGACCGACGGAATTTGTCCCCAGCACAAGGTAATAATACTGGCCCAGCGGGGTCACTGCGCTGTCGGTGTAATTCGTCGTGCCGTTGGTCAGTGTGGCCACCGCCGAGTAGTTCGTGCCGTCGGTCGAGCGCTTGATGACATAGCCGGTTTCCGTAAGACCAATGGCATTCCAATGAAATGCCATCTGGTTGGACACGATGGCGCTAAAAGCCAGGCCGGCCACCGCCGGCAGTGGTGTGCCATTGATGGTCAATGAATACGGCGCGGAGCTGATGCCGTTGGCCGAGACGACCAGCGGATAAGTTCCCGCCAGCATGCCCGGCGGCAACGTCATCTCGGCAGTTACCAGATTGGTGCCGGTCATCAGATTGCACGTGCTCCAGTTGTAGGTGCGGGCATAAAGAGTATTGCCGGCGGAATTCGTCATGCGCACGATGGGATAATCACTGCTCATCTGCCAGTCGTCACCGTAGCCTGCGCCTTCCGAGATGCCGTTGAACAAAGTGCCGGTCAAATGAAACGAGCCATCCAGATTTGTCGTGGCACTGAGAACGGTTGGCATCCCGTTCGTCAGGGGACTGCCGCCGGGCTGATAGACATACAATCCCGAACTGGCGCCGGAGACCAGCACGGTGCCGTCCGGCAAGTCCAGCATTTCCGTGCCGTATGCGATCTGGTTGGCGATCATGCCGCCTTCCGGCCCGTTGATGGCCGTGAAGGCATTGGTGACATAATCATATTCATAAAATCTCGCGGTGCTGCCCAAGCCGGTGTTTGTGGAAGTCATGCAGCAAAGGATTTTGCCGTTCACCATCATCGCCGCCGGGGCGTCAATCGCGGCGTTGTCGTTGGGCGTGGAGGCCACCAGTGTCCAGGTGCCGGCATTGGTCGTGCCGTTCGGGGTGTAAATGCCGTTATAATTTGTCGTCCAAGGGGTATAGACGGCATTGCTTCCCGTGCCACCGAAGAAAACCACCTTGCCATTCGGCAACTGTGCCCCAAAGCCAGTTTCATAGCCGGGGCCATATAGCGGGGCCGGCAAATTTCCATCCGCCACCCACTGGTTCAAGGCAGGTATGAACCGTTCGGAGTTGGTGCCGCTGAAGCCCAAAATGCTGCCGTCCTGCAATTTTGCCCAAGGGGCTTCGTCAAAACCGCCTAATGAGGTGATCGGGGCCGACCAAGTGTTCGACACAATATCAAAGATGCGAACGTCATTGCCCGGACTCCCCTCCAGAATATTGCCATTAGGGAGCGTCTCGGAAATATTATCAATCACCGTGTCGGGCGGATTCGACTCCTGCGTCCAGACATTGCTCAGCGGATCGTAAATCTCCGCGAGATTCTTGCCCGTGCCATACTCGCCGCCGCAGACGAACACCCGCCCGTCTGGCAACACTTGCGAGGAATAAAAAGTGCGCGAATTGTGCATCGGCGCCAGCGTCGTCCACGTGCCATTCACATAGCTGCCGTGGATGTCCGGGGTCAGCCGCGAACAAGGCTGCCCCAGGAAAATTACTGTGCCGTCGGACAACAGCATCGGGTGCTGCCCGCTGGGAACACTCGGATTTGCCAAGTGTGTCCAAGTGCCGGCGAAACTTCGCAGGGGGGCCAGGGATGCCAGACAAGCCATCAACAGGAGCACAACCGGGAAAGGCAGGAAGGTTTGGGGGGTGCAACGACGAACCAGGGTAGTTATGGGATTGGACATAGGGGCTATGTATTAACCAAGGGTTATGTTGTTGGGAGTGACCACGGAACCGTGAAACTAATACCATGCTTTAGAAGATATTACCCTACCACAAAAGGGGGAGGAATCGGCCCGGAAATTATTTTTGGCATCTTATTATAGGCGCGCGCCGGGAATTTTTCGGGATGACAAAAAATATTTTACTTACTCTTCCCCGGTTCTGGGGAATAATCGCCGGACATATGGCCGGTAACCCAACTCAGCTCCAACGTTCCCCCCGCGATGTCGCCCTGTGGCAAAAGGCCCAGGAACAGTTGCTCGGCGGGCGCTTCGGACCCGCCCTGGCCGCGTACCGCGCGCTGGCCGGCCGCCATCCCGCAGAGCCGGAGCTGTGGTTTGAACTGGGCAACGCCGCCTCGGGCGAACTGGATTTTGCCTCGGCAAACCAGGCTTACCGCCGGGCGCTGGAACTCGCGCCGAACAATGCCTCCCTGCTGTCCATGGTCGGCCAGCAGTATCAGGGGCTGCGGCAACTGGACGAAGCGAAGAGCTGTTTTGAACGGGCCGTGGCGGTGGCGCCGGATTCCGTGGATGCCCGGATGAGCCTGGCGGTGTGGCTGGAAAAAGAGCGGCGGCTGGCCGAGGCCTGGGACCAGGTGGAGCATTGTCTGGCCAAACATCCGCGCGATGATCAGGCCCGTTATTTTCGCGCTTTCCTGCTGCACCGGCAAAAGAAGGACGCCGAAGCGGAGACGGCCTTGCGCGATCTCATTAAGGACGGTCCGCAATATCCCTATGTAAAATACGCCGCGCCGCATTTGCTCGGCGTGGTACTCGATCAACTGGGCCAATACCCGGAAGCCATCCGCTGGCTGATGGAAGCGAAGGCGCAGGTGCGAACCATTACGGATACGGCGTTGCTGGAAAAATCCTACGATGAGACCGACCGCCGCCGCCGGGAACTGCTGGCCGGGCTCACGCCGGAGATGATCCGGCGCTGGCGGCAGGAGGCGCCGGTTGCCAAAGAGCCTTACCAATTTGCCTTCCTCGGCGGGCATCCCCGCAGCGGCACCACGCTGATGGAACAGATTCTGGACGCCCACCCGGACGTGCTGGCGTTTGATGAACCCGTGGCGTTCAACCAGGAAATCACCTCCCAATTCCAACTGCCGGGCGGCCAGGTGAAAGCGCAACTCAAGGCCATGGATCAGTTCCCGGCGGGCCGGCGGGCGGACATGCGGCGGCGCTATGCCAAAAGCCTGTTGCGCGAAATTCCCGGCGAAGTGACGGCGAAAATGCTGCTTGATAAAAATCCTTCGCCCACGATGTCGCTCAATGTCTGGCTGCGGGTGTTCCCGGAACTGAAGGTCATCATCGCCCTGCGCGATCCGCGCGACGTGATTATCAGCTGCTACTTCCTGAACATCATGCTCAATGCCACGAACGTGAATTTTCTCAGTCTGGAACGCACGGCGAAACATTATGCCGATCTGATGGATGTCTGGCTGCGGATGCGCGAGTTGGGCGGCTTTGACTGGATTGAATCCCGGTATGAAGACGTCGTGACGGACATGGCCGCCGAAGGCCGGAAGGTGACGGAATTTCTGGGGCTGGACTGGCATCCCAATCAGGCGCGGTACCACGAGACGGCCCGGCGGAAGGTGCTCTACGCCCCGACCTATCATGATGTGACCCAACCGGTTTACGCCCGGGCGGTGGGCCGCTGGGAGCGTTATGCCGAGGCGCTGGCCCCGGTGCAGGCCAGGCTGGCCCCTTATTGCAAGGTATTTGGGTACTCTGTCTAAAAGGAGCGTACCGGTGTTTCCGCCGCCGGGGCGGGGGGAGTATTTTTGCAATTTGAAGACAAATGGATAAAATGCTGTATTATACTAATGACAAGCATGTTGAAATATTTTTACCGTCAATTTTTCCCCTCCGCCTCCCCCAAATGTGGTAGTGTCGAAATGTTAAATTGGTGTTACATCTGCTTAACGATGGAAAAAAACAGACCACTAGGGGGCTGGCAACGATTGACGCTTCACCGCGTCGATGCCATCGCGATTACATTGTTTCAAACCCATTAAGCCACCCATAATTCCAACCCACCACGCAACTCCCTGTTTAAACTTATGAAACGATCGTTTTTCTCCAAAAGAATAAAGCAACCCTTGCTGGCGGTGCCTGCCGCCGCCCTCATGCTGGGTGCCGCCCATGCCGGCACCACCGTTGGTCTGAACTTTCAGGCTTGGTATTATGACTCCGGAGCCACCCCGCAGACGGTTGGCTACGGCGCCGGTTATCAGACCACCGGTTTTCCGGTGACTGCGAAGGCCTTCGGCGTCGAAGTGGCCGATTGGAACAATGCCGATCCCATGCCCAGTCAAGCCTCCATTTCCGGTCTGGCCACCTTTGGCGGGACGAGCACCACCTTTGCCGGAAGTCTTTCGGCCAACGTGACCGCACCTGATGCCTGGCAATCCGGCATCGGCGAGCAGGTGGCCGGCTGGCACTCGGAAACCGTCGCCCCGGGCGATAATGAAGTGACTTGGGCGTATCTGGATGACGGCAATACGACGGGCGGAGCCCCAACCGTTTCCGTCGCTGGTCTGGCAACATTATTTCCCAGTGGTTATGTCGTGGCCACCATCGCGGCCAACTCGGGAACGGTGGCGTACAACAATGTAGATATCACCGACGGAACCACCACCAATGTTCTGGTCTATTCCACTTATTATGTCGCCAGTCCGGCCAGTGACGGCTATGACAGCGGCGGTACCGTGGGCCTGAGCGGTTCGTCCGGCGTATTTACCAGCGACACGATCAATATCAATCCCGAGCCCAAGACGTCCGGTCATCGCTCGGTACTGGCCGGCTTCATCATCACCGACAAACCGGTGGTGGATTCCAAGCCCGTTGGCGGCGTATATAATCTGGGCACACCCTTCAACCTCAGCGCGGGTGCCATCGGCATTGCGCCGCTGACTTACCAGTGGTTGAAGAATGGCACGCCGATCGCCAATGCCACCAACCTGACCTATTCCGTCGCCAGCGCCGGCGCCGGTGACGCCGGCAATTATGCTCTGGTGGCCGCCAATGCCTATGGCACCGGCACCAGCGTGGTGGCTTCCGTCAGCGTGTTGCTCACCCCGACCTTCCTGACCAACCCGTCGCCGGTGACGAATTATCTGACGATGAACACGACCCTCGCCGCAACGGTGGGCGGTCAATCGCCAATTAGCTATCAATGGGTTAAAAATGGCACGGCCATCACGGGGGCGACCAACGCCGCGCTGGCGCTGACCAATTTGCAGGCCGGCGACGCGGCCGCCTACGCCTTGGTGGCCACCAATGTGCTGGGTTCCGCGACCAGCAGCGTGGTGAACGTAACCGTACTGGGTTCGCTCCCGCCCTACGAAGGGTTTGCCTATGACACGAATTCCTTGGAAACGCTTACGGCCACGACGGCCGGCGGCACCGGCTGGAGCGGCGGTTGGGCACAATCACCCGGTTACAACGGCGAAGCGATCGTCGTCGGTCCCTCCGCGACCTATCATGACGCCACCAGCCAGCTCGTTACCACCGGTGGCGCCGCTGAACTTTCCGGTTCCGGTTCCGCCGATTTCGAGGACATTCGCGCGCTGCAATGCAACCTCAATAGTGGAACTGTTTATTTAAGCTTCATCGGTCAGATCCTCAACACCGGTTGGGGTGGGGTGGAACTGACGCAGACGGCCGGAACCAACGACAATGCCCAAATCTTCCTCGGCGCCCAATGGTTTGCCCAGAACTGGGGCTGGGGTGGTCGTGGCGGCGGCGGACCGGCTTCCTCCACGCCTTGCGGCACCGAGTCCCTGCTGGTTTATCGCTTCGACTTCACCGGGTCTAATACGCTGGTCCGTCTCTATGTCAATCCGACGCTCGCCAGTGAGCCTGCCACGCCCGCGCTGACCGGCACGTGGAACTTCACGTCCTTCAACAAGGTGCGCATCGTTTCGCACGGTTCGGCCCTCAATAACGGATTGATCGATGAATTACGCATCGGCGGCACTTGGGCGGCGGTCACGCCAAACATTCCGCGCACGGATGCGCCCAGCATTGTCCAGGATCTTCCGGCCATTGGGTATGCCTATACCGGCAGTTCGGCGGGTCTGACCGTGGTGGCCAATGGCGCCCCCACCCTGCATTACCTGTGGGTGAAGGACGGCACCCGGGTTGGCGCGGACAGCGCTTCCCTGACCGCGACGGCCAGCGGCAATTACTCGGTCACCGTGACGAACCTGTACGGTTCGGCGCAGAGCGCCACCCAGGCGCTGACCGTGGTTACGACCACCAACTATTATATTGGTACCGTGGAGCAGGATACGCCGGGCGCATGGTGGCCCTTGAATGAAACCACCGGCAGCACCGCCTATGACTACTCCGGCGCGGGTAACGACGGCACCATCAATGGCAGTCCCACCTTGGGCGTGGCCGGTCCTCGGCCGCCGGCGTATCTGGGTTTTGACAGTGGCGCGCTGGCCTACCAGTTCGACGGCGCCAGCAGTTACATTGATTGCGGCACCGGGCCGTCCCTGGCCGGCACCACGGACTTCACGGTGGAAGCGTGGGTGAACACCACCAACAGCGCCACGGGCGTGGTGGTGCAGCAACGGTCCACCGGCGGTTACAACGGTGAGTACCAACTGGAGGTCAACGCCAACGGCACGGTTTACTTCACCGTATATGGCGGCGGCGCATCCGCGTTCGGCTTTAGTTCGCCGGCTTCCGGCAAGTATGTCAACGATGGCAACTGGCATCACATTGCCGCCACCCGCAGCGGCACCAATGGCACCATTTACATTGACGGGGCCGCCGTGGCCACCGGCAGCGGCACCAATCTCGCGCCGCTGGACGCCACCATCAAAACATTCATTGGCGCGGACCAACGCGGCTCCAGCAGCTACTTCAACGGCTCGATTGCCGATGTGGCCATTTACAGCCACGCGGTCTCGGCCGTCAACATTGCGAAACACGCCGCCAAGGGCGTTCTCGGCAGCAATCCGCTGGTGTTGAGCACCGGAGTTGGTGGCTTCATTGATGACACCAAGCCCGTGGGCACGCCGCATCCCGGTTTGAATTATGGGATCAACTGGCTCGCCTCCAGCACCGACACCGCCGGAACACCGGTCACCCGCACCGGCGTGGCCCAATTCCCGCTGGGACGTCAAATGGTTATTCCGGCGAATGCGGACTTCAACTCGACCACCGGCACCATCAGTTTCTGGATGCGCACCGGCACGGCGGCGACGGGCAACGGCACGATCCTGTTTGACCGCCGCACGAGCGTCGGCACCCTGTTCTTCATCGATGGCAGCGGCAGTGGCGTGATTGATGTGCAGACCTACGGGGGCGGAAACTTCTCGGGCGGCTTCGTGGCGGATGGCAACTGGCATCATGTGGCCCTGACCTATGACCAGTCCGCCACCGGCACTGTGAGCATTTATGTGGACGGCGCCTTGGCCGCCAGTCAGGCCAATGCGGCTGCCTGGTCCTGGCCCACGAATCAGGAAATCGAGTTCGGCCGTTCGCATGACACCTACTGGCAAAATTATGCGGGTGAAATGGACGACATCCGCATTTACAGCCGCATCCTGACGGCGGATGAGGTGGCCACCATCGGCACGCCGGCCACCAGCGACACGCTGATTGATACCAACACCTTGGTGGGGCGGTATAACTTCACCACCGCCGGGGTGGGCAAGAGCCTGAACTGGCCGGTGGGCAAGCTGCTTAGCTCGCCGACGCTGGCTCCGGGCAACTGGCAAGCCGTGCCCGGCGTCAACAATGTCGCCCCGTTCACCTCCCCGACCGGGGTGACGGCCACGACCAATACGACGCTGTTCTACCGGGTTGGCTTCTGATCCGGTTTAAAACGGTTCTCTAAAACGCACCGGCCGGGACCACTGTCCCGGCCGGTTTTTTATTTATGGTGCGGAAATTCCGGTTCAAGCCGGGGTATGAAGGGCGTTGATCCGTGCCAGAATCCGGGCGACACAATCGCCGATGGCCAGTTGGTCCGTACGCAGTTCAATCTCCGGATTCAGGGGGGCTTCATAGGGCGCGGAGATGCCGGTGAAATCCGGGATTTTTCCGGCCCGGGCGCGGGCATAGAGACCTTTGGGATCGCGATACTCGCAGGCGGCCAGCGGCGTGCTGAGATAAACTTCAAGAAATTGTCCCGGCGGCGTAATCCGGCGGGCCAGGTCGCGCCCGGCGCGATACGGCGAGATGAAAGCGGTGATGCAAATGATGCCCGCTTCGGCGAACAGTTTGGCCACTTCGGCCACGCGGCGGATGTTTTCCTCGCGTGCGGCGGGGGAAAACCCCAGGTCGGAACAGAGGCCATGCCGGAGGTTGTCGCCATCCAGCACAAACACCTGGCGGCCGGCGCGGAAGAGTTCCCGCTCCAGTTCCACCGCGAGAGTAGATTTGCCGGCGGCGCTCAGGCCGGTGAGCCACACCACGCAACCGGGGTGACCGTTCTGGCACGCCCGTTCGGCGGCGGTGATTTTGCTGTGCGTCGCAAATAGCGCGGCATCTTTCCCGGATGAATCAGCCATGCCTCCAGCATGTTCGGCGCGCATGAAAAAGTCCATTATTCTATGCTTGGACACCGGGTTGCTGATTTCGGCCGGCGAGGAAATAACTTGCGTCCGCGGGGCGGCGGGTGGAACTTGCCGCAATCGACCATGGACCAGCCGTCTGCCAACGCCCACTTGATCGCCGTCCTCGCGGGGGCGGCCGGGCTGTATGGTCTCTTTTCCTACTACGCCCTGAAGCATACCGATGAGCGCCGCAAAATGGTGTTCCGCCTGATTTATACCGCCGTGGTGCTCATGGCCGAAACCTGGCTGGTACATCACTTGGTGACGGCCGGTCCCACCTTCCTGGGCTCGTTTGAAATCCCCGTTTCCATCGCCATTGCCGGGGTGATGATCAGCACGGTTTGGACGCCTCAGCTCAGTGAATGGTTCATCAGCCCCCTGACGAACATGTTCGATGGCGGCCGCGAACGGCTGGAACCGAAGCCGCTTTATTCCGCCGCCCAGGCCCGCCGCAAGCGCGGCCAATGGACCGAAGCCATTGCCGAGGTTCGTCGCCAGCTCGCCCAGTTCCCGGATGATTTCGAAGGCATCATGCTGCTCGCCGGCATTCTGGCGGAAGACATGAAAGACGTTCCCGGGGCGGAAATTGCCCTCAACAACTTTTGCAACAAAGCGACCGTGCCGCCGCGCCAGGTCTTCGCCGCATTTACCCAACTTGCCGACTGGCAGCTCAAGCTGATTGCCGATGTGGATGGCGCCCGCGCCTCGTTACAGAAAATTATTGAGCGTTTTCCCGGCACGGAACTGGCCTTGCAGGCGCAACAGCGGGTCGCCCATCTGGCCGCCGCCGAACAGATGATCATGGCCAAGCACGATCGCCAGGCGGTCTATGTGCCCGAAGGCGTTCATAATGTCGGTCTGCTGGCGTCCACGGAGTTTCTCAAACCCAAGGAACCCGAACCCGGCCAGCTCGCCGCCGCATACGTCAAACAACTGGAGTTGCATCCGCACGACAATGAGGCGCGGGAAAAGCTGGCGATGATTTATGCCACCCATTTTCAGCGGCTGGATCTGGCCACCATGGAACTGGAACAATTGATCCGCGAGCCGAAACAGTCCCCCCGCCAGGTCGCCGAATGGTTGAACCAGCTCGCCAGCTATCAGGTGAATCTCGGGGCCAGCGTGGCGACGGTGTGTGCCACCCTGCAACGCATTGTGGATGACTTTCCCCATACCCCCGCCGCTGAACGCGCCCAGCTCCGGCTCGGCCGCATCAACTCGGAAATCAAAGGCCGGGAGGCCACCGCCAACGTGAAGCTGGGGGAATATGAACAGCGCGCCGGTCTGAAATATGGACGGCCCGGCGACCAATCGGGTCGCAGCTCGTTTTAGGGCGAATTATAGAGGCCCGACGAATCCCGGTGATTCGCCGCCGCCAGGAGCGCGCCCGCATATTTTAATCCACTTTTTTCCACCCGCCCATTACGCTGGCGGCATGAATTGCGTGATCACCGCCGGCCCGACGTACGAACCGCTCGATGATGTGCGTCGGCTGACCAATTTTTCCACGGGCCGGCTGGGCACCGAACTGGCCAACTTTCTCGTGGCGCGGGGGCATAACGTCACGTTGCTGACCGGCGTGCAGGCAACCTGGCCGGGTCCGCGCGAGGCGCAAACGGTGATTCCCTTCAGCACCACCGCCGATTTGCAGGCGCGGTTCAAGAAGTTGTCGCGCCAAAAGGTGGACGCCATTTTTCACGCCGCCGCCGTGAGCGATTTTACCTTCGGCAAGATTTATACCCGCACCGCCGACGGCAAGTTGCAGGCCATCAAAGCATCCAAAAAGATTTCCACACGCGAAGGCAGTCTGTTCGCTGAACTAATCCCGACCCCGAAAATTCTGGCGGGGCTGCGGGCGTGGTATCCGCGCACCAAGATCATCGGCTGGAAATTCGAGGCGAACGGCAAACGCGCCAATGCGCTGCAATCCGCCCATCGCCAGCTCGCCGAATGCGCCAATGACGCCTGCGTGGCGAATGGTCCCGCTTATGGCAAAGGCTTTGGGCTGGTGACCGCCGCCGGGCTGGATCATTTTGCCGGCTCGGAAAAGCTGTTCGCGGCATTGGCGGCATTGGTGGAAGGTTAAATAGTTTCCCGGCTATGGGATGCTCCCCCTATGTGGAGTGCGGCGGCATGACGCCGCTTTGGCACTGGGAGACATGTCTCCCAGTGCCAAGCGCGGACATGTCCGCGCATCTCCGCGCATCTCCGCGCATCTCCAAACGACCCGGCATCGCCAATTATGGCGATGTTCTGTTGCTGAAAATCCGGAAACCATCGGTATATTGATCCCGTCCACAACGTATGCCCATGAAACCTGTGAAAATCTGTCTGCTGTCCTTGCTCGCCGTCGCCCTGGTCGCCAGCCGCGCCCCCGGGCAGGTGACCGCCCAAAATTCCGCCAATCTGGATGCCAAGCGCGATGTCGCCGCCAAATCCGGCTTTCTGGTGGATACCAACCGCAGCTTCCCGATGATCTTCATCGTGGGCGATTCCACGGTCCACAACCCCGGCAAAGGCGAACGCGGCTGGGGCGATGTGATCGGCAAAAACTTTGATACGAATAAAATCCGCGTGGAAAACCATGCGCTGGGCGGCCGCAGCAGTCGCACCTTCCAGACCCAGGGCTGGTGGGACAAGGTGCTCAATGCCGCCAAGCCGGGCGATTTCGTGCTGATTCAGATGGGGCATAACGACGGCGGTCCACTGGACGATACCAACCGCGCGCGCGGATCCATCCGCGGCCTGGGCGAAGATACGAAAGATATTTTCAATCCCATCACCAAACAGCCGGAAACCGTTCACACCTACGGCTGGTACATGCGCAAGTATATCGCTGATGCCCGGGCCAAGGGCATGACACCCATTCTGTGCACACCCATTCCGCATTGCCCCAAGGATCCCGTGAAGGCCGGCGACGTGGAAAAGAGCATCTATGTGGATATGTCCACCGCCGTGGCCAAGAGTGAAAAGGTGCTGTTTATCAATCTGAACGAACTGACGATGAGCCAGTACGCGGGCAAGACGCCGCAGGAGATCAAGGAAACCTATTTCACGCCGGCGGACAACACGCACACCAGCTTCGCCGGGGCCGAACTGAACGCGCAGAATGTCATTGCCGGCATCCGCGCGCTGGATGGCTGCCCGCTCAGGGATTATCTCATTACCAAGTAATATCATGACTCCCGTCAAAACCGCCTTTGCCGTCCTGTGCTGCTCCGCCACGCTGTGCGGCCGGGCGCAAACCGACACCAACGAGCCGCCGCGCGAATGGATTGACACCGATACCGGCCACCGCGTCCTGCGGCTGTCAGCCGAGCCGGGCAGCGAGAGCTTTTATTTCAACGTCAATCCCTTCACGCCGGACGGCACCAAGATGGCGTTCACCGCGCCGTTGGGCATTTATGCGCTCGATCTCACGACGCATGAAGTCACCCAGGTGGTTGCCGGCAAACGGTTGCGCGTGCTGGAAGTGGGCCGCAAGACCGGGCAGGTTTATTACAATCAGGGCACCAATGTTTTCGCCGCCGATCTCACCACCAAGGCCGTGAAGCTCGTCGCCACGCTGCCGCGCGGTTCCCATGCCGTGGCGGTTAATTGCGATGAAACGGTTATCGCCGGCACGACCACGCTGGATCCGGAGGCGATCCAACGCGAGGAGTCGCGCGAGAAGGAGGCTTCCAATTTGGATTCCGAACGCAAGAGCAAGGCGAAGAACATTGAGGAACGCTTTGATCAGCGCACCGAAATGGAATTGTTCTGCCGCAATTTGGCGACGGGCGAGACAAAGTCCTTCGACCGCTGCCACGACTGGCTGAATCATCTGCAATTCTCGCCGACGGATCCCACGCTGCTGCTCTTCGCGCACGAAGGTCCCTGGCACAAGGTGGACCGCGTCTGGCTCGTTCATAGCGACGGCACCGGCCTGATGCTCGTGCATCAGCGGCGCATGATCATGGAAATCGCCGGGCACGAATTCTGGAGTCACGACGGCAGCACCGTCTGGTACGACCTGCAAACCCCGCGCGGCGAGGATTTCTGGCTGGGCGGCTACAACGTGCTGAACGGCACCCGCACGCAATATCATCTGCAACGCAACGAATGGTCGGTGCATTACAACATCTCGCCGGACGGCACCCTCTTCAGCGGCGATGGCGGCGGCCCCGGCATGGTGGCGCACGCCGACAACGGCAAATGGATCTACCTCTTCCATCCCGAAATGAACACGGACGTCATGGGCACCAATCTGGACAAGAGCGCGCTGGCGCATACCGGCGTGTTCCGCTCCGAACGGCTCGTGAACATGGCGGAGCATGATTATTCCTTGGAGCCGAATGCCACGTTCACGCCGGACATGAAATGGCTCGTCTTCCGCAGCAACATGAGCGGCACGAACTATGTGTACGCGGTGGAAGTGAACAAGGCGGCGACGAAGTGAGCGGACCGAGTTAAAGCAGCGGCAACTGCCGGGTGGCCGGTTCACGCAAATGGCTGACCCCAAGGCCGAGCAGTCGGAGGGGCCGGTTCACCAGCTTTTCCCGGCCCAGCAGAAAACAGGCGAGCCGGTAAACCTCGGCGGCTTCGGTGAGGGGTTCCTCGACGGAGAGCTGGCGCGTGAGGGTGGTGAAATCGCTGTAGCGGACTTTCACTTGCACGGTGTGGGCGCCCAGCTTCCGGTGCTTGAGCCGGGCGGAGATGTCCGCCGCCTGCTCCTTCAGGCAGCGGCGCAATATTTTGCGGTCTTCGGTATCCTGCAAAAATGTTTCCTCGCCGCTGATGCTTTTGATGTCGTCGCCGATTTCCAGCGGCCGGTCATCGTGGCCGAGGGCGAATTGTTTGAGCTTGGGGCCAAAGGAACCGGCGAGGGCGCGCAGATCGCCGGGATAATCCTGAAGATGCCCAATGGTGGCGAGCCCGGCGCCGTGCAGAACCTGTTCGGTCACCCGGCCCACGCCGTATAGCGTGCGCACGGGAAGCGGGCGCAGGAACGCCACTTTTTCCGCCTCGGTGATCAGGGTAAGGCCATCGGGCTTCTGATGGTCGCTGGCAATTTTGGCGAGCAACTTGTTGGCGGCGATGCCGATGGTGGCGGTGAGCTGACGTTCCGTCCGGATCGCCTGTTTCAATTGCCGGGCCAGCGGAATGGCCGCGCGCAGGGAGTCATCCGCCGTTTCCGCCTGACACTGGACGGACATGTCCAGATAGGCCTCGTCAATGGACATTGGTTCGACAATCGCCCCGGTACGCGCCACGATGGCCATGATCTGGCGGGATTCTTCGCGGTAATGGTCAATGCGCGGACGCACAAAGATTCCCTTGGGGCATAGCCGACCGGCGGTCGCGCTGGGCAGGGCGGAGCGGACGCCGAATTTCCGCGCCTCATAGCTGGCGGCGCAAACCACGCCGCGCTGGGTCGGGGGCGCGCCCACGATCACCGGCTGGCCGCGCAATTCCGGGTGATCACGCTGTTCCACGGAAGCGTAGAAGGCGTCCATATCGAGATGGAAAATGACCCGGAACATCCGGCGCCAAGTCTAGCAGGAGCGGTGTAACGCAAACAATCCGAAGTTACCAAAGGCTCCATGATTTTGTCCCAGGCGGCAGGCAAGGGTCTTCGGCAATCCGCCCGGCGGCGGCAACGTCGGCGGAACCTCCCCTCTTTTGGGTAATGCTTTCCGGGTTGCCACGGCGTCCGTTCGGGTTGAAAATGTCCGCATGACAGTTCAATTAAACGGACGCCAATTGATCGCCGGCCAATGGGTTGCCAGCGGCAAAGAAACGCTCACCGCGCTCAATCCCGCCACCGGGGCATTGCTGGAAACTCCCTTTGCTCACGCCACCCCCGCCGAGGTGGATGCCGTGATGTCGGCGGCGCAGCGTGTGTTTCCCATCACCCGGGAAATTTCCGTGGAACGCCGCATCGAATTGCTCGAAGCCATCGCCGCGCAGATCATGGCCCTGGGGGATGAATTGCTCCAGCGCGCCCATGCCGAGACCGGCCTGCCGCTCGCACGCCTGACCGGCGAACGCGCCCGCACCTGCAACCAGCTCAAACATTTCGCCGAGGTCTTGCGCGAGGGCTCCTGGGTGGCGGCCACCATTGATACCGCCGATCCCGCCCGCCAGCCGCTGCCCAAGCCCGATCTCCGCCGAATGGCCCGGCCCATCGGCCCCGTGGTGGTTTTTGGCGCCAGCAATTTTCCCTTCGCCTATGGAGCTTGCGGGGGCGACACCGCCTCCGCCCTCGCCGCCGGCAATCCGGTGGTGGTCAAGGCCCATGAACGGCATCCCGGCACGAACGAACTGTTCGGACACGCCGTCGTGGCGGCGTTGCGACAGACCGGACTGCCGTTGGAAATGTTTGGTCTGGTGCATGGACCCGGGGTGACCGTGGGGCAGGCCCTGGCGAAGCATCCGGCCACGCAGGCCATCGGTTTCACCGGTTCCAAACGCGCCGGCCGGGCGCTGTTCGATCTCGCGGCGGCGCGGCCGGTGCCCATTCCTGTGTTCGCCGAGATGGGCAGCGTCAATCCGCTGGTCATCCTGCCCGGCGCGATTGCGGAACGCGCCGAGGCCATCGCCGCCGGCCTGGCACAATCCATCACCATGGGTGCCGGCCAGTTTTGCACCAAGCCGGGTCTGATATTCCTGGTGGGCAATCCCGGCGCGCACGCGTTTGTCACCCAGCTCGCCAAACAAATGACGGCCATCCCCGCCACGACCATGCTCACGGCGGATATGCAAAAACAGTTCTGTGCCGCCACGGCGGCACTCCAAAAGATTGACGGCGTTCGCACGCTGCTGGCCGGCGCGGCCAACGGGTTCGCCGCGATGTCGCCCGCACTGGTGGCGGTGGATTCCGCCACCTGGCGCGCCCACGCGGAATTGCACGAGGAAACGTTTGGTCCGGGCGCCGTGGTTGTCCTCTGCCGCGATCTGGATGATTTGCGCGCCACCGTGGCGCAGGCCGGCGGCAACCTGACGGCGTCGCTGCACACCGGCGCGGCGGATGCCGCTCCGGAAGTGCGCGAAGTATTGCAGCAATTGGAACAACAGGCGGGACGCGTGGTGTTCAATGGATTCCCGACGGGCGTGGAAGTCTGCGCCGCGATGATTCATGGCGGCCCCTACCCGGCCACCAGCGCCCCGGCCACCACTTCGGTGGGGGCTTTGGCCATCCAGCGGTTTGTGCGCCCGGTGGCGTTTCAGAATACGCCGGACGCCTATCTGTCGCTGGAATTGCAAAACGCCAATCCGCGCGGGATCTGGCGGACGGTCAACGGCGCGTGGACGCGGGAGAAATGTTAAAAGCGGCAGAATGCTACTGGCGGTAAATAAAAACCTTACCCCACGTATTTGTCCCGCCGGCGGGCTCTAATGTCAGTCGCAGACGCAGATTTTGTTTGGCTGGCAAGGCCGGTACCCGGAGCAGAAAAGTGTCATTCGTCGGGCGGTTGCCGGCAAAACCCTCGTGCCGGTCACTCGTTCCGGCCGGTCCCAAAAATTCGGCCGCGTGCAAATACACGCCGTCGGCCCCCCGGGCATAGACGGGTTTTACCAAGTAATCGCCCGGCTCCGTGATCTGCCGCGTCACGCCAAATTCCAGTTTCGTCACACCACCTGCGAAACTTTCCGGCGTCCATTCACCGACGGGGATCGCCAGGTCGAGAGGTTGGTAGTGAACCCCCAACTGTTCCAGCCGCGAAAGCTGCGCCTGCGCCCGGCGCTGGTAATCGGACACCTGGCTGCGGTTGTCCGGCGACCAGCCGCGTTCGGCGATTGCCAGCAGGCGCGGGAATAATTGTCGGTCCACCAGTTCCGGCTCGCGGTCAATGTGTGACCAAAAATTGGCCTGCAACCCCAGCACATGGGCGGCGACGACCGGCGACAGTCCAGCGACCGGGTCGAAGTCAAATACGCGCGCCGAATTGATGTCGCCATAGCTGTAATCAAAATAGCAATGGCTCGTGGGACTCATGACGACAGCGTGTCCGGCTTTGGCCGCCGCCAGACCGCCAGCCGTGCCGCGCCAGCTCATCACCGTGGCGTCGGGCGCCAGACCGCCTTCCAAAATTTCATCCCAGCCGATCAGCCGGCGACCTTTGCCGGCCAGATATTTTTCGATCCGGCGCATGAAGTAGCTTTGGAGTTCGCGCTCGTTCTTCAGTCCTTCCGCCGTCATGCGTGCCTGGCACTTGGAACAAGACTTCCAGGCGGTCATGGGCACCTCGTCGCCGCCCACATGAATGAACTTGGAGGGAAAAATATCGATTACTTCATCGAGCACTTCCTGCAAAAACCGGAAAGTGTCTTCGTTACCCGCGCAGTAAACGTCGGCGGTGGTGGTGGGACCTTGGTAAAACGGGAAAATATCGTTGGCGGTGCTTGCCGCGCACGAAAGCTCCGGATGGCAGACCATGACTTCATGGCTATGGCCCGGCATCTCAATTTCAGGAACGATGTTGATGTGACGGGCGGCGGCATACGCCACGACCTCTCGCATCTGCGCCTGCGTGTAGAAGCCTTGGTGCGAAGGCGGTTCACCATATTTAACTGAGAAGAACGCGCCAGTGCCGGTTAATTCCGGGTGCTGCTTGATTTCCAGCCGCCAGCCCTGGTCATCGGTCAAATGGAGATGCAGAACATTCAGCTTGTAAACGGCCATCCGGTCGATGGTCCGGTGCAGATAGGCCACGGACTGAAAGGTGCGGCTGCAATCCAGCATCAGCCCTCGCCAGGCGAAACGCGGCTGGTCGCTGATGGTCACGCAGGGAACATTCCATTGCCTGCCGGTGACAACCTGGGACGCAATGATCTTTGACGGGAGCAATTGCAGTAACGTTTGTCCGCCATAAAACAAACCAGCCTCGGTGGCGGCGGTGATGCCGACATATTTGCCACTGACGATCAGCTCATAGCCTTCCGCCCCAAACGTTTCGACTTGGTTGGTTTGCAGCAGAACGGTGATCTCCCGCCGATGGGCCAGCGTCGAAATGGGCGAGACGGGCAGTTTAAACCCGGTGGCTGTTCGCAAAGCGACCGCCAAATTTTCCGCCTCGGTCTCGCCGCCCCGAAAGGTGATTTCCGTCCCGGCCGTCAGCTCGAACCTGCCCGTTGCCAGTGCCAGGTGAGCCGGCTGGGGAATGATGGCAGGTTCGCTGAGCGCCCAGGCCGTTGCCGCCAGTGACCAAGCGACCATGCTGACGATGAGTTTTCTATTCATCTTTTCAAACTATCCGGCGCATAAGTATTTTGGCGTCGGCCTCGCCAAGGTGCGCCAGCTTTTCTACCGCCCGCTGGGGCTGTTTTTTCAGTTAGCTTTCACCCTTTGCTTTGCCGCACCCGTTCTTTTTTATCTTCCAGCTCGGACTGGAGCTTCTTGCGTTCGGTGGCGAGCTGCTCGCGGAGGGCCTCAACCTTATCTGAATCATCGGCCACCTTGGCGATTTCAGATTTGAGGGCGATTTCACGACCGGCGATCAGGGCGGCGTATTTGGTGTCGAGCTCGGCGAGTTCCTCTTTCTGCCGGGCGTTGAGTTTGACGGTCGGAGCGCTCTTGTTCAGGCGCTCCATGGCGAGTTCATAGGCGGATTTCATAGGAGATAGATATTGGCTTAAAATGGCCGGTACTTAAACGGCTCAGGTTTCCGGCGGCGGGGTTTTCTTTTTCCACGGCTGGTCGGGGAATTTGTCGGGCATGCGGATGACTTTTACCGTGGGGGCCTTGGGCTTGGCCATTTGCAATTCGGGGTCGGAGGCGGTGGTGACTGGTTCCCCGGCTTTGGCGGCGGCATTTTCCGCGCGCCACCCGGCAATGCGGGCCTGCAGGCCGTGGTGTTCGGCGGTTTGCAGATTGCCGGACTTCATATAGAACAGCGACAGATTGGTGTGGACGAGCTGTTCCTTGGGGCGAAGCTGCTCGGCTTTGTGACCTTCACTGATGGCCGCAGGCAGGTCACCCAAGCGGTAATACGCCATGCCCAGCGCCAGTTGGGACTCAAAATGGGTGGCATCCTGCGCGAGCACGCTTTTCAGCTTGGCCACGGCACTGGCAAAATCGCTCCGGCTGAAGTCAAACATCGCGTCGTCGTATTGTTCCTGCAAGGTCATGTCGGTATGGAACATAGTTCACGGAACCCCTGCGAAGCAAGCGGCGGGCGTCTCTCATACAGCGGTTCATAATATATAAGAATAAATAATAACAAGATAACAGGCTTCCTGCTGGCGGCGTCGAAATACGCAAGGTGTTAGTAATCAACTTGATAAAAATTGTATTAGAAATTGACACAATGTCCGTTAATGAGCTACGGTAAGGTGACAACGGTGTCGCGCTGATATTCCTTTCAGCCGCCAATCCACCTTGTGAGTCGGTCAACTTTGAATTCGAGGTTCCATGAGTGATATAACAACAACGGGTGCACCGTCGTCGGGCGGCGCGCAAAAAGTATCGCAAATCAACGAAGTGGTGATCCGCATTGCGGGCAACTCGCAGGACGGCATCCAGGCCATCGGCGGCTTTCTCGCGCGGCTGGCCGGCCGCAGCGAGCAGGAAGTCATGACGTTTATGACCATTCCCGCCACCATCTCCGGCGGTCCCTCCATCTTCCAGGTGCGCATCGGCTCCGGCGAGGTGCTCAGCTCCGGCGACGAGGCGGATGTGCTGCTCGCCTTTTACCAGCACTCCTACGAAGGGCATCTGACGTCGCTCAAGAAGGGCGGCATCGTCCTTTATGATTCCGATCACGTGCAGCCCAAGCCCGAATTGCAGGGGGATTTTCACCATGTCGGCATCCCGATTTCCTCGCTCACCGTCGAAGCCATCGGCGGCACGGCCAAGGACAAGGGCAAGAATCTCTACGCGCTGGGCCTGATCGCCAAGATGTTTGACCTGAACGTGGCCAAGCTGGAAAAACTGTTTGGCGAACGCTTCGGCGGCAAGGATCAGAGCATTCTGAACAACGCGCTGGCGGCGTTCCATGCGGGCTATTCCCATTCGCTGGGCAACATTCTCGAGACCTTCAAGTTTGTGGACAGCCACAAGAAGGACGGCCACCAGGTGGTGATGAACGGCAATGAAGCCATCGGCTACGGCCTGATCGCCGCCGGTGTCCGTTTCGGCGCAGGCTATCCGATCACCCCGTGGACGGACATCATGGAACTGCTCCGCCGCGAACTGCCCAAGTACGGCGGCAAGTTCATCCAGTGCGAGGACGAAATCGCCTCCATCTCGATGGCCATTGGCGGCAGCTATGGCGGTCGCGTGTCGGTAACGGGTTCCAGCGGTCCGGGCATTGCGCTCAAGACCGAGGCGCTGGGCTGGGCCATCATGGCGGAAGTGCCGCTGGTGGTGATCGACGTGCAGCGCGGCGGCCCCTCCACGGGCATGCCCACCAATATTGAACAGTCCGACCTGAACATCGCCGTGAACGGCGGTCACGGCGATTCCCCCCGCGTGGTCATCGCCCCGGCGAACGTGGAAGACTGTTTCTACATGGCCATCGAAGCGGTGAACATCGCGCGCAAATACAGCGTGCCGGTGATTCTGCTGACGGATCAGGGCATTGCGACGCGCATTGAGGCGTTCGTGGAACCCGACTTGAAGAAGATTGTGCAGGACATTTCGCCCGACCTCACCCCCGTGGCCGAGCACAAACCGTATGATCTGTCCGCGCCGGACGGCATCACGCATCACCTGGCGCCGGGCACGAAGATTTTGAACGGCAAATACCCGGTCGCCACCGGGCTGGAACACGACGAAATGGGCCACCCGACCGGTTCGCCGAAGCTGCACATGCAGATGAACGCCAAGCGCCGCAAGAAGCTGATGGCCCTGGGCGCATCGCTGCCGGTGCCGAAGGTTTACGGTCCGCCGGAAGGCAACGTCCTGCTGGTCGGCTGGGGTTCCACCGAAGGCCCGATCCGCGAAGCCGTGGACCGCGCCCGCGCCGCCGGCGACAGCGTTTCTTCGCTGCACCTGCGCCACATCAACCCGCTGCCGAACGGATTGGAAAACATCTTCTCCGGTTTCAACCACGTGCTCGTGGTGGAAATGAACGACGAAGGCCTGTACGGCTTCGGCCAGCTCGGCGCCATCCTGCGCGCCCGCTATTGCGACCCGAAGATTCGCGGCATCAACAAAACCGACGGCCTCACCTGGAAGGTGAAGGAAATTCTCGAACGCGCCAAATCCAACGTGTCCGCCGGTTTGCGCAAACTGTAATTCCAACCCACGAACTAATCGTATGAGCCAAACTTTGACCGCTACGTCCGCCGCCACCGTCATTCCTCCCGCCCCGGAGGAACGCAAGGGCCTGACCAAAAAGGAAATCGCCGCCGACCACCCGACCTGGTGTCCCGGCTGCGGTGACTTCTCCGTGCTGGCCCTGTATTTCAAGCTGATTGAAAAGCGCAAGCTGATCCACGAAAAGATCACCACCGTCGCCGGCATCGGCTGTTCCAGCCGGTTCCCGTACTTCGTGCAGGCGCACGGCGTCCACTTCATCCACGGCCGCGCGCTGCCGTTCGCCAGCGGCATCTCGCTCTCGCGTCCCGACCTGCACGTGTTCGTGTTCGGCGGGGACGGCGACGCCTTCTCCATCGGCGGCAACCATTTCACCCACACCGCGCGCAAGAACGTGAAGCTCACGTACGTGGTGATGGACAACTGGGTCTATGGCCTGACCAAGAAACAGACCTCGCCCACGTCGCCGCTCGGGTTCAAGAGCAAGACGGATCTCTGGGGCTCGGTGGATTATCCCATCAACCCGCTCAAGCAGGCCATTTCGGCCGGGGCCACCTTCGTGGCGCGCACCACGCACACGAATCCGAACCATGTGCTGTCAGTGATGGAAGCGGCGATGGATCACGACGGCTTCAGCTTCGTGGAATGCCTGAGCGAATGCGTGGAATTCTATGAAGGCGCGTTCGACGCGAGCAACCCGCGCAAGGGCGGCGTGTTCAACGAAGTCCCCAAGACCCATGACGTGACGGACGAAGCCGCCGCCTACAAGCTGGCGAGCGAACCGTTCCCCGGCTACTTCGGCATCTTCTACAAGAACCCGAAGCCCACCAAGAACGCGCGCGAAGACGAAATCGTGAAGTCCTACCAGAGCAAGGTCGCCGGCCAGGCGGACTGGGAAATCCTCCAGAAGACCTTCGACAAGATGAAATAAATTTGTCCGTGCCAAAACAAAACCCCGGCGCGAGCCGGGGTTTTTTGTTTGCGGCTGAGCGCCGAGGGGAGCGCACGCGTCCCGCGTGCGGTGGCCGGCGTTGGGCAATTATTTGCTTTGAATCAGTTTGCCCCGCCATTCCAAAAGTTTGCCAACCACCATTTGCACTATCGCTTGCGGCAAATATTCTTGTTCAAAACCGGTGCCGGGTTTGAAGACGTCACTCGCTCGCATAAAAGGAAAATGCCGATCCCCGTTCCAAGCCCACCAATCGACGCTGAGAATTTTAAGGCTTTGAACAGTACCCTCTTTAGCTTGTTGACAACCAAAAAACCACTGTTTGTTTTCAATACCGAACCAAAAAGTGGCATCCGCTTCCGGAACCCACAGACCCACAGCTTTCGCTGGTTGGGGGAAATCCGTCTTAATATACTTCTGTAATTCTTTCGGAAATTCAGCTTGAATAGCTGTTAGCGACTTATCTGACATGTAGCTTCCAAGCTCGGTCACAAGCTTGTTCACAGCTTCCTGCGCCTGTCGCGCATCTTCCAAAGACGGAAGAGGTTCACCTCTGCTTTCCATTTCCTTCAGTTTTTCAATAATTCTGGTGTTCATTTCGGATTCTTTGTTTTTGTTGATGAGATATGATATTAGGTTCCTGTAATGGTTTAAGTTATCAAGAATGCCGTCGCATACTTGCGTAACGGCCTCTTTGGCCGTTACGGATTGTAACCATTCCAATATTTCGTTTTCGAAGGTTATTTTGCTATAGGACACGCCTTTTTTTACAACCGCCATTTCATCTTTTCGCTGCGGGTCTTTGTCTGATCTTAATGGCATGTAAAATACATGGATTTCATTTTCATGGAATTTGTATCTCTTTCTTGTGGCTATAACGTATGTATCAAGCTGTCCTTCTGTACCGTCGGCTCCGCGTGTATCACCAGCCCCGTTTATTTTATTCTCAAATATGATAGCGTAATTAGTATCACCGTTTTTAGTCTCGCCGTCTTGCGCTTTGCGTATCACTCTTATGTCTACATGGTCTTTTTCGCATTCCACTTCGCAATGGCGGTCAACCACCAAGTCTGCTTTCTTGCAAATTACCAACAGTTTTTTTAAAAGATATTCGCCATCTTTGTGTTTTTTTGCATTGATGAAATACGCCAATATTTTCGAGTGTTTTGGCTCGTGGGGGCATCCCCAGAAGTTTTCAAAAGGCCAGTCGGTGATTGTTCGTTTAACCGCACACTCCTTTAACACATTTGAAACGTCATTCACTAATGAACTAAACGATCTGTTGATGGGTGCGTACGTTTCTTCTTGAAGCAAGCTCGAGATAGTTGGGCGGATTCCCAATGTTTCGCAGACTCTACCGCAACCCTCCTTGCGTTCGGCCGCAACAAAATTGAGCAAATCAAAGACAGGCTGCGTGCTGTTTTGTGGGTTTTTTTCCAAAAATTGCTGACTCATATAACGATTCCATCTAGGAGCAACAGTCCCCCATTTTTACTTCCCAGTCCCCTGACAGGTTGGGCAGATTTTCTTTTTGTCCCCGCCACAAGCGTGGCATTCTTTTGCACCCACCTTGCCAGTGCCATTGCACACGGGACAGCGGATTGTCTTGTATCCATTACATGTTTTGCAGGCCATAATATCTTCCTTTGTTTGGTTTAACGCGACAGTGAATGATTTTCAAAATGCTTTCAATAATTAAATCAAAGAATATTAAACTAATGTGGCATCATGTATGCTTAAATATCTAACACTGGAAACGTTTCGCCTCAATTCCCGCGGATTCCAAAACTTCTCGGGGAGTTTTTGCCTTCACCTGTGCCATCATCGCCAGCAACACGCGGCCGGCGGCTTCCCCATCTGCCTGGGCATGGTGGTGATTGAACTGGTGGCCAATGTGCGTGGCGAGAGTCGATAACTGATGATCCGGCAAATCCGGCCAGACCCGCCGGGCCAGAGCGCAGGTACATACATACTCAAAATCCGGGCACTCCAGCCCAAAATGCTCCACTGTTGCGCGCAGATGGCCAATGTCGAATCCGGCGTTGTGCGCAATCACCAGGTCGGCGCGGCCAAGGCAGGCCAGTAACTCCGGCGCAATGACGGGGAATTCCGGGGCGTCCGCCACATCCAGATGCGTCAGGCCGTGGCATTCAATAAACCTTTCGTGAAACCAGCCATGACCTTTGGGTGGTTTAACCAGCCAGTACGGCGACTCCGTCAGTTGGCCATCCACAAAGACCGCCAGCCCCGCCGCGCAAATGCTCACGCGCGACGGGTTGGCGGTTTCAAAATCCAGGCTGACGATGGTCATATATTCGGTTTCGCAACGTTCAACGAGGCGGGCTTTTGACCAGTCTTTGGATGACTCCTTTCATTTTAAGGAAAATCATCCCTGCCACGGCCCCGATGGCAAATTGTTTGGCTGCCTTCCCGTATTGGCGATTCTTCAATTCTTTCGTGCCGGAAATCATGCCACCCACTGCTAACAAGCCGCAAAAGGCAATCCCCCATGCCAGGACGAATTTGGTGGGCAACACCAAGGCAGTCTTCCACAGCGAGCGGTTGGCTGTCCATGTTTTACTGACGGACCACGATACCAGCAAGATGCCCAGCACCAGCAACAACCAAAAAAGAACGCCCGTGATACCCCAATCGGGTATCCAAATCGCGCCACAGAGCGGAATGCAATACACCAATGTCAGGTCCGTCTTCCCGTTGTAAATGATGAGACGGTCTTTCAGGCCCAGGATGGTTCCCGGAATGGCGGCCACCAGACTGATGAAAAAAAGCAGGATGATTACACCGGCCAATGCGTCGGAATCGGTTGATGTGTTCATGGTTTAATTGGTGTTTGTTTTGGCGGTTGAAATTGGTTTCTTCTGCTTTCTACGAACCACCCGAACGGCTGCTGGTGTTTTTGGGTGGGCAGGAAAACGGAAGATATTTTGCAACTGTTGAATTTCAGAGCGGATGCTTTCATGGGGAATAAACAGATCCTTTTTCGTGCCCAAATAGATTCTCATGCCACAGCCCTTCATCTTGACCTGATGGATTTCAAAGTCCGGACAGGCGGTTTCCAGCCAAACGAAAAAGTCGTGAAGCATATTTGTCCATACCGGCGGGATGCGGCCCAAATCGAATCCATACCAGCCTTTGCCAACCCGGTGGGCCCATTTCAAGAATAAATTGAGGTCGGCGCCAGCGGCCAGATCATATTGCTGCTTGACCCTGTTTCGTTTCAATTCCTGTTGGGCGCGAGCCAGCGGTATCCGATATTTTTTAGCCAATTGCTCGACAATGTGGCCGGCGGCTTTGATCTGGGGTTTTGAATTCATTTGATTTCAATGACATTTCCGGGTTGGAAGCACTTTAGCCGATCGGCGGGATAACCGTGTTGATTGCTGAATACGCGCGTCCGGCCGATTTGGAAATCCACGTTGTAATGCGTATGCCCATGAATCCAGAGCGGTATCTGGCTGGCTTGAACCAGCTTTTCCAGGTTCGAAGCAAACGCAGCACTCAAGCCATCTCCTGTGTGCCACGGCGCAATTGACCGGGGGCTGGGTGCATGGTGGGTGACGACAATCGTCCGCGCCGGGTCATACCGCGCCAACTCTCGCGTGAGCCACCGGACGGACGCAGCGTGGATTATGACCGAGTCAATGGTAGAAAAGATGCTTTTGCCTTTCCCCTTGCGGATCAGCCGGAAATCAGACATCTCACTTTCCGCAAGTAACATTGACCGGAGATCATCCGGCCCCAGCCGGAAATCGGTCCAGAGCGTGCAGCCGAGGAATACAAAGTCACCCATCTGAAAGACATCATTTTCGAGCACAAGTACATTGCTCCCGCTGGCCTCGCGCTTGAGGTCATCAATTAAATCCGGGCAGACGTGCTGATAATACTCATGATTTCCGGCCACATAGATGACCGGACAATCACGAAATGCTTGTTTTGCCCAATTCACCCCGGCAGTGCCTTGGTGGATGTCGCCCGCCAGCACCAAAAGGTCCGCTTTTTTGGCGGGCGGTTTAAACGAGCCACATTCGAGATGAAGATCACTATACACCCGTATTTTCATAATGAAGGATTCGGGGCTGAGGTTGTCGGCGGGATTCCGGACATTTTTCCAGCCAAGGGGTGAAACGTTCGGCTACAAAGCCAGCTTCTTTGCCCAAGGAAGACGGCGGATTGACAATTTCTTCGAGCAGAAACCCGAGGGCGGCTTGCCCGAAAATTCTGTCGCTGCTGATTTGCATGGCGCGGATGGTATAGACACCACCGGCCTGCGGGAGATATTCGCACCAATCCAGAACGGCGCTTGGGAAGGTGTCATTAATGCAAGTAACCTTCTGACCGACACTCCAATGGGCGGCTGAATTCATATGTTTCAATAATCCGGGCACAGTATTTTGATGTGAGAATGCCGGGTAATACGGCAGGCTCCGGCTTTTTCCTGCGCCGTCAGATTCCAGTCGCACAGGGCGTAATCGACCTGTCGGTAGTCCTGCCGGAGCCGGGATAAAAACGTGTTCGGTTCATGGGCATCGCACAGGGAAACGAAATGCCTGGCCGCTACCAAACGGCCGCCGGATGACATTATTTGGGGAATATCCGATTCCGGCATGTAACCGCCGATGATCTGGGGCAACAGGTTCAGCCGGCCCCGCTGGCCGAGCTTGAACAAGGTGCCCGCCACCGGACTGAGGCGGCGATGGAATATGATCAACCGTTGCTTTCGGCGAAGCAGTTGCCAGAAGATGCGGGCTTGGATAGCTTGTGCCGCAAAATGGCGCGGGCAGCTCATCAAATCAGTCAATTGGGCTTTGATTTGGCGGGTATCAAAATCCAACCGCATATTCGCGCGGGCCAAACTCCAATCGGGCGGCTCCGGGGACGTGAACACCACTTCATTAATGAATTCCTGTTGGTTGAACATGCCTTCCACGGTAATCATGCTTTGCCTTATCACCTTGAGTACATTCAAGCTGTTATTGAGCTGTGGCTGTTCATGTCGCTGCAATTGGAAATCCGTTGCGGTGGATGTTTGCGTGGCGATGAGGCTGCGTTTTAACAAGTCTTGGAAGCCGCAGGAAAATTTCGCCCGGAATTGTGCCACCGGGCAGATCAGGAATGCCGGCAACGGCTGTTCCGCGCCGGTTTTTCCATCAGGGTCATAAACCCAGATGGTTTTTCCGCCATCGCTAATACCGGAGACCGCGCGGGTTTTACCCGCGAGGGTCGGCTCATCCGCGAGGCAAACCACGCGGTCGCCAGGTTGAATGGCGTTCGGGATTTCCGGCTGACGGCGGGCGGTTAAAACATCAGGCTGAGTCACGCCCTGACTATGCGGCAGGTGATTTTTTATTTCAAAGGAACCGAATGTCCCCAAACCGCGTCCCCTTTTCTTGGAAACAAGAATTGGGGAGCACACGCGGGACGCGTGTGCTACCCATGCTAAAATTCATTGCGCAACATGCGGAGGCGTTTGGGGCTTGTCCCGCTATTCAAACCCAGCCCGGCGCACAGAAATTCGTGCTTCTTTTCGCCCTTGAGCCGGAGCCGGAGAACTTCTTGATCCAATTGCCGAAGCTTGGCCGCGTTCCGCCTCCGTTGGGCTTGGTTTTCCGCAATGGCAACGCCCTGGCGGCCGGCGACGCGAATCCGGTGCAGGCGGGCGATGGCATCCCAGCGAATGTCACGCTTGGGATCGAAAGACCAGTAGGCGGGGATGTGGATGGCCGTGCCATAGGGCGAGAGGTTCACCGCCAGCTTGAGGGGCAACGGTTCATCGAGCTGCATACCGTAGAGATTCCAACGGAGACAAAAGGCGTCAAACGCCGCCTGAAAGACCTCGGCGGGCCGGCTCAAGTCCACGGAAAAGGCGGGATGCAGGTTGCGTTCCACGGTCATGCTACGACGAATGACGCCTTTATAGTCGGCATAATCCGCGATTTTGAACGCAGCTTTGATTTGCATCCATTGGCGGAACAGCTCGGGGTTGGCTTTGGTGGCGAGTTCGTTCTGCTGGTATTTTGCCTGGGTGGTGACGAGGTTTTCGTAAGTACCGGTCGCCACGAAATGTTCATGTTCGCTTACGACCTTGCAGACGGATTCATTGGGAGGCTCGGGCAGCAACTCGGCGATAAACCGTTGATGCTTGGACAGGCGTTTTCCTTTTTCGATCTGAGCCAGACAGGCGGCGAGCACATCTTGAATATTAAACGGCCAAAGGCTAATCGGAACCAAAACCCATTCGTGAAGTCTGGTCAATGCCGGCGCGTCGGCCGTAGAAAACTTTGGCGAATGAGCGTGGTAACGGCGGAGCAGAGGTTCAGCGCCATCGGCCCGGTCGAAGGCTTGGGCTTCCAGCCGTTGCAAATCAATTTCCAGAGGTGAGGACATTTTGCTGCCGTCAAAAATCATATAGAGAACCATTTCAGAATGCCAATATTTTGAGACGCAATGGAAAGGGCGCATCCCGGCAATGTGCTTGAACCGCCACCGGTCGGAGCGCCGGCTTGCAGACGGCTTTGCGCGTTCATATCCGCAAAACGGCGGGAAAATAGGAACCGCATGCGACGGTCGTGCGATTTAAGCCGGTCTCAGACCGGCGCTCCGGGGCAATCCACCCGGCCCGGCTCAAATCACGATTTTACTATTCCACCGTTTCAGGCACACTGGACGGCCGATGGCGCACATTCACGAAAAAATTGATTTCACGGTCGCAATCTTTGTCGTTCACGACGGCAAGGTGCTGGTCATTCATCATCGCAAGCTGGACAAATGGCTGCCCTTGGGCGGGCATATTGAACTGGACGAGGATCCGGAGCAGGCGGCCCTGCGCGAGACCAAGGAAGAAAGCGGGCTGGACGTGGAGCTCGTGGGCGAACGTCCGCCCACCACTTCGCCCGGCACGCGCGCGCTCATTGCGCCGCGCTTTCTGGACATCCACCGCATCAGCGACACGCACGAGCACATCGGCATGATTTATTGGGCGCGGCCGAAGAATGGCGAGCTGACCTTGGCCGACGCGGAGCATCATGACATTCGCTGGTGTACGCGCGCCGAACTGGATGCCCTGATGCCGCCGATGACCGACGCGGTGAAATGGTATTGTCACACCGCCCTGGCGGAGATGTCCCGATGACCCATCGTCAGCTCAAGGTTGGTTATTTTACGCTCGCAGGGATGAACACCGTCGCGACGTCGTATTATTTTAACTACCTGTTTTTCTTTCTCCGCGACCACTTCGGTTTTGGAAATCGCGGCAACTTGGGCGTGACGGCCCTGCACGGGTTCATCTACGTTTTTGCCGCGTGGCAATGCGGCAAATTCGCGGCGCGGTGCGGCCGGGTGCTGAGCTTGAAGATCGGTTTTTTCGGTCTCGCGGTCATCATGACCGGCGGCACGCTCTTTCACGGCCTCGCGGCGCAACTGGCATTGCTCGCCAGTTACAGCGTGGTGCTGCTGCTCACGTGGCCGGCTCTGGAAGCCCTGGTCAGCGAGGGCGAAACCCAAGCCGGCGTGCAGGAGATGGTGGGCATCTACAATTGCACGTGGGCCGGGGCGGCGGCACTGGCGTATTTCACGGGCGGCAAATTATATGATGCGATGGGAATCGGCGCGGTGTACTGGCTGCCGGCCGGTATTTTTCTGGCCCAATTTATTTTGCTGCTCTGGCTGGAGAAACATCACCGGTTGATTGCCACCGCTCGGTCGGCAGCGCCGGCTGAAACGGGACACATCCGCGAAAAAGCCGCTCAGAACCAACCGCTCCCGCCGCAGGCTTTTTTAAAAATGGCGTGGCTGGCCAATCCCTTTGCCTACATCGCCATCAATACGCTGATCGCGGTCATGCCGGGAGTCTCGGACAAACTTGGGCTGACACCGACGCAGGCGGGGCTGTTCTGTTCCGTGTGGTTTTTCGGACGGTTCGGTGCCTTTGCGCTGCTGTGGAAATGGCGCGGCTGGCATTACCGGTTCCGCTGGCTGCTGACGGCGTTCTTCCTGCTGATTGGCAGTCTGGCGGCGATTCTGCTGTCGCCCGTATTGTGGCTGGTGGTGGTGGCGCAGGTGTTTTTCGGTCTGGCGACGGGCCTGATTTATTATTCCTCGCTCTTTTACTCGATGGATGTGGGCGAGGCCAGCAGCGAGCACGGCGGCCTTCACGAGGCGTTTATCGGCGCGGGCATTTTTCTCGGCCCGGCCACGGGCGCGATTGCGATGACGCTGGCACCGCGCTCGCCGGACATGTGTGCGTGGGCGGTGTCCGGTCTGTTGACTCTGGGGTTGGGCGGCTTGGTCTGGCTCCGCCAAGCCTCCCGCAAACGCCCCCGGAGCGCCGGTCTGTGACCGGCTTATAGCTTAGGCTGGTCGGACACGGTTGCAATTTTCCCACCGTTTTGCGAAAACGAACGCCCAAAGCCGGTTGCAAGCCGGCGCTCCGATGGGACGATGTGCGGACACGCCCTCCCTCAAACGGGGTAGCTGAATTCACTTAATTTTGGCGGCGGACCGGTATAAGCTGGGACGGTTACGAACATTTTACCGTGAAAGCCATTAAACTTCCTTCCGCGTTGTTCACGCTGAACCGTGAACGTCTCACCCAACGTCTGCAACCGCATTCCGTGGCGGTCTTTAACGCCAACGACATCATGCCCACGAACGCCGACGGTTCGCTGGGGCACCTCCAGAATGCCGACCTGTTTTATCTGACCGGCATCCATCAGGAAGAGACCATGCTGCTGCTCGCGCCGGATGCCTTTGATCCGCTGCATCGCGAAATCCTTTTTATCCGCCAGCCGAACGAGCACCTGGCCATTTGGGAAGGTCACAAACACACAAAGGAAGAGGCCACGGCCATCTCCGGGATTGCGAACGTAAAATGGCTCTCGGAATTTCCGGGCATCTTCCGCCAGCTCGCCTGCGAGATGAAAACCATTTATCTCAACAGCAACGAGCACCAGCGCGCCGACGTGACGGTGGAGACGCGCGACAACCGGTTCGTGCGCACCTGCCAGAGCCAGTTCCCGCTGCACCAGTATCAGCGCCTCGCGCCGCTGATGCATGAACTGCGCGCGGTGAAGTCGCAGTACGAGGTGGACGCCATCCAGGCGGCCTGCAATCTGACCGGCAAGGGCTTCGTGCGCGTCTGCAAATTCCTGAAGCCCGGCGTGAACGAGGCCGAAGTGGAAGCCGAATTCGCCCATGAATTCATCCGGCACAAGGGCCAATTCGCCTACAACCCCATCGTCGCCTCCGGAGCGAACAACAACATTCTCCATTACAACCATAATGATCGCACGTGCAAGAAGGGCGATTTGCTGCTGCTCGATGTGGCGGCCGGCCTGGGCAATTACATGAGCGATCTCACGCGCACCATTCCGATCAGCGGGAAATTCACGCGCCGGCAGAAGCAGGTTTACAATGCGGTGTTGCGCATTTTCCGCCATCAGGTGGCGGCGCTGGTGCCCGGCAAGACGACCCGCGATCTGCGTCTCGAATGCGAGGAAGTGACCGCCAAGGAGTGCGTGGACCTTGGCCTGCTGAAGATGTCGCAGGTGAAAAAGCAAAAGCCCAACGATCCGGCCGTGCGGCGGTATTTCATGCACGGCGTGTCGCATCCCCTCGGCCTGGATGTGCATGACGTCACCTACAACCATCTAAAGATCGCACCCGGCTGGGTGCTGACCGTGGAGCCGGCCATTTACATCAAGGAAGAAGGTTTTGGCATTCGTCTGGAAAACACGGTGCTGGTCACGGAAAACAGCCAGTATGATCTGATGGGCCATATTCCCATCGAAGCCGATGAGATCGAAGATTTGATGAACCGGCGGTAGGCCAGTTAAGCAATCGCGTGCGTAGCAGCCGACGTGAGGAGGCTCAAATATTTTGCGAAGCGTTCATTTATTTGGAGCCTCCTCACGTCGGCTGCTACATCTTTAGAGAATCAATCAGCACGCCGTGGCCCGGTAGCTGGTCGGCGGCATGCCGGTGGTCTGCCGAAACTGCCGCGTAAAGGCGCTTTGATCCGAGTAGCCGCAGTCCAGCGCAATCTGGGCGATGGGCAGCTCCGTGGCGCGTAATAGCCGCATGGCATTTTCCATCCGCACTTGCTGGATGAACTGGCCGGCGGTGAGCTGGAAAATAGCCCTGATCCGCTCCTCAAACTGGTAATGGGAAAGCCCCGCCATGGCGGCCAGATCCCGCACCCGCAGCGTCGTGCCATAATGGCTTTGGATGTGTTTCACCACGCGGGCGACGCTGGCATAATCTTGGCTGCGAACATTGGCGGCCGACAAGTCCTTGGAAATACCCATCAGCCCGATCACCTGGCCGGCGCGGTCGCGCAACGGGAGCTTGTTGGTGAGGCACCAGCCGCGTCCGCCCACGGCATAAAAATGAATTTCCAACTGGTTGAGTATCGCCGTGCCATTGCGGAAAACACTCTCGTCCTGCGCCCGGTAACCGGCGCCCAGCGGCGCGGGAAACAGCTCATCCGCCCGGCGGCCAATGAGTTCCGACTTTTCCCGCCGGCCGCAGCGTTCCACCAAAGTCTGGTTCACCACCACATACTCGCCCCGCCGATTCTTGATGAAAAAGACGAGGTCGCCCAGACAGTCAAACAGCGCCTCGCCGGTGAAAGGCTCGGCGAGGTGTGCGAACAGCTCGGTTTGCAGGGTTGCGGAATTCATGCCGGTGCATTATGCCAAAATTCAAGTCACCACTCGGTTAACCGACAAGACGCCACCCCGTTGACCTGTCATGCTGTGGGTCGCGATTTGTCGGGGCGTGAAACGGAATGGCAACAGTTCAAAAACTATTTCCCATTCAGGTAATTGACCGGCGGTGCGAAATCAACTCTTATATATCAAACAGACCATGAGCAAACCATTTTGGAGCGGAGTCTTTCCCGCCATTACCACCCAACTAAAAAAAGACCAGTCGGTGGATCTCGACGCCACCGCCGGGCACGTCGAGGCGCTGATCAAATCCGGCGTCAAAGGAATCATCTTTCTCGGCTCGCTCGGTGAAAATCAGGCCCTGACCGGGACGGAAAAACGCCTCATCGTCGAAGCGATGGTCAAGGTGGTGAACGGCCGCGTAAAGGTCCTCAGCGGCGTGGCCGAAAGCAGCACCGCCGAAGCCGTCCGCTATGCGCGCGATGTGCAAAAGCTGGGCGTGGACGGCATCATGCTCATGCCCGCGATGCTCTACAAGGGCGACCCGCGCGAGACCATCGCCCATTTTCGCACCGTGGCCAAGGGCAGCGACCTGCCCATCATGATCTACAACAACCCGCTGAGCTATGCCAACGACATCACGCCCGAGATGTTCGCGCAGATCGCGGACGAGAAAAAATTCGTCGCGCTCAAGGAAAGCTCCGGCGACGTGCGCCGCATCACCGATCTGCACAACACGGTCGGCGACCGCTATGCGCTCTTCACCGGCGTGGACAATCTGGCGCTGGAAGCCTCCATCCTCGGCATCGACGGCTGGGTGGCCGGCAGCGGCATCGCCTTCCCCGAAGAGAACCAGTATTTCTGGGACCTCACCCGGCAGGGCAAATGGGACGAAGCCCGCACGATTTACCGCTGGTTCACACCGCTGCTGCACCTGGATGTCAGCACCAAGTTTGTGCAATACATCAAGCTGGCCGTGCAGGAAACCGGTCTGGGCAAGGAATGGGTGCGCGCCCCGCGCCTCACACTCGCCGGCGAGGAACGCAAGCGCGTCCTGAAAATCATTCATGACGGCATCACGAACCGGCCCAAACTGCCGAAGCGCAAATGAAAAAGGTCTCCGTCATTGATTCCCATACCGGCGGCGAACCGACGCGCATCGTCATCGCCGGCGGCCCGGATCTGGGCAAAGGTTCGGTGGCCGAACGGCTTGCTGTTTTCCGCGAGCAGCACGATGCCTTCCGCTCCGCCGTGGTGAACGAACCGCGCGGTTCGGACGTGCTGGTCGGAGCGCTGCTGGTGGAACCGGCGGACAAGTCCTGCGTGGCGGGCGTGATTTTCTTCAACAACGTCGGCTATCTCAGCATGTGCGGCCACGGCACGATCGGTTTGGTCGTCACGCTCGCGCATCTCGGCCGCATCCGACCGGGCGAACACCGCATTGAAACCTGCGTAGGCGTGGTCACCGCCACGCTGCATGTGGATGGCTCGGTCTCGGTGGCGAATGTGCCCAGCTATCGCAAGGTGAAATCGGCCGCAGTGGAGGTGCCGGGCGCGGGCCGGGTGACCGGCGATGTCGCCTGGGGCGGCAACTGGTTTTTCCTCGTCAGCGACCATGGGCACGAGCTGAAGCTGGCCAATGTGGAGGCGCTCACGGACCTGACCTGGCGCATCCGGCAGGCGGTGAACGCGCAGGGATTTCCCGAGGTGGATCACGTGGAATTGTTTGGTCCGCCGCAGACGGCAGGCGCGGATTCGCGAAATTTTGTTTTGTGTCCCGGCAAAGCGTACGACCGTTCGCCCTGCGGCACCGGCACCAGCGCGAAGCTGGCCTGTCTCGCGGCGGACGGCAAACTGGCGGAGGGCGAAACCTGGGTGCAGGAAAGCATTCTCGGCAGCCGGTTCAACGGCGCGTTCCGCTGGCTGGACCGTTCGCGCGGCGAGGTCCAGCCCATTATCACCGGTACGGCGCATGTGAATGCCGAGTCCGTGCTGCTGCTGGCGGAAAACGATCCGTTCTGCTGGGGCATCCGTTAAACCATGAGCAAACGAGTTATCATCATCGGCGCGGGCGTGATCGGCCTTTCCACCGCCCTGCATTGTGCGCGCAAGGGGCATAACGTGACCGTGCTGGACCGCAATCCCGCGCGGCGCGACGGCTGTTCCTTTGGCAACGCCGGCATGGTGGTGCCCAGCCACTTCGTACCGCTTGCCGCGCCCGGCATGGTGGCGCTGGGCCTGAAATGGATGTGGAATCCGGAATCGCCCTTCTATATCAAACCGCGCCTGAGCGGCGAACTCTTCGACTGGTGCTTCAAATTCTGGCGGGCGGCGAATCCCGGCCATGTGCGGCGGAGCGCGCCGCTGCTGCGCGATCTGAATTTCGCCAGCCGCGCCCTCTTTGAAGAACTCGCCGCAGAAACGCAAAATGAAATCGGCCTTGTCACCCGCGGCCTGATCATGCTGTGCAAGACACAGCATGGCCTGGATGACGAAGCCAAGTTTGCCGCCCAAGCGGTCAAGCTGGGCGTGCCGGCGGAAGTATTGAGTCCGGCGGAACTGGCGAAGCTGGATCCGGGCGTGACCATGGAGGTGGCGGGCGGCGTCTATTTTCCCAAGGATGCCCACCTGACCCCGGAACGTTATCTGGCCACGCTGGAAAGACTGGCGCGGCAAGCGGGAGTTAATTTTTTCTGGCAAACTGAAGTTTCCGGGCTGGAAATTCGCGGGCGGCACCTGGTTTCCGTGAAGACCTCGCACGGGGAATTTCCGGCGGATGAAGTGATTCTGTGCGGCGGTTCATGGTCGCCGCTGCTGGCGCGGGAGTTTGGCTTAAAAATCCCCATTCAGGCGGGCAAAGGCTACAGCCTCACGCTCACCCAGCCGCGGGAGCTGCCGCAGTTGTGCTCCATTTTCACCGAGGCGCGCATGGCGGTCACGCCCATGGGCAACACGCTGCGGTTCGGCGGCACCATGGAAGTGTCCGGACTCAACGAGAACATCAATCCCGTGCGCGTGCAGGGCATCATCAAATCGGTGGCGAAGTATTTTCCAAAATTCTCGCCGGAAGATTTTGCCGGCATCCAGCCTTGGCGCGGCCTGCGCCCCTGCTCGCCGGATGGCCTGCCCTATCTGGGCCGCACCCATAAGTTTGCCAATCTCACCCTCGCCACCGGCCACGCCATGATGGGCATGAGCCTCAGCCTCATCACCGGCAAACTGGTCGGTGAAATTATCGGCGGCGAAAAACCTTCATTTGATTTAAGCCTGCTTTCACCCGATCGTTATGCCTGAAAAAAAGGCTGAAGGCTGAAGTTGTTTACTTTAGCCTTTAGCGTTCAGCCTTCAGCCTTTGCCTCAGGCGTGCCCCAAATGCTTCAATAGCTGATAGGCAATTAGCGCCGCCACGTAGGCCAGGCCGGTCATGTAGAAGATTTGGAAGATGGCCCAGCTCCAACTGTTGGTTTCCCGGCGGACCACGGCGGTGGTGGAGAGACATTGCGCCGCGAGAATGTAAAACACCAGCAGGCTAACGCAGGTGGCGGGATTGAAGATGGGTGAACCGTCCGTGCGCTTGGCGCGGCGCAGCGAGTCATAGAGCGAATTGCGATCTTTCTCCGCCACGTCATCGCCCACGCCATAGACGATTGCCAGCGTGGACACGATCACTTCGCGCGCGGCAAACGAGCTGATGATGCCGATGCCGATCTGCCAGTCGAAGCCCAGCGGCGCGATGGCGGGCTCGATGAAATGACCCAGCCGGCCGGCGAAGGAGTTTTGCAGCGAGGACTGCGCCGTCAGCCGGTCGGCCGAGGCCCGCAGCACTTCGGCCTGATGCACATCCCCGGCTTTTTCCACTTGCACCGCCTGCGCGTTCAGGGCGTTCGCCGACTCCGGCGCCGCCGACTTGGGATAATGCGACAGCGCCCACAGCACCAGCGAGATGGTCAGGATGATTGTGCCCGCCTGCTTCACAAAGATTTTCGCCCGGTCAAACGTGTGCAACAGCGCGGTGCGCAAGCCCGGCATGCGGTACGGCGGCAGTTCGATCATCAGCGGCTTGCTTTCGCCCGGCAGAATCGTCTTGCGGAAGAGCAGCGCCGAGGCCAGCGCCGCGAGCACGCCCACGCCGTAGGACCCCGCAAACACCACCGCCGCCGTCAGCGGCGAATTCGGAAACAGCAGCGCCGTGACCATCGCATACACCGGAATGCGCGCCGAGCAGGTCATCAGCGGCGTGATCATGATCGTCAGCAGCCGGTCGCGCGGATTCTCAATCACGCGCGTGGACATGATCGCCGGAATGGCGCACGCGTGCGCCGAGAGCAGCGGTACGAACGCCTTGCCCGGCAGCCCGAGCTTGCGCATGATTTTATCCATCACAAACGCCGCGCGCGAGAGGTAGCCCGTGTCTTCCAGCAGCGACAGCGCAAAGAACAGAATGCAAATCTGCGGCAGAAACACCAGTATGCCCCCCACCCCGCCGATCACACCGTCCACCAGCAGACTTTGCAAATCCCCCGGCGGCAGATGCGCCGTGACCAGTTGGCCAAAGCCCGTGAACAGGCGGTCAATCAATCCCATCGGAATCTTTGCCGCCCAGAAAATCAGCACAAACACCGCCAGCATCACCACGTTGAACACCACCACGCCGGTGACCGGGTGCGTGAAGACATCGTCCAGCTTCTCCGTCCAGACCGAACGCCGCGCCAGCGCCGCGTCCATGACCTTGGTGGAAATTTGTTCCGTCCATTCGTAACGCGCCTGGAACGTGCAGCCGCTGCAACCCGCGCAATGGGGATCCGAATGGTTCAGCGCCTCCGGCATCGCGCCGGAAACCAGCCGGTTCAACTCCTGTTTCAGTTCCTCAATGCCCTCGCCCGTGCGCGCCGCCACCGGCACCACCACGCAGCCGAGTTCCTGCCGTAACTTGGCCACGTCAATGCGGATGCCATCCCGCCGCGCCATGTCCATCATGTTCAAGGCCAGAATCACCGGGCACTTCTTGAGTTCCAGCACCTGGCTGACCAGAAAGAGATTCCGCTCCAGATTCGTGGCATCCAGCACCACCAGCGCCGCATCGGGCGCGGTGTGGTCGAGTTTGCCCTGCAAGGCGTCGGCGGCGAGTTTTTCGTCGGGCGACTTGCTGTCCAGGCTGTACAAGCCCGGCAAATCCACCACCACAATCTGGCGGTGATCCAGATGCAGGCGACCCACCTTGCGTTCCACCGTGGTGCCGGGAAAATTGGCTGTTTTGGCGCGCAGCCCCGTCAGGGCGTTGAAAAGGGTCGTTTTGCCCGCATTCGGATTCCCCACCAGTGCCAGCGTGAAGGAGTGGTAATGGTGGGATTCGGCCGCCGGGGTGGCGGATGTTTCCGGGTGCTCGCTCATGCCCCGGGATCGTCACGCAAGGCACAATGATCCGGCTGGCAAACCTCCACGCTCACATGCGTGGCCAGTTCCGCGGAAATTCCGAGACGCGAACCGAAAATTTTCAAGATCATGGGATCCCCGGCGCGGACCAGCTCCACGCGGCGGCCCACACAGACCCCCAGCGCCTTCAAACGTTGCATATCCTCGTCATCCGTGGAAATGCCGCGGACCACCGCGCACGTTTTGGGCGGCAGTTCATCGAGCCGCACCAGCGCGGCCGTATGGTTACCAGTTGTCACTACCATGGCAAAATAAGCCAATCCGCCGCCAAGTCAATCATTCCGCTGGAACCGGTTGACGCCGTTTTGCCTGCCCATTAAAAAACCCCGGCCAAAACTGGCCGGGGTGGAGTCGAAACGCAATGCATCAGGCCCGCGGCTTGCGCCGCAACGCCAGCAGGGTAGCGCCGCCCAGACCGGCCAGCGCCAGCGTGCCGGGCTCAGGGGCCGGGATCAGCAACGGCTCCGATGTGTTGGACAAAGGCGTTGTCATGGGAATGAAAAATCCCGGCGGCGGGAAGGGATTAAACATCGTCGTAAACAGCGTCAGATTGCCGGTTCCGGTGACGGAACCGTAATAGTTTGCCGACCCGCCATCCAAGGGATAACTGGCGGAAAGGCTGCCGCTGGTGACGTTATAGCTGCCATTAATGGCAAAATTCATGGCTCCCAAACCGGACAGCGGAATGGAAAAGTCATCCCCGTTGGTATTGCCGGTGAACGTCACGGAAAATGCGGTGACCTCCGTTTGGGTGATGTTCGTTGCGTTCTCCGGAAATACGGCCGTAAACGAACCGTCCACCACGCCGCCCCCGCTCCACCCGAATTCCGCAAATGAATAGGTATTGGTGGTGTTGGTGATTCCAGCCACCCCGGCAAGTGCGGGCAGCATTCCCGCCACCACCGCGATCGCTTTGATGGATGTCATGTATGTTTTCATAAGGTTGTTGTTCCGCCGATTGGTTTGGTTGTCGCACATTGTATTTTTTGTAAACCTGTAAACCGCATCCGGTTACCAGAGTGCTTTGGCTTTTGTATATCGCCGGCAGTAATTTGTCAAAATAATATTTAACAGCAGCATATTTAATTAATACCAGCCAGCCGCCGCCCCGCCCGCCCCCGCCCGCGAACTTCGGTTGAAAAATCCGTCGGACTCCGGCAAAGTGGGGACATGCAAATTGTCCGTCTGCTTTTTCTGCTGTTGGCCGCATGCTGGTTTACCGGCTGCGATTCCTCCACCCCGCCGCTGGCGACGGCCCCCACGCCCCCGCCCGAGCCCACCCAAGCCCAGCCCAAGCTCTCCACCATCAAGCTTTTCATCGGCGCCGAAACCCTGGATACCGAACAGGCGCTCACCGAGGTGCAGGAAATGACCGGCATGATGTATCGCACCAACATCCAGGATTCCGACTCCATGATCTTCGTCCTGCCCGTGCCCCAGCGCGCCAGCTTCTGGATGAAGAACTGCCCCGAATCCATTTCCGCCGCCTACATCAGCGGCGATGGCGTCATCCGGGAAATCCATCACCTCGAGAAAAACGACACCAACGCCGTTCTCTCCGCCACGGACAACATCCAGTACGTGCTGGAAACCAGCGATGGCTGGTTCGACCGGCATCATGTCACCGCCGGCATGGCCATCACCACCGAACGCGGTTCCCTGAGCCATACGTATTTCCCCTGAACGGTTGGCATTATGAAAATCTCCCTCGAACACGTCGGTTTGCCCGCGGCAGATGCCACGGCCTTGGCCCTCTGGTATGAACGCGTCCTCGGCGCCAAGCGCCTTTGGGACAACGGCCAGACGCCGCCCACCTGCCTGCTCGCCCTCGGCGACGGCGCCTGGGTGGAAATCTACCCCGCCAACGCGGAAACCAACTCTACGCGCGGCGACAACAAACTTGCCGGCTTCCGCCATCTGGCCTTGCGCGTGGATTCGTTGGACGCCGCCAAAACCGCGCTGACCGCCCGGGGCGTAACGTTCACCGAAGAAATCCGCCCCGCCGCCGGCGGCGGCAAAGTCCTCTTTTTCACCGATCCCGAAGGCAACCTGCTGCACTTCGTCGAACGCCTGCCCGGCGGGTTTGCGGTTTGATACGAGTTGGTGGTTTGGTTTCATGGTTGATGCTTTTAAATCTTTTCAGCGTTTGCCTTGATATGCCTTGATTAGGCACGATTATTGGGGTTTTGAAGCAAAAGGCTAAACGCTGAAGGCTAAAGGCTAAATTAAAAATGTGGGTCTTGGCTCTCGTATTTCGGTGGGGCAGGGCGAGGGCGATGTGGAGTGCGGCGTCATGCCGCCGCACTCCACAGCAACGGCAGGGCGATGAGGCCGTGTTTGATTTTTTCACCGTTTGCCTTGATGAAGCACGATTAGCTTTGATTGCAGGGTTTTTTGCGTTGTTGATGACTTGATGGGGCGCCCCTTCAGGGCTGAGTTTCGTGTGTGGGCGAACCCAGAGCGTTGCTCTGGGCTGGTATGAGGCTGCGCCGTTGGCGCTCGGCAGATGGCGGGGTCGTTTTTCACACTGGTTTGATTTGGTTTGATTTGGTTTGATTCACGGGAAAACCCAATGATTCCGGGTTACTCGGGTTTGATTTCTTCGAGGCCGTAGCCGCCGGCGGGGTCTTTGGAGCGTTCCCGTTCGCGGCGGAGGTCTTCTTCGGTGTGGGCGTATAAGGCCAGGTGGGCGGCTTCGTCGAAGCTGCCGTCGGGGCGTTCATCCCAGCGGACCACCGGGATGTTCACTTTCGGGAACGTGCCTTTGG
>CAIQKM010000053.1 GCA_903872345.1 uncultured Verrucomicrobia subdivision 3 bacterium | reverse complement strand
TTCGCTCTCGATCTCGCGCAAGGGGCGGGGACCCGTTGGTTTTGTATTCATCCTCTTCCTTTGGTTGGTTGGTTTTTGCCAGTTGGTTGAGGAACCCCCCTCTTCTAACCGTATTCCGGGGGCAGTGTCAAGATGCGCCCCCCAATGTTTTCCGCAGCGTAAATGCTGGCGGCCAAACTATTTCCATACTACAAATTATCTTCAACGGCAAAAAATCGCGTCCGGTTTTCGCCTGAATTCTCCGCTATTGTGTTGGCTGGAATAGTTTAAATCCGGCCGGTTCATGGCCAAGCCTCCCCGGCGCGACAACTCTCCGGCGGGCCCAGATAACTCGGCTTTACCCCGCCCGTATTCACCACCAGTTTCTCCAGCACCACTCCCGGATCCACCATCCGGAACTTCAACGTATGTTCGCCCGGCTCCGCCAGCTTGTATTGGCACCGCACCCGCCGGACGCCATCTTTCACCACCTGCTCCCAGTCCTTGGCGCCGTCACCCACGGCATATTTCTCCGGCACCGCCGTCACCACCCGCACCGGCTGGTCATCAAACGAAAGCCCGAACCGCAACCCGCGCCCGGCCATAAAATTCAGCGTCGGGGACAGCACCGCCTCCACCTCCACCGTTCCGCCATGGTATAAATACAATTTGTATTCCAGTACCGGAGCCGGTTGCGGCGGCAGCACACTGGCCGCCGTCACCGGAAACACTTCCATTCCCGAAAGCGTATTCCCCAAACCGTCCAGTTTTTCCCACTGCACCCCGCCTGCCGCCGTCGCGCGCGTAAAATGTTCCGCCTCCATGGCAACGCAACCTTCGGTTTCCACAAAACCGTCAAACGTTCCCGGCCGGGGCAATTTCGGATTGAACAAATCCACCGCCACCAGGACCGAATTCGTGCCACCATCCCGGATGGTCACCCATCCCCGCGCCTCGCCCGTCGGTGCCTTGGACCAGTCCACGGATACCTGGATACGCCGATCGTTTGTTACCGTCCCTTCCGTCTGACTCAGTTGAATCCACGGCACATCAGCCTGCGCCGTAAATTCAAAGGCGCCGGCGCCCCGGTTGAAAACCTCCACATATCGCGACTGCCGCTTAAACCGATCAATCACCGGCAACCCCGCCCCGGCCCCGCCCGCCGACCAACTCGCGGCTGAACCTTCCACCGCCACGCCCAATGCCGCCGGGCCGGAAACACGCACTTCCGCCAGCGCCGGCATCGCATTGGTCTCCGGCTGCTGCCAACCCGTGTAACCAATATGCGTCTGATCCATCATGTGATTCCATTTGCCGCCCGCCAGCTCATGATTGTACTCCGCCGCCAGCGCCGCATCCCGCCGGAACAACTCCCGCGCCCGCGTCGCCAATTCATTGGCGCCGGCCCGTCCCTGCGCGGCATACAGACGGTTCTTGGCCGCCGTCACATACAGTTCGTTCAGGTTCGCACATGCCAGCACCGGATACCGGACCAGTTCAAAAAACGCATCCCGCGCGGCGGCGGGCAGCTTTTGATTGATTGACTCCGCGTCATGCGCGAGCGTTTGCCACTCCGCCAGCACCCGGTCGGCCTCCCCGTAATTCAGCACGCTATAAGTATCCGGCTCCAGCAACTCCGGCTTGCGTCGTCCGTTCAAAAACGCATACCGCGTGACCAGATCGGCAATCGGCGCGGCGTACTCGCCCCCGAATTCCCGCGCCGCCCACTGCCGCGTAAATTCCCCCACCCGTTCCGCCGGCCAGCGTTCCGGCGACCAGGCCAGGTTGAGAAAAAATTCCGCCGGCAACGCCACATGCTGCAAATGTCCCACATTGACAATCCAGATCCGGTCCGCGCCATACTGGTACGCCAGATTCATCTGCTCCCGAATTTTCGGCAGCGGACTGGTATTCACCCATTTGTAATTGCGCGGATTGCCCACGTAATCGAAATGGTAATAAATCCCCGAGCCCCCCGACCGACCGCGCTCATTCGCCGCCGGCAGCCGCCGCAGGTTGCCCCAATTGTCATCGCACCATAGCAAGGTCATGTCCTCGGGCACTTGCATGCCCTTTTCATAATATTCCTGCACTTCCTTGTAGAGCGCCCAGAGTTGCGGCACCGCCGCCGCATTCGTGTGATATACCCGCTCCACCATTTCCCGCTGCGCCGCCACGATCCGCTCCAGCAACGCGATGTTCGCCCCCTCGGACATGGGCGTGTCAATCTTGCCCCGCATCGCCATCGTGATGATGTTCTCGTAATCCCGGTTCCGCGCGAGTCCCGCCTCCCAGAACGCCTTCAACCGGTCCGGATTCGTCGCAAAATTCCAGTCCCGCGCCGTGTACCCCAGCCGGTTCCATTCCTTGTCCGCCCGCATCATCGGCTCCACGTGCGACGTCCCCATCACAATTCCGTACTCGTCCGCCAGCTTCGGATTCAAGGGATCGTCCTCGTTGAAACAGTTGTTCCACATCGCCGGCCACAGATAATTCGCCTTCAACCGCAGCAACAGTTCGAAGACATTCGTATAGAACGCATGATTGTAGCCGCCGAAAGTATGAGTCGCCCAGCCGGTCAGGTCCGGCGCCTCGTCATTGAGAAAAATCCCCCGATACTTCACCGCCGGCGGTCCCTGCACAAATGTCCCGGCCTTCACCCAGACATCGTGCCGCTTTCGCACCGGCACATCCGCCCAGTAATGCCAGGGCGAAACTCCCAGTTCCTCCGACAAATCATAAATGCCGTACATCGTCCCCCGCTTGTCACTGCCACAAATCACCAGCGCCTGATCTACCCCCGCACACGGTTGCGCCACGACTTGGATCAGATAGGATTCCCACTGGCCCGCAATCTTGTGAACATCCAGCTTGCGTTCCCGGACCAACCGGTCAAGCAAAGGACATTTCCCCAGGGTTCCCGCCAGGATGACTTTCGGTTTCAATCCATCCGCCCTCAGCAAACGTTCCGGCCTCACGCCCGTCACCCGAAACACGTCGGATTGCAAATCTCCCGCCGCCCGGATTACCCCGGCAAAGTCATTTGTGTCCACCAGCAACGCAGCCGCCACCCCATCGGCAACCACGGGAAAACTGCCGGGCCCGGACAGGTCGGTCACATACGTCACCTGGCCCAGCGCATATCCGCGCTCCGCCAGCGCGAACAGGCAGATCAAAATGAATGCCAGCAACCGGATCATTGCTGTTGATTGAAGCTGGGGAAAAGCATTCCGCCTATTCAGATTTGAAAACGCCTGCCCGGCAAGCACAAAATACACCCTGCGGCATGATCGGGCGTATCTTGACACTGCCCCGGGTTAAATAGATGAGCGCCACCTCACCCCGGCCCTCTCCCCCATTTACCAATGGCGGAGAGGGAGATAACCCGGTCGGCGAGCAGTATTGACGATGTCACGGTTCTGGATTGGGGGG
>CAIQKM010000052.1 GCA_903872345.1 uncultured Verrucomicrobia subdivision 3 bacterium | reverse complement strand
GGAAAGTTCTGCCCTGCGAAAGGCGGCCAGCACCTCACGGATTAACGGGACACCGAGCCGATGGGGCAACTGCCGATAATGTTTTTCATCCCCGGCAGGGTGGCACAAAAAAGCTTGGCCGGCGACCCCGTTCCGCCTGCCGTCCGGGTTTGCTCGCACACTGTTCGCCTTTGCTTGCCGCGCGACAGATAAATCCAGAATCATCCCCCTCCCCGCCATTGGCAATTGGCAATTGAAAATTGGCAATATGTCGCCCGCCGTTGCCGCTTGGTTTCCGCCCCCGTCCGGTTTACCTTCAGAGCGTGTCATTGACCGATATCAAATCCCTGTCCCGCGAAGCCCTCGAAGCCCAGTTCAAAACCTGGGACGAACCCGTGTACCGCGCCGCCCAGTTGCTCGACTGGCTTTACCTCCGCCGCGTCACCACCTGGGACGCCATGACCAACCTCCCCAAAACCCTCCGGGAGAAATTGCGCGCCGAATATTCCCTCCAGACCCTGGAACTCGCCCGCAAGCAGGGCGCCCATGACACCACCCAGAAATTCCTCTGGAAACTCGCGGACGGCGCCTTCATCGAAAGCGTCCTCATCCCCGCCAACCCCGCCCTCTACGGCGAGGCCAGCGACCGCCATACCCTGTGCATTTCCACCCAGGTGGGCTGCGCCTACGGCTGCAAATTCTGCGCCAGCGGCCTCGACGGCTGGAAACGCAACCTCGACGTCCACGAGATCGTCGAACAAATCCTCTCCGTGGAACGCTGGGGCGAAACCCAGGCCAACGCCGCCGAACGCGAAACCCTCGGCGAACCCGCCAAACCCGTCCCCGGCAATTCGCGCCTCGTCAACAACATCGTCGTCATGGGCATGGGCGAACCCCTCGCCAACTACGACAACCTCATCGCCGCGCTCAAAATCCTGAACGCCCCCTGGGGCGGCGGCATCGGCGCCCGCAAGATCACCATCTCCACCAGCGGCCTCGCCCCGCAGATTCGCCGGCTCGCCGTCGAGCCCCTGCAATTCCGTCTGGCCATTTCCCTGCACGGCGCCACCGACGAGGTTCGCAACCGCATCATGCCGGTAAACAAAAAGTATCCTCTGCGCGAACTCACCGCCGCCTGCGACGATTACCAGAAGCTCAAAGGCCGCATGATCACGCTGGAATACATCCTCATTGCCGGCATCAATGATTCGCTGGAGCAAACCCGTCCCCTCGCCACGCTGGCCAAACGGCTCTTCGCCAAGGTGAACCTTATTCCCTACAACACGGTGGAGGACCTCCCGTGGAAACGTCCCGACGAAGCCACGTGCGAAGCCTTTCTCGCCGCGCTGGAAGACCAAAAGGTCACCGCCACCCTGCGCCGCGAAAAGGGCCATGACATCGATGCCGCCTGCGGACAGTTGCGCTTGAAGACCGAGCGTGAGATAGTAGCCCAAGCCGCCGCGGAAGCGGCCGGACCGCCTGAAGCTGCGGTCTGAGGTCGTGACCTGACACCGGTTTACGGATTGAATTTATGAAAATCAAACGCCGTGAGTTTCTGAAACAGTCGGCCATCGGGGTCGGCGGTATTATCGCCGGTGCGCAGCTCGCCAGCGCCGGCGAAACGAACGCCGCCACCGCCGCCGCCCCGCAGTTTCACGATCCGTTCACGCTGGTGCCGCTCGGCAAATCCGGTCTGAAGTTCACGCGCGTTTGCATGGGTACCGGCAGCCACGGCGGCAAGCGGGAATCCAACCAGACCCGCAAAGGCCGCACCGCCTTCCAGACCCTCTTGCGCGGAGCCTACGATCGCGGCGTGCGCACCTTTGACCTGGCCGACCTCTACGGCACCCACACTTATCTGCCGCCCGCCTTGGCCGGCTGCCCGCGCGACAGCTACAACCTCATCTCCAAAATCTGGTGGAACCGAGGCGGCATCCCCGAACCCGAACGCCCCGCCGCCGACATCGTCGTTGACCGTTTTTTGAAGGAGTTGAAGACGGACCACATTGACCTGCTCCTGCTCCATTGCGTCACCGATGCCGACTGGCCCGCCCAACTCCGCCCGCAGATGGACATTCTGACCAAGCTCAAGACCCAGGGCAAAATTCGCGCGCTCGGCGTTTCGTGCCATTCCCTCGAAGCCCTCGAAGCCGCCGCCGCCGAACCGTGGGTGGAATCTGTCCATACCCGCATCAATCCCTACGGCATGAGCATGGACGGCCCGCCGGAAAGCGTCGTCCCGCTCCTGCAAAAACTTCACACCGCCGGCAAAGGCGTCATCGGCATGAAAATCATCGGCGAAGGGCGCCTGCGCAACGACGACGCCCGCCGCGACGAATCCGTCCGCTACGCCCTCGGCCTCGGCTGCGTGCACATCCTGAACGTCGGCTTCGAAAAACCCGAGGAAATCGACGACTTCGCCACGCGGGTCCGCAAAGTCCCGCTCACCGCCTAAGCCGCGGCCGACGGTGATTGAAGATTTAGATTTAAGATTTAAAAGCCCCGGCCCTTCGCCTATTCTTGACGACGTGATTGCTTTGCTTGATTACGGTTCCGGCAACCTGCGCAGCGTCCATAAATCGCTGCTCAAGGTGGGTGCCAACGTGCGTCTGGTGCAAAAACCTGAAGAAATCGGCGACGCCAGCGGCCTGGTCCTGCCCGGCGTCGGCGCGTTCGACGACTGCATCCACGCCCTCCGCAAGCAGGAACTGCTCGAAGCCGCCCGCGCCTTCATCCACACCGGCAAACCATTTCTCGGCATCTGCGTCGGCTACCAGGCCCTGTTCGACCGCAGCGAAGAATTCAATTCCTGCGCCGCCGGCCTGGGCGTTTTCCCCGGCAGCGTCGTCCGCTTCTCCGTTAAAAACGGCCTGAAAATCCCGCAAATCGGCTGGAACCAGATCGAAATCACCCGCCCCGACTGCCCCCTCTACCGCGGCATCGCCAGCGGCAGTTACGTCTATTTCGTCCACAGCTTCTACCCGCAACCCACCGATCCTGGCATCATCGCCACCCGCACCGAATACGGCGACACCTTCGCCTCCTCCGTCTGGCGCGACAACGTCTTCGCCACCCAGTTCCACCCCGAAAAAAGCCAGAAAATCGGCCTGCAACTGCTGAAAAATTTTGTGGGGTTGACCGGGAAATAATCACTACCCAGGCACTACTCGATAATACATACGCGGGTTATTTAGAGGTGCGCCGTAGAAAGATGCATTCAGAAGCACTCTTAGGTTGGTGGTATTCGTTCGTTATTGTCTGCCAAGCATAAGTTTTGGTTTATTAGATAACTCTCCCAATTTTACCTAATGGATGGCCAAAACGCTAGCTGACGCCGAATTGACAGAATTATAGAGATTTGAGAATATGCAAATATGAAAATATTTAGAGGTATCACCCGCATCGCCGTGGTTTTGGCAATGTTAGAGATTTCACAGGCACAGCCATTTCTAACCAACGGTCTAGTGGCCTATTATAAATTTGATGGCAATACTGTAGATTCAAGCGGAAATGGCTATAATGGGACGAATATAGGGGCAATCTATGGCACCAACCGGTTTGGTCAGAATTATAGTTCACTATGTTTTAATGGAACCAACAGCGTATTTGCCGTTTCATCTCTTCCTGCTTTTAGTTCTAACTTTACTTATTCAGCATGGGTAAAAGTTAACGGTGGAGACCATGACGGCAACCCAAATCAGTCCTTTGGAGCATATGGATATCCAAATGTTCTGTGGAACTTCTGCTATAACATGGATGGTTCATTTAACCTTTGGGACAATATAAATCAAACTTGGGAAGTCGCCACCGGCACAAACAATCCCCTTTACTCTTGGGCACACGTCGTGATTGTTTATGCGTCGGAAGGTACCGAATATTTGTATATAAACGGGACTCTAAACGGATTCAGGTCAGTTGGACTGCCAATTTCCAACTCTGTTGGAACAAATTTTTTTATTGGGGCTATTGATGGGAATCAGAGCCAGTCTTTTAACGGTTTGGTTGACGATGTGCGTATATATGACCATGCATTAAATGCGGACGAGATATTTATGCTTTTTGCAATTGAGTCGAATTATACTAATCCTCCCACCATAATACAGCAGCCAACAGATGTTAATGTTACCGCCCTCACGAATGCCACCTTCAGTGTTTCGGCTACAGCATTTATCCCAAACTTCTTTCAATGGCGATTCAACAATTCCAATTTGGTTGACGCAACAAGTAGCACATTGACAATAACCAACGTCAAACAAGTTAATCTCGGACAATACGCAGTCATCATTAGCAATGCTTTTGGCAGCGTCACCAGCAGTATTGCCAGCCTCGGTATGTATCCGTATCTCAGCCAACCGTTCAAGGGTGTGGATACATATTGGGGTCAAAGCAACTCATTGAGCGTGGGTGCATGGGGTAGTGGGAGCCTGTCGTATCAGTGGTATTTTAATGGTGTCGCTTTGGCTTGGGCTACCAACCTCTCATTGCCATTGGGCGCCATACAGTTCACCAATGCAGGCCAATATTATGTAGTAGTAAGCAATATCCTTGGCAGTGTCACCAACTTACCATATCAAGTTGTGGTGAATCCGGCCAACGTGTCCTTGGCCATAACGCCTACAGTAGTTATTCAAGGAACCGTTGGTTACGAATATAAAATTCAAAGCACCACCGACTTGGGCGACACCAATTCATGGTTTTCAGAAACAAATTTGACTTTGACTCAGCCTATACAAAACTGGTCCGATTATAGTGCTGATATTAGTAAGCCTAACCATCAGCAGAAGTTTTATCGGGTTGAGCCAATTCAATGAACTGACTAACGTCCACCGTGCGCATCTCTGTCTAGAGCATACCAGAGGATATTGTCAGAAGCATTAGCTAACTGATAATATAAATTAGTATTCATCAATTGCACACTACCGCTCATGATACTCACGGGTGCCACTTTGCCATGCGTCCCTCCCAACCCTTGATCAGGCGGGTTGCATCCATCATTATACATTGTGGGGTCATTATTATTGGGTTCCCAAAGCAGGACACCGTCCTGTCTAAATTGACTCATCTTGCCAGACGTGTTTATGGGCATGCGATTGTCGTTATTGACACACAAATTCATGACGTAACTACAAAACTTCATTCCCCGTGATGAATAAGATGAACTGGAATAATTGCCATTGGGGGGGTCAAGTGGACATATGTAAACCTTCCAAGCGGGTGATGGCATCAACGTGTTTGTGTAACCAGTTTGGCGTCCGCCACCAATATAAAGCCACCATGCGCCAAACTCTGGACCATTATATATGCTCCCTGTCTGGATTGACCCTTTTAGATAACACCAACCTGCGCTTGGAGCCAACGTCCACCCATCAGAATTTGGCAAAGCCACAAAGTCATTATTATCTCCAACGTACATAAGGTGAGCTAACAACAACTGCTTCTGATTATTCATGCATTGAGTCCGCCAAGCTTGCGACTTGGCTTTGGCAAGCGCCGGTAATAGCAATGCTGCGAGTATGGCAATGATGGCTATGACTACTAGCAATTCAATTAACGTAAATGCAGCAAATTTTAATTTTGACCGTTTCATAAACCCCGTAACTGGTTATGCCATATACACCTCCAGAATCAAGTACAATCTTGCAGTTTATTGCGCCCCCCTCTCCGCACTTGCTTTTCCGTCCCTTCTGAAGCAACTTGAGCCAAGACAGTTTTTGACTGGAAAACAACAACAAACGTAAAATTATGGCACACGAACTTCCCGCTCTCCCCTACCCCAAGGACGCCTTGGAACCGCACATTGACGCGTTGACGATGGAGATTCATCATGACCGTCATCACAAGGCTTATGTGGACAACCTCAACAAGGCCATCGCCGGCAATGCCGCCTTGGAAGCCAAGTCGCTGGAACAGCTCATCAAGGATTTGAGCGTGGTTCCCGATGCCGTGCGCGGCGCGATTCGCAACAACGGCGGCGGCCACTGGAATCACTCTTTCTTCTGGCGCATTTTGAGCCCCAATGCGGGCGGCGCCCCCACCGGCAAACTCGCCGACGACATCAAGTCCGCGTTTGGCAGCTTTGACGAGTTCAAGGCCAAATTCGAAGCCGCCGGCATCGGCCGGTTCGGCAGCGGCTGGGCCTGGCTCGTTGCCAACGGCGGCAAGCTGGAGATCGTCTCCACCGCCAATCAGGACAATCCCCTCATGGGCAAGACCGTTTCCGGCGTGGAAGGCACGGCCATCCTCGGCGTGGACGTCTGGGAACATGCCTACTACCTGAAATACCAAAACAAGCGCGCCGATTATTTGAAGGCGTTCTGGAATGTGGTCAACTGGACCGAAGTCGCGAAGAATTATTGATCTTGCCGCAAAACAATAACCCACCGGTCGTCCGACCGGTGGGTTTTTTATTGTTCCGTTCCGGCCACGTCTTGCCAGACCCGGAGCGCGGGTCAAATTCCCTGCTCGTTGATGATCTTGTTGTCCTTGCCCAGCACAATCACGCGCGGCTTCCATTTCAGGGCTTTCTTCTTGCCCACGGACGCAAAGCTCATGATCGTGAGCCGGTCGCCCTTTTTGCCGAGATGGGCCACGGCGCCGTTCATGATGATTTCGCCCTTGCCCGGTTTGCCCTTGATGGCGTAGGTCTCGAAGCGATGGCCGTTGGCCATGTTGCCGCACAGGATTTTTTCGTATTCCTGCAGTCCGATTTTTTCCATCAGATCGGCCGAAATGGTGAGACTGCCCTCGTAGTTCACATCGCCGCCGGTGACGGTCGCGCGATGGATTTTAGATTTAAGTAAAAATACATCCATGACAATTATTTGAGTTTAAGAAAATTTTTCAGAATCATCCGGCCATGCTCGGTGAGAATGCTCTCCGGATGGAACTGCACGCCCCAGATGGGCAGGGTCTTGTGCTTCACGCCCATGATTTCGCCTTCTTCCGTCTCGGCGGTGATTTCCAACACGTCCGGCAGGGTGTCGCGCTTGATCACCAGGGAATGGTAGCGCGTGGCCAGAAACGGATTGGGCATGCCCTCAAACAAATCCTTGCCGTTGTGCTTGATGGGCGAAACCTTGCCGTGCATCATCCGGTAATTCACCACCACCTCCGCGCCAAACGTATGGCCGATGCATTGGTGCCCCAGGCAAACCCCGAAGATCGGGATGCCCTCGGCGGCGAAGGTGCGGATCACGTCGTTGGAGAGCCCCGCCTCGCGCGGCGAGCAGGGCCCCGGGGAAACGAGGATGCGTTCAGGCTTCAGCGACCGGATCTCCGCCAGGGAAATCTCGTCGTTGCGGCGCACCTGCAAAACCACGCCCAATTCGCCCAAATATTGAACGAGGTTGTACGTGAATGAATCGTAGTTGTCTAAAACAAGAATCATTTTGTACCGGAAACTTAATTCAAACCCCTGAAATTGAAAGTCAAAATGATTTCGGGCGCCGACCGACCGGTGGCCGCCCCCCATTGCTCCTCATACAAACATCCGACCTCTCCCGCGCCCTTTGAGGCAATAATTCAATTGACCCGCAGGGCTTACCGGTGCTACAAACCCCATATAACCCGTAAATGACAGACGCTGAAGCGGTTTATTGGCCGCCATTTGGGACATCAGACCCAGCATGCATCGGTACCGTATATTCAGAGATGCACCCGCTGTTCTGAGCGCCATCTGAGTGGCAAAATCCGGCGGCAAGTCATTCAAGTAACTGACATTATGAAAATCCCTCTCATGACTCATCTGAGAAAGCACGCCTTTACCCTGATTGAACTGCTGGTGGTCATTGCCATTATCGCCATTCTCGCGGCGATGCTTCTCCCAGCTTTGGCCAAAGCCAAGGCGAAAGCCCAGCAGTCGTTCTGTTCAAACAACACCAAGCAGCTTGGCCTCGGCATGATGCTTTATATTGGCGACAGCCAAGACACCTATGCCGGGGCGGGTTCAGCCAACACTTATGGCCCGCACTTGGAAGATTGGATTTACTGGCGGACGGGTGCCAATATGCAGACGATCAATGGCACTTTAATGACCCTCGACAAAAGTCCATTGATCCGGCTGCTTGGAACCGGAACCTCCACGAATATTTTCCGCTGCCCGATGGATCAGAATGATAAAGACCGCATCACCTATGCTCAAAGCGGTGATGGTCCATATTTCTATAGCTACGAAATTACGAGCTATAACGTCAATGCTGCCGGAGCAAACCTTGGATTCACCACCATCATTGACACAACCGGCAAGGCGTATTACTACAAATCGTCCAGTGTCCGCAACCCGTCGGGAAAAATCATGGTAGTGGAACCGGTCGCCTCTCTTACGCCCAACGATGAACCGGCAATTGAATCTGCCAACGGGGCCAATTGGGTAGTGCAATGTGGGCGCTGGGAACCGTTTGGCACCTCCCTCACTGGATTGAATAATTATCTCACCATCCGCCACAACAAACGCAGTGATGCGACGTTTGCCGATGGCCACGTTGAAGCCATCAGCCAGCAATACGCCACCAATATCATGTACTCTGAGCCGGCCTACTGAGGCTGCGCATTTGCCCGGATGGCGGCAACAAACCGATCCGGGCCAAGTTAATCATATTGGAATGTCGCCGTGGCGGTCGTGTTCACATCCGCCGACACCCGCACCCAGTAGGCCCCAAAATCTTTGGGGAAAACATGTTCGATGGTTTTGCCCGGCGGAACCGCAAAGTTCCGGTACGTGACCCAATGGCCCGTGCCGGTGATGTCCACTTCCATGCGCAGGTTAACCGCCTGATTGCCAGCGTGCGAAAGCTCCACGCGCTTGTGATCGTATCCGGTCATCAAATAGGGATCACTGACTTCCCCGGCCTTGACCGCCGAATCCTTCCATGGCCCGCCCACGCCGCGCGGCTTGCCCAACTGCCACAGATCATCCAAGGCGCCAACCCACACCGCACACTGTCCATCGTCCGAGTGGATGACATGTTCACCTTGGGCGTCATTGGCCACCCCGCTCAACACCAGCAATCCGCGATAGCTCGCGTAATCGGCAATATGGCAGTTATGCGTGGCAATGGGGCGGATTTTGGGAAACCCGCCCGCGCTCTCGGCGGGTAATTCGTAAAACGTGCCATGGCAGTTGAACAAATCCCGTTCCGTCACCACTTCGCGCAACACCCGCTCGCTGCCGGGATTTTGGTCAAAGCTGGCATCGCTCTTGGGCAGACGCCAGTGCCGCCCCTGTCCGTCATCCACAATCACCGAGGCGGCATCCACCGTCAGCACCTTCTGCGGCATGGCGCAGCCTTTGATCACCGCCGCCGCCGCCGGCGCATCCGCCGCTCGGCGCAACTGCAAATCACCGTTGAGTTCGTAGTAGCCGCCCGCCGGTGAAGTCGTCGCGAAGGAAAGTGTATGCCGGTCTTCGCCCCGTGTGTGCAGCCAGCCAGTCGATATGGGGCGGTCATCACCCGGCCGCGCCAGTCCGGCAAACATCGCGGCGGGCACCGTGCCCCGGGCATCCTCATTGCGATAGAAAAACAGGGCACTCACCCGGGCACAGTCCTGGTCGGCGGTTAGGCGCACCCAGGCGCCGGTTTCCTGCCGCGAAAACTCCACATATTCCGGTGTCCCCGGCGTCACGGTAATGCGCCGCAGCGTTTTCCAAACTCCATTGCCCGCCTGGTCCGCTTCGAGCGTAAAGGTGACCGGCCCGGTACCCGCCTGATCCACCCACAAGGCCCGGTGGTCGAACCCGCTGAATAGAAACGGATCACTGGGAACGCCCGATTGAATGGCATCATCCAGCCAAACCCCGCCCCGCCCCAGCGCCGGACCGAACGCGTCCAACTGGCCGGGGTCCAGAAATTGCAAATTGGACTGCGACTGTCCGGGCGGCGCCAGCTCACCTTTCATCCGCCGCTTCACTTCAATAACCGCCGAATCATCGCACCCAATCACGATGTGATTATTCCAGCGGCAAAAGTCACCGATGATTTTCAAATAGGTGGAACGCGGCGCGATGCCGGCAGAATGCGTGGTGTCAAAGTTTTTAGGGAAATGCCAGAACTCGCCATGCATGGTCATCAGCAGATCATTCTCGCCAATTTCCCGGATACGCGGCCACTCCGTGTACCAGCCATGGGCGCCATCATAGGAATGGCTGGCCTTCGGAAGACGGTAGGAATGCCATTGACCGCCCTCGAGGCACATCAGGATGAGCGAGCGGTAATCCCAGCCCAACGTCCAGACCGGATCGGTGGCCGGATGGGCATTGCCATAAATGCCGCCGGGCCCGGTGACCTCGGTGAATTGATTGCGCCGCACCAACTGCCAGTCCTCGCCCGGATGACGCCATTCCCCCAGCGCGCCGCTGGGCGAGGCGGGATCGGTTTCGGCGGCGTGTCCATGTTCGCCGTTGTTTGCGTAGATCAAACGTCCCTGACCGGAATAGAGGCCTTTGCCATGGTAACCGGGAAGTTTTGAATCGATCGTTGCCGGGTGCTTTTCGGCAGCGTGCGGCACGGGGTTGCCGTCCTTGATCAAGCCGGTAACTTCAAGCGTATGCACGTTCACGGCGTAAAGACCTTCTTCCATTGTCGCAAAATAAATGCTGTTCGCCGGGTCGGTCAGGTCGCGGGCGTTGCCGGTAAGCCGGCCGGGCATGAGCTTCGGCAGGACCGCCCGCACCTGCCGCTGTTCATCAATGAAATAAGGGCCGATCACGAGTTGATGGGATTCGGCATGAATCATCCGGTTCGCCGGTGTGCCGCCGACACTTTCGGGACGAATCATTTGCCGGAGATCCGGCGTGATTTCGTAAAGCTTGTCCGTTGAGCCCAGCGGTTTGTGGGGCCCGTAGGTAATCACCCAGAGGCGGTCCGCCCAAGGAACCACGGCCCCCGTGCCACATTCACCCTCGTGATTAAACATCGCCAGGTGCGGGTAAATGCCGGAGATGCTGCGCGGCTCGGCGGCCAACACGGCCTGCGCCGTCAGCGCCAGCGCGATGGTAAAAATGCGTTTCACAATTGTCGGGGTCATGTGATAAATGAGACCGGAGATTTATCCCAAAGTTACGATTTAACCGAGCTGACAGCACGACCAAAACGGGCTTTAACGCCTACACCTTCGGGTAGGTAAAAACGCAGGCCATGAAATCCGGAGCGGTTCATGAACCGGGCGCATCCTGCCACTGCCCCGGGAGTGTCCGCCGTTCGATAGGGGTAGGGATGGCGCAGTGCGCCACCCCTCCCTCCAAACCGGACGGGCGGATCTCCCGCATCCGGCTTTCCAGTCAGTGGGTCTCTTGCGAGGGGGAGCGGCTTTTCGCACTCATCCCCAAGGATGACCTTCG
>CAIQKM010000051.1 GCA_903872345.1 uncultured Verrucomicrobia subdivision 3 bacterium | reverse complement strand
GCGGGAGTCGGGGCTACGGTTGGGGGTGTCGTGATGGGTTTGAGAATGTATTCTTTCATAGATGTGATGATCAATAGTTGGAACTACGTTCGTAGCGTGGCACTGAATGGTGTCGCGTTCAACCCATCATGGCATCTGACGGACTTTCTGCGGACGCGGGCGCGCAAGGAAATGCAAGCGCATGCCTCGGCGTGTTTTGTACTGGTACCGGAATCCGACCCGGGGCGGATCGCCGGCTATTATACATTATCGCAATCCGCCGTCGCCTTGCAGCAATTGCCTGAAGCGGTTACGAAGCGGTTGCCGCGATACCCGCAGTTGGGCGCGACCCTCATTGGTCGGCTCGCCCGCGATCTGGCTTGGAAAGGGCAGGCGGTGGGCAGGCTGCTGCTGGTTGATGCGCTGCGCCGGAGTGCCCGCCATAGCACCGGGGTGGGGGCGGTGTTGGTGGTGACCGATCCCAAAGATGAGAAAGCCCGGCTATTTTATGCCAGCCATGGGTTCCGACCACTCGACGAACGCAGGATGTTCATCCCCATGAGCGAAATTTTGGAATGGGAGTCCGGCGGGTGGAAGGCTTAATCCAAATCGCTCTTCACTGATTTTCGGTAGGCCCGGATGGACGATTGCATGGCCGGCGTCGGCGGGCGCGGAGAGGCGAGCAGGGCTTCGACAAAATGCCGTGATTGGGCGGCATCCAGTTGGATCTGCTGGTTGTGGGCAATTATCTTGTGGGCCACTTCTCGCGTGTGCGTGGTAATGAATTTGGCGAGCGAGCGCCCTTCGAGGGCGGCGGCGCGCTGGAAAAGCTCCTTGTCCGCCGCAGTTACCCGGGCGACAAAACGCTGGCTTTTGAGCTCTTTGAGGGTTGCAGCCATGGTTGAAATGTATGCCATGGCGGCGTACAAATCAAGTGCGCGCTTTCGGGAGAAAAACGGTTCGGATGATCGCTTCACTTGCCCGTTACAAACGTTCCCTGCAAGACCACTACGGTGTCCACCGGCGAGACGGCCTGACCGGGCAGCGTCAATTCCGTGCCGGTGTCCGTGGATTTGACGGTGATGGCGCCGTATTTGTCGCCGGCCAGGAAGGCGGCGGTGGGGGCGGCACCGGTGGTTTTTACGGGCACGGGCAGTTTGCCGTCGGCCGGCCAGTCGAAGATGTGGAGGTAGAGTTTGCCGGGCTTGGCGGTGATGCGACCCCAGGTGACGGCGCCGAGCGGGTTGGCGGTGGTGCCGTAGATGGATTCACTGTTCACATCCATCCACGCGCCGATGTCGTGCATGGCTTGGATGCTTTCCGCAGGGATGGTGCCATCGCCCTTGGGTCCGATGTTCAGCAGATAATTGCCGCCTTTGCTCACCACATCCACGAGGTTGTGGATCAGGGTTTCGCTGGATTTCCACTTGTGGTCGTGGTCGCTGTAGCCCCAGGTGGTGTTCATGGTCATGCAGGTTTCCCAGTCCACGCCCGGCATGCCGGTGGCGGGGATGTGCTGCTCGGGGGTGACGAAATCGCCGTACTTGGTATCGAGATGATTGGCATAGCCGGCGGTGGACATGCTGGTCCAGCCCGCATCGGAGGTGCGGAAAAGGCGGTTGTTCATGATGATGTTCGGCTGCTTGGAGCGCACCAGTTTCATGAGGTCAAAGGCGTGCCACGCTTCCTGGCCCTGAAAGTCTTGAGCGCTGTAATCCCACCAGACGACGTCCACCTGACCGTAATTTGACATCAGCTCATTCACCTCGCCAAAGAGGTAATCGAGATATTTTGCGTGATCGCGGGTGCCGTTCGGATACGGCTGGCCGTGCAGCGGATGGGGGAGTTGCTGGGAACGGTTGTATTCATATTGGTCGTGATGCCAGTCGATGACGGAATGATAGAAGCCCACGCGCAAGCCTTGTTCATGGAGAGCGGTAACGATCTCTTTCACCAGGTCGCGATGCAGCACCGCGCCGGCGGTGTAGGTGCTGACCTTGGAATCGTGCAGGGCAAAGCCTTCGTGATGTTTGGTGGTGAAAACCACGTAACGGCAGCCGGCGGTTTTGGCGAGCGCGGCCCAGTCCTTGGCGAAATCCGGTTTGGGTTTGAAGAGCGGGATGGCGGCCTTGGCGTAGGTGTCGGTATCCGCCTTCACATAATCCTCCAGCCACTCCATGCCGCCGGAGGTGCCGACGGTTTTGCCCTGCCAGGTGCCGGCGAGACCCGAGTAAAGGCCCCAGTGAACGAACATGCCGAACCGGGCATCACGCCACCAGCCCATGCGGGCATCGTGCTGGGCGGGAGTTTCCACGGCGTCCTCGGCGCGTCCCGGCGCGGCGAGGGTGACGAGGGCGGTGGCAAGGGTCAACAGGATGGTTCGGGAGCAGAAGTTGATATTCATGGCGGCTGGTCTTGGCCAGCGTGGCGACGCTGGTGGTTGCGGCCGATTGTTTAACATTTTCTTTTGGGGGGCAATTGAAAGTTGCTGGAAAATGTCTTTTAGCGGGAGATAAACGATAGGTTTGTTTTGGTGCTCATTGACCGGAGCGCGTCCGGCGTCAGGTGCAGCAGTGAACAAACCTGCAAGCCGCTTAGTTTTTCGTCCGCTTTCGGGCTTGCCGCGTTGCTGCGCCCGGGGACGGGCGCGCTCCGGTGTTTGCCGGTCGTTTTAGGGATAAACCAGCCGGTAAAACTCGCTGACGTTCGATTGGTTGATGAGGAAGTTGGTGGCGCTGATCAAGGTTGAACCCGCGATGGTATTCCAGTCGTTGGTGTTTCGGCTGAAACCAAGATTCAGATGGCCGGTCTGCATGAGCAATCGCCAGCCGGTATGGTCGGCCGGCCAGTTCAGATTCAAGCGGCCGGAGGTGAGGGAACAGTTGATATTGGTGGGCACCTGGCTGATCGCGGCGACGGCGATGGAGCCGTTTACCGCCAGTTGGTTCACCCAGTTCAAGCCGGTGCCCGGGGCGGGGGCGATGGTCATTGCTGATCCGCCCACCAGGGCGCGGCTGAACAATTTGAAGGTATCGCCGGCGGCGAAGGCCGGACCTTCGTTGGTCACGGTGATCGTGCCGGTGCCGGTGTTGGTCAGGTTGCCGGTGACGATGGTGATGTCGTTGGATGGAGACAGGGACTTATTTATTTCAATCCGCAGGTTTCCCGCGAGGGTGAGGTTGTTGCTGACGGTTAAGGTGCCCAGCGTGACGCCGGGGGAGAGGGTGGCTCCGCCGGCAACGGTCACGGTACCGGTGATCACCCCGGTGCCACCGAGGATGGCACCGTTCGTGACGATTAGCTGGCCGGTGGCGAGCGAACCATTCACCAGCAGCGTGCCTTGGTTCACCACGGTGGCCCCGGAGTAAATATCGGCGGCGGTCAGGGTGAGGGTGCCGGCACCGGTTTTGGTCAGGCCGCCGCCCTGATTGGCGAGGGCCTGACCGATGGTGATGGCGTACCCGCCATCGTCAATGATGGCACCGCCGCTCTGCACGTTGGCAGCGGTGAGACCGGTCAGGAACGTAGAGGAAGAGGCATTGGCCCGGAGCGTGCCGCCATTGAAATTGAAGGTGCCATTGCCGCCGCCTTTCACCACCGTCGGAACCGTGATGCTGCCGCCGTTAAGATTCACCGTGCCGTTGCCGGTGCTATTGGCCCCCAGAGTCAATTGGGTGCCGGAAACCGTCAATTGACCGATGCCGGAAACGGTGGCGGTGGCGGTGCCGGACTCGCCAATAAGCAGGGATCGTGCGGCATTGGTTTGCGCCACGGTGCCGGCGGAGAGGTTCAGCGTTCCCGTGCCGCCAGCCATTCGGCCGATGGAAACATAACCCGACAGGATGGCACTGCCGCCGCTGACATTCAGCGTGCCGGTGCCGTAACCGCCGACCCAACAGTTGCCGCCGTTGGCCATGTTCAACGTGCCACCGCGCAGGTTGTAAACGCCCGTGCCCGAGGTGGTGGCAGAACTGCGGCCGCCGATGATCAAGGTGCCATCGCCGGCGCTGAGCGTGGTCACCGTGCCATTGGTCTGGTTGATGGTGCCGTTGGCGCTGGAGCCGGCGGCATTGGCGGAACCCAGAAACAGGGTGTTGGCTGTGAGGCTGGGCGAACCGGTCAGGTTCACAATGCCCACGCTGCTGCCGATGTCCCCGACATTGAAATCTCCCCCGACAGTCAGACTGGTATTATCCTTGAGGGTCAGATACGCCGTGCCGCTTGCGCCGACGTCAAAGTAGGTGACGGGATTGCTGATGACGGAGTTATTGGCCAGGGTGATCGTGCTGATGGAACCGGCGCATTCGCCGAGCAGAAAACCGGTGTTACCCAAGCCGGTGTCGGTGACCACCGAATTGCCGGTGACGCTGATGTTTTGGTAGGCGGCATTGCCGGCCAAAGCGCCGTCCCAACCGCAGGACCAATGGGCCACATTCAAATTGGCATTGGTAAGGGTGACATTGTAGCTATTGCCCACCGCACCACCGGCCCGGCCGATGGCGAAATAGTTGTTGGTGACGTTCACCGTGGTGTTGGAAATGATCAGACTCGCGCCGCTGTTGGTGCTGTTGCCCAGCCAGAATTCGCCCTCGCCGCCGAAAGTGGTGGGCGCGGCCAGCACGACGGTGCCACTTAGGATTTGCGAGGGCGTGCCGCTGCCGAAGGTATTGGTAATGGCCAGGGTCAGCCGGCCGGGGCCCAGCTTGAGCAAGGGAGTGTTGGTGATGCTGCCGGGGCCGGTGAAGACGTAGTTGAGCGCGTTGTTGCTGACGGTCAGGGAGCCGGGGGTGACGTTGGTGCGGATGTTGACGGTCGTGGTGCCGGCGGCGCTGTCATTGAAGGTGAGGATGGCGGTGTCCACATAGCTGGCGGGCGTGAGGCCGGCTTGCAGCCAGTTGGTGGTGACCAGATCCCAGTTGCCGTTGGGGAAACCGTTGTTGAGGCCGTTCCAGATCAGGCCTGGCGCGGGGAGGGCGGGGAGGGCTTGAATCTCGGCGGTGCCCAAGGCCCGGCCATAAACCCGGACATCGGCGATGGTGCCTTGAAAATATTCGATTGCGCCCGGCAGGTCGGCACCAATGGTCAACGGTTCATTCACCACGCCAAAGCGCAGGGTGGCGGCGGGCTGATTGGCGTCGAGCACGCCGTTGATATAAAACCGGATGGTCGCGCCATCATAAGTCACAGCCACCCGCTGCCATTGATTGGTGGCCAGCTTGGCGGTGGAATTCCAGGAACCGCCGCTTACGCCGCCGGGGGGCGAACCAAAGTTGGCGGTGAAGCGCAGGGAGCCATCACCCCAGATTTGCATGGCGTACGGTTCGGTGTTCGTGCCTTTGCACACGATGCCCGCCCAGTCAATGAAGCTGTCCGGCCGAATCCAGGCGGTCAGTGTCAGGGCGTTCTGCACATCGTTGCCCACGGAGGCACCGCAATCCACGTAATTGTTGGTGCCGTTTAAATGCAGACCGGGCTGCTGCCACACCGGAGAGCCGTTCAGGTTTCCCTGGAGGGCCACGATCTGATTGGCCGCATTGGTGCCGCCGGTTTCATTCAGCAGAAACTGCGCATCCAGAAAATTGGTGGCGTCGTTAATCCACGACGCAATCGGCACCGGCGTGCCATAATCGGGCAGTCCGTTGGCATCCCAGGCCAGTCGTTGCAGGCGGAGCTGGCGGTAGCCGCCGCAGCCCTGGCCGCTGAGATCGTTGGCGTGGTAAATATTCCAGTACTGGCCGCTGGCATCGGTGAAGATGCCGTTGTGTCCCGGGCCGTACGCACCGGGTTGCTGACTGAACACCGGGCCGGTTTTGGTCCATGCGGCGGGGTCCATGAGGTTGGTGCCGGTGAGGGTGAGCAGGCCGAGGCAATAGCTGTCCGTCCAGCAACCGCTGGCGGAATAATCAATGTAGGTGCGGCCGCTGTGGGTGAAGCCAAACGGTCCTTCATTGACAGACGGGGGCGTCCCCACGGTCTCCCAGGATTGGGTCGGCTGCGAGATCATTACCGGCGTGCCGCTGAGCGTGTAGGGGTTGCTCATGGGGGCGATGTAAATGTTCTGGCTGCCGGACGGGTTGCCGGAAAAGATGAAATAGAGCTGGCCGTTGGTGGCGGCGAAGACACTGCCGTCAATGTTCCAGAAACTGTTGAACAGCACGCCGCGTTCCGTGTAGGGGCCGGTGATGTTGGTGCCGGCGCTTTGGGCCACGTGCACGCGTTCGTTGCCGGAGCTGCCGGTGTCGATGCTGTAATAAATAAACCAGTTGGTGTTAAACCAGTGGATTTCCGGAGCCCACAGATTGGAGCAGCCGGGGGAATAGATGATTTGGTCTGCGGCGGCGATCAGACCGCCGGGGGTGCCGGCCTGGCGCAGGTGGACGTTGCAGCCATCGCTTTGGACGAGATTGAACTGGCCGTTGTGGAATTCCACTTCCGGGTCCTGGCCCTGCATCATCGGGTCGTTGAAGACCGTGGCGCGGACAGTGCCCGGCAGCAGGAGGAAACCCTGGAGCAGCCAGCCAAGGACAGTTGCGCCAGTTATCCGCAAGGCGAGGGGATACTTAAACATGGTATGACTGAAATGATAACATCAACCGGAAAAACGAGGTAGTGGCATGATGAGGCCACATCTATGCCCAAAAGCTGAAGGCTAAATGCTTAAGGCTGAACTAAGGAGGGGCGGCCAAAGGTGAATTGGTGTAAACGGACGCATTGACTAAAGCCCGGAGTTGCACTAGCGTTGCCAACCGGATTTAACCGCCCAAAAATTTATCAATACTATGCCGCCCAAAGCTGAAAAAACCGCCGAGAAAACCGTCGAAAAGGCTGACAAAGCCGAAAAGGCCGTGGCCGTGATCGACCCCAAGGTCGCCGCCGCCCGCGAGCGCGATCTGGAAGCCGCCATTTCGAGCATCACCAAAGCCTACGGCGACGGCGCGATCATGCGGTTGGGCGATGCGCAGGCCCAACGGCAGATTGAAGTCATTCCCACCGGCGGCCTGGCGATTGACCTCGCCTTGGGCGTGGGCGGCCTGCCCCGCGGTCGCGTGGTGGAAATCTTTGGTCCGGAATCTTCCGGTAAAACGACGCTCATGTTGCACGTGATCGCCAATGCCCAGAAGGCGGGCGGTCTCGCCGCTTTTATTGACGCGGAACATGCGCTGGATCCCGGTTATGCGAAGAAGCTGGGCGTGAGCCTGGATGACCTGCTGGTTTCGCAGCCCGATTCCGGCGAAGAAGCGTTGACCATTTGCGAGACGCTGGCGCGGTCCAATGCGCTGGACGTGATCGTGGTGGACTCCGTGGCGGCCCTGGTGCCGAAGGCGGAATTGGAAGGCGAAATGGGCATGGCCACCATGGGCATGCAGGCGCGGTTGATGAGTCAGGCCCTCCGCAAGCTCACGGCCATTCTCAACAAGTCCAAGACCACGTGCATCTTCACCAACCAGTTGCGTGAAAAGGTCGGCGTGATGTTCGGCAATCCCGAAACCACCCCTGGCGGCAAGGCCCTGAAGTTTTACGCGAGCGTGCGCATTGACATCCGCCGGAAGGACATGATCAAGGACGCGGCCGGCAACGCGATCGGCAACCATACGCGCGTCAAGATCGTGAAGAACAAGGTGGCGCCGCCGTTTGCGGAGGCCGAGTTCGACATCATTTACAACCACGGCATCGACAAGGAAGGCAGCATTCTGGATGTGGGCATTACCTGTGGGGCCGTGGAAAAGAAGGGCGCCTGGCTCCAGTTCAATGGTGATCTCATCGGCCAGGGCAAGGACGCGGCCAAGAAGGCGCTGATTGAAAAGCCGGAACTCGCCAAGGCGATCATTGAAGCCATCCACGCCAAGCGCGCGGCGGCGCTCGTGACGCCGGAGAAACCGGCGAAGGGGGATAAAGCGGAGAAGGCGGAGAAGTAAGGCGAGGGATTTGGGGTTGCGCCAGAGTTTGAACTGTGGCGTAGCCTGAAATCAGTCCGTCCTCAGTACAGGTTGATGGTATAAGGTTCTTCGCGTAGGAACTGGCCGAATTCCGGCGTGATGCGCTGAATCACCGGGTCGATGGGATAAATATCCCCGTTGGCTGTCTGGATGGCATTACGCGGGAAAAGGTCAAAAATTAGCAATCCCGCCTGTGCATCGTAATACGCGCCGTTGGCCAGTTTTTCATAACCTTTTGCACCCATCAATTCATCCAGTGCGGTTTGAGTGGGAGAACTGCCTTTGATTGCTGGCTGGGAGGTGATGATAATGGGTTTGCCATTTTTCACCACGATGCGCTCCAGCCAGATATCATCGCCAAAAATCCGGTTTTGAAGATCAAGCCTATCGAGATATTCCGAAGGGGTAGCCCCGCGGTCATTGGAACCCAAGGCAATGCCATATCCTTTTTGGCGATCCGGCAGGGTGGCTTTGAGATAGCGGCGGGTGCTTTTTTGATAAAAGACTTGGTGTTCACCGCCCCGGGCAAATTCCGGTGGCAGGCGTCCGCTAAAACCTAGTTTGCCGTTTTCTTTGGCCCATTGGATGAGCTGCCGCTGTTCTGCTTCAACACGGATTGAGCGACTGGCGTAATCGGCATCGTGGTCTGGAGCTGGCGGACCGCCTCCACGCGTGAAGTAAGCGGATGACTCAAGCGCCCTGCGAGCGTCGGCCACGGCCGTTTTTCGGTTGTCATTAGGCGTTGCATTTATATGAATAAAGTATAACGTAAAACCCTGTTTTTGCGAGTTTTTTCTGACGCCCTGGTTAACGAATTTACCCCGATTTTGACTTCAAATTAGCCCAAAGCGGACCTGCATCATCAGCCGGTTTCAGCCAATTCCCCAAAACCTTGACCGCCGTCAAGGCGTGCCGTGCTCGCCTTCGGCAGACTGGTGGCATGAATGAGCAACCTGTCATGGAAGCCGGGGCTTCGGCGATCGTGTCGCTGGCGGACGAAACCCGGTTTGCGCCGAACGGCATTGTCAGCCGGACGCTCCTGCGCACGGCCAACACCCGCACGGTTCTGTTTGGCTTTGCCGCCGGCCAGGAACTGACGGAACACACATCCACCCAGGACGCCCTGATTCAGATTCTTACGGGCGAGTGCGAGTTTTCGCTGGCGGGCAAGCCGCGCTTGTTGAAGGCCGGTGATTTGTTGCACCTGTCGCCCAACCTGCCGCACGCCGTGAAGGCTGTTACCCAATTTTCGATGCTGCTCACCCTTTCCAAGGCGGAAGCGCCGGCGGCAGCTCCTCGCAACCCAAACCTCAATCCAACCAATAAATAAATCATGCAAATTCAACCTGTCCTGGACGCCGACAAAGTCATGGATGTCCGCCCGATTCCCTGTTCCGTAAAACACGGCCTCATCATCCGCACCTGGCTGGACCTCGCGGTCGGCGACCATTTTATAATCCTGAATGACCACGATCCGGTGCCGTTGCGCTACCAGTTTGCCGCGCAATGGCCGGACGCGTTTGCCTGGGAACACCTGGCGCAGGGCCCGGAGGAATTCCGGGTGAAAATCACCAAGCTCCGGCCGGTGGTTGAACCCGCCGCGCCCGTGGCGAGTTCCTGCGGTCATCATTGATTTTACTGCACGGTAAAAATGGTAGGACAACGGAGGTTCGCTTGGACCTCCGTTGTTTTTTGTCTGGCGATTACAGTTGGGGCGCTTTCCGGAAACCGTCCAGCCAGTGCCGCAGACTCATTACGGGATGTTCCCACAGCATGCGCGGGCCGGCATAACGCATCACGTCCCGGGCCTGTTCACGCCGTTCGCGCTGGTAGCAATGCACGGGACAATTGGCGCAGGTGGGTTTGGCTTCGCCGAAACGGCAGCGTTCCAGCCGCACGTCGGCATAGGCGAGAAACGCCTCGCATTCGGGGCACAACCCGGCGCGGGCGCCATGTTTATCCCGGCAGAAAATGCGCCCATCGCGGTCATGGTCCGCCGTTCCCGCGCCAGCCGGAGGCCGGTTAGATCGTTTTGCTTGTTGGCGGGGCGGGGAATCGTGGTGCCTGCCGCCAGCGTTTTGGTGGTCGTGGTCATGCGGATCAGTTTAGCGAAACTGGCTGGCGGTGATTTGATGCAGGTCAAATATCCGCACGATCTGCGGCTGACCGCAAAGCGCGAGCCCTTTGACCCACGTCAATAACTTCCCGGCCGTCTCGTGACAGACTGGTCGGGTTATGGAAAACGATTTATTGAACAACCGCCGGGTGCCCGCCGAGGCTTCGATCAAACCCAAAACCGTGGTCTATGCCTGCTCCGGCTGCTCGGATGCCGGCGAACTGGCCGACCGGATTGCGCGCCGGCTGGCGGGCGCGGGCGTGGCGGAGATGTCCTGTCTGGCGGGTGTCGGCGGCCGGGTCAAGCCGCTGATGAACAAGGCGGCCGGGGCGGAGCATATTCTGGCCATTGACGGCTGTCCGCTGAATTGCACCCGGCACACGCTGGAACTGGCGGGTTTTAAGCCTTCCAGCCACCTGGAATTGCACCGGCTCGGTTTGCGCAAAGGGTCGTGCCCGGTGACGGAGGAAAATATTGCCGCCGGCATGGCCGCGGCGGAGAAATTGCTGGCAGACCCGATTCCGGATGAACAGTCAATGGCTGATGCCGGTTTGCGGGCGTAACTCGCCAATTGAATTTGCCGGGAATGGCCATTGCTGGCACATTCAATCGCACCCAACATGCCCATGCCACCCATCAGCCGGTTCAAACGATTTGACGTGCGGGAGCTGCTCCGGAGCGGCACGGAGCCGTACCCGGAAATTCGCCGGCGCGTGGATGCGCTGAAACCGGATGAAGGGTTGATCCTCGTGGCCCCCTTTTTGCCTTCGCCGCTCATTGAAAAGTTGCAGGGCGAAGGTTTTGCCTCCAAGGTGGAAAAGGGCGGCGGCGCCGATTGGATCATTTACTTTTGGCACGAAGTGGTTTGAACTGGCGGCATGAGCATTCCCCTGGCTGATCTCAAACGCACGGTCATCATCAACACGTTGCGGAGTTGCCAGCTATTTGCCGGGCTGCCGCCGGGCGACCTCGAGAACATTGCGGACGTGACGGTGGGCCGTTCCCTGGCCAAGGACGAATACCTCTTTCATGAAGGCGACCCGGCGCAGGGATTTTATATTGTGCAGCGCGGGGCCGTGAACATCCATCGCGTGACCGCCGCCGGCAAGGAGCAGACCATCCACGTTTTTCGCACGGGCGATTCCTTTGCCGAGGTGGCGCTGGCGGCGCCCACCGGATATCCGGCCGAGGCCCGGGCGCAGGAGGCCACGCAAGTGTTGCTCGTGCAAAAGGCCGGCATTCTGGCCCTGCTCCGGCAGCGGCCGGAACTAGCGCTCCGCATGCTCGGCTCGATGAGCAGTCATTTGCGCGTGCTGGTGGGGCAGATTGAGGACCTGACGGTCAAGGATGTGGAAACCCGCCTGGCCAACTGGCTGGTCAAGCGCTGCCCGGATCGCCACAGCGAAACGGCGGTGACGGTGGAGCTCACCATGACCAAGCGTGCTCTCGCCGCCGAGTTGGGCACGGTCAGCGAAACCTTCTCCCGCACGCTCGCCAAATTTCGCGCCCAAAAGCTGCTCACCGTGAAAGGCAAAACCATGATTGTCCTCTCGCCGGTCCGGTTGAACACGCTGTTGTCCCGCAATCTGGGGGAATAGGCTGCCGACGGTCGGTGGCAATCAAAGATTGGGGTTGGAAAGATTGGGATTCGTAATGCGGCCCAGAAACAGGATGCAGCCGCTGGCATTGTCGCGGATCAAAAACAGAAACGGATGATTTACCGTGAATCGTTCGGGTATGCCCATGCGGGTCACGCCAAAACTCGTCATGGCCACCGCCTCGGTGCCGGATTCATTCACTTCGATGCCGGCCTCGTGAGTCGCTGCCGACAGGTAGAGATTGGTGGTGCCGTCCATGCCGGAGAAATCGGCCGTTCCGCCAAAGGCCAAAATCATGCCTAATGCTTTTAATTGCGGGATGAGCTCAAAGTTTTGCGTGGCCGTAAACCGGGGCAGGCTGACATTGACTTCGAGCGGTGCCGTCTGATCCAGTTTGGCCAGCCAATCGTGGAGTTTGGCGGCCGTGAGATCCGCTTCCAGATCCGTCAGGGCAGTCTGCTGGTCGGCGGCGGTGTCCCAAGACCTGCCGGGCAGCAGAATCACCAGCGAAAGGTCCTGGCCGGCATAGGGCAATTCCAGCAACTGGATCGGCCATGTCTCGTCGTGCGTTACCTTGAATCTCGCATTTTGAAACATCATGGGCACGGTCACAGTTTCGTTGGTGGAAACGTAAAACGGAGCCGGCTTGGTGGCCGAGGCTTTGAACTGGGTCCGCCATTTGCCTTTGAAATAAATCGTGTCGGTCAGGACCAGCCGGGTGTCCGGGGTGATTTCTTCCGGGCCGGCCGAGCCGTTGATTTTGTGATGGGTCTGCTCGCTGGTCCAGCGGTTGATGGCCTCGCGAGCGGCGACCGGGGAATGCTGAAAATCCACCGGCTTAAGCTGGGCGTCAAAATCCGCGTGCAACCGGTCCAAATAGGCGGGAATGAACGGGTGTTCCGACTGATGCCAGAGCGCATTCGCCACCGTGAGGGTGATGCGGTTCCAGCGCTGGAGATGCCGCCAGCGGGAAGTGAGTGATTGAAAGGCGGGTGACAGTTTCGCCGGGGTCGGGTCAAAATGGAGCACGGCATTTATTTCCTCCGCTGTTTTGCCGCGCGCGCCCATTCCGGTCATGGTCAGGGCCGAGGCGATGCTGGCAGGTGAAAAAATCAGATTCCCCGGCCGGTCCCGGAATGTCCGGTAGAGATCAATCGCCAGGGCATTGTTGCCATTCACCACGGTTTGGATTTCCGGCGACGGCGTAAATGCCACCGGGGCATCCGCCGCCAGCGTGGCAAAGTAAACGGTGGCTATGATCGCCAATCCGCCAGCCATGATCGCCGGCCAGCTTAAGAAACGGTTATGCGCGCTCAAATGGAACCGTTGCAGCAGCCATTTCCTTCCCTTCGCCAGTTCGTAGAGGAGCCAGCCCCAGATGGATCCCATGAAGGCGATGGTGATAATCAGCGTTACCATGGGAAAATCAGTTTTTGGAAACAGCAGGTTGGTAAACCACCAAACCGGATAGTGAACGGCAAAAAAGAAATTATATGCGGGAATGGCCAGTTCACCCGGGCCGGTCTGCATGACCAGACAAAGGGTAAAAAGGGCGAATTCAAATATTAATCCCCGGACAAAGAAAGTGACGGCCAGGCGGAGATCGGAGGGAGCTTTGGCCGGTGGCTCGTCTAAGTTTACGCACTGCGGGCAGGAGTTAAGAGGCTCCGCCATCGGCGCACCGCAATGGGGACAGTTTTTCATGCCGGTAACCACAGCACTACAACATATCGTCTCAGGAATCAATCACTTATTGTCCACGTGGCCGGAGCAAGCAGGAAGGCTCAGAAGCCGCTTGCCGGCAGCGGGTTTGGCCTTGGAAAACCGGCGGTTCCAAACTTTGGGAAAGGATGGCTTGATTTCCCAGCTGCGTTAATCCAGTATATGACTCATTTTCAACCCCGCCAGACGGGGCATTTTTTACATGAGCAACGCGACCGAATTAGACCTCAACTTGGAAAACCTGTTCCAGCCCGCTTGGGCGCAGGGGAAGACCGAGGCCAACCGTTATGAAAAATTCACCGGCCAGGAAGGTGTGCGGCCGGAACGCCGTGGCGGCGATCGGCCCGGAGGCCCGGGCGGCCCCGGAGGCCGTGGCCCGCGCCGGGATGGTCCCGGCGGTGGCGGCCGTGGTGGCTTTGGCGGTGGCGACCGCGGTCCGCGTCCCGGTGGTCCCGGTGGCGGCGCTGGTCGTGGCGGTCCGCGTCCTGGTGGCGGCGGCCGTCGTGATGATCGCCGTGGCGGTGACCGTCAGGATTCCGAACGCCGTGAGGCGCCGGTGCTGGCCCCGTTGCCGGTGCTGAATGTCACTTTCATTCCCGAGGAAAAGGGTGTGGAAATGCTTGCGCGCCAGATCAAGATGACCGGTCGCGCGTATCCCCTGTTCCAGATCGCCCTGCTGATTCTGGAGAAGGCGGAACGCTACACCGTCCAGCTCGGCACCAAGAAGAAGGCCGATGGCACCGTGGACAAGATTTTCGTGTGCGCGCTCGATGATTCTCCGTGGACCGACGAGGAGGAGGCCGTGGCGCACGCGTTGAAAACGCATTTTGCCACCTTCTATCAGGCCGAACGCATTGCCACCGAGCCGCCGAAGGGCACCTACACGTTCGTGGCCCAGTGCGGCATGAGCGGCGTGATCCTCGGTCCGCCGAATTATCACGATTACCAGAACCAGTTGCACAAGCTCCATGCCGACAAGTTTTCGCGCATGCCGTTTGACATGTTCAAGGCCCGCGTCAAGATCGTCAAAGACGAGGCGGTGGTGAAGCAGTGGGTGGAAGAACAGAGTTTCAAGACGGAATACCAGTGCCTCAACGTGCCCGAGCCGCTCAAGCTCGCCAGCATGGAGGAAGTGGAGCAGCATTTCCGCGCCACGCACAAGGATGCGATCATCAAGCCGGTGGAAACGCTCATCATTGCCGGACCCGCCAGCCGCACGCTGCGTTGCAGCGGCCTGCAGCGCCTGATCCGTCAGGAATGGGAAAGCCAGCGCCATTTCCCGCTGCCCATCGCCACCAAGCTGAGCCAGCAGTTCGCCCATTACGGCCTGCAGTTCTTCAAGGTGAACAAGACCGTCACGCACGTGAGCGTCGCCCGTCCTTCCTTCCTGGACGTGGAAAGTTCGCCCGTGTCCGAAAATATCCGCCGCATCGTGGAGTTCATCAACCTGAACACCAAGTGTACGCGCAAAAAATTGGTGGAAGCCCTGGCGCCCACGCCCAAGGCCGCTCCGCTGATCATCACGCCCGCCGCTCCGGCGCCGGCCGTGGCCGCGCCCGCCCCGGTGGCGGAAGGCGAAACCGCCGCCGCGCCGGCGACGGAACCGGCCAAGCCCGCTGCGCCCGCGCAGCCGGAAGTCACGCCCGAGCAGACGGCGATCATCAGTGATTTGCACTGGCTCATTCATCAGGGTCACGTGTTGGAATTTGCCAACGGCCACATGGAAACCGCCAAGAAGCCCGCGCCCCGGCCGGTGAAAGAGCCGAAGGCTCCCGCCGCCAAGCCGGCGAATGCCGGTGCCGCCAAGGCTGAAGTGACGGCCGAAACCGCAGTGGAAACGGAAGTCGAAGTGAGCATCCCGGCGGAAGCCGTGGCGGCCACGCCGACGGAAGCGCCCGCCCCGGTCGTGGAAACTGCGCCCGTTGCTGAGGTCGCCCCGGTGGCGGAAGCGGCTCCGGCAGTGGAATCCGTTCCGCCGGCGAATCCCCAGGCTTAATCGTCTGGAAGAAGCAATTCTCACGAGCGTGCGCCCCTTGGGGCGCACGCTTTTTTTATGCCCAGCAATTCAAAGTTTGCGAGAACCCACGGATACTAAGTTCAACCAATTTCTTATCTCGACGCTATTGAACCTTCCGTTTTTGGATAAAATAAACACCAAAACCTGCCAGCAGGGCCGCCAATGCCGCCAACCCGGCTGACACAAAAATATCCCAATTCATGGCTCGCATAAAAAAGATCATTGCCAGCGGCTGAACGGTGATTTGGGTAACCGTACGGAGGTTGAAAAGATTCATAAGCGAGGCATGAACGTTAAAACAAAATGCCGATCCGATTGTGCGAACCGTGCCAACGGGATTATGCCACCTCGGTCATATCAGAGTTATCTGAAGTTGAATCGTGGAAAGCATTGTCCATGCCCCTATAAGAGGTCCAATCGTAATGCTCCAAACCGATGGCCTGAGCGAAAAGCTTGGCCGGTTCTGCCTCAAATAATTCATCAAAATCCTGCGGTTGCAAGCGGCTCTCAAAGTCGTCAAAAACTGCAAGTTGCCCCGCCGGGACAAACGGCAGGAGGACATCCCGCTCATACTTGGAATCGTCAATGTTGATTTCGTTGTCCCAGTCGCAGCGATAGGCGCTGACAACATTGGCCTGATCAAATAGCGTGAAATTCCAACCGTGGTCTTCAGCGCAGACATAATGCAAGAGCGGCTGATTCGCCGCCGCAACGACCCGCATGTCCGGCTCAAATTGACCAGCTTCAACCGTAAACGTGATCCAGCCGTTGACCGGCTGATAAACGTATCCTTTGCGTTTGGCCCGTCGCAACAACTCGATGGCATCTTCAAGCCGTTCGGATCGGAGATGATAACTCTCGCTGAATTCGCTCATATGATTGGTGGTTAAATAACGTCTAAACTTTTCGGAATGGCGCTTAAATATTCGTATAACAAACTGAAATTCAACACAATGCTATTGGTGGTCCTGACAATGTCAACTTTGCACCGATAAAATTTGCGTTAATCATTCCCGCCGACCGTTCCAGCCTGAATTCGACGCTTTCTATCGCAGGGTCAAACATGCTTTCATTAGGCATGGCACCGTGCGTGATCTTTGAAGATGAACACCTGCTGGCGGTTTGCAAGCCGGCCGGCTGGAACACGCATGCGCCGAGCCCGTACGCAGGGGAAGGCATTTACGACTGGCTTCGGCACCGCGAGCCGCGCTGGGCGTCGCTGGCGATCCTGCACCGGCTGGACAAGGAGACGAGCGGGGTGCTGGTCTTTGGCAAAACGCCGCTGGCCAACCGGTCGCTTACCGAACAGTTCACGCGGCGCGAAGTGCATAAGAAATATCTGCTGCTCACGGCGGGCACGGCGCCGGCCAAGGAACTGACCGTGAAATCCACGCTGTTGCGGCTGGGTGAAAAATATGCGAGCCGTCCCGGGGGTGAACCGGCGGAGACGCGTTTTTCGCCGGCTCCGGAGGGGGCGGGTGAATTGAAGGACCGGTCACTGAAAGCGGTTTTTGCGGAGCCGTTCACCGGGCGGACGCATCAGATTCGGGTGCATGCGGCTGAGAATGGTTTTCCGATTTTGGGAGACACGCTGTATGGCGGGGAGCCGGCGGCGCGGGTTTTTTTGCACGCGGCGGAGATTGCCTTTGCGCATCCGGCCACGGGGGAAAAGGTGACCTTTTCCGCGCCGGCGAATTTTTCGGCGCACGCACGAATGGCCTTGCGCACGGCGGTGATTGAGTCGGCGGCCACGGATGCGTTCCGGCTGATTCACGGGGCGAGCGATGGCTGGCCAGGCTGGTTCGTGGAACGGTTGGGCGATTTTTTGCTGTCGCAATCAGACCAACCCCTGAGCACGGCGCAAATGGAAGAACTCTCGCGGCTTTTGAAAGATTGCGGCGCGCGCGGGGCGTATCACAAGGTGCTGTCGCGCCAGGTGCGGCGCACCACCACGGCGCAGGTGTGTCCGCAGCCGGTGCTGGGCGCGGCCGCGCCGGAACGGTTTGAGATGCGCGAGAATGGCGTGCGGTTTGAGCTGAGTTTTTCGGAGGGTTATTCCGTGGGGCTGTTTTTGGATCAGCGCGACAATCGGCGGCGGTTTCTGGTCGGTCATGTCGCGGCCGATTTCTCCCTGCCGGTGGTGCCGGGGCAGACGGAGGTGCTCAATGTGTTTGCGTACACGTGCGGTTTCTCCGTGTGCGCGGCAAAGGCGGGCGCGCGGACGACGAGTCTGGATCTGTCCAAAAAGTATCTCGAATGGGGCCGGCGCAATTTCGCGCTGAACGGGCTCGACCCGGCGGCGCATGATTTTATTTTTGGCGACGCGTTTGACTGGCTGCGGCGACTGGCGAAGAAGGGGCGCGCGTTCGACGCCGTGGTGTTGGATCCGCCGACGTTTTCGCAGTCGAAAGAAAACGGCGTGTTTCGCGCGGACAAAGATTATGGCCGGCTGGTGACCGCCGCACTTCCGCTGGTGAAACCGGGCGGCGTGTTATTGGCTTCCACGAATGCGGCGGACTGGCCGCCGGAGGATTTCATGGTCGCGGTTCAGACTGCGATCCGCGCGGCGGGCCGTAAAATCCTGAAGCCGCATTATGTGCCGCAGCCGCCGGATTTTCCGGTGAGCCGGGGCGAGCCGGCGTATCTTAAGACAGTGTGGGTGAGGGTGGGGTGAGGTGCTCGATAAAGAAGTAGCAGCCGACGTGAGGAGGCTCAAAAATTATTGGAAACGCTCTTTTATTAATGAGCCTCCTCACGTCGGCTGCTACGGGGTATTATAAATTCACGATGGCTGGGTTGCCGTAGAGGGTGAAGGAGCCGGTGCGTTCGATCAGGACGTCCATGAGCTGGCCGCGATGGCGTTCGGAGCCGTCGAAGAGGACGATGCGGTTGCAGCGGGTGCGACCGGTGAAACGGGCGGGGTTTTTCTTGCTGGGGCCTTCCACCAGGATTTGCACGGTCTGACCGATGAATGCGTCGTACTTGCGCGCGGCAATTTCGTTCACCAGTTCCAGCAGGCGGTGATTGCGTTCCTCGCGGATCTCCTGCGGCACCTGGTCGGGCATGTCGGCGGCGGGGGTGTCGCGGCGCTCGGAATATTTAAAAATGTAGGCGTTGTCGAAGGCGATTTCGCGGCACAGCGAGAGGGTTTGCTCGAAATCTTCCTCGGTCTCGCCGGGGAAGCCGACGATGATGTCCGTGGTAATGCCGATGCCGGGCTTGGCCTGGCGGAGTTTCTGGATGATGCCCAGGAAACGTTCGCGCGTGTAGCCGCGATGCATCAGTTTCAGAATGCGGTCGCTGCCACTCTGGAGCGGAATGTGGGCGCTCTCACAGAGTTTGGGCAGGCGGGCGTAGGCTTCCGCGAGGTCGTCGCCGTAACCCTTCGGATGCGGCGAGGTGAAGCGGATGCGTTCGAGTCCTTCGATTTCATGCACGGCGTCGAGCAATTGCACGAACGGGGACTTGCCGTCGAGAATGGGGAGGTCGCGTTTCGCGTAGCTGGTAACGATTTGGCCGAGCAGGGTGATTTCCTTTACGCCGCGGCCGACGAGTTCGCGACATTCGGCGACGATATCGGGAATGGTGCGGCTGCGTTCCTCGCCGCGCGTGGCGGGCACGATGCAAAAGGTGCAATGCTGGTTGCAGCCCTGCATAATGCTGACGAAGGCGGAGGTGGCGGTCTTGGAACTGCCGTTCACCAAATGCTCGCGGATGGCGGCTTCGCTTTTGGCTTCGGCCTCGACGTCCACAATTTTGTCGCGTTTGCCGGCGAGCAGTTCATCCAAGTATTCGGCGGCGCGATGAAATTTCTGGGTGCCGAGCACGAGATCCACGTCGGGCAGGCGGTCAATCAGTTCCTTGCCGCGGCTCTGGGCCATGCAGCCCATGAAACCCAAAATCTGGGTGCGTTTCTCGCTGCGGGCGGTGCCGGCGACATTGCGCATTTTGTTGATGGCCTTTTGCTCGGCGAAATCGCGCACGCTGCACGTGTTGAGCAGCACGACATCCGCCGCGCCCTCGGAACGGGCCAGGGTATAGCCTTTGGCGACGAGCTGGGCGGCGACGGCTTCGCTGTCGCGCTCGTTCATCTGGCAACCGTAAGTCTTGATAAAAACACTCGGCATGATTCGAAAATGGTGCCTAATCTAACGCATTCGCACGGGTTTGGAAAGAGAGGGTTTGCCGAATGGAAACGGGAACATCCAACATCCAACATCGAACGGAATATAAAAAGGGCCGGGAAGCGGTGGCTTCCCGGCCCTTGAAGACGGGCGCTGAATTTACGGAGCGGTCACGCGGTAGAAACGCTGCGAGTGGCTGGCGGTGGCCGGGTCGGCGAAGGTCACCGGACCGGCGCCGAAGATGCCATTGGTGACCGCAGTCCATGTGGCGATGGGGGCGGCGACGTTGGTGGTGGTCACGACTTTGAAGGATTCACCAGCGGGACCGCTGAACGTGAGCTGGAAGGTGCCGTTCGCCAGCGTGGCGCCACCGCTCAGGGTGGGGGCGACCAGCGGATTCACGGTGAGGGCGGCGAGGGCGGAGGCGTTGCCGGCCACGTTGGTGGCGGCAACGGTGTAGTTGCCGGTCTGGCTCACGATCAGGTTGGTGAGGGTGAGGGTGGCATTGGTGGCGCCGGCGATGGCGTTGGTGTGGTTATCGAACCATTGGAGGGTCACCGGCGCGGTGCCGGTGGTGGTGGCCGTGAATACGACGGTGGCTCCGGCATACACGTTGGTGCTGGCCGGGGTGGCGGTGACGGTGGGCGGCACACCCACAGCCGTGACGACCAATTGGATGGCGGTGCCGGAATCTTGGAGGATGGCGGTGGTGTTGGCCGGGAGCGTGCCGAGCACGAAGCCGGCGAGGCCGTTGCCGCTGATGGAGGTGTAGGTGATCAGGTTGTTCGTTCCGAGGGTCAGGGCGGAATCGAGAATATTGACGACATTGGTGCCGGCCACATACAGCGAAGTGGTGGCGATTTTGCCGCCGGCACCGAGATTGAAGGCGGTGGTGGAAATGTCCGTGGAACCGGCACCGAGGGTCAGGTTGCTAATGGTCAGCGTGCCCGCACCGGGTTGAACCAGGCCGCCCCACTGGATGGTGGTGGGGCCGCCGACGATGCCGATGCCGGCGAGGGTGGCGTTGGTGGCCACGGTCACGGTGCTGCCGGGAGCGAGTTTGCCATTAACGAGCAGGGTGCCGTTGCTGACGACGGTGGCACCGGTGAACGTATTGGTGAAGGGCATTGAGAGCGTGCCGCCGCCCATTTTGGTGAGGCTGCCGGCGCCGCTGACCACGTTGCTGATGGTGGTGTTGAACCCGTGGGTGTCAATCACGCCGCCGCTGCCGAGGAGCTGTACGCTGAGCACGCCGCCGGTGTTCACCAGGGTGCTGGAGGTGAGGGCGGGGATGTTGGTCAGGAGCGAAATGACGCCGCCGTTCAACGCCAGCACCGGCGTGGCGGCGCTGTTGTTGTTGGTGCGTTCAAAGCCCTGGGCGGTGTAGATGGTGCCGTAATTGGTGAAGGAACCGAATCCGGTGTTGGCGGTGGACGGTTCCAGTTTGATGGTGTTGGTATAGTTGTAGATTAGCGTGGCGCCGGAGTTCACGCTCAGAAAGGCGCTGTAACCGGAGGCGGACGGCGGGTTCACGGAGAGCGGGCCGTTCTGCACCCAGAGGCCGCCGGAATTGATGTTCAGGAAACCGCTGCGGGTCACGAGCGTGGTGCCATTGTTGGTCACGGTGCCGAAGGCATTCAAGGTCTGGCTGGCCGAGCCGGCGGCGGGCGAACTGCCGACCTGAACCAGCTTGCCGGCGGGCACTAGGATGGTCGAGCCGGACTCAAAGTTGAGGGTGGCGGTGTTGTAATTGTACGGTAGGCTCCAGCCGCCGGAGGCGGTCCTTTGGTCGCCGTACACATTGAGCGTGCCGTTGGTGACCAGCGTGCCGCCAGTGTAGGTGTTGGAGCCGGTGAGGATCAGTGTGCCGGCGCCGTTCTTGGTGAAGCCGTAACCGGCACCGCCGTCGGTGATGTTGCCGCTGATGGTGCCGGAATCACCGGAGCTGTAAGCGCCGAGGACGGCATTGCCCAGCAGGGTGACCGGGCCGGTGACGGTCGAGCCATTGCCGCCGAGGCGGAGGGCACCGAGGTTGCCGGCGGTTTCGGTCCAGCCGCTGCCGGCCAGCATAAAGGCGTTGGTGTAAGTATCCACGGCGCTCAGGTAATATTCGCCGCCATTGGTGGCGACGAGCACGGCGGCGCTGCCGAGATGGAGCTGACTGGAGGCGCCGATGCGGGCGGCGTTGACCGTCATGGCACCGGACATGCCGCTGTTATCGCCGGTCAGCGTGTAGGCCCCTTGCAGCAGGGTGCCGGTGCTTTGGAAGATATAGGTGCCGCCGCCGGAATAGTTGTTGGCGAGCGTCAGGCCGTTGGTGTCGTTGCGATAATAAAGGACGGTGGCCAGGTTGGTGACGGGGCCGCTGCCGGCGACGCCATTCGTACTGCCATTGCCGACTTGCAACACGCCGCCATTTACCGCGATGCCGCCGGCGAAGTCATTGGAGGTGGTGAGCGTGAGGGTGCCGGTGCCGCTCTTGGTCAGGGTGGCCAGACCGCTGATGCGGCCGCCGCCGGTGAAGGTGTAGTTGCTCGATGAATTCACGGTGACGGCGGTGGGATACAGCACGGTGGCGAGATTGACCACCGGGTTGGTGGCGCCGGAGTCGGTGAAGTTCGCGCCATCTTCCTGGTAGAACACGTCGGGTCCGGTGCCGTTAAACCAGTTGGTGGTGGTGGCGACGTCCCAGACATTGCCGTTCAGGCCGCCGGTCCAGACGAGGTTGGGATTGCTGCTGCCGCTGACGATGAGGTTGACCTGGTTGGGGGTGGAGGTGTCCACCGTGAGCGTCAGGCGGGTCAGCACGGGCGTAATGACGAAGTTGGCGGCGCCGCCGGTGAGGGTGCCGTTGTAACTGATCAATTGGTAGGTGCCCGTCACCAAGGCCTGCTGGCTGAGGGCCGGGAGGGAGATGATGTTGGTGCCGGTGAGATTCAGGTTGCCATAGACGGTCACCTGGTCGTTGATGGCGCTGCCGGCGGTGGTCGTATTGGTCAGATCCAGGGCCAGAATCGTGCCGCCGCCGAGGGTCAAATTATTGTTAAAGGTCAGGGTATTGGGGCTGCCGGCGCCACCGGGTGAGATGGTGGCGTTGCTGGCGGTGATGAAACTGCCGTTGACCGAACCGGCGCCGGCAATGGTCTGGCCCGGGGCCAGGGTGAAGGCGCCGCCTTGGGCGGACACATCAAAGGTGGCGCCGCTCGCCACGGCGATGAGGGCGGAATTGGAAATGGAGCCGGCCGCGCCAATGGCCAGGGTGCCATTGGTGATGACGGTGGTGGCGGTGAGATAGTCCGCGCCATTGATGGTTTCGGTGCCGCCGCCGTTCTTGACGAGCGTCAGCCCATAGGCACCATTGTTGGTCAGGATGCCGCTGAAGGTGCCGCTGCCGCCGTTCATTCCGACGTATAGTGTGCCGCTGGCGGCATAGGGTTCCACCAGGCCGCTGCCGGTGAGGGCATCGATGTGCTGGTCAATGTAATTTCCGAAAGTGCTGCCCGCGCCGACGTCCACGGAGGCGGTGGAGGGGATGGCGGAGGCGCTGAAGGATTCAAACAGAGTGCCCGCGCCCTGGAGATAGACATTGCCACTGAACGTATTGTTGCCGCCCAGGTCGATGCGGTGGCCGCCGAGCAGGGTCAGGTTGCCGGTACCGGTGATGGCGCCGCCAATGTGCAGGCGGTCGAGCTGGTTGCCGGAGTCAATGATCAGGGATTGATTAAGACTGATGGGGCCGGAAATGGTGGTGGCGTTGCCGCTGGCACCACCGCTCTGGTCGCCGCCGATGGTGACGGTGCCGGTCCCGGCACCGGTGACGCTGATGGCGTTGGTGAAGGTATCCTTGTAGGTCACGTAAAGGGCCACGGTGTTGGTGCCGGTATTGACATCGCCCAACGTGACGGGGCCGGTACCCAGCGAGTTGGTGGCGTTTTTGGCAATGATGGAGCCGGCGGAAATGGTAGTGCCGCCGGTGAAGGCGTTGATATTGCTGACGATGAGAGAAGCGGTGCCAGCCTTGAGCAGGGCGGCGCCGCCGCTGATGGCACCGGCACCCTGGATGACATAGTTATTGGTGGAATTGGTAACCACGAACAGGCCGGGGGAAACGGTGCCGACGACGTTGACGGTCAGGTTGGTGGCGGTGTCGTCGAGGGTCGTATTGTCGCCCTGGCCGAAGTAATCCGTGGCCGTGCCGTTAAACCAGGTGAAGCTGGTGCCGGCATCCCAGTAGTTGCTGCCGCCGTCGCCGCGCCAGACGAGGTTCCGGGGGGCGCCGTTGGTGAACCAAAGGTTGATCTGATTGGGCGTGGAGAAGTCCAGGGTGGCGGAGTGGCTGCCCACGATGGCGAAGTTGGTGACGCCGCCGGTGAGGGTGCCGCTGTAATTGATGATCGTGTACGGACCGGCGGCGGCCGAGCCGTTGATCAGGTTCAGATTGACGGTGGTGACGCCGCTCAACACCAGATTGCCGCCGACGTAAATGGAATCATTACCGCCGCCGGTGGAACTGGAGACATCCAGATTGAGGCTGTTGGTATTGAAGGTGAGGTTGCCATTGACGGACAGGGAGCCGGCGGTCAGGGCGGCGGCACCCGGGGCGAGGGTGGTGCCTTTGTTCATGGTCAGGGCACCCACGCTGCCGGCGGCGATCAGCGTGCCGGCATTGATGGTATTGGTGGCGGTGTTCAGGTTTACGTTCGGGAGGATCAGGGTGCCGGTGCCGTTTTTGGTCAGCGGACCCGCGCCGGAGAGGCTGCCGGCGAACGTGGTGCTGGTGTTATCAGCGAGGGTAAGCCCGCTGTTCAGCGTGGCGGTGCTGCTGGCCACGCCGGAGAGGGAGCCAATGACCGAGGCGCTATTAATGGTGACCGTGGCGGTAGACGAGTTCAGGGTGATGCGGGGGGCCGGGTTGGTGATGGCGGCGCTGATGGTCAGGTTGGCGTAGGCATTCAGGGTCATGTTGCCGCTGCCCCAGCCGGAGACGGCGGTGGAGTAAAAATTGAGGGTGCCCGAGGTGGTGCCGGCGGCGGTGCCGGTATTGGTCCAACTGCCGGAATAGCCGCTGCTGTCGCCGGTGAGGTAAAAGTCACGTTGGTGGGAGGTGCCACTGGTGGAGCGGGTCAGGTTTACGGAACCGGAACCGGTCAGCGGCGAGTCCAGGTAAAGGTCGAGCGTGTAGCCATCCGTGGTGCCGTAGGTAATGGTGTTGGTACCCTTGAGCACGAGCGGGGTTTTGAGATGGTGCAGAACGGAGCCCAGCGACGAGTCGAGCTTGATGATGGCGTTGCTGACGGTGAGGGTGCTGGCGGTGGTGGCCACGGTGTTGGTGAAAACATTGGTGGCACTGATGCTGGTGCCGCCGTTGGAACGGTAGAAATAGAGGGTGGAGCCGCTTTGCACGGTCACGCTGTTCGCGTTAAAGACGCTGTTGGTATTATCCACCGACTGCATGGTGAAGGCGCCGGAGACGAGATAATCATTGGTGGCCACCGGCACGCCATTGGGATTCCAAGCGACCGGGTTGGTCCAGACGGCCGTGGCGGCATTGGTCCAGGTGACCAAAATGGCCCGGGCGGGGCTGGCCAGCAGGCAGCAGGTGACGGTGATCAGCAGTAAAAGCGCCCAAGCGCGCGAAGCGCGGCTGACGGTGCGTGCCGGGGGGTGGTTTAACGACAGTTTTGCATTCATGTTTTTATTGTTCCAGCCTTGTTTGATTGATTGTTTTTGTCTGAAGATACCAGGCTTCAGCTGTTTGTGTTGCTCGGTGGAGAAACAAACAGCTAAGACTAATCTTCGCGCCGACCGTCAGACATACCACGTTTGGGGGAGGACGGCCAGAATGGAATAGGTGCGCAACACGCTTGCGGGCTGGCGTGAAAAGAGTATTTTCAGACGAACGGTATTCGCATGGAGAACCAGCCATTGAAAATTTTACTCATCAGCACCGACGCACCCTTCGCGCGTCGCGTGACCGACATGCTGGGGTCGTTCGCCGACCTGACCGTCGAGCCGGGTCCGGACGCCGGGCTGGCGATGGTGGCGACCAACAACTTTCAGGCGATCCTGTATGAGATCGCCCAAGCGAATACCGCCGCGCTGTTCCAGATCACCTCGCTTACCTCCAAGGCGCCGCAATTGCCGGTGATTGTCATCGGCCCCATCGGCGACGAGCATTATCTGCCGGAGGCGGTTTACAGCGGGGCGCAGGATTATCTGGGGCGCGATGAGCTGACGGTGCCAACGCTGCACCATGCCATTCATTGTTCCATTGCCCGCCAGCAGGAGCGATTGGCATTGGTGGCGGAGAAGGAGAATTACTACGGCATTTTTGACCATCTGGTGGAAGGCATTTTCCGCACGACGCCGGACGGCCATTATCTGCTGGCCAACATCGCGCTGGCGCGCATTTACGGTTACAAATCGCCGGTGGAACTGATGGCCAGCATCAAGGACATTGCGGTGCGGCTTTACGTGGAACACGGCCGCCGCGAGGAATTTGTCCGCTTCATGCAGGAGAGCGACACGCTGAGCGGCTTTGAGTCCAAGATTTACCGCAAGGACGGCACGATCATCTGGATTGCGGAGAACTGCCGGGCGGTGCGGGATGCGCAAGGCAAACTGCTCTATTACGAGGGCACGGTGGAAGACATCACGGAGCGCAAGCGGGCGGAGGAGCAGATCCGGCGCGCCACGGCGGAGCTGTCGCGCAGCCGCGAGGCGTTGCGGGCCAAGAGCGCCCTGATGGAGGAAAACCTGCGCACGGCGCGGGAAATTCAGTACGCGATGCTGCCGCAGGTGTACCCGTGCTTTCCGCAGCACGTCGCGCCGGAGCAGAGCGCGTTTCAGTTCGTACACCGCTACGAACCGGCGGAGACGGTGAGCGGCGATTTCTTCAGCGTGTCGGCGATCTCGCCCACGGAGGCGGGGGTGTTCATTTGCGACGTGACCGGCCACGGGGTCCGGGCGGCGCTGGTCACGGCGATGATCCGGGCGCTGGCGGAGGAATTGAAACCGCTGGCGCGGGAGCCGGGCAATTTTTTGCGGAAGCTGAATTTCGATCTGTGCAGCATCCTGAAAAACACCGGGTCGCCCATGCTGACGACCGCATTTTACGCGGTGGCGGACTGCCGAACGGGGCGGTTGCGCTTTGCGAATGCGGGGCATCCCAAGCCGCTGATGGTGCATCGTTCCACGGGCAGCGTGGATCCGCTCGTGAATGACACCGGCCGGAGCCAGCCCGCCCTCGGATTGTTTGAAGACCCGCCGTACCAGACCTCGGAAGCGGCCATTGCGCCGGGCGACTTTCTGATGCTGTTTACGGACGGGCTCTATGAGGTACAGGGCCAGAACGAGGAGCTTTACTCCCAGCAGCGGCTGATGATGGATGTGAAATGTCTGCTGGACCGGACGCCCACCGCCATGTTCGACGAACTGCTGGGCATCATTCGCGCTTTTTCCGTGAACGGTGAATTCGATGATGATGTGTGCCTGGTGGGCATGGATTTCATCGGGGTGCCGCCAACCAAGTGCTGAGGCTATTCCGCCGTCAGCCGGATGATGTCGCGCAGCGATGTCTGTGGTTTGAACCCGACGAAACGTTCCAGTTTTTCCACCAGCGGTTTGCGGCGGCGCATGTCATCGAAGCCCGGGGCATACGCCTGGTCGTAGGGAATCAGTTCAATCGGGGAGGTTGAACCAAGCGTGGCCGTCACCAGCCGGGCGAGCTCCAGAATGGTAATCTCCTCGGTGCCGCCGATGTTGAAAATTTCTCCGCGCGCGGCCGGGCAATGTTGCAACCGCACCAGCGCCTCCACCGTATCATGCACGAGGCAGAAGCAGCGTGACTGCCCGCCATCGCCAAACACCCGCAACGGCCGGCCGGCTTTGGCGGCTTCAATGAACCGGGGCAGCACCATGCCGTAGCGTCCGGTCTGGCGGGGGCCCACGGTATTGAACAGGCGGACGATGGTTACCGGCAATTTGTTTTCCCGGGCGTGGGCCAGGGCAAGAAATTCATCCGTCAGTTTGGAGCAGGCGTAGCTCCAGCGGGATTGTCCCGGCGGCCCAATCAGTAAATCGTCGTTCTCATCAAAGGCGGGTTTGGCGCTCTTGCCGTAAACTTCCGAGGTGGAGGTGAACAGAATCGGGGTGCCGGCTTTGGCGGCGGCGTGGAGCAAACACTGGGTTTCGTTAAAACTGGCTTCGAGTACGTGGAGGGCGGATTTGACCACGAGGTCCACACCCACGGTGGCGGCGAGGTGGAAAACAAATTCTGCTTGGGCGACGAGCTGCGGCAGTTCCGCGCACGCGGAGATGCGGGAGGGGATGACCCGCAGCCGGGGATCGGCTTGGTACGGCTGGAGGTTCTGCCGGCTGCCGGTGGAAAAGTCATCAATCACCACGACGGATTGGCCGTCCCGCAAGAGGCGGCCGACGAGGTGCGAGCCGATGAAGCCCGCGCCGCCGGTGACCAGGACGAAGGGGGCGGCAGGTTGAGTGGCGGTGGCTGGCATGGGGTTATTCGTTGCGCGTTTTCAAGGGAGCATGGGCGATTGGACGCCAGGGTTCAAGCCTGCTTGGTTTCATCTTTTAGCGCAGGACACTGGCGATGGCTTCGGCCAGCTTTTGGCGGAAGTCGGCGTTTTCAATGTGTTGCGCTTCCGCCGGGTTGGAGAGGAAGCCGCCCTCGATGAGCACCGCCGGGCGTTTTTGCCCGTGCAGCACGCCCATGAAACGGGCGCGGCGGACGCCGCGGTCTTCCTCGCCGCTGGCCCGCAGGACGGCGGTATGCAGGCGCATGGCGAGCTGAATATTCGCCTCGTCGGATTCGTTGTTGGGAAAGGACTGGGTCAGAAAATCCGGATTCCCCCGCGTGAGGGTGGAGGGCAGGCCCACGGGGGTCAGACAATAGGTCTCCAACCCGGATTCCCGGCGGGAGGGGGCGGCGGAATTGAAATGCAGGCTGATGAACAGACTGGCATGGTGCATTTCAGCAAAGGTTACCCGGTTGGAAATGGCCACATCCACGTCGTTGGTATGGGTCAGAAACACCTGCCAGCCGCTGGCTTCGAGCAGGGGTTTCAGGCGGCGGGCGCAGTCGAGGGTGAAATCTTTTTCCGGCCGCTTGTCGAGCACGCTGATGGTGCCGCCATTGATGCCACCATGGCCGGGGTCAATCACCACCACGCGATTGGTCCCGAATGAAAGCGGGTCATTGACCAGTAGTGGTTCGAGGTTTTTTTGCAGATCAAGGCCGTAAACGAAGACTTGGTTATCAATAATTTCCGGGGCAAAGCCGAGGTGGATGCCGACGCCGTTCCAAGTGGCTTCGCGGCTGCCAATGATCAGGGTCATCACGCCCTTGGGTGAACTGATGGCATAGGCGGTGATGGGCGAACTGGCCACCTTGCGTGGCGGGGAAAGTCTCTGGCGCACCGCCCAGTTGTTCAGGGAGGTCCAAGTGAGAATGGGAGCCGGCCGGCTGATTCTGGGCGGCAGATTGATATTAACTTCAGAGGTGTGGTTCGTGGCCGGCGGCAAAACCGGGTGCGTGACCACGGGTTTGGCGGGGACGACCGGATTGGTTGCCGTCAGTTCCGCCGGCAGCGAGGCGGTTTCTTCCCGGGGCGTGGTGGCACAGCCCGCGAGCAGCAGCAACAGCGAGGCGCCAAAGATCAATTCCGCAAATTTGAGCACGCGCCAATTGTGCGGAAGGGCAAGAGGGACTCAAGTGGATTCCGGCGCTTTTCCCATTTTTCCGGCGAGCCTGAGTGAGCTTCGCCCAGGGGCTGAAGACTGTGTCATTGTCCAACCGCAATAGGCCCAGCCAGTTGGCCTGGCAAGTTCTTGGGGGGGATGGTGACCGTTGCTGCGGCTGGGGTTCACCACAGTCCGCGTTCCGGCCTGAAAAAGCTCGCCGCGCCGCTTTCGCTGATTCATTTTTATTCCATGCGCAAATTCGTCTTGCTGGCCCTGACCCTGATTTCGCTTTCACTGCCGGTGTTGGCGGAGGACCTCGGCTTGGTCGCCGCCAAACCGCTCTATCGCGATCCGGTTTACAATGGCGCCGCCGACCCCACGCTGATCTGGAATCCCCTCGTGAAACAATGGTGGATGTATTACACCAACCGCCGTGCGACCATGACGAATCTGCCCGGCGTCACCTGGGTGCATGGCACGCCCATCGGGATCGCCGCCTCAGCAGACGGCGGGGCGCATTGGAGTTATGTGGGCGATGCGAAGTTTGAGCTGCCGGCGGAATACGGCGGCACCAACGTTACCTGTTGGGCGCCGGATGTCACCCGCGCTCCAGACGGCACGTGGCAGATGTTTCTCACCATTGTTCCCGGCGTATTTTTGGATTGGGGGCATCCTCGCTTCATCGTACAACTGACCAGCACGGATATGGTGCATTGGCGCGATCCGCGCAAGCTGGCGCTGGCTTCCGACCGTGTGATTGATCCCAGCATTTTGCAGCTGCCGGACGGTTCCTGGCGGCTGTGGTACAACAACGAGCGGGCCGGCAAATCCATCAATTACGCCGACAGCCCGGATCTGAAAACGTGGGTGGACAAAGGACTCGCCTTCAAGAGTCGCGGTGAAGGTCCGAAAGGCTTTCGCTGGCACAACAAATTCTGGGTGATCATTGATGAATGGAAGGGCCTCGGTGTATTCCGCTCGGACGACCTGATTCATTGGGACAAACAACCCACGAACCTCGTTGCGATTCCCGGCCAAGGGGAAGACGATCAGGTCATGGGCGGCCACCCGGACGTGGTCATCAGTGGTGACCGTGGATATTTATTTTACTTCACGCATCCCGGCCGTCGCGGATTGGATGCCCGCAAGGACGGCTACGAACAGCGCCGCAGTTCCATCCAGACGGTGGAACTGCATGAGCAGGATGGCTGGCTCACGTGTGATCGTGATGAGCCGACGCATATTCGGCTGCTGCCGCAGTGAGGTCTCAGAGGCCGTTCCACGACTTCGACTCGCCCGGCGCGAGTTTCAGGTCAATGGTTTGCCGGCCATAGCGGACGGTGCATTGCGTGCCAACGATGCTGCGAATGGCCGCTGTTTTCAGCTTTCCGTTTTCCCAGGCAATATCCACTTCATAACCGCCGCGCGCCCGCAGGCCGTGAACCGAGCCGGTCGGCCAGGCGTTGGGCAGGGCCGGCAGCAATTCAATTTCGCCAGCATGACTTTGCAGCAGCATTTCACACATGCCCGCCACAGAACCGAAGTTGCCATCCATTTGGAAGGGCGGATGCGAGCAGAACAGATTCGGGAGGACACCGTATTGCAGCAGGTTTTCCAGCATGAAATGGGACTTCTCGCCATTGTCGAGCCGGGCCCAGATGGACATGCGCCAGGCAAAGGCCCATTCGCGGTGGCTGTCGTCCAAGACACTGCGATGTTCCAGGGAAACGGCGGCGGCTTTGGCCAGTTCCGGTGTTTTCACCGCTGAAATCTGGCGGCCGGGGAATACGGCGATCAGATGCGAGGTGTGGCGATGATGATCGTTCGGGTCATCCCGATCCACCATCCATTCCTGAAGCTGACCCCACTTGCCAATCTTCGGTCCCAGCAATTTCGCCCGTTTGTCGGCGAGCAGGTTGCGGAAATCATTATCGCCACCCAGAACGTCGGCCGCTTCGATGGTGCTGGTGAACAAATCCCAGATCAACTGCTGGTCGAATGACACGCCGTCTTCCACCGGGCCGTGCTCGGGAGAATAACCGCTCGGGGCTACGAGCGTGCCGTCCGGCAGGGCTTTGAGCCGGTCGAGCCAGTAGGCGCAGACCTCTTTCATGGCTGGATAGGCGCGGGTCCGGAGATACTCTTTATCCTGCGTGAAGGCATAATGATCAAAGCTGTTTTGCAGCATCCACGCGCTGGCGCCGGGCACCCATTCCCAGGTGGAACCGCCGAACAAGCCGCTCTCGCCGCGCATTACCCAGCCGCGCACGCCAAAGGCTTTTTGGGTGGCTTCGGTACGGACGGCGCGGATGGAATTCAGCCATTCCGCATAGGGCTGGAAGCATTCGCCGAGATTCGCCACATCGGCCAGCCAGTAATTCATCTCCACGTTTACATCGGTGTGATAATCAGAGCGCCACGGCGGATTATTGCTGTCGTTCCACTTGCCTTGCAAATTGGCGGGCAGCCCGCCTTCGCGGGACGAGGAAATCAACAGGTAGCGGCCGTATTGAAACATCAGTTCTTCCAGCCCGAGGTCCGTGGGCGTGGTGCGATAGGCTTTGATGCGCGCATTGGTGGGCAACTGCGGACGGGCCTGTCCGCCGAGGGTGAGGGTCACACGGTTGAACAGATGCTGATAATCGCGAATATGCGCGGCCAACAAGTCAGCGTAGGTTTTACTGGCGGCGGCATCCAGACGGGCCGTGATGGTGTCATGGGATAGGGGGCCGCGCCAGTTTTTCGAACGATTCTGGAGAAAGTCCGTGCCGGCGGCGAGCAGCAGCGTGAGCGAGTCCGCTTTTTCCACCGATACTTTGTCGCCCTTCGTGGAGACCGTGCCGCCCGCGTGCAACACCCGCACCTGCGCCTCCCGATGCAACGGCAGCCAGTTCTTGCCGCCGTCATATTTGTAACCGGGGAAGGCGCCGCTGATGCTCAGGCCGTCGGCATTCGCCAGCGTCGCCGCCTCGTGCGCATCCCAAAGGGAAATCAGACCGGAGAGCGCACCGGGTTTGTCCGCCGTGAAACGGAAGACCAGGATGTTATCGGGAAAACTGGCAAAGGCTTCGCGGGTATAATGCACGCCATCCTTCTCATAGGTCACCCGGTGGACGGCCTGATTGAGATCCAACTCGCGCCGATAATCATTGCCGGTGACATTCTCCGCCGGAGTGAGCGTAATCTCGGCGATCTGAAAATGCGGGGCATTGTGGGTGGCGAGAAATTCAAAGCGGTAATAGGCATAGGCCTTGTCGTTGGCAAACGAGAATTTTTTGGCCGCATGGCGTTTGGGCCAGACGGGCATATCCTTGTGTTCATCCAGTAACGTCCATTGCTGGCCGTCCATGGAGCCGAGGAAACGCCAGTCTTTGGGATCGCGTTCGGGGACGTCATCGGCCGAGGTCAGCGTGTAGCCCGTCACCGGACTGCGCTGTCCCACCGAGGCCTGCCAGCGGATGGGGAAGTGACCATGATTTTCGATGCACCATTTCGTATCCGCCAGGCCGTCGCAACTGGCCTGCACATCCTGACCGCCGCTGGTGGGATTTTGGTCGGGATCCGCGACGGTCATGTCCGCCCCGGCAAACTGTACGCGTACTTCGCCGAAGTTTTGGTAGTAGCCGGTGTCATCCTCGTCGCCCAGCCACAGGCTTTCTTCATTGAACTGGATGCGCTCGGCATTGACGCCGCCAAAGATCATCGCGCCCATGTGTCCGTTGCCGATGGGCAGGGCCTCCGGTTCCCAACTGGCGGCCGGCTGGGTGTACCACAATTTTAAATTGTCCTGCGACCGGGCGGAGGATGCCATCATCGCCAGGGCAATGACGGCGAGCAGCGGCAAAAGGTATTTTTTCATGCGTTGATACAAGATTGGTCGTGTTGCGTGGCACGATGGTTTCAAAAAACTGCCGCCAATTCAAACTTTGTATCCATTTTGGAACATGACCCGACAGCCGTAGCTTTCACCGAAGAAACCACTGTTCCCGGAGCGCGATGACCAGATAGCCTGTGCCGCAGCAAGCGATGATCGCCGAGCCATACTGCAATGCAGGCGTTTGTAACCCTGTGCCGCCGTGCCGCCGGTTCAGTTTCAACAAGCCAAACAGCGGCAACACCACCACTTGATGGCCGATTTCCACGCCCAAACTGAAAGCGCCCAGGGCAATCCAAAGACTGACCGGCGGCAGCCCTTGCATGGCATCGAGCAACCCGCCGGCGAAACCCAGTCCATGGATGAGGCCAAATCCAAAAGCGATGGCCAGTCGCGCGCGCGAATGGGCGCGCTCGGGCCAAAAAATATTTTCCAAGGCCACCAGTACGATGCTGAGGGAAATGACCGGTTCAACAATACCGGAAGGCAGCCGGAACAGGTTGAATACCGAAAGGGCCAGGGTCAGCGTATGGGCGCAGGTGAAGGCGGCAATGACTTTTACCATTTCCCAGAAACTGTTCACGGCCAGCACCAGCGCCGCCACAAACAGCAAATGATCATAGCCGGTCAGGATATGCCAGATGCCGTGCCAGAGGTAGGCGCAGAAGGTGGCGTAGGCCGCCGTTTTCCCCTTCGACTCATCCCCGCCGGAAGGTGCCGTGCTTGCCGTTGAAATCGTGACTGGCTGCCGACCGGTGAGCAGTCGGGAGGTGACCGTCTCAGAGCCGGCCGGTTTGATATGCAGCACATAACTGACATCCCACGCTGTGCCGGGCGCGTAGGGCCATTCCCTCAGCATGTCCTGAGAAATGACAAGGGAAGCGGGCAGGGGACCGGTGGTTGGATAAGTCAGTTCGTACTGATAAAACGTATTCTCGGATTGATCGAACTCGGACGGCGGAGCCACGCCGGTAACGTGACCCGTGAGCCGGTTCGTTCCGCTCCCGATACCGAGATGTTTTAGCAGATAATCTCCGTGCTTTTGAACCGCCCCGTCCCAAGCTCCGGAATCAGTCACGCTAAAGGGCCCCAGTGCCACGCCTTCGGCCACGCTGATTTCCACGAGCGAGACGTTAATGGTCAGCCGCAGTTTGCCGGGGCCGGACTCCACCAGCATGGCATCTTGCAACAGGGGATGCGCCCGCGCCGACAGCATGCCCAGCAAAAAAACCAAACAGATTTTGCTTAACCGGTTCATGTTGGGGGATGGGCAAACGCCATGGAATGCCGGATTAATGTTTGAGGATTTCAAACGAGTCCGCCACCGGACTGTCCGGCGCGGATTTCAGGTAACTCACCAACGCCTTGCCGGGCGAAACGTCCACGCGCACATGGCCGGAATTGCCCCGGAACACACCCTGCCGGTAGCCGTAATTTTGGAGATCGCGAATGCAGTCATCGCCGGCAAAACTCGGCTGCGGCACCATCAGATACAAAATGCCATCCAATTGTTGGCGGGCGTAAAAATTATCATGGGCCTTGAAGACGGCGGCCACGTGATTGCGCAGGAGCAATTGGTGTACGGGCATTGGCCAACCGGGCCGATGTTGCGCAAACCCGTCCGTCCCGTCCAGGTTTTTGCCACCCCATTCGTTGAACCCGGCGATTTCAACGCCGCCGCGCGAGGCCTGATCGCCGCAGAGCAGGTTGTGGAGGAAAACGAATTTGAATCCGGCGCGGCTGGTTGCCAGCGTTTGCGCCAGCCATTGGTACTGGGTTTGACCGAGCGACCACGTCCAGCCATCACCGCCGCCGCGCTGGCGCAGCGAGTAGCGGTAGGGATCCAATACCACGAACAAGGCATCACCCCATTCCCAGGCATAATAATTTTGCAGCGGTTGGGCGGATGCTGAGGGCGTGCGATTGCCGCTGTAGAAAGCATCCGGTGCCGGATTCGGGAAATAGCAGGTGCGAAGATGATTTGACCAGTCGGCCAGGCTGTCGGGTGAGCCGTCATCGTATCGACTGCTCTCGCCGTCATGCACACCCAACGCCAGAAGCACCGGCACGCTGACGCCGATTTCGCCGAGATAATAGCGCTGCGCCAGATATTGCCGGGCGGCTTCCGCGCGGGTGGCGTGCTTGTCCGTCATGAACAGGTTGCCGAGATCAATATGAAAATCCGGCCGCCCGGCGCGGATGTTTGCGAGTGTTTGGTTATAAACTTCCGCGCTCGTGTGTTCATCCAGATGCGCGTCGGCGGTGAGGGTGAAAGCAAAAGGATTGCCCGGCGAACGCGCGGTGTGAAATGCATATTCCGGGCTGACCGTAAACGCGGTTGCACCCGGTGTCCGCCAGTGGAATTGGTAGTGATAAGCCGTATCCGCCACCAGCGAGCCGATGACCAGTTCCACTGGCGTGCCGGCCTTGAAAGACTGCAATGCGGTCTGGCCGGGTGTGGTGTTGTTCGTGGTTCCGTAGCTGACATAACCTTCGACGTCGTGATACGCCAACACACTCAGCGTTACCTGATCTTTCTCCGGGCGGGCGAGAATGAGGTCGTACGGATGCTCGGGCACGGTCACTTGGAAAATATTCGCCCCGGAGGAACTGCGATGGCCGCGCGGTTTATCCTGACTCGCGTCGCCCGGTGCCGCTGCCGCCGCCAGGGTAAACCCGCAAAACAACGCCATGCCCATGATTTGTAGGTTACGCATGTTGCCCCCTTGGTTTCACGGTGTAACTGTGGGCGAGGTCGCCGGTCTTGTTTTGCGCCGACTCGTCCTTGGGTAGAAAACTGCGGATATAATCCACTTTTACGTGCTCCGGCGAAACGGTCACGCGCAGGTAACCGGAATTGGGCAGCTTCACGCCGGACTGGTAGCGGTCTTCATTGTAAGTCATGTAACCCTGATCCGCCGGCATGGGCACTTCCTGATAGACAATGCCATCCGCCGACTGCTGGCAGTAGAGATGGTCATGGCCCTGGAAAAAAATCGTGACACCGTGTTTCACCATGAGCTGATGCACGGGCATTTCCCAGCCGGGGCGACGCTGGTTGAATTCCCAGTCGCCGCGCTTGTTACGGCCGCCCCATTCAAACAGATCGCACTCATCCACGCCGCCCCGGCCGGAGCCGAGCACGTGATGGGCGAAGACAAATTTATATTTTGCGCGGCTTTGCTCGAGTGTCCGCTTGAACCAATGATATTGCGTATCGCCCAGCGTCAGCGACCACCAGTCGCGATCCCGTCGGCCATTTTTGCCGCCGCCCCCGCCGCCTTCCTCCTCATGAAAGCCGCTGTCCACCTGCACCGGCGAATGCCAGTAATTGTCCAGAATCACAAACAGCGCATCCCCCCACGACCACGCGCAATAATCTTTCCGCAGCCCGATGTCTTTCAACGGCTCCGTGTCGCCGCCATAAAAACCGTCCGGCGCGGGCGTGGGATAAAACTGATTTCGCGCCGTTTGGGCCAGCACGGCCACCGCATGGCGGTCATCCGCCTGATTGAAATTAAAGAGCGACGCCTGTTCATGATTGCCATTGAGCAGAAAGACCGGAGCCGATTGCGCGACCAATCCCAGAAACGGACGCTGCAGGGTGTAGCGTTCGGCTACCGCGGCGTAATTTACCTCGCGCACCGGGGCCACGCTAAAATCATCGCCCATGCAGATGTGAAAATCCGGCTTGCTGGCGGCCACTTGCAACAGCGTGCGCGCGTACAAATCGGGATCGCTCATCTGCGGCCGTTCCGGATGCGAGTCGCCCTGAATCGTAAACATGAACGAGCTGCCGCCGGCGCGTTGCGTATGAAACCGGCACTCCGCCCGCGTCTTAAAATCAGTTTCACCGGGCGCGCGATAATGGAATTGGTAAAAATATTCCGTATCCGGTTGCAGCCCCGCAAAGACCGTCTCCACCGGGTGACCGGCGGCAAACTCCGCCAAGGCGGTTCGGTTGGGATAATTGCCTGCTGACGTACCGTATTCAAAATAACCTTCCAGCGTGGTGCGGGCCACGGAACTGACGGTTACGGAGTGGTCGCTCACCCGCCCGAGAACCAGCGAGAGTAAGCTAAATTCGGCCAGTTCGGGCGGCAGCACATAATCCCGCGCGTCCCGGCGACCGCGTCCGCCCGGACCGCCGCGCTTGCGCGGACGGGGCGGCGAATCGTTTTGCGCCCAGACGGGGGTGAGCAGCCACCCGGTGGCCGCCGTGGTTAGCGACAGAAATTTTCGGCGGTTCGTCAGGAATTTCATAGGGATCGGATCATTCTTCAATCCGGCAGATTGCGCACGAGCCGGACGTAATTGAAAATGCGGATCACGTCCCCCTGCGGACCGCGTCCGTGCGGAAACATCGCCGGGTCGCCGGTCTTGGGATCGCTGCGCTGGGCGCCCGCCCCGTGGACATCCACATAGTGATAATCCACCGGCGCATCCGCCTCCGGCCCGAAATCCGGCGGCGGGCCATCGCCACCCGGACCGGGGCCAAAGCCGCCGCGCCGTTCCGGCGGTCCGCCCGCCATGCCGCGCGGAGACATCCAGCCGCCCGCCCGGCCAAAAGCCACGTACATCGCCGCGCCGCCGCCCAGGAAGCCCGCGTGCGTGGTCGCCGTCCAATAAAACGCATAATCCGCCTGCCGGGCTTCATTGGTGATGACCGTGCAGTTGAATTTGGGATCAATCGCCGGCGTGTGGCTGGTGTCCGGCGAACGGGAATAATCCACGATGCTTTGCAGCTCTTTCACGCTCGGCAGCCGCCAGTCGTTGTGGCCAAGAAAGTTGGTCGCGTTCTGTTGCTGCACCCACGCCAGTGCGGCCGGCCAGTTCAGGCCGCGACCGCTGTCGCCTTGCGACCACATCAGCCCGGTGGCGCGATCCGAAATGGTGCCGTCGCCGTTATCCGAAAAATCATTCGTGCCATACGCCGGATTGCCCCGCACGCAGATGACAAAAAACGTCTTTTGCATGTCGCCGCCCGGCATGAACAGGTCGTAGCCTTTGATGCGGCCGTCCGCGAAGTTCACGCCGAACAACTTGCCGAAGCCGCGCACCGATTTGCCGACATACTTGGTGCCGGAGGCGTATTGCGAATCAATCACCCGCTCGCCGGTGCGGGGATCACCGTAGGCAAATCTGAAATAGTTGGTGTCAATGAACGGCCGCAGCCGGGCGATGTTCTGTCCGCCGGGGCCGCTGGGGTCCGTGCCGCGCGCGTCGAAGAGCGAATACAATTCCTTGATGGACGGCAGCCGCCAGTCCGTGAAGCCGCCGAATTTCGCGGCGTTCAGTTTGGCGGGCAGCGCCTGCGCCTGACTCAACGTCAGCTTGTCCCGCCGCGTGAGGACGCCATCGCCATCGGTATCGGGACTGCGCTGCCAGGTGAGCCCCGTGTTATTATCGAGTACGGTCAAGCCATCCGCGCTCAGGGTGTAACTAGAGGGATGATGATGGAATTGCGCGTCCTGGCCGTAAAACGGCTGGCCAGGTGATGGCGCGGCGATGGGGCTGCGGTTGTCGTAACATGTGGTTTGACCCGTGTCCACGACGGGGTAATTTGTGCCTGCCTGGAGGCTGGGTGCCAAGAGCAGAGCCAGCATCGTGGTAGTGCGGATATTGATGTTCATAAAGTTTAGCGGGGCGGCGGATTCTCGCCCGGGTTGCCCGGCGGCGTGGCCTTGTAACCCGGCGGCAGGGCGGTTTCATCCGGTGTGAGCTTGCCATCATGGTTCAGGTCGCTTTTGTCAAACATGCGCATGGCTTCCTTCATCAGGGACGCCTTGGTGATCACACCGGTTTCATCCAGCAGCTCGCGGTAATGCTGCTTGATGTAACCGCCCATCGGCGACCGCACCGGCGGTCCGCCATATTCATCCGCCGTGAGTTTGCCATCCTGATTTTGGTCATAGGCGGCAAACACGCGGTTCACCTCGGCAATAAATTCCTCGCGCGTCAGCGTGCCGTCACGGTTCGCATCCATTTCTTTCGCGTGTACCTTGAGCCACGGCTGGCGGTTCGGATCACGCGGCGGCCGGTTGCCCTCCGGGCGATCCCGGGGCGGCGGATTTTCATCCCGGCCGCCATCGTGAAAGCCCGTGGCATAATGCCGCGTCACGGTCCGGCCCGAGGTGTCGGTAAAATCGAAGTCCACCGCGCCCGCATTTTTCAAATAATGCACCATCGCCTTTTCCCCGCCAATCTCATAGGTGAGTGTATAACTTATGCCATCCGGTTCGGCTTTGAAGCCCGTGATGGTCGCGCCGGGCAGCGGATAGGTGGCGGGGCGCAACGGTTGCGCGCGCGGTTGCGGGTCCACCTGGCCGCCACGTTCCGTCACCACGCCGTGAAAGCCGCCGTTGAGATAGGGATAAGTTTTGGTGGCATGATAGTGGTAACCCAGTTCCGGCGTGGTGTGGCCGTTGAACTCATCCAGTCCGCTGGCGGGCGCACCATCGGGTTCCGTCAGTCCGTAGATCGGATAACCATCCAGCGCGAACGCCACCGGATTGTTGGAGCCCACATACTTCTGCAAGTGCAAGGGCGCGATGTGGTAATGATAATCATCCGCCCGGCCGGAGTGGCCGCCATAGTTGTCCAGTTCGCCGGCGAGATACGTGTCGGTGATGCCGTCATTTTTGATGGGATTGAATATCGGCACGCCGTTCACGGCAATGGCAATGGCTCCGCGAAAGAAATGGGTCTTGGCCGAAATGGGTTGCACCGCCACCTGCGGCTGTAACGGCAGTTGCCACGCATTGTTGCCCGTATAAGTTTGCGGCAACGGCACCTGTTGTTGCCAGGCGGTGATGCCCACCATGAGCGGGTGCGCCGGCATGCCGTCAGACTCAATGTAAAAGAACCGGTCGTCCCAATGGGTTTGCACCTTGGGCGCAAAGGGTTGGAACAGCGTGGCCATGGCTGCCCCGTGATTGGTGGCGTTGGCGGCGGCAAAACTGAAATTCACCAGGATGTTCGTGGGCGGCTTGGCGCTGCGGTCGTAATTTGTCCCGGCGGGATCGCCCGAGAGATCATGCGCCGCCGCCGGCAAGATATTGGCCAGCAACATCAGCGAAACCAATCGGCCCGGCAACCGGAACGCCCGCATTGCAAAATTCCCTTTCATGCTGCCACTTTAGGCAAACGCAGATTAACAGGACATTAAGGCTTCCGCCCCTTGGGCAAAATCTAAATAATTCCGCAACCATTCATCTGGCATTAATCCTGAGTCCGGTAGGATGGCCCCGTGAATGCGTTCCAAACAGCGTGTCAAACCGCGCCCGACCTGTTACAACAGGCGCACGCAATGAGACTCCTGGTGGTGGAAGACGAACCCGACCTGCTCGCCGGCCTGGTGAGCGCCCTGCGCCGTCAAGGCTACGCCGTGGATGCGGCCGCCGATGGCGAGGAAGGCCTGTTCAAGGCGCAAGCCGCCGATTACGACGCCATTGTTTTGGATGTCATGCTGCCCCGCCTTGATGGCTGGGAATTGCTTGCCCGTTTGCGTGAAGCCAAGGCCACGCCCGTGCTCATGCTCACCGCGCGCGACCGCAGCGCCGACCGCGTCCGGGGGCTCGACACCGGCGCGGATGATTATCTGGTCAAACCGTTCGACAACGCCGAACTCTTTGCCCGCCTGCGGGCCATCATCCGCCGCAGCACCCGGCAGACCCGCAGCCTGCTGGTCATCGGCGAGGTGCAGCTCGACACCGCCGCGCGCACGGTCACCCGCGCGGGGCAGCCCGTCACCCTCACCGCGCGGGAATATATTGTCCTTGAATATCTCGCCTTGCATCGCGGTGAGGTCGTCACCCGCACGGATCTCTATGAACATCTCTTCGATGAGAACGATGACACGCTTTCCAATGTGCTGGACGTGCATGTTTTCAATCTGCGCAAGAAACTTGGGCAGGAGTTTATCCTGACCCGGCGCGGTCATGGCTATTCCATCGCATGAATTTCTTCTCCTCCATCCGCTGGCGTCTGCAACTGTGGTACGGTCTGTTGCTGTTCACCGTGCTGTGCGGTTTTGGCATGGCGGTCTATCAGTTGGAAAGCGGCCGGCAAGCCCGGCGGCTGGACGAGGAATTGCAGCGGCGCTTGCCTTTGCTCGTTGAATCCCAGCATCCCGTCCGGCCAGGCGAAGGCCAGTTGCGCGAATTCGTCATTTCCGGCCGCAATGCCGCCCGGTTTGATCAGGGAGGAGACGATTCATGCTACTACGTGGTTTGGTTGCATCACAGTCAGACACCCGTCATTTATTCGGCCACCGCGCCACGCGACGTGCCGCGACCCGAGGCGGGCGCGCCGACGGTTCGCCAGCGCGGCCAGTTGCGCGAAGCCTTCCTGTTTCCCGGACCGAATGATTGCGTGCTCGTGGGCCGTTCCATTGCCGCAGACGCCGCCGGTCTGCGCCAGCTCGCCTGGCGGCTGGCCGGCATTGGCGCGACCGTTTTGCTGCTGGGGCTCGCCACGGGCTCCTGGCTGGTGGCGCGGGCTTTGCGCCCGATCCATGAAATCAGTGTCACCGCCGGCAAAATTGCCACGGGGGACCTGACCCAGCGCATTCCGGTGGAAAACACCGGCAGCGAACTCAGCCAGCTCGCCGCCGTGCTGAACGCCACCTTTGCCCGGCTGGATGCCGCCTTTGCCCAGCAGGCTCGTTTCACCGCCGATGCCGCGCATGAACTGCGCACCCCCGTTACCGTCATGCTCACCCATTTGCAAAACGGTCTGGCCAGTGACTGTGAAAACCCCGAACATCGCGAGGCCTTTGAAGCCAGCCAGCGCGCCGCTCAGCGCATGCGCCGGCTCATCGAATCCTTGCTTGAACTGGCCCGCCTCGATTCCGGCCAGGAAACGGTGCAGCGCAACCCGCTAGATCTGGCGGAAACGGTGGCGGACGTCTTAAAACTCCTGCTGCCGCTGGCGGCCGGGCAGGTCATCACCATCAAATCGGACCTGGCCACGACGCCATGCCGCGCCGATGGCGACCGCCTCACGCTCGTCGTCACTAATTTGCTGACCAATGCCATACATCACAACCAGCGCGGCGGCGAAGTCTGGGTTAGCACACGACTGGTCGGAGGAATGGCCGTTTTGACCGTAAGCGACAACGGTCCAGGCATCAGTGCCGAGCATTTGCCGCACATCTTCGACCGGTTTTATCGCGTGGATTCCGCGCGCACCGCCGGCCAGGGTCGCACTGGTTTGGGACTCGCCATCACCAAGGCCATCATCCAAGCCCATGGCGGCACGATTGAAGTTGTTAGCGAAGCGGGTCGCGGGGCCACCTTCACCGTTCGCCTGCCGGAATGAAACGGCGGGTGTAATAGTTTAGTATCCAATATTCGCCAGCGCCTGCGGACCCAACCGCTCACGCAACTGGGCCAGATAAAGGCTGGCCGGGGCCACGGGAGTTTCCGGTGAATCAATGATGCCATTCGGCAATTTTTTGTTGGGGCTGCCCGGCTGGGTGCCGCTTTCCAGCCGGCCTTGGCAGCCGATGGCCCAGTTCATCGAACCCGGCGGCTGCTGAATGGTGAAGGTCTTGGCCGTGCAATTCCAGGCCACCGACCAGCCGATGGTCCAGCCGTGGCCGGAACCCATGATGCCCCGGTCCATCAGGTCGATGCCGCTTTGCGGCACCTTGCAATTGTCCAGGAGCAGCCCCGTACCCCAGCGCATGTGCGGCTGGATGTGACCGGTGCCGTAAAAGGTGCAATTCAGCACCACCACCGGTCCCATCATCCGCGCGCCCGTGGAAAAATAAAACACATTGTTCCCCGTGGCGGAACAGCGGGTGATGAAGGTTTGCGTGCCGCCGGCCCAGAAATCTTCCGGCTTGGCCGCGCCCAGACTCGCGGCGTCGTGCCGGATGTTCACGCGATCCACCGTCAGGCGGCTGGTCTGGTCGCCAAAGTAAAAGCTGTTCATGGTGTTTTCCACCGCCAGATCGCGCACCCAAGAATCCGACACCCCGTCCATGCGCAACGCCCGGTTGAGCGCCTGGTTGATGGTGAGCGCCTGCGGGGGCGAGACAAGGCGCAGATTTTCCACGCCGATGTGCCGCGGCCGCGCGGAGAGATCGCACTTCACCATCGTGCCGCCGGGCGGATTCAGATACCGGGCGTCAAACGAATCCGCCAGCGGCACGGTCAGCGTAACGAGGTTGCCTGCAATGCTCTTGATCGTCCGCTCCGCATGCATCTCGCCGGAAAGCCAGTGTTCCGGTTTGCCGTTGCGGACGAGCGTGTCCATGCCCATGAATTTCACCCAGGCCGGCGTGGCCGGGCGGTTGAGCAGCACGCTGTCGCCCGCCGCAAAATCTTCCGGATGACTCACGTGAAACGAGGATGTTCCGGCCGCCACATACGCATCCGTGATGGCCGCCGGTTTGCCGATGGGCTTGGCGGCGCCATCGCCCTTGATTGAAAAGCACAAGTGCGGGTTGCCGGTCATGGTAATCGTGGTGCCGCCTTCCCCGGGACCGCTTCCGCGGAGCACCACGCCGCCCGTCTTGATTTCCAACGTTTGGCTGCAATGAAAGTTTCCCGGCGCCAGTTGCACGGTTCCGCGAAAGCCATCCACCAACGCCAGTTGCGAAACCTGGTTGATCGCATTTTGGATGGCCGCCGAATCATCGCCGGCGCCCGGCGCCACCGTCAGCTTGACCGGCACGTCCGGAATCTTCACGCCGCCGCCCTCGTAACCCGCGTACGAAAAATCCAGCAGCCGGTCGCCCGTGGGCATGGTCTGGTAGGTGAGCCGTCCGGCCGCGTCGGGGCGGGCCCAGACACTTTCCGCCGCAGACGACGCATGAAAATGTCCGACCAGCCCGCCGGCCAGGAGCAGCGTGAGCCAACGGCGGGTGCGTAAAGGAAACTGGTTCGCTGTCATGCAAATGGTATGAGTTGAAACATCAGACGCCGGTTGTTTCCTTTAAGTTGCAGCGTACCTGCCGGAAGTCGAGCCAAACGGACTAGAACAAACGGACGATGGCCAACGAATTGCAGATGGGCGCAAGGGTCCGCTCCAAATCAGCCGAATGCCATGAAATCATCTTTGCAGGCGGAAGAACATGGCGGCGTTCGTGGGGGGGATGGTCACCTGATAATTTGTGCCGGTGACGGATGGGTTTAGAGACGCCGGTGTCCACCCCGGCCAGCAGGCCCAGATAATTGGCGGCGGGATTGAAGATGGCCGGGAGAAGCAGATTGGTATGGTAGCTGAAATCCATACCGCTGTAGGCGTTTTGATCCAATTGAATCCCATTGTTGGTGTTTGCTCCCGGCACCTCCAGCGCTTTGCCGCTGTTACGATGGCGACGAGGTACCAGCCGTAACGGGGTTCAGTTGAGGCCGAAGTAACGGGGAGGAATCCTTAAAACCAAACATGTGGCAAATGGTGTCGTCTAGATTCAGGGGAAAATCAACCGGTAGAACACGCTCCCCTGCGTGGCATCCAACGGCAGGGTGACATTGTTTGTGAGGCTCGCGCCCATTACCTCCGCCCAGTTGGTACCGAGGCCGGCATTGAGGGAATTGGTTTGCGCCTGCAGCCGCCAGCCAACATAACCCGCCGGCCAGGAGAAGTTTAAACCCGTACCCGTCGCCGTCCAAACCAAGTTGACCGGCGTGGTGGCCACCACACTGATAATGCCATTGGTCAGGCTGGCCGTGTTCCAGGCCAGTCCGCTATTCAAGACGGGCAGGGAATTGGAATTGAATGCGCCGCTGAACGTGCCGGCTCGGAATAAGGTAAACCGGTCTCCGGCCGCCAACGTGCCGCCCAGATTCGTTACGACAAGTGTACCGCCCAAGGTCAGGCTGCCGCCGGCGATCAACTGGTCATTGGTATTTGCCGCCTTGCTGATTTCCAGAAATGTCGTGCCGCCGGTCTGAAGGGCCACACTGCCGGCGGCACTGAGCGTGGTCAGTCCGCCGCCGGGAGCCAGCGTACCGCCCGATTGAACCGTGAGGGCGCCACCAAGGCTGCCACTGCCGCCCAAGGTGCCGCCATTCGCCACGGTGACGGTGCCGCTGCCAATCGAGCCATTGAGCAACAAGGTTCCGCCTTTGACGGTCGTTGTCCCGCGATAGGTGTTCGCACCGGACAGGATGGTGGTGCCACCGCCATTTTGAATCAGGCTCAGCGCACTGGTCGTCGAAGCATCGCCCAAACTGCCGCTGAAAGTGGTGGTGCCCGTGGTGTTGGAAACGGTCAGTGTGGCGGCCGTTCCGGTGTTCGTTACCAGACCGACGCCGGCAAGCGAAGCAATGGTTTGCGACACCCCGCCGACATCCAGGGTGGCGCCGGCCGCCACGGTCACCGGTGTGGTGGTGGGCAGCACGTTACCGCTGTTGGTGAACACCAGGTTGCTATTGTATAACGATTGAATTTCCGTCGCACTCAAAGCCCGGTTATACATATAAACTTCGTCAATCAGGCCGGTCATTTTCACCGCGCCGTCCCCGCCATCCGGCGAGCCGCCAATCCAGATTTGATTGGCCCCGCCGGCCAGCGGATTGGCCATGGAGGAGGTCACGGTGTCGAGACTGCCATCCACGTAGATGGACTCCGTTCCGGCATTGTCCACCAGGGTCACAAAATGCCACGCGTTATTGTTCAGGGCGGCGGTGCCGGTCAGCCAGCCGCCCGCCCAACGCACCGCCCCGGCATGAGTGCCCGAGCTGGTACTGTTATTGTTCAAATAGAACATGGTCTGGCCGCTGCTCGACCAGGTGCCGTCGCCTTGATACATGATGACCGCGCCGGCGGTACTGGTCTTGAGCCAATAGCCGACGGTCCAGGTGGCGGAGGCATCGGTTTTCAACACGGAATTAGTAATGATGACGATGTTGTTGGAAGCGTTGCCACCGGTGCCATTCAGGCTCAGGGCGTTGCCGAATCTTCCGCCGCTCGCGATGCTTGCCCCGCCCGTGCTGACAATCGTGCCGTTCAGCGCCGTGCCGCCGGTGCCGAGATTGGTAATCACCGTGCCGTTGCCGCTGCCGGCCACGTTGTTGAAGGTCAAATGCAGGATCGAATCATCCGCCACCGGCGACAGCTTCAAGGTGCCGCCGCTGACGGTGGTGCTGCCGTGATAGGCATTGACGCCGGCGAGAATGGCGGTGCCCGCGCCGGTTTTGGCGAAGTTCACGGCATTGGCCGCCGAGGCGTCGCGAATGCCGCCGCTGAAGCTCGTCGTGCCACTGACGTTGGAAACGGTCAGGGTCGCCGCCGTGCCGGAATTCGTCACATAGCCGCCGCCAGCCAGACCGCCAACGGTTTGGGAGACGCCGGCCAGATCCAGCACAGCGCCGGCGGAAACGGTGACGGGCGTGGTCACCGGCAGCACGTTCACCGAGGCATTGGTAATGGCATTGTTGACGTAGAGCGACTTCACCTCCGCCTGGCTCAACGCGCGGTTGAACATATATACCTCGTCGATCATGCCAGTCATTTTTACCCCGCCATCGCCGCTGTCCGGCGAGCCGCCGATCCACAACTGATTGGCGCCACTGGCCAAAGCCAGGCCCATGCTGGAGGTCACGGCGTCCACATTGCCGTCCACATAAATGGATTCGGTGCCGGCATTGTCCACCAAGGCGACAAAATGCCAGGCGTTGTTGTTCAGCGCCGCCGTGCCGGTCAGCCAGCCGCCCGCCCAGCGAACCGCGCCCGCATGGGTGCCGGCGGTGGTGCTGTCGCTGTTCAAGTAAAACGTTGTCTGCCCGCTGCTCGACCAACCGCCGTCGCCCTGATACATGATGACCGCGCCCGCCGTGCTGGTCTTCACCCAGTAGCCAATGGTCCAACTGCCGGCCGCATCCGTGCTGACCACCTTGTTGGGAATGAGCACAATGTTGGTGGCCGCCGCGCCGCCGGTGCCGTTGAAATTGAGCGCGTTGCCAAACCGGCCGCCGGTGACGATGGTGGCACCCGCGCCCACAATGGTGCCGTTGAGGGCCGCGCCGCCGGTGCCGGTGTTGGTAATGACCGTGCCATTGCCGCCGCCCGCCGCGTTGTTGAAGGTCAGGTGCAACAGCGGGTTGGCGGTGGATTGCAAGGCCAGCGTTCCCTGGCTGACCGTGGTGGCGCCGCCATAAGTGCTGCCGGCGCCGAAGTTCAGGACGCCGGTGCCGGCCTTGTTGACGCTCAGGGTGCCGGTGCCATTGACCACGGTGCCGTTCAGATTCACCGTGCCGGCCCCTTGGAAGGTAAGGGTGTCCGCGCCGGTATCCGCCGCGCTCAGGGTGCCGCCCAAATTGAGCATGCCGGCATCCACCTGAACCAGGTAGCCACCGCTCCCATAGGTGCTGATGCCGCCGGACAAGGTGTTCGTGCCGGCCAGGCTTTCAATCGCCGGCACGCTGCTGCCGCGTCCATTCAAACTAATGGTCTGCCACAGCGAGAGCCCGCCATTCGAACCATCCAGTTGCAAGGTGGAGCTGCCGGAGCCGCTGTTGCGAATATAAATCGGTGAAAAGGCGTTCGCGAGGACCGTGTTGTTGGCGACGCGCACGGCGCCGTCGTTGGCCGTCGTGCTGGCGCTATCGACATCCAGCAGTCCTGTGAATCCGCTGTTGGGACTGTTCAGTACCAAGGTGCCGGCGTCCTGCTTGATGATGGCCCCTTCGATGATGCCGCTGCCGATGACCGGACTGCTCAACTGACTGGCCAGCGTCAGGGTCGTTCCACTCGCCACGTCGATGATACCGTCGTTCGCCCCAATCAGAATGCCGCGATTGCTGTTGCTGATGGTCATCGTCGCCGTGGTGTACAGCCAGCCGCGATTGAGCGACAGTTGGTCGGCGGCAAAAGCGGGCGGATTGGCCCCGAGTTGCGCCTCGGAAGTGAGACTCAAGGAGCCGATGATGCCGTTGCCGATCCGAATTTTGCCGGTGAAGTTGGTGTTGTTGCCGGTGAGGGTCGCCGTGCTGGCATACAGGTTAATCGAGCCGGAACCGTTTAAGTTCGCCGCCAGATTGACGGGACCGCCGGCCCCGCGCACGACGCAGGCGTTGGTGACGTACAGGTTGCCCGCCAGGGTGCAGGTGCCGGAACCGGAATTGCAGATCTCTTCGCCATCAATTTTGAATTTGTTCACCGTGATGGTGGAGCTGCCGGAGGCGCTGCAAAAGAAGATGCCACCACTGGCGTGCAAGGAATCGCCGGCAAACGTATAGGCGGAGGTGGTGTTGGGCGTGGTCAGGTTAAAGTCGGACATTTCATAAGTCTTGCCCGCGCTCGGGGTCAGTCCATCGCTCCAGTTGCCTGCGGAGTTGAACGAGCGGGTGCCGCCGTTCCACAAATCACCGGCGACCAGCGTGGCCGAGGGCGCGGCATAATTGGGGCCGACCAGATAGTTTGCCAAGACCTGCCAGGAATTCATGGCCACGTTGCTGATCCGGACTTCCGTAAAATCAACGTTCGCCAGCGCATCCCCGCTCCACTGGGAACGGCCCAGCCAGTCGTTTACGTCCTGGATGCTCGCGAGATGAAAGTTGACGTCCACCCAGCCGGCGTTATAGCCGTCGCGATACCATTGCAGGCGGCCGCCGGCGCTGCCGTAAGTCCCCGCGCCATCCTTAAAGGTGATTGCGTAATAGTGCTGTACGCCGGCAGTGGTGGCCAGGGCGGCGTCAAAATCAAACACGTTGGTATTGTTGAACCGGCCTTCCAGACGTTGCGAGTTGAGACTGGTTCCCTCGGTCGCGCTCAACATGATGGCGTTGTTGGCGCTGGTCGAACCGGGGGCGGGATCGCTGGGGGCGCCGGTGTATTCGCCGGCCGCTCCCAAACCGTCGCCGGCTCCCGTGCAGGAACCAAACTCCAAAATTCGCGCCCAACTCGGTGCCGACAAAGGCGTCGCCCAAATTTCGATGGTGATATTCGTCTGCGCGGAAACGATGCCATTCGGCAAATCAATGTAGGCAGACATGGAGCTCATCGCCACATTCCCCGTGGTGCCGCCTGGCAACCGCAATGCGCCACCGGTATAGTTGGCACCGTTGCCGCGCACAATGGCGGGTGCGCCGGAAATCAGATCATAGTTGGTCGTGCCGGCCGGAGCCGCGCCGGCCGCATTGGTGAAACTCCAGTGAAAGATGGCATTGGTCAACACCGGGCCATACACCACCCGCAATTGCCGGTCGGTGACGCCTTGCGCGTTGGCGGAGAGACAGTAGGTGTTGTCATCGCCATTGATGGCGCTGCCGCCCAGGCAGGAAGACTGGCCGTCGCCGATCATTTGCACGCCATTCCACCAGATATTGGGATCGCTGAACAAATAGGGCGGCGCCGATCCGCCGCCGCAGTAATTGTGCATCATGATGGTCTTGGGACTGAGTTTGCCATCTTGATGATTGCAGCCATAGGCATGACCGCCAATCTCATGCGCGACGACCGCCGACCAGACGGAACCGGGATTGACCACGCCATAGGTTCCCGGCTGCTGGGTGACACCGGCAATACTGCCGGAATCACTGTTCTGGACGACGTAGAGGACCAAATCCGCCCCTACGGAATTGCCGTAAGAGACCACATCCGCCACATTTGCGTTATTGCCGGACAACCACCCCACCATGCCGCCGGTGGTGGTCCAGTTGACCGTGTCGTTGACCGACTGGTAATACCCCGCCACATGCCAGTGCGCCCCCGCCCCAACTTGATCGTAAAGCGCATTCACCCCCGCCGCCAAGTTCGCAAAACTTACCTGCGTGTTGGCCTCCCCGCCCAGGCTGGTGGCGTAACTTGGCGCATAGCTGAACAAAATATCCTGTTCCACCGCCGCCGGGGCAGTCTCAACCGCCGCCACCAGTAAAAATCCGGTCAGTATACTTTTCAAAAGACCGTCAGCCGCCGTTTTTTTCATAGACAAAAGTAAATGGTTTGGAGGGTTCATTTGCCAACCGGCTGCCCGGTCTTGATAAAGTCGTCACCGGCTTCAGCCGGCCCCACGCCATAGGTATTCGGATCAATCGCCTTGACGATCACCTGTCCCGGCTCGCGCGGTTCGCCCACCAGGTAGATATAATCATCGGGCGAAAGGACCGTGTAAGCCTCGCGCCCGTCCTGAAAGGCGAAGGTCACCCGCGAGTTCGGATTGCCGGCGAGGTGCCCGCTCATCATGCCCTGACGGCTGGAGCCTTGGGAATCATCTTGGGTGATTTCAAATTGCAGTTCCCGGCCATCCAGGCCCGGCAGGGTCAATTGCTTCACCGGCGTGCCGGTCAGTTTGGCGTCCTCCAACACCGCCGCCGCCGTTTTTTTCAAATACACGAGTTGCCGCCGAAAAATGCGGGGATTTTCCTCCACCATTCGGGCGTACTCGAGCGGATTATGGGCGAGCTGCTGGATGATGTTGGTGTCCTTGCCATCCGCCGTGGTCCACTGACTATTGGTGCTTTCATAGCCGACGGGAAACGGGTGCTCCTGAAAATCCGACGGGATGGGGCGCGCCATGGGCGTGACGGATGGGGCACTCGCCAGATTGGTCGCGGCCGGGTGGGGTGGGAAAGTGGTCAACGGCGGTTGATCTGGCGCCTCCGGGCCATGCCAAACCAGAAACCCGCCCCAAGCCAGTGCCAACACCAACAGCGCCAGCCCTCCCCATACAAAAGCGGCGGGCAGATTAGTTTTGGACGGCGGTTTCATGGAGGTGATCAAGCCGGCTTGCGACCGCCATCGAATTCATTTTCCCGGAACGGGTTGCAGGGAGAACCCGCTTCTTGCGAGGCGGGTTGCAATGGTTGGGGCAATTCGGTTGGGACATGTTGCAGGATTTCATTAGTAATGCGCTGTTGCTGTGCCAATTTCCGCCAAAAATATGGTTTATTACCTTAAAAACTGGTTTTGGCAGCGGTGACAGTTAATAAGCTGGCGCATTAGTTTGGGCGGGCGCAACGTGCGACTGGGAAATTGATCTGGTTATAAAGACGTTCGTTTAGCTGACCGCACCTACGCAGACACTGCTCAGCTATCTTTGTAAAACGAAGTGCCAAAACACACGATTTCACCTTCGCAAATAGCCTCATTATTTCCGGCGGGGCGGGGCGTTTGACTCCTCAACGAGGCGCCATTTCTGTCTCCGGCAAAAAACGATGTAAAACCGGCAAAGATGGAGTTAAACCGTGGTCGTCACTCGTCGAATTTTCTCAAACAGAAGGAATGGTGCGCGCTGCAGGTTTCGAACCTGCGATTCGAAACCTACCTGCGCAACATGCTTAAAACGTTGATATTAAAGACGCGTTGACGCGGTTGACAACGCTGCCGTTGTTAGTATTGTTGTTAGGTATGGCAAGTTTACGTAAGCGTCCAGGCAGCCGGATATGGGTTTGCTGCTACACGCGTCCAGATGGCTCTCGAACCCAGCGCAGTACAGGCAAGAACAACCGGGATCAAGCCATGGAGGTGTGCCTGCAATGGGAAGGTGCCGCTGATCAGGCGCGCCAAGGCAATTTCACCGAAGCCCAGGCTCGGAAGGTGGTGAGCGATATCGCCCAGCGTGCCGGCATTGGGCCCATCGAGTTTACCACCACCAAACAATTTTTATCGGACTGGATTACGAGCAAGGAAGCGACCAAGGCCAAAGGCACCACCGCCCGCTACCGCTACGTCGTCGATGAATTCATTAAATCATTGGGGACGAGAGCAGACACCAATATCGGCAATATCCGTCCGCAAGACATCGCCAGTTTTCGCGATCTCCAGGTGAAAGACGGCAAATCCAATGGCACGGCCAACATGGTGGTCAAAACCCTCCGCATCCCATTTAATCTGGCCCGACGTCAGGGCATGATCATCTCCAATCCCGCCGATGCGGTGGACCTGCTGGCAGCGGAACGGCAATCACGCACTACTTTCACCCGCGAACAGATTGCCAGCCTGCTCGAAGCGGCTGACAACGAATGGCGGGGCATGATTTTGCTGGGAGTATGCCATGGACTGCGTCTGGGTGATGCTATGCGTTTGACTTGGGAGAACATTAACACCGAGCGCCAGTCAATCATCTTGCATCCGCAGAAAACCCGGCGTAGTGGCAATGGGCGGCCAGAGGAGTATCCATTACATCCGGATATGGCCGAATACATAACCAAGCTGCCCATCAAATCCGAAAATGCAAAGGCCCCATTGTTTCCCAACCTGTCCAAGCGCAAGCTCAACGGTCGGCTTGGGCTGAGTGCGGCATTTCGCTCTCTGATGCACAAAGCTGGCATTGTAACCGAAGGCGAAGGTCTGGAGCGCAAGGAAGGCAAAGGACGGCGGTTTTTCGAGTTGGGTTACCATAGCTTCCGGCATACAGCGATAAGCGAGCAGGCTAATCAAGGTGTGGCCAAGGAGGTGCGGATGAAACTGTCCGGGCACAAAAGCAACGTGCACGAACGCTATACCCATCATGAATTGGAAGCTTTGCGCAAACAGATTGAAAAAGTGCCGAGTTTCTTGAACACTGAAGCTGCGCCGGTCAAAAAAATCAATCAGAAAGCTGGAATGCCAAAAAATGAAACCAAACCCGACTCCGGAACAAACGCCTGAAGAGCAGCAACTTTCAGGCGAACAAAGCACCTTTCGTCCCTATAGCAGCAGGGATATGCTCTACGAGGAAATTATGCAAGTTAAGCCGGAGGACTCGGGATTGGTTACTGGCACTGCTCGCCCGATGAAACCTGAGGAGCGCGAATTGATGCTTTTATTGATGCTGCGAAATATTAGGTGTGAACTGGAAACGCTAAAAGTGGAGGCGCTGCAGAATAATGACAAGTTGGCTTTAGAGTGCCTGCACACCATCGCCAACGAAAGCGTCAGCCAGTTGTCATCATTAGCGATGAATGATCTGGAGTTGGTGGCCTCGGTTGCTCGCGGGTTTACATTGTGGCCGGTTTTGTACGGGACTGGGAAACCGACGCGTGAAGCTGCAGATGAATACCTAAAAGCCATCGAGCTGGGCACTGAATATGACGGGGTGTTGGCACCGGATAATATGCTGGAGCGCGACACAGTGAACCGGAAGTGGTTAATGATACTATGCATGGTGATGAACCGCATCCGGAACGAATACCAACACCTTTCTTCGTTCAGCAAAAAATTCGCCGGGATGACACCAAACGAATTAACGATAGCTCGCGCACTTGTGGTGGATGGCGCAAGCGTGGCCAGCAGTGAAGAGATCGTTCAGCGGATTAGAACCATTGTCATGGAGCCGGACATCGAGCAAATGTTGCAAAAATTATTTGAGCAGGAAAATCCGTTTGCTAAAGCTGGCTCGTTGGACAATTTTATTAAGGCCTGCGCCAGCCTACCCGAACTGCAGGATGGCAAAGCGGTGGTCAAACAATGGATTCAGGTGATTCGCGGATTGCTGATGGATGTTTACGACGGTCATCCGGAACAATCTTCGCTGCGCAATGCCGGCATGTACCTAGCCGAAGGCAACAGCGCACTGAATCCCAAAGGGACGGCATCCTACGAGTCAAACATCCGGTCGGGGATTTTCGCGCAGTTGGAAAAAACGCTGAACAGCATCACTCAAAAATAGATTTTTTGCCTGATTTTCAACCGTTGCAATGTGGCCTATGGTCAATGTTTGCAACGGTTTTGTTTTCTATACTCAGCACACCTCGACAAGCATAGATTTAAGTTTCTGCCCGGCTGATAGATTGTCGTCGTGATCATCAATCACGACAAAACGAAAGCGGTGCTGGGACAGGCTATGGGCCTTACAACGGCACCGGTGGAAGCGGGAAGTGTGAACGGGGTGATGCCCGAGTTTGGTCGCTGGCAAGACGTGCAGCGGCTGTTCGGCATCAAACGTGGCACTCTGTACAACCTGGTGGCAGCCGGCATGGTTAAATCCGTGTCGCTTCGCCGCAAGGGTATGAAGCAGGGATGCCGCCTGTTCTACCTGCCCGGAATCAGCGCAATGCTGAAGGAGATGCTGGAATGCCAGGGCGCAAGCCCGGCCGAAGCGTCCCATGGATACGAGTCCGACAAGGCCAATACCGACAGCACGTTGCTGTTGGCGGTCACCAACTAATATTAATCGTTAATTCTTATACATTTATGTCTAAATCTAAATCCATTAACACCTCGAAAACTGAAACCGTGGCCGCTGTTGCCGCCACCAAAACCACAGAAGTGACCAAACCGTCGCCAATTGGCGAGACGGTCGTTACTCCAATGCAAGAGCTTGGTGTGGCTGGGGTCAAGGAAAGTGGAAATATCAATAGCAAGCCACGCTTCATCGTGGAGAGCGGCGCAGTTATCAATAGCAAGAGCGGCTTCATGAAAAAATTACTTTGTGATGGCCTGACCTTCACTGCGGGCCATGCCTGTGCTTTTTCTTGCAAGTTCTGTTACGTCGAAGCGATGATCTTTAAGAAAATCAAGCGCTTACAAGCCATCAGTAAAGAGCGAAACTTAAAGTTCGAAGAAATGTGCGTTGAAATCGGGGACGCCCCAGCCAAGGCGCGTAAATATCTGACACGAAACGGCAAACCGCGATTCGATGATGTGAATGATAATCGCGTCATTTTCGCGTCGCCGCTGGTCGATGTGGCGGCGACGATGAGTCAGGTGAACACCACGGTGGAAATCTGCACCGCAATCTTGGAACTCACCCACTGGCAGATCCGCCTGCTTTCAAAAAGTCCGCTGTTAGTCGAAGTGGCCAAGCGCATTCCGGTGCAATATAAGAACCGGGTGATCTACGGTCTGTCCACGGGCACGATGGATTCCGACTTGGCGAAGGCATTTGAAATCGGCACCGGTTTAGTCTCGAAACGATTGGCGGCGTTGAAATGGCTTCAGGAAAACGGCTACCGGACCTACGCCATGGTGTGTCCAATTTTGCCGCAGACTGATTACGATGCGTTTGCTCAGTCGGTGGTGAAGCAAATTGACATTGGTAAGTGCGAGCATGTCTGGGCGGAGATCATGAACGTGCGCGGTGATTCCCTGACGGCTACGGTGCAAGCATTGCGCGATGCCGGACGAGTAGATGAAGCCGATCTGTTGAAAAAGATCGCGAACGACAAATCTGCGTGGGAACAAAGCGCACGCCAAACCTTCGAGGCTCTGGCGCAGGTCATTCCCGGAGACAAACTGCGTTTCCTCCAATATGTGAACGCCAAGAGTCAAGCATGGTGGACTGCTCGCAAAGAGCAGGGAGCCATAGTGCTAGCCAAGAAACCTCGCAAGAGTAAGGTGGCAGGCAAAGCCGATAACAAGGCCCTCGCCGTGGTGGCCGAAAGTTAAGCCATTGAAAGGAACCGGTTGCAGATATCCGACCGGATGTCTGCAGCCCGGTTCCAGAAACAATTTTTAATTCAATCCCTTCTAAAATGAATTCACAAATTAACGCTGACACCGCCAGTTGCGTGCGTCCGCACCAAAACCCCAATGGGCGCATGCCCTCAGCTCCAGTCACCCTCCCCACTACTGGCATTCGGGCCACACAGGTTCCGGTGCTATTGACACCGACTATTATATCCAGCAGACCGACCTGCGTATCAGCCAGTAGATTGTTGCACGATGAATCCATACGCACACCGGAAGAACTGATTCCCGGTTTGCTGCACATGGGAACCAAAGGTATGCTGGTAGGTGCCAGCAAGTGCGGAAAAACGTGGCTTTTGATGGATCTGGCCATCAGCGTGGCCACCGGAACTCCGTTCCTGCGATGGCCATGCAACGCCGGTAAGGTTCTGTATATAAACTTCGAGATCGACAAACCATTTTTTCGAACACGGCTGCAAACCATGCTGCGCAGTCGCAATCTGACGGCTGTGGAAAACCTGCACACGTTGCATTTGCGCGGCACCAGCACACCCTTCCCGGAACTGGTCCAGGAAATCATCATCAACAGCCGAGTGGAACGATATGCGCTGATCATTCTGGATCCAATCTACAAAGCCACGGCCAGCAAATCTGACGGAGCTGGCACAGCGGTAGCCAATATCTGCACCCAGCTGGATTACATCGCCAATCAGACCGGGGCCGTCGTGGTATTTGCCCACCATTTCAACAAAGGTAAAGTTCGTGACATGCAGATCATTGACCGCATGAGTGGTAGCGGCACTTGGGCGCGGGATTTGGATACGATTATTTCGGTGACAGATCTGCCTTTGCGTCCGGGGTACTTTGTCGTCGAAACCAAGTTGCGCAACTATGAGACATTCCCATCGTTTGTCATTCGTCGGGACGGTTCCGAGATCGAGGTGCGCGACGACATCGACCCGCCCGGGACGGATGAGTCGATGGATGCCAACGATCGCGGATTGCTCCAGCTATTGGGAGCCGAAAGCATGACCAGCAACGAATTTCTAAATCTGGCGGAGGCCCACAACATTCCCAGATCGACGTTCTACCGCGTACTTCGAACGCTGCAACGCAACGGACGCATCTATCACGACGTTCTGTCGCGCAGATGGGCCGCAACACGTCCGCCGCGTTTAAATGCTGCGGGCGAACCGCCTCCAGTGTTCGAACCCGAAAATCGCATTCTCTGGTTGAATGAGACGAATGAGACGAATGAGACGAATGAGACGCTTGAGACACAGGAAGCAGGTGGGACAGATGAGACAGATGGGACGCAACAAACTGGTGGGACAGATGAAACTCTTGGGAGCGATGATACTCCGCCTGCGCCCGCACCGGCAGCCTGAATCGCTCCGCCAACTAGACAGCGATGGTAACCGACCTGCCAGCCCTACGATGGGTTGAACCGCATCTGCAAGTGGCCTCGGCAGAAAAGAGCCAGTGAATCAAAAACACGGCATTGATAACTCCATTGAACAACCAAGCAATTAACAATCAACAAATTACTACAATGTATAAAATAATATTACCGAAACTGGTCGATCAATTAATAGCGACAGGTCAAGACAAGATGACGGGTGAATTATGTGAGGTCGAACGTAGCATTATAAGGCATGCCGGACTTCCGGGTTGGGCACGCATAGGACAAACCGATGGCCTGACCACCGCGATGGCAGAGCTCAACAAGCCCAAGGGCAGCGTGGAGATTGTCCGGGCGGCGTTGCTTCGGCACCTAGCGGAGCTCTACACGGAAAAACACATCGCAAAAGCCCTAAAGAAGTTGAGAAATGATGCCCCGGTTCTGCGCGAAAGGTTAAACGCAGAAACCAAGCCTCAAGTTGGGGCAATCAAATTGTTCCGGCTGCCTCCTTTGTGGTCGGATAAAATTAACATCATAAACAACAATAAGAACATGAACGAATCAACAATCCGCCGCCGAGCCAAGACTCGGGGCTTGAAATTAGAAAAGTCTGGCACTCGCAACCCTCAGGATCCCGGTTACGGCAAGTATCGGCTCATCGACCCAGCAAAGAACCTGGTGGTCTTTGGATATGACAACAACGTGTTTAGCGCGACGTTGATGGAATGCGCAAAATACATCCACCCTGAAACTGTGGACATGAGCCAGCCATTCGATCCCAAGCATCACGAGGCCATGCTGAAACTTGTCGAGGAGAGATTCGGGCACTTGGATCGACTCTCCACGCGCATGAATCCCAGTGATCTGCGTCGTCATGGTACGAAATGAGGTCGCAATGGTAGCAAGACAATAACCAAACCACAGGCACCGGGCTTAATTGCTCGGTGCCTTTTTTCGTTTATCAATTCAACCCCCAGAACACCCCATGCCACCTACGAAGATCACCAATCCGCGCATTAGCCTTCAACTGGTCGAGGAGTTGCAGGACGAGCCAGCCTATGCCAACGAGAAAGCATATAGCGCCACCCATAGTTTCCTTCGCCGTGTTATACATTTCAGCCGCGAT
>CAIQKM010000050.1 GCA_903872345.1 uncultured Verrucomicrobia subdivision 3 bacterium | reverse complement strand
TCCAACAACCAACATCGAACGCCCAACATCCAATGACGGAGGAGGCGCGCGGATATGAGGGAGTTTGGTGACCAATAGAGAGCAAGCGCCGCCGGGCTGGAAGCGCCGGCTCTACGGCAGGCAGGATGCCCGCCGCTACGACGGGCGGGCACGCGGCGGCGATGGGTTGGGTTTGGCTCATGTGTTTTTAGCTGAGTATGGCAGGGGTTCGGAAAAAATAATACGCGCTCACAGCGCACTCGGGTGGGAGGGCCGTGGTTATTGGGGATTATGGGGGTTTGAAATTGGAAAGCGGGTGAAATCAGGAAAACTGATTTTACGGAACCTGCGTAAACATTGAGTGGAAACGGGGTCGGGTGAAAAAGGCGTGGGAAATTTTCCCAAATCCGGGGAAAAAGCCAATGTTTTAACGATAAAGACGCATTATGGCGGAGGCGGTTTTAAAAGATTTTTTCCAGCGTGACGCTGGACCCAATTATTTTCAACCACGGATGGACACGAATTGACACGGATGCGGAAGGGTAATTAACGCGGAGTTGCGGAGAGGGAGGAGGTTCGCATAGGGGGTCTGGAAAAGGATGGCAAATGGCAAATGGCAAATGGCAGATGGCGGATGGCCATGTCCGCGCACTCCACATCGCTCTCGCCGTGCGCCACCCAAAATCCGAAATCCGGGCCCGGTTTCCGGCCGCAAGCAAACCGAAATTCAGCCTTTTAGTAGCGTCCTCACATGAAAATGCGGCCTGCCCCCAAGCGTTTTTGTTTGCCGCCATCGCGGCTTCATTCTAGTTTTTACTTTCCGGCAGGTCTGCCGGCCTGTCACAAGGAAAATTTATTTATGAAGAAATCGCTGACAATTGCGGAAGTGAACGAACTGGTAACGGGCATTAACAAGCTCTCGCGCAACCTCTGGTGGTCCTGGAACCAGGAAGCGCAGGATCTGTTTCAACAGCTTTCCCCGCGCGGCTGGCAGCATCTCTTTCACAACGCCGCCGCCGTCCTCCGCGAGGTTTCGGAATACGAACTGCGCGTCCACCTGCAGGATTCGGAATTCGCCAACAAAGTGAAGGCCGTCCTCAAGGACTTCGACCATTATCTGACCGACCAGACCACCTGGGGCCATAAAAACGCCCCCGCCCTGCATAAAAATCCCGTCGCCTATTTCTCCGCCGAATTCGGCTTTCACGAATCCCTGCCCATCTCGGCGGGCGGCCTCGGCATCCTGGCCGGCGACCATGCCAAATCCGCCAGCGACCTCGGTCTCGGCTTCGTCGGCATCGGCCTCTTCTACCGCGAAGGGTATTTCCAGCAGGCCATTGATTCCAACAACTGGCAGACGGAATATTACAATCCCGTGGACCCGAAAAACGTCCCGGTGGAACCGGTGTTCGACGCGGATGGCGACCGCCTGGTCTGCTCCGTGGAAATCGGCATGAACGTGGTGGCCTTCCAGGTCTGGCGCGTGAACGTCGGCCGCGTGCCCATTTACCTGCTGGACACCAACCTTCCGGAAAACGAACAGCTATACCGCGACCTGACCACGCGTGTCTATGGCGGCGACACCACCACGCGCATCATGCAGGAAATCCTGCTGGGCATCGGCGGCATCCGCCTGCTGCGCGCCCTGGGCAAAGAGCCCTCCACCTTCCACATGAACGAGGGTCATGCCGCGTTTCTGACCCTGGAACTGGTCCGGGAAAAAATCGCCGCCGGCAAGACGCTGGCCGAGGCGCAGGCCATCACCAAGACGGAATGTATTTTCACCACCCACACGCCGGTGGAAGCCGGCCATGACCGGTTCAGCTCCGAGCTGATGAATTACTCGCTCCAGCGCTACATTCTCCAATTGCAAATGCCGTTCCAGGAACTGCTCGGGCTGGGCCGCGTGAAACCCGCCGACGAGAAGGAGCCGTTCTGCATGACGGTCCTCGCGTTGAAACTGTCCCGTGCCGCCAACGCCGTGAGCGAACTGCACGGCCAGGTGAGCCGCCACATGTGGCAGAATCTTTACGGCGTGCCGGAAGCCCAGGTGCCCATCGGCCACATCACCAACGGCATCCACCTGCTCGGCTGGATGAAAGGTTCCGTCCGCCAGTTCTGGCGCCGCAAGCTGAACGAAAACACCAATGGCGGCACCCAGCTGTTCCGCGAAAAATTCGGCAGCGACTGGGCCGCCGCCGTCAATGATGTCGAGTTCTGGCAGAAGATGACCGACCCGGCCTTCGTCTCCGACGAGGAACTCTGGGCCTTGCGCTACTCCCTGCGCCGCGAGCTCATCGAGTTCGCCCGCCGCCGGCTCATCCAGCAGAACCCGCGCGTGACGCCCGGCGATTACATCCGCTTCGATCATTTGCTGAATCCCGACGCGCTGACCATCGGCTTTGCCCGCCGCTTTGCCACCTACAAGCGCGCCCCGCTGATTTTCCAGCAGTTCGACAACATCGTGAAACTGGTGCGCGACAAGCAGCGCCCGGTGCAGTTTGTATTCGCCGGCAAGGCGCATCCGCGCGACGACGAAGGCAAGCGCTTCATCCAGCAGATCATCCATCTCAGCAAGCACAGCGAACTGGCCGGCAGTCTGGTCTTCATTGAAAACTACGACATCCATGTGGCCCGGCAGATGGTTTCCGGCTGCGACATCTGGCTGAACAATCCGCGCCGACCGCTCGAAGCCTCCGGCACCAGCGGCATGAAGGCGAGCTGCCACGGCTGCCTGGGCTTCAGCATTCTGGACGGCTGGTGGCGCGAAGGTTACGACGGCACCAACGGCTTCGCCATCGGCGAGGACTCCCATTCGCCCAACGTGGAGGAACAGGACCGCGTGGACAGCGCCCACCTCTACCGCACCCTCACCGAACAGGTGGTGCCGCAGTTCTTCAACCGGGACACCAACGGCATTCCGCGCCAGTGGATCCAACGCATCCGCCGCGCCATGTGTACCTTGGTGCCCCAGTTCACGACCGACCGCATGGTCAAGGAATACACCAACCGTTATTATCTGACGAAATAATCCAAGCCCGCCATGGACAAAATCATCGCCTATCTGAAGGCCAATCAGGAACGGTTTCTGGCCGAGCTGTTTGAATACCTGCGCTTTGCCAGCGTCTCCGCCCAACCGAAGCACAAGCCTGACCTGCAAGCCTGCGCCGAATGGCTGGTAGCCCACTGCCGTCAGATTGGTCTGGAAGCGGAGGTCCGCCCCACGGACGGCCATCCGATTGTGGTGGCCAAGACGCCACGTGAAGCCGGCTCCCGCAAGCCGCATTACGTGGTGTACGGGCACTACGATGTCCAACCGCCGGAACCGCTGGAGCTCTGGAAGAGCCCGCCGTTCGAGCCGCGCATCGAAGGCCGGAACCTGTTCGCCCGGGGCAGCACGGACAACAAGGGTCAGAACTTCGCCCATCTCAAGGCGGTGGAAGCCTATCTGAAAACCGGCACGCCCCTGCCCTGCGATCTGACATTTGTCATCGAAGGCGAGGAAGAAGTCGGCAGCGCCAATCTGGACAAGTTCCTGAGCCGGCACCGGCAGGAATTGAAGTGCGAGGCGTTCGTCATTTCGGACACCGGCATGCCGAGCCTCAAGCATCCCGCGCTGACCTATGGGTTGCGCGGCATCATCGCCTTTGAGATCACCCTCACGGGACCGGCGCGCGACCTGCATTCCGGCATCTTCGGCGGGGCGGTGGACAATCCCGCCATGGCGCTTGCCCAATTACTGGCCAAGGTGCGGGACAATCGCGGCCGCATCACGATTCCCGGCTTTTACGACGGCGTGCTGCCGCTGACCAAGTACGAGCGCGAACAGAACAAGCTTTATCCGATCAAGGACGCACAGCTCAAGAAACTGCTCGGCGTGCGGGAATTGTTCGGCGAACAGGGTTTTAGCGCCACGGAACAGCGCAGTGCGCGGCCCACGTTTGAAATCAACGGTCTCACCAGCGGTTACCAGGGCGAAGGCAGCAAGACCATCGTCCCCTCCTGGGCCCGTGCCAAGATCACGTGCCGCCTGGTGCCGAATCAAAAGCCCGAAAAAATCCGCAAGGCGGTCCTGGCGTGGCTCAAGAAGAACTCTTCGCCCACCGTGAAGCTGGAAATCACGGCCGGCCACGGCGCCGAGGCGTACCATTTCGATCCCACCGGCAAGCCCGCGCAGGCGGCGTTGCGCGCGCTGGAAAAAGCGTTCAAACACAAGCCCGTGCTCATGCGCGAAGGCGGTTCGATTCCCATCGTGAATCAGTTCAAGAAGATTCTCGGCGCGGACTCCCTGCTCCTCGGCATCGGCCTGCCCGACGACAACGCCCATTCCCCGAACGAAAAATTCAACCTCGACTGCTTTGAAAAAGGCCAGTTGATGGGCGCGTATTTGTGGCAGGAACTGGTGCGGTAGTTTTGCCATCGGGCGGCCCTTGGGCCGCCCTTTTTTCATTGGATGTTGGGCGTTCGATGTTGGATGTTGGATGTTTTTAAAAACCAGCGTTTCAATCGGGCGTGCGCCATATGGACTGCGCCGGCAGAGCGCAGCGGCGACGGCGCTTTTCCACGCGCGAACCAAGTCGGCATCACCAGCCAAAGCCTCGTCGTGCTACGATCTGTTGCCGCTGGGTGTCGGCGACGCCTCCGTCGCCGCACCACCTTTCATATCGGAAACGTGGCTCTCCATCTGCATATCTTCTGAACCGGGAATGGACAAGGGTGTTTTGGAATTGCGGTTGTGTAGATGCTCCTTGGTTTCGGGCCGTCGTACTCAAATTCTATCCAATCGTAATGCGATACCGGCTTGGGGCCGACATACTCGATTTCTTCCGTTTTGAATCCCGCACGCCACGTCATTTTCCACTGAACCGACAGGCCATGCAGCCAAATCATTCCGTCCTTGGTTAAAGGTTCAGCTTCCCATCCAAAATCTCCCACAGTGATGTCTTCGGCATTCCAATTATTGGGTTGCACCGAAGGCAATGCCAAGACGCGATAAATGCCTCGATATTTTTCTCTTCTCTCAGCGCGTTCCATTACATTTAGCCAATTAAAACAGCGGCAAAAAACCCGCATGATCACAAAAAAGAAAAACAGCAGAACCAGAACCAAAGCGATTAGGGAGCCAAAACTGCCAAAATGCTCGGCACAAAAGACACCAAATTTGGCGCTTGCCCAAACGAGCATCGAAAGAGCCAAAACAAATCCCAAAAAGCTGAGGTTATATAAGATGGTAAGTTTTTTACTCATTTTTGCGCTTCGGCCAGCCAAGCCTATTACTATCATTGTAAGTCCCGCCTGTCGAGCCTGTCACCAGCAGCCAGAACCTGCACCACCGCGTATACCCACGCCCGGCACCCGCCCCACGCGCCTCTTCCATAGGATGTTGGGCGTTCGATGTTGGATGTTGGATGTTTTTTATTCCCCTCCATTCTCGCTTTGGGAATCAGATCCGCAGCCCATATTCCGCCAGCACCCGCACCCGCTCCGCCGAGGCATACCAATCCCCCCAGATCAGCGGCAAGGTTTGTACGCGGGTTTCGCCAAAGGGCCGCTCACGATTGGCCGATAGAAACGCCAGGAGCCGGGCGCAATCCGGTTGCGACCGTTGAAAACGCATCGCCGTCACATGCGCCGCCGTGACCTTGTAGCGCGCATCCAAATCCATCCCCACCCCGGCGCGGTGCAAGCCATCACGCAGTTCGTCGCGAATCCGGGCCAGCGTGTCGCCCTGCGGAAAACCCTGAATCAACACGGCCCCCGGCGATGCCGTGACCCCACGAAATGCCACATTGAATGCCGGGTGACGCTTAATGACCTCCGCGAGAACCGCCCGATAAACCGGCCACTGGCGGACACGCTGCCGCCATGCCACCGAACCGGGGATGACGGAGAGCACCGTCACATGAAATTCCGCCGGCTGGTAGAAATATTGGCCGGGCGCGAGTGTCCGCAGCTCTGTCAGAAAGGTGTTGATGGACTGTTGGACCGGCGGGGCGGGCCGGAAGATCAAGGTCACGCCCCGGCGGTTATCGCGGGCCTTGTCCGCAAGTTGAACATCAAGCTCCGGTTCATTTCGCGCCAGCGCCGCCGCCGCCTGACGAAAGAGTTGTTCGTACCGCGCGCGAGTCTCCATCAACGTCAAAGGGTTCCCCAAGCGGCCAGTTCCGCGCGCAGTTTTTCCACCGGCAGGCCGACCACGTTGCTGTAGGATCCGGAGATTTCCGAGACGATCAGTTCGCCATAGTCCTGGATGGCATAGGCGCCGGCCTTGTCCAGCGGCTGAATTTTCGCGAGATAATCGCGGATCTGCCGGCGGGTGAGCGGATGGAACAGCACGTCGGTGCTCACGGCAAAGATCCGTTCCTCATGCTTGCGCAGATGCATGAGGCACACGCCGGTGACCACCTGATGCGTGCGGCCTTGCAACCGTTTGAGCATGCGCTCGGCCTCGGCCAGATTGCGGGGTTTGCCGAGAATCTCGCTGTCGCGGAACACCAGGGTGTCCGCGCCCAGCACGAGGGCATCGGGAACTTTTTTGGCGACCGCCCGCGCCTTGCGATGGGCGTTAAGCTGGCAGACTTCCAGCGGGGTGAGATGATCGTGGGCAACCTCATCGACGGTGGCGGGTAGGATTTCAAAATCCCGTTCGAGCAGTTTCAAGAGATCCGCCCGGCGTGGCGAGGCTGAAGCCAGAATGATTGGCGGCAGTTTCACGTCTTCATTCTACCGTAAATATTCCCGGCTGTCGAGCACCCCCCGGAATTTGGCGGGGATCCCCGCCGCCGGAGCGCGGCTGTCTCAGCCGCAGCGTGCCGCCAGACCAAGCCGGGTTATACTTCTCACGCCCCTGCTCTTTCGCGCAGAACGGGGCAGACAAACTCCGCCGCCATCTGGCCTGTACTCGCGCTGCGGCTGGGACAGCCGCGCTCCGTCAAAAAGCGGGTGCGACGGGAATTTGGCGTGCGTCCGGGGCAATTTTCGGCTAATTGATTCGGCATGCAACTCAGCCGTCAACTGGACAATCTCGCGCTCATCGGTTTCATGGGCACGGGCAAAACCTCCGTTGGCCGGCTCGTGGCCGAGATTATGCGCTTTGAGTTTCTGGATACCGACGAGCTCATCCAGTCCCGCGCCGGCCGCACGATTGCCGAAATCTTTGAGCAGGACGGCGAATCCGCCTTTCGCGCGCTGGAACGGCAGGTGGTACTGGAACTGGTCAACCGGAAGAAGAATGTTATCTCCACCGGCGGCGGTCTCCCCACCAATGCGGACAACCTCGCCGCGCTCAAGACCAATGCCCTGGTGGTCTGCCTTTGGGCCTCCCCGGAAAAAATCTGGGAACGCGTCCGCTACCAATCGCACCGTCCCCTGCTCAACCACCCCGACCCGCAGCAGCGCATCCGCGAACTGCTGGCCGCGCGGGAGCCGCATTACAAGAATGCCGATGTGCTGGTGAATACCGACCTCCGCAGCGCCCGCGAAGTGGCCCAGCAGATTGTGCTCCAGTTCAAGATCGCCACCCGCCACTGACGATGAAGGCCGCCATCCGCCAGCGCGCGTTGGACCTCGGCTTTGACGATTGCCGGTTCACCACCGCCGCCCCGCCGGCCAGCGCCCCGCAGTTTCAGGACTGGCTCGCCGGCCACAAGCACGGCGAAATGGCCTGGCTGGAACGCAACGCCGCCAAACGCGTGGAACCCCAAAACGTCCTGCCCAGCGCGCGCAGTCTTATCGTGCTCGCCACGAGCTATCACGCGAGCCGACCACCGGCCAACGCCGCTCCTGCCCTGACCGGCGTGGTTGCGCGCTATGCGCAATATGCGGATTATCACGACATCCTTGGCGAACGGCTCAAGCAGCTTACTGCCGCCATCAATGAACTCGGCGGCGCGGAGTCGCGGTCGCTTTGGTATGTGGATACCGGCCCGCTGCTGGAGCGTGATCTCGCCCAACGGGCCGGCCTTGGCTTCACCGGCAAACATACCAATCTCATCAGCCGCCGGCTTGGGAACTGGATTTTTCTCTCAGAGATTATCACCACGTTGGAGTTGGAACCGGACGCGCCGGAAACGAATCATTGCGGACACTGCACGCGCTGCATCACCGCCTGCCCAACGGTTGCCATCACCGCTCCGTTTGAGCTCGATGCGCGGAAATGCATCTCCTACCTCACGATTGAATTGAAAGGTTCCATTCCCGTGGAACTGCGCCCGGCGATCGGCAACCGCATCTATGGCTGCGATGATTGTCTTGCCGCCTGTCCGTGGAACCGGTTTGCGCAGGAAGCGCGGCTGATGAAACCGCACGCGCGAAACGATCTTCAGACACCGGACCTGATTGAATTGCTCTCACTGACGGATGCGGAATTTAAAACCCGTTTTGCCGGGTCACCGATTCTGCGCACGAAACGGCGGGGCTTCCTCCGCAATGTATGTGTCGCCTTGGGAAACCTAGGCGATGCGGCGGCGCTGCCCGCGCTCGAACGAGCCAACGCCGATCACGAACCGCTGATCGCCGAACACGCCCGCTGGGCGGTGGCGCAAATCCGTGGCTGCGACGCCCCGTCGCAGTCAAGGTAAAGGCGGCACCCCCCCGTCGCCAAAAGTGTCACGAACGATTGAGCAATTTTATTCAACTTATTATTTGTATTTTTCATCAATTGAATTATTTTTATTAAAAGTTTGGTCACTGCACTGTTGTTTTTGGCGCGGTAACGAGCAATTAAAACACGGTCTCGCTTGGGGCTGTAATTTCCGATCGGGTGCAAATTTGTCGGACAGTAAGATGCGGCTGTTACTTATGAAAACCAGACGTCTACGCATGTGGCGTGGCCAAATCCTGCGGGCAGGCTTGATCTGCACCCTGCCTTGGTTCTCTTGGTCATTGCGGGCGGCCAACGGCCACTCCCCGGTTTCCGAACGCCCCGATTCAAAACCAATGCAGTTGGCCAGCATTACCACATCGGCCTCCCCGACTGCGGCCGACGCCCCGGTTCCGGACAAGAAGACGATGGATGCTTATGCCGAGCATCAGAAACTGTTTGTCGAAAACCAGTACCCGGCCGCCGCCACTTGCCGGACGTGCCATCCGAATCATTATCGGGAATGGTCGGTGTCGTCGCATGCCTATGCACAGTTGAGCCCGGTTTTTAACGCCATGCAGGCGACCATTACCAAGCAAACGGCCGGCGCCAATGGGGATTTTTGCATTCGCTGCCATACCCAGGTGGGCATGAACCTCGGCGAACCCACTTACATGAGCAACATGGATCGCAACCCGACCTCGCGGGAAGGCATCACTTGTATCGTGTGTCACCGGGTGGCCAATGCCTACGGCAAGGTGAGCGGGCGCTTCGCCATTGTGAAAGGGGATATCACCCAGCCGGTTTACGGACCAACCGGCGATGCGGAATTGAAGCGCGTGCTTGCCCTGCCGGACACGTACCGCGTAACCACCAATCGGGCCGAAGCGGGGCGTAAAATTCACGGCGACGTGCACAAGTTCTTTCAACTCAACGAACCCGGGTTTTGCGGCACCTGCCACGACGTGACCTTGATGAACGGGTTCCGTTTGGAAGAGGCGTTTAGCTCCTTCAAAAATTCCCCCGCCGCCCATCGCGGTGAATCCTGCCAGGACTGCCACATGGGGTTGATCCCCGGCAAAAAATCGGGTTATGCGGAAGGCCCGGCCGCCATCGTCGGCGGCGTGCCCACCAAACCGCGCAAACTCACCAACCACATGTTTGCCGGCCCGGATTATTCCATTGTGCATCACGGCTTCTTTCCCCATAACGACAAAGCGGCGGCGCTGGCCACCATGCGCGAATGGCTGACCTTCGACGACAAAGCCGGCTGGGGCACCGATGCCTTTGAAAACAATGTCCCCAAAGATTACAAATTTCCGCCCCGCTGGACTTCGGCCGATGATCGCTATGATGCCCGCGCCATTCTCAATGACCAGGTCAAGCTGCTCGCCGACTTGAATAAACAGCGGCTGACGATTCTCCGCCAGGGTTATCAATTGGGTGAATTGGTGGTGCAAAAAGCCGCCCCCACGGGCCTCAAATTCAAAATCGAAGTCAAGAGCGGCACCGACGGGCATAACGTGCCGAGCGGTTTCGATGCCGAGCGCATTTCTTACATGCAGGTCTTTGTGACCGATCCGAATGGCAAAGTGGTCTTCAAATCCGGCGATTTGGACCCCAATGGCGACGTGCGCGATTTGCATTCCAGTTACGTTCACAATGGCCAGTTGCCGCTCGACCCTTATTTGTTCAGCCTGCAATCCCGGTTTATCACCCGCAATGCGCGCGGGGGCGATCATGAACAGGTTTTGGCGGTTAATTATTCTCCCGATCCGCTGCCCTATGTGCGGCCCTCCACCTTTGCCGTTAACTTTACCGGCCGGCCCGATGGCGCACGCATCCAGCGGCGAGGATTGGAGGAGTTGAGTGATCGGTGGGCCGCTTACGCGGTCAAGCCGGCGGAACTCACGGGCTCCGGCCCCTACAAGGTTCGCATCCGGTTTTTGGCCGGCATGGTGCCGATAAATTTGGTCACGGAAATCAAAGTGGCCGGCTTCGATTACAACATGTCCCCGCGCCAGGTGGCGGACGCCTTGCGTAATGGACAATCGCTTCTCTACGACAAGGAATTGACGATTCGGTTGGACGGAACCAAACCGAAGATCAACCTGGCTGAATTGGCCGACTGCACTGTGCCTTATGTCCAATAAAAGGGGATCCATAACGGGGGCAATATGCTTGTTCACCGCCGCCTGTGCCACCGGCGCAGAATCGGCGGCCACCACCACCAATGCGGTGCCAACGCCGGCCGGGAAGGAGGAGTCCCGCTTTTCCGATCAGCCGGCGCCGTTGCAATTGGCCACGTTTCCCAAGCGGCCGGCGCCGTTGATTGAGCTTGGCGACCATTTTCTGGGCACGGGCAACCTGCAAAACGGCTTCACCCTGCCGACCGGGGCGGTTTGGACGCCCAACTTTTGGGTGTTTGGCACCATGCGCAGCGCCGTGCAGACTTTTGACCCCGGCAACGGCCCGCGCTACACGGAATGGGCCAACCGGCTGGACATTTATGGCAATCTTTATTTGTCGCCGACAGAACGGGTCGTGGTGGGATTTCGTCCGCTCGATCAAAACGGCGCCGCGTACAGCGGCTATTTGTTTGAACCGCGTTCGCAGCACGGCTGGCAGGACGAATCGAGCGCCACGCCCAGAACCCTTTTCTTCGAGGGCGAACTCGGGGAAATTTTTCCCCATTGGGACAAGTCGGACAGCCGGAGCCTGGACTACAGCTTTGCGGTGGGCCGTCAGCCGCTCACCCTGCAGGATGGTTTGCTGGCCAATGACGGCAGCGTGGATATGATCAGCGTCACGCGCAATGCGCTGCCCCTGCCGTTTGGTTCCACCCTGCGTCTTTCCGCCCTGTATGGCTGGGATAAAATTGAACGCCCGGATTATACCACGGCGGCCGTGGCCAATGAACCCGATGCCAATGCCAATATTTTCGCCTTGGATGCGGCGGCCGATTTCCCGGTCAGCACGGTGGAAGCCAGCGCCGTTTACGTTTCCTCCGATCACGACGGCGACGGCTTTTATGGGGGCATTGGGGCGATTCAGCGCATTGGGAAATTCAACACCACCTTCCGGGCGGCAACTTCCGTGGCCACCGATCACAATAGCGCCAAAGTGACTACCGGCACATTGTTGCTCAGCCAGATTTCCTACGACCTGCCCTATTCTTCGGATATTGTTTATTTGGACACGTTTTGGGGAATCAACCAGTTTTCCTCCGCCGATCGCGATCCCACCGCTGGCGGGCCGCTGGGGCAGGTCGGCATCTTAAATGCGGCGGTGGGCCTCGGCCACTATGACGCGCCGTTGAGCAACCAGCCGGATCACGCCGCCGGCGCGTCGCTGGGGTATCAGATGTTTTTTGGCGAACTGCGCCGCACCCAGTTGATTCTTGAAATCGGCGGCCGCGCCCCAACGCAGTCCCCCGGTTTGCTGCGGCAGGAGGCGGCGGAAGGCGTGGCCGTGCGGTTTCAGCAGGCCATGGGCCGCCATTGCATTTTGGTGGTGGACACCTTTGGGGTAAACCGCGAAACCAGCCCGGCTTCGGTTGGCGGGCGCGTTGAATTGGAGGTCAAGTTCTGAGTATGTTATTGGTTCACCTCTTCACCGTACTGGCCATGCTGCTGACGGCCGGGGTGCTGGCTCAACTGGTGTTCCTGGGAATTGAGCTGACGCAGCGGTTGTCCCTGGCCGTCCGCCAGCAACGGCAGGATGCGGAATTGTTTGCCCTGCGCCTGCAAACGGCCAAAAAACGGCAGCAACGGGAGGTTGCCGCCGGGTCCTGGAACGGCGTGCGCAAATTTAAAATTGACCGAGTTGTGGAGGAGTGCGAGGGCGTCAAATCGTTTTATCTGGTGCCGCACGATCAAAAAACGCTGCCGTCCTTTCTTCCCGGGCAATATCTCACGTTCGAGTTGGACGTGCCCGGCCAGCCGGGCCGGGTCATTCGCTGCTATTCCCTCTCCGACCGGCCGCAGCCGGATTACTATCGGGTTACCATCAAGCGCATACCGGCCCCGCCAGGGCAGCCCGATGCGCGGCCGGGGTTGGTCTCGGGGTTTTTCCATTCCCATTTGAAACCGGGCGACATTCTGAATGTAAAGGCGCCCGCCGGCGGGTTTTATCTGGATGTCAACCGCTCCACGCCGGTGGTGTTGCTGGCGGGGGGGGTGGGCCTCACTCCGATGGTGAGCATGTTGAATGAAATCGTGACCAACTCGCCCGGCCGCGAAGTCTGGTTATTCTTGGCGGTGCGCAACCAGGCCGAACACATCATGAAAGCAACGCTGGATGCGATTGCGCGCGACCATCACAACGTCCATCTGTGCGTCTGTTACAGCCGGCCGCTGGCGGACGATGCGGCGGGGCGCGATTACCATCATGCCGGCCGGATCAACCTGGATTTGTTGAAAGCCCGGCTGCCCTCCAACAATTTTGATTTTTACCTGTGCGGCCCCGGGGAGATGATGAGCGATCTCGATGCGAGTTTGCGGGAATGGGGGGTGCCCGAAAAATTTGTCCACATGGAGGCGTTTGGCCCCGCCAGCGTCAAGAAGCCCGCGCCCGCCAGCGGCCCGGCGGCGGATCCCGGCACCGCGCCCAAGGTCGCTTTTGCCCGGTCGCAACGCGAAACCGGTTGGAACCCGCAGATGGATTCGTTGCTGGACCTCGCGCTGGCCGAAAAAGTTCCGGTGGGCTACGGCTGCCGGGCCGGAAACTGCGGCACCTGCCAGACGGCCGTCAAATCCGGCAAGGTAAAATATTTAAAGGAGCCGGGTTGCGAAGTCGAGGCGGGCAGTTGCCTCATTTGCATCTGCGTGCCCGACACCAATTTGGTTTTGGAAGCCTAATGCCTGCCTAAAACATCACCTGTGAAAATAAACGCTCCGGAATACTTGAACCTTATGCGCAAACACTTTTTTTTGACCACCCGAATCCTCGCGCCCGTGCTGCTGGCAGGCTTGCTCCCCATGGCCCGGGGCGCGGAGGTCGCCTATCATTCCGACCCCGCCAAAACCCAGGGCGCGGAAAATTGTGCGGAGTGTCATGCGCCGATGGTGGAAGCTTGGAAGCTGACGCATCATTACGACACGTTTACCAGCATGCACCGCCGGCCGGAGGCCAAGGAGATCGCCACGAAAATGGGCTTGCGCCGCATCAAGGAGGAAAGCCTCTGCCTTAACTGCCATTACACGTCCCAGGCGGGCGATGACGGCAAAATCAATGTCATTTCGGGCATTTCCTGCGAGTCCTGCCACGGAGCCGCGCTGGACTGGAATAAAACCCACAGCGCCAAGGATGATCCGGACCGCCTCGCCAAGGCGGAAAAACTCGGGATGCTCCGGCCGCATGACATTTACCACGTGGCGGCCAATTGTTTTTCCTGCCATACCGTGCCGGAAGAGCAACTGGTGAATGTGGGCGGCCACCAGGCCGGCAGCGATTTCGAACTGGTCTCCTGGCTCTCGGGCGAAGTGCGCCATGACTTGCAAAAATCCGCCGGCAAAGTGAACGCCGAGATCGCCCCGGAACGCCGCCGGCTGTTTTACGTGATTGGCCGCTCCTTGGATTTGGAATTCAGCCTGCGCGGGCTGGCCCGGGCCACGGCGGACGGGGTTTATTGCCAAAGCATGATCGCCCGCGTGAACCATGCGAAAGACCGGCTGGCGGAAATCGACAAGGCGTTGAACCTGCCGGAGGTCAAAAACATGGTGGACGCCGTGGTGCCGGGTGATTTGAAAGCGGCCAATGCCGCCAACCTCACCAAGGCGGCCGAGGCGGTGGCCGCCAACGCCATGAAATTATCGGCCAGCGCCGACGGCACCCAATGGGCGGGCGTGGACATGCTGATCCCCGGCCCGGACAAGTACAAAGGGACGGCCTACAAGCCTTGACGGGGCGCCCCCCCCCGCGGCCGCGCCGGAATCGCCTGCCGGAATCGCCACAACCGGGGCGGGCGCGGTCAACCAACCATCAATCACTGCCCGCATGGCACAGGACATTATCAACATCAAACGACCGCAGCGCTGGGACGTTCCTTTTTGGAGCGAACTCGCCGGGGATCTGACCCGCGAAATGACGGCCGCCGATGTTGACCGGTTGCTCCAGTTCCCGTTGTTTCAACAGATGGATCCGAAACGGTTTTCGGCTGCCAGCCCGCTGCGGGATGTCCTGCTGAACGATGCGCGGCTGCGCACCTTCAAGCCGGGGGACATTGTGGTTCGCCAGGGAGATTACGGCAGTTCCGCCTTCATCATTCTCACGGGCGCGGCGCGGGTGTTGTTGGAAAAAATTGACGATTCCCTCATCGGCCGCCAGCCGTCCCAGCGCAAAAACTTTTTCGCGGCGCTGTCCCAGTTGTGGAAAACCCCGGCCCTGCCGGAAGTTCGCCCCTTTCTCAATGACGGCGGCCGACCGCGCCCGGCCCGGGCCGGCGGCCAGGTCGCCGCCGAAACGGCGGTGTTTGTGCAGGATGTCACCGCCATTCTCCGGGACAAACGCACGGCCGTGCTCAAGGAAGGCGAGTTGTTTGGGGAAATTGCCGCCCTCAGCCGCACCCCCCGCACCACGACGGTGGCGGTGGACTGCCCCACCGAGATGCTGGAGATCCGCTGGCAGGGACTGCGGGAAATTCGCCTGCGAAGCCCGGAATTCAAGGAACACATTGACCGTCTCTATCGCGAACGCAGCCTGAAGACCCATCTGCTGGAAACCGAAATGTTCAAGCATCTGGACGACGCCACCCTGGAACAGGTGGCGCAGGCCACCGAATTCCTGACCATTGGCGATTTTGACTGGTATGCGGACTTTGCCAAGGGGCGGCAGGCCGCCGCCGCCGAACAATTGCGGCAGGAACCCGTCGTGGCCCGGCAGGGGCATTACGCCAACGGCGTGTATCTCATCCGCTCCGGTTTTGCCCGCCTCAGCGAAACCTATAACCACGGCGAGCGGACGGTAAGTTACCTCGGGCGCGGGCAGACGTTTGGTTTTGAAGAGCTGGCCCGGAACTGGCGGGATAAAAGCCAGTTGCCCTTTCAACGCTCGCTCCGGGCGCTGGGCTATGTTGACGTGCTGTTTGTTCCCACGCAGATTGTGGAACAGTACGTTTTGCCGACCCTGCCGGCGCCTTTGCTGCCGGCGGAGGCCGAGCCGGAGCATCCCGCGGCCGGGCGGCCCCGCGAAGCGCCGGCGGCCAAAATCCGGCCGGAAATGATGGAATTCATCGTGGATCAGCGGCTGATCAACGGCACGGCCACCATGATCATTGATCTGAACCGCTGCACACGCTGCGATGACTGCGTGCGGGCCTGCGCCGCCACGCATGACAACAATCCGCGTTTCATCCGCCACGGGCAGGTGAATGACGGATTCATGATCGCCAACTCCTGCATGCATTGCCTGGATCCCATTTGCATGATTGGCTGTCCCACCGGCGCCATTCACCGGGATTCGGCCCACGGCCGGGTGGTGATCAATGACCTGACCTGCATCGGTTGCGCCACCTGCGCCAACAGTTGCCCTTACGACAACATTCAAATGGTCACCCCGCGCAATGCCGAGGGCCAGCCATTTTACGATCAGGCCACCAACCAGCCGATTCAAAAAGCGGCCAAATGCGACTTGTGCTCCAACCAGATCACCGGTCCGGCCTGTGCCAACGCGTGTCCGCATGATGCCTTGCACAGGGTGAACATGCGGGACATGGGCCCGCTGGCCGTATTATTAAACCGACAATGACCCCGCATTCCCGTCGTTATCGGGGCCTGGCCCTGTTTTTGCTCACGATCCTGGCCGGCGGCGGCTGCTGGGTCGTAAATTACGCCCTGACGGTTCAACTGCACCGCGCCAAGGTCTTTTCCGGTTGCGCGCTGCTCACCTTGCTGCTGCTCCTCACCCTGTTCAACGCCCGCAAGAAGCTGCCGTTCCTGCCTTTGCTGAAAGCCGCCACTTGGATGCGCCTTCACATTTTTGCCGGCTTGCTTTCCGGGTTTTTATTTTGCCTCCACCTGCACGGGCGGATTCCCCAGGGAATTCTGGAAGCCACCCTGGCGGTTTTATACGTGGTTGTGGCCGCGAGCGGATTTGTGGGACTCGCCCTTTCCCGCTGGTTGCCCGCCCGGTTGACGATCCACGGTGAAAATTTGATTTATGAGCGCATTCCCGCCCTCCGGGCCGCCGTGCATCATCAGGTCGAGGAACTGGTGGAACAGTCGCTGGCCACCACCCACTCCTCCACCATCGCGGATTTTTACGAATCCCGCCTGCGCTGGTATTTTGCCCGGCCCCGTTTTCTATGCGCGCATTTGCTGGGCTACCGGCAGTCCCTGTTCACCCTGCTGGAGGAAGTCAACGCCCTCGACCGTTTTCTGGACCCGGCCGAACGGAACATCATGGGCCAGATCGTGGTGCTGATTAACACCAAAAATAATCTGGATTTCCAACTCGCCGGCCAGCGCCTGCTCAAACTCTGGCTGTTTGTGCACATCCCCGTGACTTACGGCCTGCTGCTGTTCGCCCTGCTGCACGCCGTGCTGGCCTTCACCCTTTCTTGAAGCACCCCCATGAACCGCTGGCTCCAGGAATTTAGTTTTAAGAAAAGCTTTTACGAGCGCCCCAACCAAAAATGGATCTGCGGTCGCGCCTGCACCGGGCAGGGCTGTCTGGCGGGGCCGGATGCGCGGGGCCAATGCACCGCCACCGCCGAGTGCCGGCCCTTGCGCAAGGGAGACCGCTGGCATTGCACGCGCCCGGCCGCCATGGGCGGCCCCTGTGCGACCGGCCCGGCGCCGGACGGAGCCTGCGCTTGCCCGATCCCCAAATGCAACCCCGTGCGCAGTCTCCGTTCGTGGCGCGGCCTGACGGTTTTATTGGTTCTGGGAACCTGCCTGGCCGGACTGTTGTTTGTTGCGGGCTCACCCCGCGGAACGCAAATGCTCTCGCCGGGAAAACTCAGCTTCGCCCACGCGTCGGTCGGCTCGCAGTGTTCGGATTGCCATGTCGGGGTGGCCGGCCGGCCGGCGGACTGGCTGGCCACCGTGTCGCAAACGGCTTCGGTGCGGTCGGACAGTCATTTGTGTTTGCACTGCCATAACGTCGGCAAGGCGCCGTTCCAGCCCCATTCGCTGCCGCCGGAACAACTGGCCCGCAGCACGGCGGCGGCGCAAACCAACCGGACCGCCGGCGCGCGCCCGGCGGGTTTGCAACTGGCCGGTCTGATTGCCGGTTCGCCCCATCCCAACGGAACTGATATCGCCTGCGCCACGTGCCATCAGGAGCACTTGGGCACCAGTCACGACTTGCGCCAGTTGAGCAACCAGCAATGCCAAAGCTGCCATGTCCGCCAGTTTGCGGGCCTCGCGGAGGGCCACCCGCAGTTTGTCGCCTATCCCTTTGAGCGCCGCAACCGCATTATTTTCGACCACCAATCCCATATTCAGAAACATTTTCTGGATTCCCCCCAGGCCGGTTTGGCGCCACACACGTGTGTGGACTGCCATCAAACCGATCTCAAGGGCGATGCCATGCAGTTGAAACCGTTTGCACAGATTTGCGGAACCTGCCACGGCGAACAGGTCAAAGGCAAGGGGGCCGTGCAAGCCGGTTTCGCGTTCCTGAGCCTGCCGCATTTTGATGACCGCGTCCTGCGCGGCGCGTATGCCATCGGCGAATGGCCCGAAGATGCCGACCAGCCGATCACGCCGTTCATGCGGGTGCTCCTTTCGGCGGATCCCGTCACCCGGGCCGCGCTGGCAACCCTGGGCAAAACAGATCTCACCAGCCTGCCCAAAAATGACACGAACCTGCTGGCGGCGGCCAGCCGGCTGGCTTGGGGCATCAAAGGGCTGATTTACGATCTGGGCCGGCTGGGCCAGGATGAATTATCCCGCCGGATTGAAGGCGGCCTGGGCCATGCCATTACCGATCATCAGCGCGAAGGCAGCGTCGCCTTTTTGAATGCCGAAGCACTGCACACCGCTTTCCAACCGGCATTCCCCCATTTGCAGACGGAAATCCTGGCTTATCGGCAGCGTCAAATAATTGCCAAAACCGAACTCGTGCCTTCCCCGGATGCCCCCAAACCCGGGCCGGATAAAAGTGCCGCGCCCGAAAACTGGGTCAGCAACGGCGGCTGGTACACCACCGATGGCTCCTTCACGCTTTTTTACCGCCCGCGCGGACATGCGGACCGGTTCCTCAGTTCCTGGATGGATCTCACCGTGACCGATGAACAGGCCCCCAATCCGGCCGCCGTGCAGGCCGTATTCAGCCTGCTGGCGGCCCCCAAGGCGGCGGGTTATTGCGCCAAGTGTCACAGCGTGGATGATCAGCCGGCCCGACTGGTCAACTGGTTGGGCGCCCGCCCGGATGGAATGATTCACAAATTCAACCGCTTTTCACACAGCGCCCATTTGAGCCTGATCAACAACCAAGGCTGCTTTACCTGCCATCCTTTGAAAGTGAATAATGCCACGGCGGCTTATGGCGACGCGTTCTTGCCCGGCCAGCACGACATCTCGGTATATGCCGGCAATTTCCAGGTGATCGACAAGGCGACTTGCGCCCAATGCCATCGTCCGGCCATGGTTCGCGATGATTGCCTGCTCTGCCACAACTACCATGTCGGCACCTTTCGAGCGGTGATGCCCAACGTAAAAATGCACACGCCGGCTTCAGCCGTTCATCCCGGACTTTCCTCGATTCCCGAATCGGATTAAGGCCGGGTTGGGGGCGGGAGCGGTCACCGACTTTGCCGGCAGTCGGCACGCCCAAATACCGCAGTCACCGCTCGCGGCCGGTTTCGGTCGCAAGTTCACTCCGCCATCTTACAGCCTCAATCCTCCACCATCGCTTTCCCGGTTAAGCAGCCTTCGGCGACTGCGCGGCCACGAGCATTTCGCCCAGCAAACGCTGGCCCTTGGGGACGATGGTAATGGCCGCCTGACCGCTGACGATGTTCTGCGTTTCCAAGACCTTAAATAAAGCCTCGGCCACGTCCGGATCTTCGGAGATTTTCTGGAGGGCGGCACCAACGATCTGCGGGCGCATGGCGGCGGCTTTGGCGAATTCGATGGCGGCCTGTTGTTCGGCCGTGCTGGTGATGATGTTCACCTGATTCGCGCCATCCTGTTTGATCGCGGCGGTAACCTGCCGGAGCCGGTTCACGACCTTTTCCTCGATCTGCTTGATCATGGCGGCATCACGGAAATGGACTTTGCGGATATAGACGGAACCGAGGCTGTAACCCCATTCCTGTGACTGCGGCGTCACTTCCGTGCGCACGGTGATGCTCATGGGATGCCGGTTCTCCAGCATGTCCGCAAGTTTCATGTTGCTCAGGCAACGGACGGTGGCGTTGCTCACGTTGGCCCCGAGCGAACCGCGCGGGTCCGCGTTCTTGAACAGGTAGGACACCGGGTCGCTGATGTACATTTCATACCACACACCAATGCCCATGGGCGCGCCTTCCTCGGAATTCACGGGATTGCTGCGGAGATATTCCTGGTCCAGCCGGAGATCCAGCACATGGCATTTGCCCAGGAAGGTCACGAGCGGCGCCTTGATGCCCAGCTTGACGATGAGCAGGTGCAGGCCTGGCTGGTCAATCACGGCCACGACTTTGCCGAAAAGCATGTACACCTTACACTGGCGCTCTTCCACAATGGTGTAGAAGCCGAACAACCGCACCACGGCGAAGAACACCGGCACGAGCACGAACATGGCGAAAAACATCACCACGGCGGCAATGATGAAATGAACCAGCGGGGAATTGGTAAGATCATTATTCATGGCTGCCCTCCACAATCACGGCTTTGGCTTCACTGAACAGTTTCAAACGGACATTGCGCACATAGGAACCCAGCACGCCCTGCCCGCTCTTTTTCAAATCGCTCAACTGGTCGGCCAGCGCCACGACGGGCTGGACTTCGGCCTGCGCCTTGAGCGTTTCAATTTCCACCGCGCGACGCGACTGAACGATCTTCTGGTCGGCGCCGGCCTGCGCGAGGCTGATGTCCGAGGACACCTGATTGTGCGCCGTGTTAATGGCGGCCAGTGCGGACTCAACCTCCGGCGGCGGGTCAATGCCGGTGATGAGCGAAGCCTCCAGTTGCAGGCCATAGCGCGCGGCGGAGGAGGCGCATTCGAGGTCCATGTGATTGTTGATGTCGCTCAGATTTTTGCGGAGGTCATTGATGGAAATGCCGATGGCCACGGGGGCGGCCGGCACGCCGGGTTCGGCTTCAACGGCGGTGGCCGGGGCTTCGAAATTGGCGATACGTTCGCGCAGCACGGAAATGAAATAGCCCATAACGTGGTTGATGGGATGTTTCACACCGAAGATGTAGGCGTACAGGTTGCGCTCGGAAATGCGCCAGCGGATCTGACCGGTCAGGCCGGTATTTAACTGGTCCTTGGTGACAGCTTCGAGAATGGTGCCCTGATAATTCGCGTCCGGGGCATCGGGGTCGAACGCCATGTTAATGGTCTGGGTGGCGACAGTGACCTTATAAACTTTTTCCCACGGCCATTTGAAATAGGGTCCGCCGGGCGGAATCACGCGCACCTGCGGGTAACAGTACCGCGCCTTTTCCTCCTCGTTGAGGGATTCGGAAACGGGGTCTTCGAGCGTGGTGGCCTCGCCGACGCGTTCGGCGCGGCCGAAGCTGGTTTTCACCGCGCGTTCGTTTTGATCCACGGTGTAAAGCCCGGCGATGAGATAGCGAACCAGGAACCAGGCGAGCACCCCGATCACGCAGCCGAAGAAGATGGAGATCATAATGGTTTGATAATGCCAAGTCTGTGATACGCCGCCCCCGGTCATTAAACAAGGAAAAACCAGTTACAAAACCATGGAGAATTTATAATGAGCCCCAAACCGTCCACCGGTCGATAGGGGTAGGGATGGCGCAGTGCGCCACCCCTCCCTCCAAACCGGACGGGCGGATCTCCCGCATCCGGCTTTCCAGTCAGTGGGTCTCTTGCGAGGGGGAGCGGCTTTTCGCACTCATCCCCAAGGATGACCTTCG
>CAIQKM010000049.1 GCA_903872345.1 uncultured Verrucomicrobia subdivision 3 bacterium | reverse complement strand
GAGGAATTCCCGCACGGACTTCACCCCGACGTTCCACTGCTTCCACTGCTTGCACTGGACCGCCGCCTGCTGGCCATCCTTCTCGATAACCAGATCAATGCCGCCGTCCGGGTTTGCGCCGCCGCGCCGGCTGACAGCGTAGCCAAGTTTCCGGTAGACCGCCGCTACGAGCTTCTCGAATTGGAACCAGTCAATGGTTCGCAGCTCTTGGATCAGATCAGCCGTCGCCAGCTGGGCAAAAGTTTCAGGCGGGAGGTGTATATCAATCCTGTTTTGCCCCGAACCAGTGGCCGGTCTGAGTGCTTCATTGCGGAATTCCAAAACCGCGTCTGTGTGGGATTGCCTTTGGGATCGCGTGGCCACGCGGTAAATCACAAACCCAAGCAAGCCTATGCCCGACAGAAACAGAATACAAAACGCTATTTGCCCAAGGGCTGCGAGCCACTGCCGTGCCTGTGGGGAGATGAGAGTTAAAACGAATGCCAACGCCACCAACTTGATGACCAATTCAAACAGGCCGCCGTTGTCATTTCTGCGTCTGCCCATAAGCTTCCACGCCCTTACTTACCCGACATGCCGCTCTGGAACATTTCCAGCGCCATCAGAAATGGCTCGTTCAAATCCATGCCGAGTTCGTGTCCCGGCGCAATGCGTTTGTAACCGGCGTACATCAGACACATGAGGTGCAGGCCACTGAACTTTTCACCCGGCAAAGACTTTAACGTGTAGTTCTGATCGGGCGACGCATAGTTCAGCCCATTTTGGCCGACCCTGCCAATTTCCAGCGCGATTTCCCCGATCTTTGCCATGGGCAAGGAGTCATACCGCTTGAGCGCATCGAGCAGAAAGTACACCGCTGGCCGGTACTTCTGGCGCAGTAATTCTGGGTTGGAGGTGCCTTCCTTATGGGTGTCAGCGGGGGCCGCCATTACGTCGTTATCTGGCTTCCACTCAAACCAGCCGCGCACGCCAATCATATCCGCAAACTCATCCACCAGCGCATATTCATCGCCCGGCCCCAGCACTTGCGACCGCGACTGCCAGTGCCCGTAAAGCTTTTGAGACACGGAGAAGGACTCGGACCGCTGATAGGCCGCCGCATAAGCCGTGGCTCCCTTGAAAAGGTCGTCCAAGAACAGCGCATACGCGCCATTGAGCGCCATGCCCGCCCGCAGGATCAGCTTCGGCGTGACCTCCAGAATTTTGGGGTTAAGCTGCGATTGCAGTGCCTCCAGAGCACCCATGCGCTAGGTGACGAACTGGCTGGCGGAAAGCTGCGGCATCCGTTGGCTCAACCGAATTTCAATGAGCATGTCCAGCGGGCAATTGTATAGAAAGCCCATCAATCCTCGCACCAAGGTCGTGACCAAATCCTGTGATGCCTCTGGGCGGTAGCCTTTGCGCTCCAGCTTGCGAATGTCGGTGTCCAGCCGCTGCCGGGGCTTCTTCGACATTTGTAATGGGTAAAAGGGTTGAATTCAAGGAAAAGGTTGGGTGAAATGGGGTGATGATACCGGAAAAGATGTTTCAACAGGTGTTGGCGCTGGGCGAAGCCTGGCGGGTGGTGCGCATGGATTATCTGGAAAAAGATCAAAAGGTGCTGATTCGGGTGGAAGACACCCCGGCCTTGT
>CAIQKM010000048.1 GCA_903872345.1 uncultured Verrucomicrobia subdivision 3 bacterium | reverse complement strand
TCCGTGGAGTTCCTGGCTTTTGGCCGATACCTGGGAGACGTCACTGATCTCGGCGCGCAGGGTGATGCTGTATTGATGCGATGAATACCCGGGGAGACCGAGTTTCTTTGAGTAGTTGGCTTCGATGATGAGCATGGTTTTTCCTTTTTATGGTTGATGGTTTTTGAGTGTGTGAAAGCTAAACGGATGGGAGTTGGAAATGGACTGGCTGTGAGGGGACGGGAGGGGATGAATCCAATATTGAAATTAGACTACCCCTCCCGTCCCCAAAGCAACAAAGCACAAATTCAACTAGTGAATCCAGGCTTCAAATTATTATACCAGTATTGAGCTGTTGGAATTAGAGGGGGACGGGGGGCGGAATTTTATGAACCATTGCAAAACTGTGGGCCAAGGAGTCCAGAAACTCCCACGTTGAGTTTTGGTTACCCGCAGCCGGCCTTGGGTGTCCACCACGACCGGCAGCTTCGGCATCCCCCCGGGAACCTATAGTCAACCGAATCTTCAGCTTGTTGAGGAGCGTTTCCAGCTTGTTCAGGGTCAGGTGGTGTTCGCCCTTCTCAATCCAAAACAGCGTCATGTGCGAAGCCTTAGAAGTGAAGTCCAAGATTAACCACCCACAACGCCAGGCATGTCAAAAGTGGTCAGGAAACACGTCGGACAATCGCGCATTGAGGTTTTTCAGCAGAATCTCCAGGCGGTCCAAGGTCAAATGCTGTTTGCCGAGTTCAATCCGGTTCAATGAAGTCTGGGAAATGCCGGCGATCTTGCTGAACTGCATGTACGACATCTTTCCGCGTGTTTTTCGCAGGTATCGGGCCAGCTGCTTGTCTAGATTTCGCACGAGCGCAGTATATTTTGCAACCAGCCATGCGCCACTGAAAAGTTGAAAAACTCAGCACTCCTCCGGGAACACGTCAGAAATCCGCAATTTGAGCTTCCGCAGGACCGTATCCAGCTTGTCCACAGTGAGATGATGCTCGCCCTTTTCAACCCGGTACAGCGTCATGTGGGAAACGCCGGCCTTTTTGGCGAACTGGGCGTACGACAGATCTCCCCGCTGTTTACGCAGGAAGGTGGCCAGTTGACTGTCGAGGCTCTTTCGCACCCCAGAAGTCTGGCAAATTAACTATAACGCATGTGTTATGTTTTGAGTTGACTTGATGATTGTTGAACGGCAAAAATCAGACAATGGTATACCCAATCGTTTACTGCTACCTCAATGCGAAGATGCTCAAGCACAAGATGCGGCCACTGTTCATTGTGGTATTGGCCGGGATGATCTTCACGGGTTGTACGGCAACGCAATCTCAAACAACAAAATTGCAAACTCATAATTCCATGCCCGCCGTCACCGATATTGCATGGGCAAAAAACATCCAGGAGCAGCGGGACATGGCAGGGCAGCAATCAGGCTCGGGTAATAGTGCGTCTTTGATAGGTAATGCTAAAAACACCCGGAGCAAGGCTTTCAAGGCACCGACACCAGAAGAGGTCGCATGGGCAAACAAGATTCTTGAATTGGCATGGGAGCAGTCCCAGTTGATTAAAACTAAAGATGACCTGGCCAAGGAGCGGCAAATGAATTACCGGCGTATGATCCAGATGATTCACCAGCAGAATGAGCTGCAGGACATCATCAGCCAGGTAGATAAAATCAAGGTGGAAGCGCAGGCGGAAAACCGGTTGGAAGAACAATTCGCGGAATATCTGGCCAAGAACAAAGCTCAGTTGATGGACAACTGGACAAAGCAATTTACTCTCAACAAACAGGAGCGGTTCGATGCTTTACAGACGGGTTATTCAGGATACATATCTGATTATTGGGTGGATGATGTCCGGATTGAGGGGAAAAGCATTCTCGCCTTTTCGGAATGCTTTCGTTGGACCAAATCCAATGGTGGTGGTGGTCTGACACGGGTGGAAGTGGGCTGGGACGTCAACAACTACCAATCTGTGGGGCACAAAATATTAAACACACGGGAATTCTCTCCGGCAGAGAGCATTAATTCGGAAAACAACATCCGTGTGTATGTTGCTCAGGAACCCACCCAGCAAGCAAACGTATCGCCGTGGATGCCGGACAACGAAACAATTCAACGAGCCTACCAAGAGGCTGAGGACGTTACGAGCGAGCTTTGCATCCATGTACTTGAACACTTGGCTGATAAATGGATGGATGAGGCGGACCCCATCTTTTAGACCACTGAGCGCAGAAAATAAGATGGATTCTCGCGGTCTGCTGTCATGGTTGCTTTTGTTTGTTTCTCGTTCACTCTGCGCCTTAAAACCATTTGGAAAAGAGAGAACGAGCCGTGCT
>CAIQKM010000047.1 GCA_903872345.1 uncultured Verrucomicrobia subdivision 3 bacterium | reverse complement strand
GGCTTTTTTCATCGCCCCACTGGCGCTACCGCGAATGACAGCCGCAAAAGCAAGCAAGCAGATCAAGTGTTTTGTGCATTTATTTGGCCGTCAGACTCTGCCAAAACACCCCCAATTTCCTTTTTCAGACGCACTCTCAGCGTGGTGCCGGCAGGAATGTCCAGGTAGCCATTCTGTGTGGTTGCCACCCAGTTCAACGTATTGATCACGGTGTTCCCGGAAATTTTATCATCACTGCTCCCGTTGCTGGTGACTTTGACATTGGCAGCCGCATTACTGGCAATGGTGGCGCCACTACCGGAGGCACTGGTGTAGCCGGCATAAGGCACCACGGCTCCACCTGACATGGCCGGCCAGTCCACGGTGCCGGCCCCGCCGCTGTTATTGATGAGCGTGGCGGCCTTGGCAAGCAACGCCCAGCCTCCCATGATGCCGGTGCCGTCGTTGGTGAGATTTGCCATAATCGTCCCGCCGCTGTTGTTGAATTGAACCAGCGAACCGGAGCTCCGGGTAAACGGTCCCGAGAGGTTCAACTGCCCCGCTCCGGCCGCAGTGCCGATCATATGGCTGCCGGTGGATAGCGTGACGGGAAGATTGATATTCTGATTGTTGATCGAGGCATCAGCCATGGTGCCGCCGGTGAGATTGCCATTGTTATCTTCCAGGGCATTGGCCAGCACCAGACCATTGCCGCCGAGGGTAAAAGCCGGCGCGCTGACGCTGAAAGCCAGATTGTTAAAGACTGTTCCCGGCGCAAAATTATTGGTGGTCAGGAGCTGGGAGCCGGCGCCAAAACCGAGCCAGTCGCCGGCCTGCGGCAGCGCGCCCCCCCAATTGGCGGCGTTTTGCCAATTGCCATCCGGCGCACCGCCACCGGTCCAGGCGACAGTGTTGCCAGTCATCGCCGGGGTCGGCGGCGCCGGATCAATGAGCCGGAACTGCTGGTTTGCCACGCTGCCGTAAACCTGCTGATCCAACGACGTGCCCGCCCCGCTGGCCGGGACATCCAGCGCCTGCCCACTATGCCGGTTCACCAAATAATAGAGCCCATTGCCGGCGGACATGGGCATCCACTGGTCGTTCTGCCCCGAACCGAACGGCCATTGAATGACCGGTGCGCCGGCGACGGTTGACGCCCCGCTGACGTTCATTACCAGCCCGCTGTTCTTGTTCACCACCTGGTAGAAACCGCTGTCCGTCGGCACGAACAACCATTGGTCACTGCCGAGTGAATTGGTCGGCCCCAAAATGACGGCCGCCCCGCCGGCGGTGGCCGCATTGGTCACGACGGCCAGCAGACTGCTGCGGCTGTCCTGCACATAAAGGTTGCCGCTGACGTCCGGCGAATTGAAAAAGACCTCGGTGCCGCTGGTGGACAGCGAACTGCCGCCCAGGTAATTCTGCGAATAATAATTCTGCGCGCCGTAAAGTTGCGACTGGATGTTCGCGCTCATGACGGTGTTGTTGAAAAAGAAATTGTCGGAACTGGTGACGCTGTTGCCATCGCCGGTCGAGCCGTTGCGCAGGCCATTGTTGCCGAGCAGACTGTTGCAAATGATGCTGTTATAGGCTGTGGCACCGCGCGGTGAGGCACTGTTGTTGTAACAGCCGATGTCATAGCTGGAGTTGTAGTTGCAAACGTTGCCAAGGATCAGGTTGTTGGCGGCGCTCTGCTCCAGAAACACGCCGTAGCGCGAATTATTATGGAGATAGTTGAACTTCACCACGCTGGCGCTGGTGGACTCGTCGCAATCCACGCCGTCCATCTGCACGCCGCTCACCGTGTTGTCGGAAACGATGTCGCGGTCGCCGCCGGTGGCCAGCCAGATGCCGCGCGCCGAACCGTTGCTGATCGTGCAGCGCGTGACGATGCGCGGCGTACTGCCATGATCAATCCGGATCACGTCCGATCCGCCCACGCGCGTGCCGCCGGTGCCGAAATTCTGCATCGTCACCGCATCAATCTGAAACATGGATAACCCGGAAAAATAAATGGCATTATGCCCCGCCCCGGCCGACGAGGTGGTTCCCCCGTCGATCGTTCCGCCGGAAATGGAAATGTAGCCCGCGCCGCTGGTTGCGTTGATGGCACAATTGGCGCCCGTCGAGGAGCTGAGTTGTATGGTTCCGCCCAGCAGGACGCAGGTATCCGAACCAAGGGTCAGCGGATTCGCTCCCACGGTGTAGCTGCCGTTCAGGTGCAGGACAATGACACAGCCCGGATTGGCGCTGACTGCGGCGTTGTATTCGCTCTGCACCGTATCAATCGGGCCGGTTGAATTGTCAGTCAGATCATACCGGCCCAGACCATTGACAATGGTGGCCATATGCTGGTCATCAATCAGCGGCGGATAAAAATAATTCTGGCCGGAGCCGTTCAGGGAACCTTTGTAGGCCACGATGTCATCCCCGGAACCACCATTGATAAAGCCCGTCGCGTTGCCGGCACCAAACAGATTATCGCTAAAAATGTTCCCGCTCCCGCCGGAGTTGATGCCCGCAACGGTGTTGCCGGCCAGCGAGTCAGACACGATCATATTGCCGGATCCCCCCACGTAAATGCCCGTACCGTTGCTGTTGCAGGTGTTGTTTACCACATCATTGTCGCTGCCGCTGTTACAATTGATGCCAGTGGCATTGCCCGTGCAGGTATTGTTGGCGATGTTGCCAAAGCCGCAGTTGCCCAACCAGATGCCGACCGAATTGCTGTGGCAAAAATTATCCACGCAAGTGGTCTGGGTGGTGTTCCAGATGCTGATGCCGGAATGACCGGAGCTGCCGGAGACATCACAGCGCGTGACCGTCATCTCGTTGTCAAATGTGCCGCTGCCGTTCCCGTTCAATTGAATGCAGTCCTGGCCACAATTTTGCACCGTCACCTTGTCAATGTTCACCCGCGCCGCCGCCGCCGGGGCGCAGATGCCGAAGATATTGGCGCCGCCGGCGTCGAGCGTGCCGCCGGCCACCGACACATTGGTGGCACCGGAACTGATCTGAATCAGCGTATTGGTCACGGCGGCATTCGCTGCCTGGATCAGCGCGCCGCTGCCAATGAGGCATTCCTGCGAGCCAAGCACCAAACCGCCGGAACTGTTGCTCACCTCATAGGTTGCGCCGGGCAGCAGATGGATGACGATGATGGCATTCGGGTTGGCGCTGCGCGCGTTGTTGATCAGCGTCTGAAGCGTCGCGATCGAACCCGAGGTATCGCTGATGGTGAGCACGCTGTCGCCTGCTGGATTCTGCACAAACGTGCTGTTGGGCACCGTGTAAAGCATCCGCTGCGCGCCCTGGCCGGCAAACAAGGTCGAGGTGGCGCAGGCACCCCAGGCCGCCAGTACTGCGAACCGGCGAATGAGTTGAAGCGGGTTCAAGTTCATTGAAGGAGAAGGCGATAATACCGAGATTTCGAATACAAGTTTACCGTGCCCGTACCGAGGTTGTTCTGGACCGTCACGTTCACGTTTGACATCACGAGTGCCTCGCCAGTTTATCAAAGCATAATCGCCGGGCGGGAGCCACCGGTGCCTAAACACGGACGAACCCTATTCAATTCGGATTCGGCAGCGGATGCGGCACCGCACTGGCATTCCAATCTTTGTGCCAGTAATAATTCCACAAGCTGGGCAGCCGGACATTTTCCGCGTGACCATCCGCCAGGCCCAGATTGATGGTTCCGCGCGGCGGACTGGCGGTCCAGTTTGCCGTGTAATTCTGGTTCGCCGCCCCGGCGCTGCCCGCGCCATGGCGCATGAAGGTCAGCCGTCCCATCCCACCGGAAGGATTGCCGGTGTACAGATTTTTAGCCGGCGCATCGTTTTCCAGCGGCCCGGCATCCACCCACACACCATCGGCAAATGCCGGGGTTTGGGAGGCGTATTGAATCGCGGATTCCCTGTTAAACGTATCACTCGCCGGCGCGGTGGTGTTAAAGGAATTGATGCCGTTGTTCAAGGCATAAAGCCACCCGTTCAGCGCATAGCCGCCCAAATACTGCGGCTGCGAGAGATTGCTGCCATTGGACGGCCGCCGCCAGCAGTGATCTGAATTTCCCGGATCGCCAACCGGCGCATTATTGGTCACGGGAACCGCCGTGGCGACCGGGCATTGCAACACGGATACGGCATTCGCATAATTTTGCAGGAGCGAACCGCACCAGACGCTGTCCGGGCCGTTATTGACGTCGGAATAGTTGATCATCGAACCGGCATCACTGACGTACATGAAGTAGGCAGTGGTGAGCTGTTTCACATTGCTCGTGCACCGGATCTGCTGCGCCTTTTGCTTGGCGGCGGAGAGCGCCGGCAGCAGCAGAGCCGCCAGAATGGCAATGATCGCGATGACCACCAGCAGTTCAATCAAGGTAAAACCGCCACCCGCCCCCGGCGGAATGTTTCGTTGTTTGTTCACAGAATGTCTTTCTTGGCGTGAGGGTTACTGCAGCAGAATATAGAACTCCTGGGGGCTGCCCGGGCTGATGATGTTGGTGGACAGATTCAGATTGCCGCCGCCATCGAACGCATTGGTCAAAATCGGCGTCCAGTCCGCGAGTGGCAGGGCCAGGTTGGTGGTGCCCAGCAGGACAAATTGCCCGGCGGCCGCACCATTGGTCGCCGTGATCGTCAGTGTGGTTCCGCTCAGGCTGATACCGGTGATGGTGGGCGTTGGTTTCACCGCGCTGATGACGTTCAGCACCCCGTTGTTCGTCAGGCTGCTGGTGTCCCATACCAGGCCATCGCCCGGGGTAGCGGGCGTGATATTGGTGAATGCCCCGCTATAAGTAGTTGCGTTGAACAGCTTGAAACTATTGCCGGCGGACAGCGTGGTAGTCAGGTTGGAAAGACTCAGCGTGCCGCCAAAAGTGATGCTTCGCCCGGCCCCGACGGCCAGCACGTCGTTGGTGGCGTTGGCCTCATCCAAGTCCATGACCAGATTGCCCGCCAGCGTTGCGTTGCTGGATACCGTCAGCGTGTCCACATAACCATTGCCGCCCGGCAGAAGGGTGCTGCCCGGACTGGCAACCAAAAAGCCTTGGATCGCACTGTTGGTGCCGGACAGCGTCTGGCCGCCGGCCAGCGTGAAGGTCTTATCCGTGCGATACGTGGCATCAATCCGGGTGTAGTTGAGCACAATGTTGGAGCTGCCGGCAATCGAGCCATTGCCCGCCAGAGCAAGCCAGCCGGCGGTCACCACCGTGCTGCCGGTGTAGGTGTTGGTGCCGGCCAGGAACAGATAGCTGCCGCCGCCCGCTTTGAGCAAGTTGCCCGGCCCGCTGATCACATTGCTAAAGGCCAGGGAAGAGCCGCCGCAGTTGAACGTGATGTTGCCGGGTCCGCCGCTGGCATTGGTAGTCAGCAGCACCGGCCCGATCACCGCCGTGGCGCCGCTGTTGTTGTCAAACGTGGAGCCATCCTGCATCACAAACATCTTGTTAAGCCGGTTCGTGGGCTGGTAGAAGAACAGCGTGGCCCCGTTCTCCACGGTAAACGTGTTTGTCGGATTTCCCAGACCGGTGGTGTTGCCTTCGATGTCCAGCGTGCCGCTTTGCAGGTCAATGTTTGCGAGGTTGGTGTCCACCGCCGCCGCGACAATGCCGATGAAGTTGTTGCCCGTTTTGGTCAGGTTATAGGGCTGGCCGCCGGTGCGCAAAGCCGCCGCCGCCGGATTGCCGGTGGTGCCGCCCAACGACCGCAGATCCCAGCGGCCGGTGCCGCCGATCACGGTGTCGCCGGCCAGGGTGATGTTGGTAACCACGGGATAGACATCCGCCCCATTGTCCACGATGGCGCCTTTGCCACCCACCCCCGCGCCTGCGGCAGTAACCGAAAACAGGTTGTTGGCCACGCCATTGAAATCCAGCGTCGCGCCACTGTTGACGGTGATGGGCGTGCTGCCGTTGCCGATCGCGTTGACGGCGCCGACTTTCAAAGTGCCCTGCCATACGATCGCCGCACCGGTCCAGCTGCTATTGTCCGTGGCAAGCGTCAGCGCATCGGTGTTGGTCTTGACCAGCGTGCCCGTGCCGTAAATGGCATTCGCCACCGTAAGGTCGTCGGTGCGGTTAAAGACGAGCGTGCCAAAGTTGTTCACGTTGCCGGCCGGCAGGCTGCCATTCGCGTCATTGGCACCCAGCTGGACAATGGCGCTGTTGCTGATGGTCAGGTTGCCGGTGATCGTGGCGCTCTGATCCAGCACCACGGTGGCGGCATTTTGCGCGGTCAGGTTGCCGGCTATGGTGCCGCTGGCCGCCAGGGTCAGGGAGCTGTTGGTCACCGTGATGCCGCCTGAAATGCTCACGCCGGTGTCTGCCAAATTTAAGGAGCCACCTTGAACGACGATGCCGCCGCCAAAACTGTCACCGCCAGTATCATTTAAAATCAAAGCGCCGGCCCCTTCCTTGGTCAGTGCGGTGCCGCCGGCGATGCTGCCATTGCCGCCGAAGGTGTATGTGCCGGTGTTGTTGGAGACGAGCAGCGATAGCGGCTGCACGATGGCCGACAGATTGACCACCGGGGATTTGGAACCGCTGTCGTTGAACACAGCCAGTGCGCCATTGGTGAAAACAAAGCTCCCGGCCCCATTGGTGGTCCAGTCGGCCGTGCTGCCCGCGTCCCAAATATTTTGCGTGCCGTCGCCGGCCCAGGTCAGCGTTTCCGGTACGCCTGGCGTCACCAACAGGTCAATTTCGCCCGCAATGGAATCATCCAGCGCAACGGTCACGCCGGAGGGAACATAGCTCAAAACCAGATTGGCCGCCGCCGAACCGGATTCCGAGCCGACATACTGGATTAATTTGTAGCGACCCAATTGCAGGGTGGCCGCATTGATTTGAATGGTGCCGCCGGCGAGACTGAGGCTGTTGCTGACAATGATCAGATCGTTGGCGGGATTATTGGTGGTGGCCGACAAATTGAACGAACAGGTGCTGCCGGAGTTCAGCGTCAGGCTGCCGTTGATTTGAATTCCACTGATGACCGGGCCGATGGCGGAGCCGCCGGACGTGTAGACGCTGCCGTTCACCAGCCCGCTGCCCGCCAGCGTCTGACCGCTGCCCAGCGTGATCGTTCCCAAGGATGAAACATCGAACGTCGCCCCGCTGGAAACATAAATGTGTGCCGTGCCAGCCAGCGAACCGCTCAAAGCCAGCGTGCCATTGCTGATGGTGGTGTTGCCGGTGTAGGTGTTCGCCCCCGTAAGATTTAAAATCCCGCCGCCGGTTTTCGTGAGCGCCAGCGTGCCGCCGCCGTTTTCAATGATCCCGCCGAAAGTTGAAGTCACATTGTTGTTTCCAACCGTTAACACCCCGCCGGTGGCGGCGCTTTTGACGATGGCATTTGCCGGATTGCCGCTGCTGCTGTTCAGCCCATTGATGGTTTGCGCTGTGCCGTTCAGGTCAAATGCGGCCACGCCGGAACTGCCTCCAATCAGGTTCACATTCCCGCCGATCTGCATGATGGCATTGGAGCCGCCGGAAATTTTGAAGCCGGCGCCACCATTATTATTGGCCGAGGCGTCCACGACCAGGTCGCCCGTATAACTTTGGGCGCCACCAAAAGTTGCCGTGCCCGCCACATAGGAGGAGCTGGGCCCGGCAATCGTCAGACTGCCAGTGCCGGCAAACGGACCGGTGAAGGTGCAGGTGTTCGGCGAACCACCGGCATTCGGATCAAGCGAGGCATTCCCCAGCAGGGTAAAGGGGCCGGTGAATTTGCCATTGTAAGTTCCCTTGATCGCCCCGGGATTGTTGCCGGGAAAAAAACCATATCCGGCAATGGCGAAGCTGTTGGTAATGGTCAGGCCATTCTGTCCCCCAAAATCAGCCCGACCGCCGGAGTTCACCGTGACCGGCCCGTATCCCAGCACATTGCCGCTGCCATTCTGATAAAATTCGCCGGCATTGATGTATAGGCCGCCGGAAAATGTGTTGGCGATGTCAAATTCACACGAACCATAGGTGGTGACGGATACCGGATAGGCGCTGCTGCCGTTATCGGTGATGGGACACCAGAACTCAATCTGACCGTTGGCGTAGGCGGAAACGTTATAAATAAAAAGCTGACCCGGCGTACTGGCCGCGCCGCCCGCCGTCACCGTGCCACCGGCGTTGTTGCCGATCCGCAGGTAATGGTTCAGATTGGCCATGATGCCACCTTGTGCCCCCAGCCGCAGAATATCACCGCTGGGAATGTCCAGATACGTGCTGCCCGAGAAACTGGTGCCGCTGTAATATAGCGTGTTGATCGTGGTCGTTCCGGCGGCGTTCATGGTGTCGTCATGCCCCGAAGTCCCGCCGCTGGTGATTTTGACATTGCTGGTGGCCGAACTGACAATCTTCGCGGAATTGCCGGACAGCGACGTATACGTGCCCAGGTTGGTCAGATTGCCAAAGCCATCCATGGTCGCCCAATTGACGCTGGCCCCGCCGTTCTGGTTGTTGTTGATCAAACTGCCGGAAGCGGCGGTGTAGAGTGCCCAGCCACCGATCACCCCGGCGGCATTGTTCGCCAGCCCCGGACTGATGCCGCCGCCATTCCGGTAGAATTGCACCGTTGCCCCCGGACTGTTCGTAAACCCGCCGGACAGCGTCAGTGACCCGCTGCCACTGCCAGTGTTGACCACGTGATTGCCGGCGGCAAGCGTGACCGGCAGACTGATGACCTCGGCACTGGACGAAAGATTAGTAATGCCGCCGCCGCCGACATTTCCGAGATTATCTTCCCCCGAACCCGGCAACCCGAGATAGTTGCCAGCCAGCGTAAAAGCACTGGCGGTGCCATTGAAATTGAGACTGGAAAAAATCGTGCCGGCCACAAAATTATTGGTGGCCAGCAACTGGCTGCTCCCATCGAAGTAAAGAGCGTCACCGGCATTCGGGATGGTGCCGCCCCAGTTATTGGCATTTTGCCAGTTGCCGTCCGGCGCCCCGCCGCCGCTCCAGGTGACATTGGCTGCCATCGTCCCCGGTACGGTGATCAGGGCCGCCACCAAGGCGGCGAAGTTGAGACAGGTCCGACAATTCCGTTTTGCGTGTTTCATGTTGTTTTCAGGCTATACGGCGACGGCGGATGGCCGGCGACGTATTGGTTATAGCCTGACTATCCGGCAGGAACGGAATTCCAACAATGGACTTTCACGGAAAAAAACAGACATTTTTCGTCAACCAGCAGAAGGCGTTGGCCGACGGGGTAAAGCCCGGCTGAAAGCGGATTTGACGACCGGATGGCGGGATATCCGGCGCCTTTATGCCAGCCAGAAACCCGGATAATATTCAGCAATTATAATGAGATTGTGCGGTTCAAAACAAGCCATCTGAATCGCAGCAACCAAGGCAAATCAGCCGGCCAGCCGGTCGGCGGCAGTGGCGGCGCGGGCGCGGGCGCGGAATCGGGCGGGCGTCAGACCGAACTTTTTCTTGAAGATTCGGCCAAGGTATTCGGTGTGTTCCAGACCAACCTTTTCGGCGATGGCGTCCAGTGTCAGGCTGGTTTCGGTCAGCAGCTGTTTGGCCCGGTTCAGGCGGAAGCGCAGAATGTCCTGCTTGGGCGAGCGGCCGAGGATTTTCTCGTAGCGCCGCTCCAGCGTGCTGCGCGAGAGCGGAACGGCGCGCAGGATGTCGCCCACATCAATATTCTCACAGGCGTGCTCGCGAATGAACCGTACGGCGGCGGCAATCTGCCGGTCCTCCACCGCCAGCACATCGGTCGAACGACGGGTAATGACTGCATGGGGTCCGATGTACGTGGGGATCGGCTCCAATTTTTCGCCCGACATCAACCGGTCCAGCAGCGCGGCGGCCTCATATCCGATGCGTTCAGCGTTGGGTACCACGCTGGAAAGCGGCGGATCGGACAGGTCGCAGAGCACCTCCTCGTTATCCACGCCGATCACCGCCAGGTCATCGGGTACCGCCACCCCGGCGGTGCGGCAGGCGTTGAGCACCTGCTGACCGCGCATGTCATTGCAGGCCATCAAGCCCATGGGTTTTGGCATCTGGGCAACCCAGCGTGCGACCAGGGCGCCGTCCTTGAGGCCTGCCTCTTCGTAGGCGGCGGTGTTGAACTCCCCTGGCGGCAACTGTTCCGCAAACACGTGGCAGCGCAAACCGGCGGCGGTAACCAGTTGCACAAAGCTGTCCCGCCGTTCATCTGAATAGTCCGCGCCGTTGTAACCGCAAAACCCAAAGTGCTGAAACCCGCGCTCGCGCAAATGTTCAAAGGCCATTTTGCTGACGGCCGGGTTGTCCGTAAGGACGGAGGGAACCTGCGCCGCCAGCGGGACGTTGCGCAGATAAACCACCGGCACCCTCAGCCGTTTGAGCGCGGCGGCCAAAGCGGAGTTTTCCATCCGCGTGATAATGCCATCGCCTTGCCAGTTTTTCAGCCAGCCCGGTAAATCATCACACAGACTCTGTTCTTGAAGGGAAATCGACCATTCGGTGTTCGCACGAATGTATTTTGCCACGCCGGAAAGCGTGCTCCGGCCATATGCGCGCGAGGACTCCACCAGCAGGGCCACCCGCAAACGGCTGTGTTGAACCCGCTTTTGTTTCATCTTTGGATCGGCTCTGGTGTACGCTGGTCAGCGGTAAACTAACACCGGCGGCAACCGCCAACAAGATTCTTCCCGCATTTCTTGCCGCCGTTGTCACCGGGAAGGTCTGTACCACCACGTTATCACTCACAGCCTGGCGGGCCGTAATGTTTTGCGCTCTCAATCAACTTTTCCCTGTAAAACCTTGCTGCTCGATTAACTTGGTTTAGTGCCGGTGATGGGATGCGAGCCACAAGATGCGTATTCGACTGCATCGTTCCGGCTTGGCTGTTGGTTGTGTATGCAAAAGGCGGTAACCGGCTAGTCCCCCACTAGCCACCCGGTGCTTGACTGGCCTGTAAACGGTAATAATTTGCAGTCGAATCTGGCCATTTCAAAACCCAATTTCGACCCTCGCTTCATTTTTAATCGTAGAAGGTTTGCTTATGGTTTCTCTAATCGACGAGCCTCAGGCTGAAAGAAGAAAATATGATTTTTATCCTCACAGAAACCAAGACGAAGGTGAGGGCGAGCGACCAACTAACTTTTGCGGCCGTTTCCTCTATGCGGCGAAACCATGATCGAGGCTAATGGAGAGGGCCGGCGTTATACCTTTCTTTCCCCAAAACCGGCCGCCGTTCCCGCCAACCGCCCCCACTTACTTGTCGCCGCCGCCGTCGCCTTCACCGCTCATGTTGCTGATCATGGCGATCAGCGGCAAAAACATCGCGATCACGATGCTGCCGACGATCACGGCCAGAAACACGATCATGATGGGTTCCAGCAGCGAAGTCATGGCCGCCACCGAGTTGTCCACCTCTTCGTCATAATTGTCGGAAATACGCAGCAACATTTCCGGCATGGCGCCGGTCTGTTCGCCAACGTCCACCATGCTGACCACCATGGGCGGGAACACGCCCGAACCTTCCATCGGCGCGGTGATGGTTTCCCCCTCTTTCACACTCTCATGAATCTTGACGACCGCGTTGGCAATAACCACGTTGCCGGCGGTTTCCTTGACGATGTTCAATGCCTGCAAAATCGGCACACCGCTGCTCACCAGCGTCCCCAGCGTACGGGTGAACCGGGCGATGGCCACCTTGGTAATCACCGGGCCGATGGCCGGCATTTTCAACTGGAACTTGTCCCACAGCAATCGTCCCATCTTGGTTTTGATGGCCAGCATGAAGGCCACGACCACCGCCGCCACCCCGCCCATGGTGCCCAGGATGTTGTCCTTGATCGTTTCGCTGATCGCCAGCACCAATTCGGTGAAACCGGGCAGCTTCATGTTCATGCCCGCAAACACTTCCTTGAACTTGGGCACCACGAATACCATCAGCAAAATCATGATGCCGACGGCCACGATCAGCACGGCCACGGGATAAAACATCGCCGCCTTGACCTTGCCTTTGATCTTTTGGGCCTTTTCGGAAAATTCCGCCAGACGTTTGAGCACCACTTCGAGCACACCGCCCAGTTCGCCGGCCTTTACCATGTTCACGAACAGCTTGTTAAACGTCTTGGGATGCTGCGCCAGCGCCTCGGAAAAAGTGCTGCCGCCTTCGATGGAAACCGCCAGTTCCCCGAGAATCTTCTTGAGCGTCGCATCGCGCTCCTGCTTTTCCAGCACGCGCAGACCGCGCAACAGCGGCAGACCGGCATCCACCAGCGTGGCGAGCTGACGGGTAAACGTCGTCAATACCTTGGGCTTCACCTTGCCGCCCAGACCCGGGATGCTGATATTGATGTTGACCCCGCCCTTCTTCTTGCCGGCGGCGGGTTTGGCGGCCGGCTTGGCCGCTTTGCCCTTGCCGGGCGCGGCCTTGTCCTCCTTGTCCGACTCCACAATCTTGGTCGGAAAGAGGCTCATGTCCTTCACGCGGCCGATGGCCTCGTTCTGGGTGGCGGCCTCGATGGTGCCCTTGGTCTCCTTGCCGCCCTTGTCCAGGGCTGTGTAATTATATTTGGGCATGGTGGGTGGCGGTTAAGGGTTAGGTATATTTTACGACTTCTTCTATGGTTGTCTCTCCGCTGAAGATGCCACGCAAGCCGTCTTCACGCAAGGTCACCATGCCAAGTTCCACCGCTTTCTGGCGCATGACCACCGTCGGCGCGCGTTCATTGATCTGGGTCCGGATGGGATCCGTGACCACCAAAAGCTCAAAAATGCCCCGCCGGCCCTTGTAGCCGGAATCGTTGCAAACCGAGCAGCCGCGCCCGTAATGAAAGACCTTGTCGCCCAGATCATGCGGCGAAAGGTTGAGCAGCGCGAGTTGCTGCTCGGTCGGCTCAAACGGTGTGCGGCAGTTTTTGCAGATGGTCCGGACCAGGCGCTGGGCCAGCACCGCCATCAGCGTCGAGGAAATCAGGAAGGGTTCCACGCCCATGTCCACCAACCGGGTCACGGCGCCGGGCGCGTCGTTGGTGTGCAGCGTGCTCAAGACCAAGTGACCCGTGAGGGATGCCTGAATGGAAATCTGCGCGGTTTCAATGTCGCGCATTTCCCCGACCATGATGATGTCCGGGTCTTGGCGCAAAAACGCTTTCAACGCCTTGGCGAACGTCATGCCCACCGCATCGTTCACCGCCACCTGCATGATGCCCTCGATGTCGAATTCCACGGGATCTTCCGCGGTAAGCAGCTTGGAATCAATCGTGTTCACCCGGCGCAGACAGGAATAGAGCGTGGTCGTCTTGCCGCAACCGGTCGGGCCCGTCACCACGAAAATGCCGTTCGGACGCTGGATGACTTCCGAGGTGAAATCGAAAATATCCTTGGGCAGACCGAGCGCCTCCAGATCCAGATTCACCGAGGAACGGTCCAGCACGCGCAACACCACCGATTCGCCAAACGCCGTCGGCAGCGTGGCGACACGCAAGTCCACCTGGCGCCCGAGGATCAGCATGCTGATACGTCCGTCCTGCGGCAGCCGGCGTTCCGAAATGTTCAGGTTCGCCATGACCTTGATGCGCGAAGTCACCGGCAGGGCCAGCGACTTCGGCGGCGGGGCCATTTCATACAGGGCGCCGTCCACGCGGTAGCGAATGCGGAACTCCGTTTCAAACGGCTCAAAGTGAATGTCGGAAGCGCGGTCCTGAATGGCCTGCTGCAACACGAGATTCACGAACTTCACCACCGGCACTTCGTTGGCCAGCTCCACGACCACCCGTTCGTCGCCGCCCTCCGCGTCGGCCAGTTCGCGCGTCAGGTCGGTGCCGCCGAGTTCCTTGAGAATTTCGGCAAAGCTTTCGCTGTCCTGCTGGCCGTAAAGCCGCTCCACCGCCCGCTGGATGTCGCCGGGATCGGCCACCACAAACTGCACGTCGCGCTTGGCCGCAAACTGGATTTCATCCGCGCGGGAGGGATCCAGCGGATCCGCCAGCGCCACCTGCAGGGTCTCGCCGTTGAGCCCCACCGGCACGCATTTGTAAGTCTGGGCAATCTTGGCCGGAATCAGCTTGAGCACTTCCGGGGATATTTCCCGGTCCTTGAGCGAAACCACTTCCGTGCCGAGCGAACTGGCGATGACATGCAGGATGTCATCCAGTTTCATGATGCCGAAGTCCTGCAGCACCTGGATGGCCGGCGTGGCGGTCCGCTGCAGCTCGGCTATGACTTCCTCATACTGCAAGTCGTCAATCAGCCCATTATCCTTGATGAGCGACAGTAACGGGTTGGAAAATTCTTCCGCCATGAGACCTTATTGGTAAATTATTTCTCCTTGCCCTTGCTCACCGCCGCCGCCAGATCCATTTCCTGGAGCTTGGCCATGATGGTGATCGGATCCTGCGATTTGTTGATCACTTCTTCGCGGGCAATCAGCCCCTTCTGGTATTTGTCCACCAGCCAGGAATCCAGGGTCACCATGCCGTACTTGGAACCCGTCTGGATGTCCGACTGAATGCGGAACGTCTTGTTGTCGCGGATCAGCGCGGCGATGGACGGCGTGTTCACCATGATTTCAAACGCCGCCACGCGGCCCGGCTTGTCGATGCGCGGAATCAGCAACTGCGAGATCACCGCCTGCAACACCGTGGAAAGCTGAATGCGGATCATTTCCTGCTGGTTCTGCGGGAAGGCGTTCACCAACCGGTCAATCGTCTTGGCCGCCCCGGTCGTGTGCAGCGTGCCGAAGACCAAGTGTCCCGTTTCGGCCGCCGTGATGGCCGCTTCAATCGTTTCCAAATCGCGCATTTCGCCGACCAGAATCATGTCCGGGTCCTGGCGCAGCGCGCGCCGCAGGGCTTCGGCGAAATTCGGCACGTCCACATGCACTTCGCGCTGGGTGATCAGCGACTTCTTGTGCCGGTGATAATATTCGATCGGGTCCTCAATCGTGATCAGATGCACTTCGTCGCGCGTCTCGTTCACAATGTTCAGCAACGAGGCCAGCGTCGTGGATTTGCCGGAACCCGTCGGGCCGGTCACCAGAATGAGACCGCGCGGCTTGAACAGCAGATCCTTGACCGATTCCGGCAGGCCGATCTGTTCAAACGTCAGCATCTTGCTCGGAATCTGGCGCAGCACCATGCCGAAGTTGCCCTTTTCCTTGAAAACACTCACCCGGAACCGCGCCGCCTCGCCGAAGGCGAACGCAAAGTCCGCGCCGCCGCGCTCGCGCACCTGCTGGATGTGCTCCTCGGAGGTGATGCTGCGCATCAGTTCCTCGGAGGTTTCCGGCGTCAGCGCCGGGCCTTCCACGCGGTGCAAAATACCATGGACACGGATTGTCGGGGCGGTGCCCACACGGGTGTGCAAGTCGGAGGCCCCTTCGGAGACCACCAACTGCAACAGATCAGACATTGAGTAAGACATAACAACAAATCAAAGGGTGATATTTGTGGATGCGGTCATGATTCATCGCCGACGGTGGCCCGGATGACTTCCTCGGCCGTGGTGGTGCCGGACAGCACCTTGCGGATGCCGTCTTCCCGCAACGTGCGCATGCCCATTTCGCGGGCCCGCTGCCGGAGAATGTTGCTCGGCACGCGGTCATAAATCAGTTTGCGGGCCTCGTCCTGAATCACGAAGATTTCAAAGATGCCCATCCGGCCGCGGTTGCCGGAGTTGTTGCAGTTGTTGCAGCCGCGCCCCTTCTGGAAGTTGGCGTTCTTGACCTGCTCGGCCGTGATCCCCAGCGCGCGGATTTCCGCCTCCGTGGGCATGTACGGCCCCACGCACTTCTTGCAGATTTTGCGCACCAGCCGCTGCGCCATCAGACACCGGGCGGAGGAGGCCACCAAAAACGGTTTCACCCCGATGTCCACGAGACGCATCACCGCGCCGGGCGCGTCGTTGGTGTGCAGCGTGGAGAAGACCAAGTGACCGGTCAGCGAGGCGTTGATGGCAATGGACGCCGTTTCCATGTCGCGAATTTCCCCCAACATCACAATGTTGGGCGCCTGGCGGAGAATCGCGCGCAAGGCCGCCGCGAAGCTGAAGCCGACCACGTCGTTCACCTGCACCTGGTTGATGCCGGAAAGCACATATTCCACCGGGTCCTCCACCGTAATGATCTTGCGGTCGGGGCGGTTGATGAAATTCAAACAGGAATACAGCGTAGTGGTTTTGCCGGAACCCGTGGGGCCCGTCACCAGCAGAATGCCGTCCGGCAGCGAAATGATGCGCTCGAACGTGGCCTGGTCATCCGCCAGAAAGCCCAGCTCGGGCAGACCGAGCCGCAAACCTTCCTTGTCCAAGATACGCATGACGATGCTTTCGCCATGGTTCGTTGGCAGACACGACACGCGCAAATCAATGACCTTCGTCCCCACTTTGGTCTGAATACGTCCGTCCTGCGGAATCCGATGCTCGGAAATCACCATGCCGGCCTGAATTTTGAGGCGGGCAATGATCGAAGCCTGCAGCCGCTTCGGCGGCGCGCTCATTTCCTGCATCACCCCGTCAATGCGGTAGCGCAGACGAAACCGCTTGGACAACGGTTCCAAATGGATGTCCGAAGCGCGCAGCTTGAACGCGTCCATGATGATCTGGTTCACCAGCCGGATCAGCGGCGCATCCGCCTCCACATCCGGCCCCTGATCATCCAAACCGCCGAGCTTCACCTCCGCCATCGTCATTTCCTGAATGACATCTTTAAACGCCCCCTCGGCGATGGCTTTCTTCTCGCCGCCATAATACTTGCTAAGCGCCGTTTCAATGTCCGACTCCGAGGCCACCCGCAATTCGATTTCCGACCCCAGCAGATGGTGGAGCGAATCAATGGTGTTCAGATCGGAGGGATCGGCAATGGCCACGGCAATCTTCTCGTCGGCCTTGAAAAGCGGAATGACGCGGTATTTTTTGGCAATGTCCCGCCGGATAAGGGAAATGACATCGTCCTCAATCTTCATCGTGGACAGATGAACCACTTCCGCGCCGAACTGCGCCGCCTTGGCCTGGGTGACGTCCCCGGCCCGGATAACTTTGTTGGCAACCAGATAGTCAACTATGCCGGCTCCGCCAGATTCCGCACGCGCCTTGGCGACCTGTTCAGCCGTTGTAAAGCCGAGGTCCACCAGCATGTCCAACAAGTAATCGTCTTTTTCTGCCACGTTATTTGGTGCGTCTCCATAAAACATTTGCGGGACGCAGCGTTAAAGTTTTCATTTGCGGGCACAAAAGTCAATGCGTAGTCGCAAAGATTTGCGGCGTGGGGGCGGCGCCGCACTCCGCCCGCTGGCAAACAAGCATGGAGACCTGCGCCACGAAGCCGCCCGATTCCGGCCGCCCTGGCCGAAAAATCCGAACGGCTTTCAAAAAGTTGACGCCGTATGCTTTCCGCCCCACTATCTTCCCACCATCATGGCAACGGAAACCTGTCAGAATTGCGCCAACGGCTCCGCGCACGACTTTGAAATGCAGATCTGGGCCGACGAACAACAAACACGCCCAAGTTCGCGACATCTCCGCTCTCAAACCCTATGAGCAAAAACAAGCCTGCTCCCGGCGGTCTCGCCAAAAAGAATGCAAAGATCTCCCTCATTCGCTCATCGGCGGCGGAATACCTTACCTTTGTGGCCGCCAGCGGCAAGGGAAGCGTGGAGGCCGTTTATGCCGGAGAGAATGTCTGGCTCACCCAAAAAATGATGGGGCTGCTTTACGATGTGGATGTCAGGACGATCAGCTACCACCTAAAAAATGTATTCTCCGACCATGAGTTGGATGAAAATTCAGTTATCCAATATTTTCGGATAACTGCCACCGACGGCAAGTCCTACGACACCCAACACTACAACCTCGCCGCCATCATTGCCGTCGGCTACAAGGTCAACTCCGAGCGCGCCGTGCAGTTCCGCAAATGGGCCACCGGCATCATTGAGCAATTCACCGTCAAGGGTTTTGCCATGGATGACGAGCGCCTGAAAAATGACGGCTCCATTCTCACCAAAAAGTATTTTGAAGAGCAGTTGCAGCGCATCCGGGAAATCCGCCTGAGCGAGCGCAAGTTTTACCAGAAAATCACCGACATCTACGCCACCTCCATTGACTACGACGTCACGGCCCAAGCCACCAAGCGTTTCTTTGCCACCGTCCAAAACAAACTGCATTGGGCCATCCACGGCCAGACGGCGGCGGAAGTCATCTTCCACCGGGCCGATGCCACCAAAGACCGCATGGGCCTCACCACTTGGAAAGACGCACCGAAAGGCAAAATCCAGAAATTCGATGTCAGCGTGGCGAAAAACTACCTGACGGAAAGCGAAATGGCCCAACTGCAACGCCTCGTTTCCGCCTACCTCGATGTGGCCGAAGACATGGCCTTGCGACAGATCCCCATGACCATGCAGGACTGGGAAACCCGCCTCAACCGCTTCATCGCCGCCACCGACCGGAAAATCTTGTCGGACGACGGCAAAGTCACCGCCGAAATCGCCCGCGCCCACGCCGAAAGCGAGTTTGAGAAGTACCGCCTCGTACAGGATCGCCTCTACGTAAGCGACTTCGATGCCGAAGTGAACAAGCTGATGCCCGGCACCGCCGACAAAACAGCCGAGAAGGGCGAATGATGCCGGATCGCAAATGCATTCTCGACTTCAGAAGGGTTTCGCCCGGATATGATCTCTTCGCCGTGCATCTGCCGCCCGATCGCCCCCGCAGATCTAACAGCCCTTTAAAGAATGGCGTTTTTTCCAAAATCGGTCGTCCCGAGAGAATTATCGGCGGACATCAATTGCGTTTTACCGGTTGATCCTGTGAAACGTCAAAAACCTTCATAAAACTTAAAAAAGATTTTTCATCCAAAAAAATGCTGCTCAATGGTAAAAATTGGGTGCGCGACTTGTCGGACGCCACCCCACTGAGATATTCACGCCATAGAGGCAGGATTTTTTCGATGGGTAATTCCATCGCCGCTTCAAAATAAGTCGGATAGCCGGCCTTGTCGCGGGTAGCGATAAGGTTCAAAAAACGTTGAAACCGTCCATGCTGCCATAAGAACACCGAAACCATGCGACTGCTGGATTCACTTTGTTCAATCTGACTGAAGGAGTTGGTAGGAGAGTCGCTGATGATCTGTTTCAAATCCAATTGCATCAGATTCGTTCCCAGTTGCTCGATCCGCCAAGGATTTTGATAGCCCCAGTCCACGGTCAATTCGCCATTCCGCCAATACCCGTAGAACTTTTCAAAGAAGCTCGGAATGCCCTCCATCGCCCACTGGGGGCGGTCTTTCAGGTTTCTCTCCACCAGGGGATGCAAAATCTCATGCGCGAACGTCCCAAGGCCGGAATCTTCAAAAGTGGCAAAAAATTTATGCTCACTTACGTAAATCCCGAAATGTGCGGGGCCGGCAATATGCAACTGCTCAACTTGGAATTTTTGGAATTGCGCCTGGTTTTCAAAAACCAACACACGTATGGGATAGTCAAAATTCGCTTTAAAGAAATCACGGTTAACCAGCCGCACGAAGCCATCGGCAAAGCTGGCCATCTCTGGAATCTTGGGCGATTCCCGAAGGTAATAAAAATCAAAATACTCCGAATTTGTATGGAAAGGAAACCCGGCCGAAAAGTCTTGAGAAGAGACGGCCATTGGCAACCACAATAAACTGCGAACCAGAATTTTCCTGAGCCATGCCACACAAAAAATCATGTTTCCGATTTTCCTCCTCCGGCACATATTGTCAACGCCGTTCACAGCCCCCTACCCGTTCGGGTGCAAGTTTCCGATTGCATTTGCCGGGCTGCAATTTAACTTCGCCCCATGAAATCGTTGCGCCTGCTTACGGGTATCGCCGCCGCTCTTTTGGCCGTATTCTCCGCCACCGCCTCCGTAGCCATGGATCCTTCCCCCCGGGAACATCTTTCCCTGGATGCCAACTGGAAATTTCACCTCGGCGATGACTGGCCCAACGCCCTCCGCCTGGACAAGGCCGGCACCAGCGGCGGACCAGCCTCCGCCAAATTCAATGACCAGCCCTGGCGCACCCTGAACTTGCCTCACGACTGGGCCATTGAACTGCCCTTTGACCGCAATTCCGATGGCAGCCACGGTTTCAAACCCGTCGGCCCCGGCTTTGAACGCAACTCCATCGGCTGGTACCGCCGTTCGTTCACGCTCTCCCCCGCCGATGCCGGCAAACGCATCTGGCTGCAATTCGACGGTGCCTACCGCGACACCACCGTCTGGGTCAACGGCTGGATCGTCGCCCGCCACGAGAGCGGCTACTCCCCCTTCCGCTGTGATGTCACCGACATTGTCCGCCTCGACGGCCCGAATACCATTGCCGTGAAAGTGGACGCCACCAAGTTCGAAGGCTGGTTCTACGAAGGCGCCGGCATCTACCGCCACGTGTGGCTGGACAAGACCGCCCCCGTGGCCATCGCTCCGGACGGAATTTTTGTTTCCACCAAATTAAACAATGGCGTCACGGAAATTGACGTCGCAGCGCAAATTCAAAACCAAAGAAGCGCCCCGACCAATGACGACTATAATGTCTATGCCAACTTTGAAATCATCGACCCGCATGGAAAGTCCGTTGCTGAATTTAGCCGGCATCTCGGCCAGCCGGTCGTCCGCGATGCCTTGGAACTGAAAGCCGGCTCCCGGCAAACTGTCCGTAGTTTCTTTGTTTTCTTCCCCCCGAATAAAAGTATTCGCATGCTGCTGGCCACGCCACGTGATGAAACAAAGACCGTTGTCGCTCCGACGGAACTCTGGTCGCCCGAAAGCCCCAAACTGTACAAGCTCATCACCACCGTCACGATTGGTGAAAAGTCCTCGGCCGCCCTGAATTGTTTTCTGGACCGCCAGGAAACCGAGTTTGGCATCCGCACCGTGGGCTTCGACGCCAACCACGGCTTTCTGCTCAACGGCCAGCCTTATGAATTGAAAGGCACCTGCAACCACCAGGACATGGCCGGCGTCGGCGCCGCCCTCCCCGATGCCCTGCAATATTTCCGCATCGCCAAGCTCAAGGAATTCGGCGACAACGCCTATCGCACTTCCCACAATCCCCCCACCCCGGAACTGCTCCAGGCCTGCGACCGCCTCGGCATGATCGTGATGGATGAAAATCGGCTGCTGGGCAGCGACGAGGAAAACCTCAAACGACTCCACGACCTCGTGGTCCGCGACCGCAGCCATCCCAGCGTCTGCATCTGGAGCATCTGCAACGAGGAATATGCCGAACAGAAAAGCCCGGCCGGCGGCCAGGTCGGCGCCACCATGCAACGCTTGGTCCACGAACTCGATCCCACCCGCCCCGTCACCGCCGCCGAAAATGTGGGCAATGATTACCCCGGCCTCATGGCGACCCTCGATGTGCGCGGCTGGAACTATTACGTCGGCACCAATTACATGGACAAATACCACGCCGAGCATCCCAGCCAGCCCAACGTGGGCACCGAACAGGGCAGCACGGTCAGCACCCGTGGCATCTATGAAAATGATAAAAGGCGCGGCTACGTGAGCGCCTACGACGTGAACGCCCCGCCGTGGGCTCATACCGCCGAAACTTGGTGGAGCTTTTTTGCGACGCGGCCCTGGCTGAGCGGCGGCTTCGTCTGGACCGGCTTTGACTATCGCGGCGAACCCACGCCCTACTCCTGGCCCTGCATCAATTCCCATTTCGGCATCCTGGACACCTGCGGCTTCCCCAAGGATAACTTTTATTATTACCAGGCTTGGTGGAGCACCAACCTCGTTCTGCACCTGTTGCCGCACTGGAACTGGCCCGGCAAGGAAGGTCAGGAAATCCTCGTGGACGCCCTGAGCAATTGCCAAGAAGTGGAATTGTTCCTCAACGGCCAGTCCCTCGGCCGGAAATCCATGGCCCGGAATTCCAAGCTCTCCTGGCCCGTGAAGTACTCTCCCGGCGTTCTCTCCGCCAAAGGTTATAATGACGGCCGCCTCGTCGCCGAAACCAAGGTTGAAACCACCGGTCAACCCGCCGCCGTGACGCTCACCCCCGACCGCTCCACCATTAACGCCAACGGCGAGGACGTCAGCGCGGTCACCGTCTCCGTGACTGATGATCACGGTCGAGTGGTCCCGGTGGCATCCGATAAAATCCAGTTCAGCCTGACCGGTCCCGGCAAAATCATCGGCGTCGGCAATGGTGACCCCAGCAGCCACGAGCCGGACACCTACCTGCCCACTTCCTCGATCCGCGCCGTTCCCGCCAACGACTGGCGCTGGCAAGTGGTGGATTACGATCAGAAGACTCTCTCCCGCACTCGGCTGCCCGAGTATACGAGCGACTTCAATGACTCCGCCTGGAGCAAAACCAGCTCCAGCGATGCCTCCCAACTCTCCGGCCCCCAGGCGGCGGTCTTCCGCCAGCACCTCACCCTCACCGCCGACGACCTGAAAAGCCCCGCCATCCAGATCCACTTCGGCCGGATTGACGACAACGGCTGGATCTATGTCAATGGCCAGCGCGTCGGCGAATCGGATGACTGGCAGGATTCTCCCGCCTATGAAATCAAGTCCTGCCTGCATGTCGGCGATAATGTCATCACCGTCGGCATCCTCAATGAAGACGGCGAAGGCGGCCTCACGTTGGGTGTAAATCTGGAATTCATCGGCCAGGCTGCTCCCGCCGCCTGGTCGCGCAGCGTCTTCAATGGTCTGGCCCAAGTGCTGGTACAGGCCGGCAAAGACGCCGGAACCATCAACGTGTCCGCCAGCGCGGATGGCTTGCAGACGGGAACTGTTTCCATTCAAACTGTAACCGCCACCCCGCGTCCCAGCGTCCCATAGTCCATAATCCATGAAAAATCAGATTCGCACTGCCGTCCTTCTCCTGACGGCTATCCTTGGTTCGTATTCCGGTTTGGCGGTCGAAGCCCCATCCCCGGCCTCACCCTTGACGCTCTGGTACCGCCAGCCGGCCCAAAAATGGACCGAAGCCCTGCCCATCGGCAACGGCCGGCTCGGCGCCATGATCTACGGCGGTGCCACCCGTGAACACCTGCAGTTAAATGAGGCAACCCTCTGGGCTGGTGGCCCGTACGATCCCAGCAACACCAACGCCCTCGCCGCCCTGCCCCAAGTCCGGCAACTCGTGTTTGCCGGCCAATATGACCAAGCCTCCGCCCTCATTAGCAGCAATATGATGGCCGTGCCCCTCCGCGAAATGCCCTACCAAACCATGGGCGACCTTTATCTGGATTTCCCCACCAATGGCGTGGTCGAAGACTATCGCCGCGACCTGAACTTGGACACCGCCACCGCCGGCGTCAGCTACACTATGAATGGCGTTCGTTTCCAAAGGGAAGTCATTGCCAGCGCACCCGATCAGGTCATCGTCATGCGACTTAAAGCTGACAAATGGGGACAGCTCGCCTTTACCGTCCATCTCACCACGCCCCACAAGGCTCAAGTGAGCATGGAATATAACACCAATATGCCGGATTATGGCCAAACCAATGACGCCACGATCGTAATGCGTGGCGTAAACAGCGACGCACGGGGCATCAAGGGCGCGCTGAAATTTGAAACCCGCGTTCGCGTGGTGGGCGCCTTCGGAACCGGAAAAACCATCGTTGGCGCGGATTGCATCACGGTCACCAATGCCACGGAAGTGGAGTTGTTGATCGCCGCCGCCACCAGTTACAAAAATTATCATGATGTCAGCGGCGATCCCGAAGCCATCACCAAATACGAGATTGCCAGGGTATACAAAAAATGGAGCGGTGCATATATTGCCGATGGCATAGACACCATCTTCCCCGACCACCGCGCCGCCCATCAAAAGCTCTTCCGCCGCGTGGAATTAAACCTCGGCGAAACTGACGCCGCCAAACTCCCCACGGATGAACGCATCGCCCATTTTGCCGAAGGCAAGGACCCGGCGCTCGCCACCCTCTACTTCCAGTTCGCCCGCTACCTGCTCATCTCCTGCTCCCGCCCCGGCGGCCAGCCCGCCACTTTGCAAGGCCTGTGGAATGATTCCCTCACCCCGCCTTGGGACAGCAAGTACACCATCAACATCAATACCGAGATGAACTACTGGCCCGCCGAGCCCTGCAACCTCGGCGACTGCGTGGAACCGCTCACCCAAATGGTGCTTGATCTGACCGAGACCGGCGCCCACATGGCCAAGGTGCAGTACAACGCCAGCGGCTGGGTGGTTCATCATAATACCGACCTCTGGCGCGCCACCGGCCCCGTGGATGGCCCTTATTCCGGTATGTGGCCCATGGGCGGCGCGTGGCTCTGCCAGAACCTTTGGGAACATTACCTGTTCACCACGGACAAGGAATATCTGAAGCGCATTTATCCGGCCATCAAAGGCGCGAGCCAGTTCTTCCTCGACACCTTGGTGGAAGAACCCACCCATCACTGGCTCGTCACCAATCCCTCCCTGTCACCGGAAAACCACAACCCCGCCGCCGCCAAGACCAGCATCACCGCCGGACCGACCATGGACCTGGAAATCTTGCGCGACCTGTTCGCCAACTGCATCACCGCCGGCGAAACCCTCGGCGTGGACGCGGACTTCCGCGCGCAGGTGGCCGCCGCCCGCGCCAAGCTGGCCCCCCTGCAAATCGGCAGCTCCGGCCAGTTGCAGGAATGGCTCCAGGACCTCGACCTCAAATCCCACGAGCTACATCACCGCCACGTGTCGCATCTCTATGGATTGTACCCCAGCGCGCAGATTGACGTCCACACCACCCCGGAACTCGCCGCCGCCGTTAAAAAATCGCTGGAGATTCGCGGCGATCAGGCCACCGGCTGGGCCACCGCCTGGCGCATGAACCTGTGGGCCCGTTTGCAGGACGGCGACCACGCCTTCAGCATTCTGGAATTTTTGCTGAGCCCCGCCCGCACTTATCCCGACATGTTCGACGCCCATCCGCCTTTCCAGATTGACGGCAACTTCGGCGGCGCCTCCGCCATTGCCGAAATGCTCCTGCAAAGCCAGAACGGCGAAATCCAGTTGCTTCCCGCCCTGCCCAAAGCCTGGCCCACCGGCAGCGTCAAAGGCCTCCGTGCCCGCGGCGACTTCTCCGTGGATATCGCCTGGCAGGACGGCAAACTCGTCTCCGCCACCCTCCATTCCTACGCCGGCCAGCCCGCCACCCTGCGCTACGGCAATATCACCAAACAATTCAAGACCACTAATGGCCAAGAATTTGAGTGGAACGGAAGTAATTAAGGGCGTCTCCAAAGGTTGGATAGGAACCCAGCAACACGCTGATTCCGAGGGCTGAAAGCCCGGAAGGTTATAGCCCAGGCTGGAGCGAGTCCGCGAGCGGAGGCCTGGGTAAATGCCATCAAATTTTTCTCCGGCCTGTAGGGCCGGCACCGCGTCCATGCATACCGGCATGACGACCCTACAGCCGGAAGATACGTTATGATGGTTGTCCCAGGGCTTGCGCTTCGCGCTTCACCCCGGGTTATCGTGCCCTATGCTTCTCCCTTCCTCATCAGATGGGGGAAGGTGGCCGGAGGCCGGATGGAGGAGCCACAACACAATTTTGCCAGGCTGGCTCCCAAACGCCAACCCACAACGAATATGCGGACTGTTGCTGCCGGTGCCTCCCGGCATGGCCTTCAAACCACTTTGATCAAATCTTTGGCTTCGTAACGCACCTTGGCCAGACTGGCATATTTGTCGCTATCCGCGCGATAACCGAGCGCCAGCGCCACCACCGTCTTGTAGCCGGTGCCTTCCAAGCCGAGAATCTTGTCGTATTCCACCGGGTTGATGCCTTCCATGGGACAGGCATCCACGCCCACGATGGCGGCGGCGGTCATCAGATTGCCCAACGCGATGTACGCCTGGCGCGCCGCCCATTCATGAGCCGTCTTGCCCCGCGGACCGTTCACCACGTCGCTCAACATCATGTCGCGATAGAAATTCAACGATTCCGCCGGAATGCCGCGCACCTGGCTGATGCGGGCGATCAGCCACGTCACATCCGCTTCCTTCATTTCCGTGCGGGCGGTGAACACGACATATTGCGAGCAATCCACCACCTGTTTCTGACCCCAGGAATTCGGCAGCAACGCGGCGCGCTTGACCGGATCCTGTACGATCAGAAAATGGTAGGGTTGCAGCCCATAGCTGGTCGGGGTAAGCACCAGCGCCTTTTCCAAACCCGCCCAGACATCAGCCGGAATCTTTTTGGCGGCATCGAATACCTTGGTGGCGTAACGCCATTCCAGCGACTGCACGAGTTGTTCTGCGTTTTGATGTTTCATAAGATAAATGGTTGTCAATTTAACCGTGCGCAAAATTGCATAGTCTGGCCAAATTGCAAATTTTTCTTCGCTCGGCAAAAAATAGCTGCAAACATGGCGTCATGCCGCAATTGAACATCCGCCGCGCCACCGTGGACGATCTCCCGGCCCTGCTGGCCTTGTGGGAGGCCGCCCGCCTGCCCGGCGCGGAACTGGAATCCCGGCTCACCGAGTTTCAGGTGGTGGAGGCGGACGGCCGGTTTGCCGGGGCCCTGGGACTGCAAGTCCTCCGCCAGCACGCCCGCCTGCACAGCGAAGACTACACCGATTTCTCCGTGGCCGAGGCCGCCCGGGAGGCATTCTGGGATCGCATCCTCAAAATGTGCGCCAATCATGGCGTCTTCCGGATTTGGACCCTGGAAACCTCGCCGTTCTGGCCGCGCTGGGGCTTCCACCCCGCCACCCCCGAACAGTTGGAGCGGCTGCCGGAAGAATGGAAATCCCTCGAAGGAAACTGGTTGACGCTCGAACTCAAAAACGAGGCAGCCATCGCTCAGGCGCTCACCGAACAGTTCTCCGGCTTCATGGATACGGAGAAAAAACAAACCGAACACCTGGCCGCTCAGGCCCGGCGCATCCGTACCATCGTCACCGTCATCTTTTTCCTCATCGGTTTCGCCAGTTTTGGACTGGCGGTCTGGATGTACCTGCACCGGTCAATGCCCGGCCGGTGAAGGCGCATTAAACTCATCCGCGTGGTAAGAACTGCGCACCATGGGGCCGCTGGCAACATGCACAAAGCCCAGCTCTTCCGCGCGCTGTTTGAACATCGCAAATTTTTCCGGCGAAACATATTCCTTCACCGGCAGCAATTTCAGCGAGGGCTGCAAATATTGGCCCAGCGTCAGAATGTCACAACCGGCGGCGCGCAAATCCTGCATGGCCGTCAACACTTCTGCATCCTCCTCGCCCAAACCCAGCATCATGCCGGACTTGGTGAATAATCCCTTTTCGCCCTGCTGCTTCGCCTTTTTCAACACGCTCAACGAACGGTCATACGTGGCGCGATGCCGCACGGACGGGGTCAACCGCCGGACGGTTTCCAAGTTGTGGTTGAAAATTTGCGGTTTGGCCGACAGCACCGCATCAATGCACTGGTCGCTGTCCTGAAAATCCGGCACGAGCACTTCGATCACCGTCGCGGGATTCAGCCGGCGGACTTCGTTGATCGTCTGACGAAAATGATCGGCACCGCCGTCCTTCAGGTCGTCGCGGGCCACGGCGGTGATAACCACGTGCTTGAGCTTCATCCGGCGGGTGGCCTCGGCCACGCGCAAAGGCTCGTCGGTTTCCAGCGCCAACGGCTTGGCGGTGGCCACGGCGCAAAACCCGCAGGCGCGCGTGCAACGGTCGCCGGCAATCATGAACGTGGCCGTGCCTTTTTCCCAGCATTCCCAGTGATTGGGACATTGGGCGCTTTCGCACACCGTATGCAGCTTCAGTTCGGACAGCAGGTTGCGCGTGCGCGCAAAACTGTCCGAGGTGGGCAGCTTGATGCGCAGCCATTCGGGCAACCGGGGACGCGGAGTAGTTTGAGTCGTCGTCATTTCCGGGCATATCATGCCACAGGCAACCCGGGGATCAAATACCGAAAATGGGGTATCAGCCAGCCACAATTGGCACCGTAAATTAACCCGAAAACCGCCTTGCCATGGTCATCCCCTCCCGAGAACTCGTGATAGCCAAAATTTATCCTTGGGAGTATGGTCATTTGTCTCCATACCATGATCAAGCGCAAGCCTGTGAAAATGTGTATGCTGCCATAATCTATTCTATGAAAGGAACTCTCCGGACAACTTCGAAGCGAGGGATCGCGAGGCGGTCAGCCATTATTCCCGGCGCATCAGCTCCGGTCGTACCAAGGCAACCCCGCGCCTTCACCTTGATTGAACTGCTGGTGGTCATTGCCATCATCGCCATCCTGGCGGCCATGCTGCTGCCGGCGCTGGCCAAGGCCAAGAGCAAGGCCCAGGGCATTCAGTGCCTGAGCAACTACAAGCAATTGCAACTCTGCTATCAAATGTATATCGGGGATAACCGGGATTATCTGCCGCTCAACTTTGTCAACAACCCGCCGCAAAACTGGATTTTGGGCAGTGCGCAGAACGATACCACGACGGCGAACATTGAACTGGGCGTGCTTTATCAATATAACCGGGCCGCCGCCATTTACGCCTGCCCGGCGAACCGGCAGATGGTGACGGTGAACGGTACCCAGAAGGTGCCCCAGGTAAGAACTTGCTCCATTGAATACTCCATGGGTGGCAATGGCTCGTCAAGCGCCACCGGACCGTGGACCATTACGCGCGCCATCACGTTTAATTCTTATGGGACCGCCACTCAAGTAAGGCGGCCGGGCGACAAGTTCGTGTTTGCCGAAGAAGCCGAATCTTCCCTCAATGACGGGGAATTTGCCACGTATCCGTTGACGCAGGGCCGCGTCACCCCGATTTGGTGGAATCTGCCGGCCAACCGGCATAACAATGGTGCCAACTGGTCTTTTCTCGATGGCCATACCGAGTATTATAAGTGGCGCGGGACGGTCATAGCGGCCAATCAAAACATTGCGACTCCCCAGCCGCTGGGAGATAACGGAGATTTTCCGGACAGTTCCACGGTTGATCTGCAACGGGTCGAAGCCGGCGGCGCCCAAGATCAGTAAACGGCAGTCTGGCAATCCGGTAAAAAATTTCTTATCAAGTAGCAGCCGACGTCAGGAGGCTCTAAATAAGCGCTGTTCCCGTTCGGCTTTGTGCGCCAGCGGATCGGCATCCGTGCCCCAAAGTTTTTTCACCATCTCCCGCTGCGGCACGAACGGGCATTTGGCCTTGGGCTTTTTATGGGCGTCATCGAGCTGGCGCAGGGCCAGTTGCGCGCCGGTCATCACCGCCGCCGGACCGAACCGGGTGGTGAGCTGGTGCGTGGCATCGTCCAAGGCACCCCAGCGCTCCTCGCCAGTGCGGCCCCATAGGGTTGGCTGCGTATCTAGCCGCGAGAGGTTCCAGCAGGCAATGCGGATCTGCCGGACGGGTTTCACCTGCCCGTTCATGATGTCCTGAAAAATCCCCTGCACCACGGCATTGATCACCGAGTTCTGATACTGGGGATGCTTAAAACGATGGCTGGCGCCGGCTTCGGTGAAGTCCGCAAACCGAATGGTGAGGGAAAGCTCGCGGGCCTGTAACTGTTCACGCCGCAACTGGCCGATCAGCCGGGTGGTTTCGCTCAGGGCAAAGGTCTGGGCGGCCTCATAATCGGGCTCGTCGTACGGCAGCGTCGTGTTGCTGGAAATGGTGGTGCGGTCCTTCACCTCCAGCAGCAGCGGCTCGTTCCAGCGGCCGTTGGCGAAGAGCCAGAGTTGCTGGCCCCAGATGCCGAATTTCTTCTTTAACAGGTGCGACGGCAGTTCGGCCACATGGCCAAAGGTCAGGGCGCCAAGTGCGGCCAGGGAGCGTTGACGGTTCTTGCCGATGCCGGAAAGGTCGCGAACAGAGCGGTCGCGAAGGAATTCCTTTTCCTCCCCGGGCTTCACTTCCATAAAGCCGGGTTTGGCGGCATCGGTGGCGAGCTTGGCCAGGCGGGAGGAATTGCCCAGACCGGCGGAAACGGGAATCTTCACCTCCCGGGTAATATGCTCGCAGATGCCTTGGACATATTTCTCCGGGGTGGTGTTGCGCCAGACCACGCTGTCCATGGTGGAAAGATCGAGAAACCCCTCGTCAATGGAGACCGGCACGAGCATGGGCGCATATTGCTCCAGCACGCGAAACATCTCCTGCGAAAGGCGGCGATACTCATCATAGTGCGGACGGCACAGCACGCCGGTGGGACAGAGCTGGCGGGCCTCAAAACAGGCCATGCCGGTCTTGACGCCAAACTTCTTGGCCTGCCGGTTGGAGGCAATGACAATGCCGTCGCCCCGCCGGCCGCCGCCGACCCACACGGGCCGGCCGGTCAGCTTTTGATCAAGCGCGATTTCGCAGCTCGCAAAAAAACTGTCGCCATCCACATGTAAAATCCGGTGATTCATGCCTCGCCCAACGCGTGAACTTACGCGTTCCCGCCCCCGCCCGCCATGCGGAGTTATTCACAATGACGGAAACGACCACGGAGAGCATGGAGGCAGTGGTGGGACAAGGGCTGTCCAAGGCGGGAGCTCAAATCGGAAGGGGGGAACACCCCATATCCAATGAACCGGGCGGAAGCGGTTATTTCAAATCATGAGTAGCTGGGTGCCGGCCCGCGATTCGGCCAACAGCCAGTCTTGTTGTTGTCCGCATCTTTTGCTGGGAATTAGGCTGTGTATGCACCCAAACAGATCATGAACCCACCGTAAGCCCCAAAGGGGCGATAGCATACCAGCCCGGGGCAAGGGCGCGATAGCAACCGTCGCCCCGGGTTAACTCATCCAATGAGTCTTCCTTCCCCCATCGGATGGGGGAAGGTGGCCGAAGGCCGGATGGGGGGCTTTTGCGACTTACCCGCTCCCACACAATAGATTGATGCGAACAAAAAAGGCGCGGAGTGAAAATCACTCCGCGCCTCGTGAGTTAAACCAGAATCAGGTCAAAGAGATCTTATCGCCCTCTTTCAGGGTGATCAGAGCCTTTTTCCAGTTCGGGGCCTGACCGGCCTGCGCGGTGCGCTGGCGGCGGAACTTGCCACGAACGTTCAAGGTGTTGACCTTGACGACCTTGACCTTGAAGAGTTCCTGTACGGCCTGGCGGATCTGCGTCTTGTTGGCGCGGGGATCGGCGACGATGGTGTACTGGTTGAACTTCTCGGCCTGCTTCGTGCCTTTTTCCGTAAGGCGAACGGTTTTGATGATTTCGAAGGCGTTCATGTTATTCCTTGGTCAGACGGGCTTCCACTTTTTCGAACGCGCTCTTGGTGAAGAGCAGCTTGTCCGGCCGCAACACGTCGTAGGTGTTCAGCGTATCGCTCGTGGTCACTTCCACGTAGGAAATATTGCGCGAGGCGAGCGTGAGGTTCTTGTTTTCTTCGCCGTTGGAAATCACGAGCGTGGTGCCCGTGAGCGACAGCGCGGAGATGACGTTGACGAAATCCTTGGTCTTCGCGGAGGTCAGCTTGAGATCGTCCACGACCACCACGTCACCGGCCTGCAGGCGGGCGCTGAGCGCCTTGCGCAGGGCGAGGGCGCGGGTTTTCTTGGAGATTTTCTTGCTGAAATCGCGGGGTTTCGGACCGAATACGACACCACCACCCACCCAGAGGGGGGATTGGAAGGAGCCGGCGCGGGCGCGACCGGTGCCCTTTTGGCGCCACGGTTTCTTGTTCGTACCGGCGACTTCGCCGGCGTTCTTGGTGCAGGCGGTGCCGCTGCGCTGCGCCGCCCGGTAGGCGGTCACGGCGTCATGGACAGCCTGGGTACCCTTGCCGTTTTCGATCATCGTGAACTTCACTTCGAGTTCACCCTGATCTTTTCCGGAAATGTCTTTAATGGAAATTTTCATGGCCTGTTAGATTACTTTTTTGCGCCAGCGGTCTTGGGATCGATTTTCTTCTTGGAAGCCGTCGCGACCGGCGCTTTCCAGCCCTGCGGGCGTTTCTTGGATTCGCGGATGATGACGTAATCGCCTTCGCTGCCGGGAATCGCACCTTTGATGAGGAGCAGGTTGTCCGCTTCGAGCACCTGGATGATTTCCAGATTCTGCGTGGTGCGGGTGACCTGACCCATGTGACCGGGCATCTTCATGCCGCGCATGACGGTACCGGGGAACAGACGCTGACCGATGGCGCCGGAACGGCGGTGCCAGCCTTTGGCACCGTGGGTGGAATCACCACCGGCGAACCGGTGACGCTTCACGACGCCTTCGAAACCGCGGCCCTTGGTGGTGCCGATGGCATCCACGAAGTCACCGACGGCGAACAGGGTCGGTCCGACAATGTCACCGGGCTTGACGTCCTTGGAGAAATCGCGGAATTCCTTGATGCGCTTGACGGCGGCGGAATTGTGTTTCTTGATGTGACCGGCCAGGGCCTTGGAGAGGCGCTGTTCCTTCTGGTCATCGAAACCGAGTTGAACCGAGTTATAGCCATCCTTGCCGGCCTGCGTCTTCACCTGAATAACGCGGTTGGGACCGGCGAGCACGACGGTAACGGGGACGGCGACACCGCTCGCGTCATAAACGCGGGTGTGGCCCAATTTTTTTCCTAAAAGTCCGATTGGCATGGTGTCTCCTGAAAAATTAGATTTTGATGGTGATGTCCACGCCGGCGGGCAAATTGAGTTTCTTCAATTCATCCACGGTTTTGGCCGTAGGATCGAGGATGTCGATCAGGCGTTTGTGGGTCCGTTGCTCAAAGGTTTCCTGGGACTTCTTGTCCGAGTGAGGTGAGCGTTGGACGGTGAAGCGTTCGACACGGGTCGGCAGCGGGATGGGACCGGCGACACGGGCACCGGTGCGTTTGACAGTATCGGCAATATCACGTGCCGACTGGTCTATGACACGATAGTCATAGGCCTTGAGACGAATTCTAATGCGTTGAGCCATACAAAGAACGATTGTCTGTTTTGGTTAAACTAAACCCGCCTTCGACTGTCGAAAGCGGACGCGGATAATAGCAGTTGCCCGGCGGAGTGCAATAATTATTTTTAATTTTTTAGCCATTCCTGCGCATCTTGCCACTGCCCCTCAAATCCAGAGCCGTGACCTCGTCAAAACTTTTCGCACGGCGGGTTTTCTCCGCCATTGGTAAATGGGGGCCGGGGTGAGGTGGCGCTCAGCTATTTATTCTCGGGGCAGTGTCAAGATACGCCCCCTCATTCCAACTCAAAGCGAAAATCCTTTTCCTGAAAAGCCTGGACTGTTATGAATTCCCTGCTCCAGACAACCGTTTTTGAAACGCACATCTTTTTAAAATGAAAAAACATTTCCGCCTTTTATTCATGCTGGCGACCGGACTTTTCGGCGCCTTGACGCCGGGGCTGCGCGCCGAGGAAGCGCGGCTGACGTCACCCGACGGGCGGCTGGCGGTCTTGGTCTCGGATCAAGACGGCTTGCACTATCGCGTGGAGGTGGCGGCCAAGCCGGTGCTGGTCGATTCGCGGCTGGGGCTGGAGTTCAAAGACGGCACGCGGCTCGGCCCGACGGCCACCATCACCCAGACCAAGACCGCGCGTCACCATGGCTCGTGGGAAAACCATTTCGGCAAGCGGCGGGAAGTGCGCGATGACTGGCGCGAGGTGCACCTGACCTTGCAAGAGCAGAACCGGACATTCGGACTGATCGTGCGCGCCTACGACGACGGGGTGGCTTTCCGTTACGATTTGCCGGCGGCGTCTGGATTGGGCCATTTCGTGCTGACGAACGAGTTGACGGAATTCCACTTCGCGAGCGATGACCGCTGCTGGTTCGGCGAGGAATCGAGTTGCGCGGAAAATCATTATCCAGAGGCGACGTTAAGCACGATCCCGCCGGGCCAGCCAAATACCCTGCCGTTGCTGGTGGCAACGCCGTCGGCCTATGTCGCCGTGGCGGAAGCGGATTTGCTGGACTGGGCGGGCATGTTCACCACAGGCACGGGTTCGGAAAATGTCGGCGTGAAACTGGCGGCGCGCAAAGATAAAAACGGGCTGGTGGTCGCGGACGCGCCGCGCATGAGTCCGTGGCGGGTGCTAATGATCGGACGCACGGCGGCGGCGCTGATCAATTCCGACCTCATCGCGAATCTTGCCACCCCCAACCGCCTCGGCAATTTGCCGTGGGTCAAGCCCGGCGTGTGCGCGTGGGATCCGTGGTGGACGGGTGTGAACACGAATTTGCCCCGGTTCACCGGCGTGCAGGCGCGCGGCGACACGGTCTCGGAAAAAGAGTTCATTGATTTCGCCGCCGAGATGGGCTGGCCGTATCAGTTGATGGACTGGAACTGGTATAAAAGCGATCCCACGTTGCCGGAACCGCACATGAACGTGCCGGAGGTGCTCGCCTACGCCCGGGCGCGCGGCGTCAAATTGTTCATCTGGATGCACTCGAGAGATTTGACGAAGAAGGGTTTTGAACCGGCCTTTGCAACCATGGAAAGCTGGGGGGTGGCGGGCGTAAAAGTGGATTTCATGAACAGCGACAGCCAGGAAACGGTGAAATGGTATGAAGATGCCTTAAAAGCCGCCGCGCAGCACCACTTGATGGTGGATTTCCACGGCGCTTACAAACCGACGGGGCTGGCGCGGACGTATCCCAATTTCATCACCCAGGAAGGCGTGTTGGGCAACGAATACAACAAGCTGCCCGGCAACAAATGCACGCCGCTGCACACCGTCACGCTCCCGTTCACGCGCGGACTGCTGGGACCAATGGACTTCACGCCGGGCGGATTCGTGAACCGCAAGCCGGCGGATTTTAAAGTGACGTATCCGGCGCAGGTCATGGGCACGCGCAGCCGGCAGCTCGCCATGACGGTGATCTATCCGAGCCCGCTGCTGGTACTGTGCGACAGTCCGGCGAATTATCGCGGCCAGCCGGGCGTGGAATTTTTCCGCAACCTCCCGACGGTTTGGGACGAAACCGTGGTGCTGAACGCGGAAGTCGGCAAGTCCATCGCCATTGCGCGTCGGGCGGGCGACCGCTGGTATCTGGCCGCGATGAATGGCGATAACGCCGTGACGCTGGACGTGCCGTTAAATTTTCTCGGGCACAAAAAATGGGATTTGCATCAGTTTGCAGATCAACTTGACGGCGTGAATTATGCAGCCGTGCAGGAAAGCCACCAGACCGTGGATGCCCGGGCGAATTTGAAACTTCAACTGCTGCCGGCGGGCGGCTTCGCCGGCGTGTTGACGTTGACCGGCTCGCACTGACAAAAAACAGTAGCAGATGGGATTCAATAATCCCGAGGGATAAGGCTGGAAGATGCCGCCCCGTACGGGGCTGAAGGCGTTAAATTGTTCGTACTACAAATATGTCGCGCCTACGGCGCTGGCGGCAGCGTTTCCCGGATAGGAATATACGAAAACTTAGGAAACGTCCATGCACTCCAGCGGGGAATAAAAAAACGCCGCCGGTTTCGACGATGATATCGAACCAGCGGCGTTTGAATTTTATTCCTTACGACTTCAGCACTTCAATAAAGGCTTCCTGCGGGATGTCCACGTTGCCGATGGACTTCATGCGCTTTTTGCCTTCTTTCTGCTTCTCGAGCAGTTTGCGCTTACGGGAGATGTCGCCGCCGTAGCACTTGGCGGTGACGTCCTTGCGGAAGGCGCTGATGACTTCGGAGGCCACAATCTTGCCGCCGATGGCGGCCTGGATTTTAATCTGGAACTGCTGGCGCGGGATCACTTCCTTGAGCTTCTCGGCCAGGGTACGGCCGCGGCTTTCAGCCTTGGTGCGGTGTACGATGCAGGAGAAGGCGTCCATGGCCTCGGTGTTCACGAGCATGTCCAGCTTCACCATGTCGCTTTCCATGTAATCGGTGGGCTCATAATCCATGGAGCCATAACCGCGGGTGATGCTCTTGATGCGGTCGTGAAAATCAATCAGGATCTCGTTCAGCGGAATGAGCGAGGTGAGCATCACGCGCTTGGCGTCCAAGGTCTCGGTGTGCTCGACGTTGCCGCGCTTTTCCGAGATGAGGGACATCATGTCGCCAATGTTTTCATTGGGGCAGATAATGAAGGATTTCACCATCGGTTCCTCGATCTTCTCGATGTAGGTCACTTCGGGCAAAAACGCCGGATTGTCCACCTGCTTCACCGTGCCGTCCGTGAGATACACCTTATAAACCACGCTCGGGTAGGTGGCAATAATGTCCACGTTATACTCGCGGCGCAGGCGTTCCTGCACAATTTCCATGTGCAACAGACCAAGGAATCCGCAACGGAAGCCGAAGCCGAGCGCCACGGAGGTTTCCGCCGAATAGGCAAAGGCCGAATCGTTCAGCTTGAGCTTGCCCATGGAGGCTTTCAAATGCTCGTAGTCCCCGGTGTTAATCGGGTAAATCCCGCTGAACACCATGGGATGAATTTCCTTGAACCCGGGCAGCACGCCAGAGGGATTCCGGTTGTCGGTCAGGGTGTCCCCCATCTTCACGTCGGACGGGCTCTTGATATTGGCCGTCATGTAGCCCGTCTCGCCGGCCTCGAGTTTTTCGCGGGTGTAGGGCTTGGGATTGAAGCTGCCGACTTCCTTCACTTCATAGCTTTTGCCGGAGTGCAGGAGGCGGACGGGCATGCCGGGCTTGATCTCGCCGTTGAAGACGCGCACGTGCGTGACCACGCCCTTGTAGGTATCAAAATAGGAATCGAATGCCAGTGCCTGCAGACTGCGTTCGCCAGTCGGCTTGGGCGGGGGCACATTCGCCACGATGGCTTCCAGAATGTCCTCAATGCCGATGCCTTCCTTGGCGCTGCACGGAATGGCTGACTCGCTGGGCACGGCCAGGACGTCTTCCAACTGTTGCTTCGCCTGCGCGATGTTGGCGTGCGGGAGGTCAATCTTGTTGATGACCGGGATGATGAACAGGTTCTGCTTGGCGGCGAGGTGGTAGTTGGCCACAGTCTGGGCTTCCACGCCTTGGGCGGCATCGATCACCAGCAGGGCACCTTCACAGGCGCTCAAGCTGCGGGAAACTTCGTAGGCAAAATCCACGTGGCCGGGGGTGTCGATGAGGTTCAGCTCATAGGTCTCGCCGTTCTTGGCCTTGTACAGCATGGTGACCGGGTGGGCCTTGATGGTAATGCCCCGTTCGCGTTCCAAGTCCATGGCGTCCAACAATTGATCGGACATGTCGCGCGTGGCGATGGTGCCCGTGCGGTGCAGCAGCCGGTCGGAAAGCGTGGTCTTCCCGTGATCAATGTGGGCAATGATGCAGAAGTTTCTTATGTGTGCGGCGTCCATTACAAATCTCTACGGTTCAATTTTAACCAATGCAAACTGTCACGTTGCAAGTCGGAAGATGATAAACATAAAAACGGCCATGAAAAGTAAATTTAAACGGGCGGGCGGCGGCGGGGTGGCGGCACCCAAATCCGGCAGGAAAATGAAACTGACAATACTGTCATCTATAGATTACAGTATTCCAGTGCGTGAGCGGGAAATCAAGAAGCTGGAGCTTCAGAACGGGCTCGTCCCGTTTGACAAATGGTTCGATGCCCTTTGCGACCGAAACATGCGTCTGAAGAATTACAAAACTGATTTGAACAAGCGGCTGCGCGATCCCGAATACGCCGCCGAATACCTCGCTCAAGTGCTGGCGGAAAACGACAGTGCCGCCTTTCTGATTGCGCTCAAAGACGTGGTGGAAGCCGGTGGCGGCATGGGCAGTCTGGCCGGGCGGGTGGGGCTCAAACGGCCCAGTCTCTATAAAATTCTCTCAAAAAAGGGCAATCCCACGCTGGCCACCCTGCAGGAAATTTTGAAACCGTTGGGATTGCGCGTCTCGGTGGCTTTAAACGAGTCCGCTTAAAACTTCATCTCACGGCCGTCGCAACGGGTTGCTTCTTTCCACCCGTTTTGCCGGAATGGGCGCGCAAAGCCGGCTGCCGACGGGCGCTCGGGTTGTAATTTTCGGGTTGAATAAACCATCCAATTCCGGCGGCGGCAACGCGATATCAAAAGAAAAAACGCGGTGTCCCTTGATTTTTTTCCTCAAATCAGGCAAAAGACATCATTGCGTATGCAGGGGCAAATATCATCCTTTAATTCGGGGCGCGCACCAATAGCCATCTTGGGCGTTCCGTTTGACAATGTCACCACCGCCGAAACGCTGGAGTGCATTGGGCAGATGATTGAATCCGGCAAGCCCCATTATCTGGCAACCGCCAATGTGGATTTTATCGTCCAGGCCAGCGAGGATGTGGAGCTCCGGCGCATTTTGTTTGACGCCCACTTGGTGCTGGCGGACGGCATGCCCATCGTTTGGGCTTCCAAACTGCTCGGCAACCCGCTGCCCGAACGCGTGACCGGTTCGGACATGATCCCCCAGTTGCTGGCCATGGCCGAACAAAAGGGCTGGAAAGTGTATTTCCTCGGCGGCACCGACCAGAGCGTGGCGGCGGCGGCGGAAAAAACCCTGACCAAACATCCCCGGCTCCAATTGGTCGGCGCCTATTCGCCCCCCTTCAAGCCCCTGCTGGAAATGGATCATGCGGACATTCTCCGGCGGTTGCAGGCGGCCAAACCGGATGTGGTGCTGGTGGCCTTCGGCTGCCCGAAACAGGAAAAGTGGATCAACATGAATTATCGGGCCGCCGGCGTGCCGATTTGCGTCGGGGTCGGGGCCACCATTGATTTTCTGGCGGGCACCGTCGTCCGCGCGCCCGTCTGGATGCGCAAGACCGGTTTGGAATGGATTTTCCGGCTCTTGCAGGAACCCCGCCGGCTGTTGAAGCGTTATTCCAGGGGCATCTGGATTTTTGGCCGGCTGATTCTGAAACAATTCTGGCAACTCCGGAGCGCCCCCCACCCGGCCGAAAGCTCCGCCACCCCGACCGTCACCACCGACCTCCCCGGTTCCCTGATTATCAAGGGGCCGGCGCACTTGGACGCTGCGGAAGTGGAACTGACCCGGGCCGCTTGGGTGCAAGCCGTGGAAAAGGGCAATGTCATTTTCGATCTGGCCGATACCGGGCTGGTGGACAGCACCGGCATGGGCGTGCTCATCAAACTGCGCAAACAGGCGCGGGAACTGAACCACGCGTTGGTGCTGGTCGCCCCCACGCCCCAGGTAATGTCCGCCCTGCGGCTGATGAAGCTGGAAACCTTTTTCACCATCGAACCTTCGGTGTCCGCCGCGCGCCTGCAATTGCGTGAATCGCCCGGCAAAACCATCACGCTGACCACCCCGCCGGCGTCGCCGACGGCGGCGGTGGAATTGCGCTGGGTCGGCGAAGTCACCGCCGGCAATGTCGCCGAACTGGGCGCCACCACCGAGGCGCGGCTGCACAACCCGCCCACCGGCACCAGCATCGTCATTGATCTCTCCCGGGTGACCTTTGTGGACAGCATGGGCATCGGCCTCATGGTCCGGCTGAAAAAGAACCTCTGGCGGCGCGACATCCCGCTCGTCTTCCGCAACCCGAACGAGGCGGTCAGCAACGTTCTGCGCTACACCAAACTGGAAGATTATCTTTTGGAAACGTCCAAGTAAGCCCACATGAAAATCGGTCTTACCACCTCCGTCATCCAGCGCGGTAAAACCGGCGTGGCCCAATACATCTTCGCCCTGCTCCGGGCCATGTTGCCCCACGCGGACAAGCATGAATTCAACCTCTTCGTGCTGGAGGAAGATCTGCCGCTGTTTGATTTCATCCAAGGCAGGATGACCTTGATTCCGGTATCGGAACGGTTCCGGCCGGCGGTGAAAAACATCGGCTGGCATCAGTGCGAACTGCCCGGCATCGCCGGCAAACTGGGCCTGGATGTCCTGCACATTCCCAGCTACCGCCGGATGCTCTGGCGCGCCCCCTGCCCGCTCGTGGCCACCATCCATGACCTGGCCCCCTTTCATATTCGCGGCAAATACGACTGGAAGCGGATGATCTACGGCCGCGTGATCGTCAAACGGCTCGCCCGCCGGCAGGATGAGATTATCGCCGTCAGCGAAAACACCGCGCGCGATCTCGACACCTTTTTCCAGATCAAACGCGACCGGGTGAACGTCGTCTGGAACGGCATTGATCATCTGCGCTTCCGCCCCGGCAACGCCGCCATGGCCAAGGCCGAGGCCGCCCTCCGCTGGAAGCTGGACCAGCCGTTTTTCCTCTATGTCTCCCGGCTCGAACATCCCGGCAAAAACCATGTGCGCCTCATCGAAGCCTTCAATTCGTTTAAGGCGCAAACCAAGTCGCCCTGGCTGCTGGCCCTCGGGGGCAGCGACTGGTCCGGGGCCGAAGCCATTCACGCCGCCGCCGCCGCGTCGCCCTTCAAAAATGACATCCGCTTCCTGGGTTTCGTGGATGATGCCACGCTGCCGGGACTGTACCACGCCACGGACGTTTTCATTTACCCGTCATTGTTTGAAGGCTTCGGCTTTCCGCCCATTGAAGCGATGGCCTGCGGCTGTCCGGTGATCAGTTCCACCAAAGGCTCGCTGCGCGAAGTGGTCAGCAACGCCGCCCTGACGGTTGAACCGGAAGATGTTGCGGACATTGCCGGCGCGCTGACCCGGATGTCCGAGAGCGACGCCGAACGCCAGCGCTGGCGGGCCGCCGGCTTTATCAATGCGAAGCGGTTTGACTGGAACGTCAACGCGACCGAGACCCTGGCGGTTTATGATCGGGCCATTCGGCGCAGAAAAAGCTGACCATCAACGCGGGATTTGGTAGTTTTTGCGTAATGGAATTTCTCCAGCATTGGAAATTGCGTGAACGTCCCTTTGAGGCGACGTGGGATACGCGTTTCTTTTATGCCGGACCCGACCACGAGGAAGCTCTGAGCCGCCTGCTCTATCTCGTGAGCGAAACCACCATGAACCTCGGCCTGCTCACCGGCGAAATCGGCAGCGGCAAGACCCTCACTCGCGCCGTCTTTGCCGGCCGCATTGATACCGCGCGCTTCCAGGTGATCACCATCGAAAACTCCGGTTTTCCGCTCGAGGAACTGCTGGGCTCCATCCTGCGCCGGCTGGACCCGCAGGTGCATCTCAATGGCGAAGGCAAGCTGGCCCGCTGCGAACTGTTTGAACAGCACGTCCGCAAACTGAATGCCCGGGGCCGGCACCTCGTGCTGGTGCTGGATGAGGCCCAGGACATGACGCCGGAAACCATTCACGAACTGCGCTGGCTGACCAATTACAACGGCGGCGGCGCCGCCCTGCTCACCCTCATCCTCGTCGGCCAGCCGGAATTGCGCGCGATGATCGTGGGCGATGCCGCCATCAACCAGCGCGTCAGCCTGCGTTTTCACCTGAAACCGCTGCGCGCGGATGACATGGAACATTACCTGCGCCACCGCCTGCGCACCTCCGGCCACGCCACCGGCAACCTGTTTGCACCGGCGGCCGCCCTGGAGATTTACAACACCACGCGCGGCATCCCGCGCGAAGTCAACCGTCTGGCCAAGCTGGCCCTCGAACAGGCCTGGTTGACCGAAGCACCCAAAGTGGAAGCCGCCGCCGTCGCCGCCGTGGTGCGGGATTTGGAACGCCATCAAGCTTTGCCCTCATGAACGAACCGGAATCCTTCAGCGTCAGCGCCGTGCAAAAAAAGCGCGAACAGGGCGGCACCCCCGCCGGGGCCGGAGCACCGGTTTCCCCCGGGGCCGCCAGCCCCGCGCGCGCCCCGAAGCCGGCGAGCACTGCGCCGTCCGCCCCGGCGGCCCCGGAAAAGGCGGGCGGACTGCCGTTTGACCCCGCCCGGCTGGTCATGGCCCTGCTGCGGCGTTGGTATTGGCTGCCGCTGACGGGCCTGTTGCTCGGCGGACCTCTGGGGCTACTGGGCTACCTGAAATTCCAAACCGGTTATTCCGTGCAAGTGCAGTTGATGCGCACCGAGGTTTCCACCACCATCCGCGCCTCCCAACTGGGCGATGCCTTCAAACCGCGCACCGTTTCCGTGGCCACCATCGTGAGCCTCATGCAGTCGCCCAAGCTGCTGGAACGCGTCGGCCGCGACGCCACCCCGCCCATGGAAGGCACCGCCCTCATGAGCATGCTCACGATCAAGCCGGAAAAGGACACCGACCTGATCAACGTCACGCTGAAAACCAAAACCAACCCCACGGCCACCGCCAATCTCATCAACCTCTATGCCAAGGAGGCCGTGGCCATGACCGCGCAGATGCAGTCCGACGAGGCGGCGGAACTTGACAAATTTTTGCGCGACCAGATTGCCAAAACCGAGCTGGAACTGGAAACCGTCAACAAGGAACTGCTGGATTTCCGCCGCGAAAATGAATTCTACGGCGAGGATCGGGAACTGGAAGCCTACCTGCATCAGTTGAGCGATGTCGAAGTTTCGCTGGGAACCGCCAAGACGGATGTGCAGACGGACGAATTCCGCATCACCAGCATTCAGCGCGAACTCGCCCGGCAAAGCCCGGTGATCCAGCAACTCAATGCGGCGCGCACCGACCTGGCCACCCTGCGGGAAACGCTCACGGACGACAATCCCACCGTGAAGGATGCGCTGGAAAAGGTGGCCGACCTGGAAAAAAAAGTGAAAGAGGCCGCCGCCAACACCAATCTGATGGCGAATTTTCAATTGAGTGAAAATAATGCCCAGGCGAACGACCTGTATCTACAGTACGTCAATCTGAACGACGAGCTGGCCGGACTCGCCAAGAAGATCGCGCAGCTGACGGACTTCCGCGACAAGGTCTCGGACAAGCTCAAACAACTTCCCGAGAAAGGCCAGCATTATGCCCAGATCATCGCGCACCAGCAATCGCTCCAGGCCACCCACGACCTGTTGATCGGCCGTCAGCGGGAAGCGCAGGTCTATGAGGACAACGCCCCGGGACTTTACCGCGCGTTTGCCACCGCCACCGAGGATTCGGTGGAGGAAAGCAACCGCATGAAGAAAATCATCCTGGTCGCCGTGGGCGGATTCATCTTTGGCATCATCGTGGCCCTCCTCGGCGTTTGCGGACTGGAACTGATGAACCTGCGGGTGATTTCCGCCGGCGATCTCCGCCGCGCCACCGGCGTGCCGGTGACCATCCGCATCCCCAACCTGGACGAGTTCGATGCCACCGAACTGGCCCAGTGGCGCTTCCGCACTTGGTCCCAGCTCACCCGCCAGCTCAAACTCCAAAACGAGCCCCACACGGTGCTGGCCTTTGCCTCCGCCGTGCCCGGCGAGGGAAAATCCTTCTTCATCCGCCACCTGTGCGCCGCCGCCCACGACCGCCGGCTGCCCGTGATCGCCGTCACCAACACCCCCGCGCCCGAAGGTCAAAGCCGGATCATTTCCCTGGCCGATGCGCTGGCCATCCCCGACCTCGTTACCCGGCATTTGCGCGAACAGCCGGCGATGCCGCTGGATCTGGTGTTCGACGCCACCTGGCGCTGGGACCTGGAAAACCGCGCCCGCTGGCAGCGCGCCATGGAATCCTGGGAATCGATTCCCACCTTCGTTTTGCTGATCGAGCTGCCCGCCATGTCGGACTTGGATGCCGTGCTCGCGGCGGAATTGATGCCGCTGGTAATTTGGCTTACCGCCAGCGGCGGCTTGCAACAGCGGGAACTCGCGCAAACCCTCGACATGGTGGAAGCCGGCGAAATCAATCTCGCCTCGGCCGTGCTGAACCGGCAGCCCCCGCTGCTGGGCAAGCTGACCTTTCTCGACCGGTTCGGGCTGTTCCTAGCCCTCGCCGGCGCCGTGGCCCTGACCGGCAGCGCCTCGGCCGCCGGGACCGAAACCAATCGCCCGCCGGCCACCGGGCAATTGTCGTTCTCCTCCCAAACCCCGCTCCTGGCGCCTTGGCAGGAACGCCTCACCATCGGCCCCGGTGATTCCTTCAACTTTGCCATCTACGGCAAAAACGGCACCATCCGCAACGATGTCACCATCGCTCCCGACGGCCGCCTCAGTTATCTCGAAGCCCAGAGCGTCTATGTGACCGGCCTGACCGTGGACGAAATGCGCGCCAAGCTGGACGGCATACTGGCCAAGTACTACCACAATCCGCACACCGAGGCCATGCCGGTCACCTGGCGCAGCAAGCGCTACTGCATTCTGGGCGCGGTGATGGATCGCGGCATTTACATCCTTGACCGGCCGTTGACCATCATCGAAGCCGTGGCCCGCGCCCGCGGGGTGGCCACCGGCCTGTACGAACACAACACCGTGGAACTCGCCGACATGCCGCGCGCCTTTCTGATCCGGAACGGCAAACGGATGCCGGTGGACTTCGACAAACTGTTCAACCAGGGCGACCTCAGCCAGAACATCCTGATTGAACCCGGCGACTACATGTATTTCCCCGCCGGCTCGGCCAATGAAGTTTATCTGCTCGGCTCCGTCGTCAGCCCCGGCGCGCTCGGACTGGCCTCCGAAACCACCTTGATCGGACTGCTCACCGTGCGCGGCGGCTTCAAGCCCACCGCCTACCGCCAGCATGTCCTCGTCGTGCGCGGTTCCCTGCAACACCCGCAGACTTTCGTCGTGAATGTCGCCGCCATCCTCGCCGGCAAGGAGAAGGATTTCACCCTGCTGCCCAAGGATATTATTTACGTATCCGACAAACCCTGGCAGGAGGCGGAAGATCTCCTGCAGATGGCGATCAGCTCCTTTGTCCAAACCATGACCGCCACCTGGACGGGCAACAACATCGGCCCCCTGATCACCCATCCCCTCCTGCCCAATCTCTGACATGCGTCACCCGAGCCTCATTCCGGTCTTGTTGTTGCTGCTCGCGGCGGGCTGCGCGTACAATCATGGGCCGGCGTTTGATCCGCAAAAGGACGCCGAGGCGGCCGCGCTCCGGCTTCAGGAAAGCTCCCTCACCAACCGGCTAGATCCGCTCTGGCTGAAGCCCTCCACCAATGAGCTGACCCTCGGCCCCGGCGACCGCATTGACATTGATGTGTTCGGCCAGGGGGATGCCACCGCATCCGCCCTGGTCTGCCCCGATGGCAAAATTTATTACGGCCTGCTGCCCGGTTTGAATGTGTGGGGCCTCACCCCCACGCAAGCCCGCGACTTGCTGCAAAAGGAATTGGGCCATTACGTCAAGAATCCGCGCGTGGCCGTGCTCGTGCGGGAAGTGCAGAGCCGCCGGGTCTGGGTGCTGGGCCGGCTGAACACTCCCGGCATCTATCCCATGGATGCGCCCATGACCGTGCTGGAAGCCATTTCCAAGGCCGGCGGCCTTTACACCGCCGACTTCACCGGCACCACCGAGGAACTGGCCGACTTGCAGCATGGTTTCCTGCTGCGCCAGGGAAAATTTTTGCCGGTCGATTTCAACAAGCTGATTCACGACGGCGACATGTCGCAGAACATCTATCTCGAACCGGATGATTTCATTTTCCTCCCCTCGGCCTCCTCTTCGGAAGTATATGTGCTGGGCGCCGTCATGAGTTCGCGGGCCATCGCCTTCAAGGACCAGGTCACGCTCAGTTCCGCCATCGCCAACGCCGGCGGTCTGGGACCCCTGGCCTATCCGCGCGAAGTGGTCATTGTGCGCGGTTCGCTCACCCAGCCGCGCTTTGCCGTGGTCAACCTGCTCGACATCCTGAAAGGCAAGGCCCGGGAAGTGCTCCTGCAACCGCGCGATATCGTGTATGTGCCGGACAAGCCGCTCGAACCGCTGCGCGAGGTGGGCCAGCAAATCGTTGAAACCTTCGTCCGCACCGTCGCCGCCAACGAAGGCTCCCGCGCCGCCGGCAGCGCCTCCAAGGTGGGGGTGAACCTCAACATCCAGTAAGCGGGCCGGTTAAAGCTCTGAATCGCACTTCTCCGCACTTTATCAGTCCCGTGATTCCTGTTGCTTGGCGTTAATTCGTGGTCGAATTGCCTGGCGCGTTAAACCGGCGGATGATAATGCAGCGGCTGGCCGTGAAAGATATTATCCACGTTATTCCACAGGATGATGATCAGGATGGTGACGAGCAGCAGACCTTGCACCAGACTGACGAATAACAGAAATCCGCCGGAGCGAAACCCGGCCCCCAGCAGGCGAAACGCAATCCACGAAATGCCCACCACCCCGACGAAGTAGCCCAGCAGGCCGGGATAAAATACCAGATAAACGATTTCGCGCAGAAACACCGGATACCCGCCCGCATTGCGCCAGAACATGGGATTCTCCCGCAGCAGCGCGCCGCCGATCAGCAACACCCCCAGAAGAAAGTTCAGCGTGCTCCAGACGAAGCCCCGCCTGAATCCTTCCGGTCCGCGCTGATGTGGTAGCCCCGCCATTACTGGGTCAGATTCGGCCCATGCTGCGCCACCGCCACAGGGTCGAGGAATTGACCCCCAATTGGCTGGCCACCCAGGTGTAATTATTGGCGCTCTCGGCCAGGAGCCGCCGCGCCAGATCAAACTTCTGCTGACGGCTCAAAACCGCGTGCGTGCCCGCCGCCGCCGGGGGCGCCTGCCCGGTCTTGAAAGTGGTCAGCGCCTGTTCCGCCGCCTGCACCTTATCCGTCTGGCGGGCGGGACTGAACTCCGCCATTTCCCACCAACTGCCGCGCAGCACCGGACCGTCATACAGCAACACCAGCCGGTCAATCGTGCTCTTCAGCTCGCGGGCGTTGCCCGGCCAATCGTATTGCATGAAGCGCTGGATCAGTTCCGGCTCGCAATATTCGATGTTCTTGCCGAACCGCTCGTTGGCCAGCCGCAGAAAAATATGGGCCAGCGGCGCAATGTCCTCGCGCCGTTCCCGCAGGGGCGGCACGGTGAGCGTGATTTCCGCCAGCCGGTAATACAGATCCAGCCGGAAACGGCCCGCCTCGGACTCCGCCCGCAAATAGCGGTTCGTGGCCGACACCACCCGCGCGCTCGATTTGTATTCCGATTCGCTGCCCACCCGCCGGGCCACCCGGGTTTCCAGAAACCGCAGCAGCTTCGGTTGCAGGTTAATATCCATCTCGCCGATTTCATCCAGAAACAGCGTTCCGTCCGCCGCCTGTTCCACCAAGCCGGCCCGGGCCTTGACCGCGCCGGTAAACGCCCCCTTCTCCACCCCGAACAGTTCCGCCTCCAGCAGATCCTTCGGGATCGCCGCGCAATTCAGCGCCACAAAATTCTTCCGGCGGCTGGCCTGATGCAGCGCCTGCGCCACTTTTTCCTTGCCCACGCCGGATTCCCCCAGCACCAGCACATTCACATCCGTGGGGCCCAGCTTTTCCACCGCCTGCCGCAGCGCCCGAATCGCCCCCGAAGCGCCGCTCAGCGCCTGCTCCGTGGAAAACGATTCGCCGCCGTAAAGTTGCATCCACAGCTTTTGCGATTCCGCCGCCCGGTTCAGCACTTCGCGCCAGCGTTCGTCGTCATCTTTCTGATCCACGATATCAGACGCCCCGTCGCGGACCGCCGCCATGATTTGCGCCGTGGTGAGATTGAAACCCGTCATGACAAACTGCCGGTTCGCCCGCGCCAGACGGACGCGCAACTGACTCCAGTCGGGGCGCGCCATGGCATCCGTGGGCATAAGATAAATCACATCGGTGGATTCGCCGGTCAGCTCCTGCAGGTGTTCCGGATCCATGGTAAACCGCGGAATACCCAAGGCCGCCATCCGGGATTGCACCGGCTCAGAATTGGGAGTTGGCAGGATTCCGATTCGCACAACCCCAAGGTGTCACGGCTCAAACCGTGGAATCAATGCAAAAATCAGATAAAACATCCATAAATTTCAGCCAACCAAGGCTGGCCAGCATCCCTTGTCAACCGGCCAGCCTCGCCCAACCGCCACCCCGACCGTCCTCCCGGCAGGGTTTTCCCCGGCCATGCTCAACCCCGTACCGGTTGGCCGGGCAAGGTTCGCGGCTCGCTGTCCGCGCCGGCCTCCGGCTGGCAGGCCCTGCCCCATGGTGTTTAAAAGTAAAACACAAACACATTGACAATCAGCCTCATCTTTTTATTCTGTTTCTAATACTTTGCAGTAGCTGGGTAAACAAACAAACAAGCTTATTCACTCATGAAGAAAACCATTCTATTGGGCTCCTTGTTGAGCCTTGGCACACTCGTTCATTCGCAAACGGTCATTACGTTGGAGAATCCTTCCGCTCCAGAGGGGTTTTCCCAAACCTCCGCGCTGACCACGGAATATTCTGCCCAAGGAGTCATCTTCAGCGGGCCGTCCGCAGGTCAAGGCGGCGCGATTCTCCAAGACGTCTCCTTCCCCACAACAAGTTTTTACGGTGCCGGCAACTCTTTTCTTGCCTTCAATTCCGCTGCCAGTTACCCGATCGGACCGGAAACCCTCACCTTCGACGCGGCCCATGGCAATGTATCCATTGAAGTCTCGGGCCAAATTGGTTCCCAACAGGTCACCATGAATGCCTACGACAGTCTGGACTCGTTATTGGATTCCACCACCATTACTGCCGGCGCCTCTTGGAGTTTGTTGTCGGTGTCCGGCCCTGACATTTCCAAAGTTGTTATCAGCTTCAGCGGCAACATAGCGACCTTCAATGATTTGAGCTTTGATGCGGCCGTTCCCACGCCCGAACCCGGCACTCTTGCCTTGGCTGGACTTGGCCTGGCCGGTATCGCTGCCCTCCGCCGCAAGAAGTAATATTTGAGATCTCCTGGCGATAATCGCCATGAAACTCGCCCGGTTGACTGCTCCAGTCAGCCGGGCCTTTTTTCGCCCGCCTGTCTGGTTGGCGGAAACAACCCGCCCTCGCGAAACGTGATAAAAGGCGGAGACCTGCCATCCTCCTTCCCCGTCAATGGGGTCCAGCGTCAGGCTGGCGCTGGTGGATCAAAACCCGGAACGAACGGCCCAGATGCTCCGGATGCGTCAACGTCTGAAACTGTCGCGTCCGCGCCGCATCCCAGCCGCCAAAAGACTTCGATCCCTGCGTCTTGGCCAAAATCTGCGTCAGGAATCGGGTCTGCGTCGTAAACGCCTCCGTCGTCAACCCGGCGGCTTCGCCGGCCGACCGGATCGCCGAAAAATTCACATGCGCCGTCAAATCCTGGCTGCCCGGATTCGCCAGCACATCATCGCCGACGTGATGCTGCGCATACGCCCGCAATGTCCCTTTGGTTCGCGCCGGGGAAAACTGTTCCTCGGTGGTAAACCCGTAATCAATCGCCAGCAACCGGCCCCGCCCCAGCGCCCCGGCCGCCGCGCGCCACCAAGCCTCCGCCGCCGGCGAATGTTCAATCACATAGCCATCCGGCAGCACCGGTTCCAGTTCCGGCAGCCGCACCGGCGGGGCCGACTCCGGCAGCTTCACCCACACAAACCGGTCGCCTCCCCAGCCCACGCCCCATTCAAACCATTGTTTGGCGGCGGCATCCCAGCCATGCCGCCGGATCGGAAACGCGTCCAGCAATTCGTTGGAGAAAATAATCCCCGTGACCGGCGACGCGTGCAAATCGCGCGGATCATTCGCCCAGCGCACCTGCGCCGCGAACGGTTTTAACGTCTCCGCCTGCCACGCGCGACGCTTGGCCGACGGCTCCAAAATCACGTACTCCACCCGGGGAAACAATTCCGGGCGCTGACGTTGCAGCCCGCGCAACACATCCGCCGCCAGCTTCGCATCATGCGCCCCCGCCTCCACCAGCGAGAGCTTGCCCGGCCCGGCCGCCAGCGGCTCCAGCCATTCGCCGAGTTGAAACGCCAGCAGTTCCCCGAACAACGGCCCCGTGCTCACGCTCGTATAAAAATCCCCCGCCCGACCCACGTTCCCCCGGCCTCGCTCATAATATCCCAGCCCGGGATGATACAGCGCCAGCTCCATGAAACGCGCGAACGGCATCACCCCCTGCGAGGTGATTTCGTCCCGGATAATGCCCGTCAGTTCAGTCACCCGGAGATTTTCAGGCCTGCCGGGTAAAATTCAAACTGAAAACCGCCAATATCCCCAATGGGAGGATAACCGCGAAATACGCCAAACACGCGAACAGGGACCGCAGCCGGGACTTGAACCGCAGATGGACGCGGATGAACGCAGATGGGGCCAGATCTGTGGCCGTGCTCCGTGGACTGAGGGCTGAAGGCCCGCCAGGTTATAGCCCAGGCTGGAGCGAGTCCCCGAGCGCAGGCCTGGGTATAGCCCCACCAATATATATCCTCCGGTCTGTAAGACCGGCACCCTGCCCCGTCCGTTGGCACACGATACCGGTGACCGGATACAGCTCCCCAGAAAAACGGCCTTTGCCTTGATATGCCTTGATGATGCACGATTGCTGGGCTTTTTGCCTTGATTGGTGCCTTGATGGATGGGCGGCGGTCCGGTTTTAACCCAAAGGCGCAGAGTCGCAAAGGCGCAAAGGGAGATGGATGGACGTGTACCTCCCAATGCCAAGCTCCAGGTGGCCAACGGGCGGAGGCGCTCCGGATTTTTGCCGTATGCCTTGATATGCCTTGATGATGCACGATTACAGGGGTTTTTGCCTTGATTGGTGCCTTGATGGATGGGCGGTGGTCCGGTTTTAACGCAAAGGCGCAGAGTCGCAAAGGCGCAAAGGGAGATGGATGGACGTGTACCTCCCAATGCCAAGCTCCAGGTGGCCAACGGACGGGGGCGCTCGGGAATTTCACCGTCTGCCTTGATTTGCCTTGATGATGCACGATTACAGGGGTTTTTGCCTTGATTGATGCCTTGATGGACGGTCGGCCACCCGGCTGGCCGGGGCGCCAGCACCCGGCGGCCGGGGCGCGGCTCAACGAACCGCAGCACCGTGGCCAGACTCATGGATGCGCTGATTTTCATGCGTGTACGTTCTTGCAGATGGATATTGCTGCGGGTCACAGACCCGCGCTCCGCTGGCGCCGGCAACCTCCGGACACGCGGGAGCGCCGCCGTCCCGGCCGGTGGACGACCGGCGGACTGGCGGTTGCCCGGGCCAAAAACGGAAGGCTAAAGGCTCCCTTGCACCGAATGTTGGGGGATCTGGCTTGATAACCATGTGTACTCCTCCGGCAGGAATATAACACAGGTTCGGGAAAGTCAAATGGGGGTTTTAACCCGGTGTATCCCGGTCTGACGGAGCGCGTCAGTCCGGAAAACCCGTTGTAGTAACATTCGCCATCTTTCCATAAAGCGCCCCTCATTTCAACCACTTCCAAATGGTTGACGGAATATTCGATACCCCTCACACTCATTGTCCAACATGGTAATAATTAACACTCAGATATCTGGCAACAAGTACGCAGCCGACTTTGAGATGCGGCCAGGAGCATCGTCCAATGCGAGATGCTGGCATTGATGTCAGAATGAAGCATTTGCCATTGTGAATTGATTCCCGCAAACTCGCATTCATGTCTGCCGACAACAATCCCGATTTGCTGCGCGAAGAACCGCCAGGCTATGGTGGAACCGCCAAGCCTTCGCCGGTTTTGGCCTACTTGCGAAAGATTGAGGCCGACCATCGGCTGGGCAACGATACTGAACACACGCATCGTCCGGCACTCAAGACCCTTTTGGAAACCCTTGACCTCCGCGTAGCCGTAACCAATGAACCAAAACGCATTGCCTGCGGCGCACCTGACCTGGCCATTACGCGGAAAAAATCCGCACTGCTGATCGGCAATGTCGAGGCCAAGGACATCGGAGTCTCGCTTAACGAGGCGAAAAAATCCGAACAGCTCAAACGCTACCTGCCCGCGCTCGCCAATCTGTTGCTTACGGATTACATCGAATTCCGCTGGTTTGTGGACGGCGCGGAACGAGCCAAGTTCCGGCTGGGCGAACTGAAGCCCAATGGCGAAATCATCCCCGATCCCGCCGCAGTTGCCCGCGCTGAAAACGTCTTCCGGGAATTTCTCGCCCGCGACCCCATCCGCATCGAGGGCGCAGAGGAACTGGCCCGGCGTCTGGCCCGGCTCACGCATCTGATTCGCGACAACATCGCCGCCGCGTTTCAAACGGGCAATGCGTCGGAAGTGCTGCGGGACTGGCGTGCGGTGTTTGCGCAAACGCTGCTGCCCGAACTGGCCGATGAAGGCAAGGAGTCGGAATTCGCCGATATGTTCGCGCAAACCCTGGCCTACGGCTTGTTTTCCGCGCGTGTCATGTCCGCCTCCAGCCGCCAGTTCACACTGGCCGAGGCCGCCAAGCTCATACCCAAGACCAATCCCTTTCTCCGCGACTTTTTTGACCTCATAACCGGCCCCAAACTCGATGACGAGCCGTTTGTCGGCTATGTGCAGGATCTGGTCACACTCCTCGAATGCGCCAACATGGCGGCCATTCTGGAAGATTTCGGCCGGGGCATGGAGTCCAGCCGGCGGCGCGATCCGGTAATCCATTTTTACGAAACCTTTCTCTCGGCCTACGATCCGAAGTTGCGCGAACTGCGCGGCGTCTATTACACACCCGAGCCGGTGGTTTCCTATATCGTTGAAAGCATTGACTGGCTGCTGCGTGACAAATTCGGCTTGAAGGACGGCCTGGCCGACAAGACCAAATTCACCTTCACCCGGAAGGAGGGCGACCGGGAAATCGAGGAGGAATCCCACCGCGTGCTCGTGCTCGACCCGGCTACCGGCACCGGCACGTTTCTCTTTGAAGTCATCGAGCATATTCGCGAGCGGTTTGAGAAAAAACACCAGGCCGGACTCTGGCCCGCCTATGTTCACGAGCATCTGCTGCCGCGTCTTTTCGGCTTCGAGCTGCTCATGGCGCCCTATGCCGTGGCGCATTTCAAGATCGGCCTCGAATTGAGCGGACGTCACCTGCCCGAACTTTGGCGCGACACCTGGGCCTATCATTTTCAAGGCAACGAGCGTGTCAACATCTACCTCACCAACACGCTCGAAGGCATCGAACACATCACGCATCAGGCCGGGCCGCTCGCCGCGCTGACCAAGGAGGCCAACGAAGCTTCCGCCGTGAAACGCACCCGGCCCGTGCTTGTTGTCCTTGGCAATCCGCCGTATTCCAACTTTGGCCGGCAGAACCGCAACGATTTCATTCTTGGCCTGCTGGACGATTACAAGCGCGGCCTCAAGGAAAAGAAAATCAACCTCGACGACGACTTTATCAAGTTCCTCCGCTGGGCGCAGTGGCGCATTGCGGAAACCGGCCAGGGCGTCATCGGCTACATCACCAACAATGTTTATCTCGACGGCCTGACACACCGGCGGATGCGCGAAAGTTTGCTGGAAACCTTCGATGAGATTTATGTTTTGAACCTCCACGGCTCGGCCAAAAAACAGGAAACCGCGCCCGACGGATCAAAGGACGACAACGTCTTCGACATTACCGTCGGCGTGGCCATCGTGCTGTTCGTAAAATTGCCGCCGGACAAATCTGTGAAGGGTACGAAGGCGAAGAAAAAGCCGACCGTCATCCACCATGCCGATTTGTGGGGCCTGCGGAAAAACAAATACGACTGGCTGAACGTCCACAATGCCGAGAAAACCGAATGGACCGTGTTCACGCCCGACGCGCCGGATTTCCGTTTTGTGCCGCGCAACGCCAAGCATGAAGCCGAGTGGAACAAGGGCTGGAGCATCCGCGATGCGTTTGTATTTTCTGGAAATGGCATCAAAACCGAACGCGACGGTGTTTCAATTCACTTTTCGCGGAAAGAAATTCAAACGGCGGTCAATGACTTTCGGCTGCTGGCAGACTACGAATTGCGGCAGAAATACAACTTGGAGAACGACAGCCGGGATTGGTCTGTAGATCGTGCGAAAGCTGACACCAACGCCAATAAAGACTCGAAACTGTTCAAGCAAATCCTCTATCGTCCGTTCGATGTTCGGCATACATGGTTCAGTGGAAAGTCGAAGGGATTCATCGGCACGCCCGCCAGCGCCTTGATGCACCATTTTATCGCCGGCGAAAATGTGGGCTTAATTACCACGCGACAGACAAAAGAAGAGTTTGGTGTTCTGGCATCGTCGCTCATCGCCGGACACAAATCCTGTGCCGCTTACGACATCAACACCGTCTTTCCGCTCTACCTTTACACGAATGGCGAATCCGAAGGGCAGATCGAATTGGTGGCGCACGAAAATGGACGCCGGCCAAACCTCTCTGCCAAGTTTGTGGATGAAATCGAGGAAACAGTCGGCTTAAAGTTCATTCCTGATGGACGCGGCGACCTCAAAAAAAACTTCGGGCCGGAAGACGTTTTCAATTACGCTTACGCTATTTTCCATTCGTTGAGCTATCGTGAGCGTTACGCCGAATTTCTCAAACTTGATTTCCCGCGCGTCCCAATTTCAGAAGATGGTTCGTTGTTCCGCAAGCTTTGCCAATCCGGTTCCAAATTGGTTGCGCTGCATACAATGAAGACGGAGGGGGATTCTTCGGTTGGTTTCGATATTCCGGGCAGTAACAGTATCGAGCAGATTTGCTTTGTCCCGCCAAATAAGGAAAGCGGCATCCGTGCAGGCCGGGTTCACATCAATGCCGAGCAGTATTTCGAGGGGATTTCGCCCGCCGTGTGGCAGATGCGGATCGGCGGCTATCAGGTGTGCGAGAAATGGCTCAAAGACCGCAAAGGCCGCACGCTCACACACGACGACATTGAACATTACCAGCGCACCGTTAGCGCGCTGGCCGAAACGCGCTCGCTCATGGCACAAATTGACGCCCTCATCGCCGACCACGGCGGCTGGCCGTTGAAATAAATCAACGCGCCGGTGAGGATTATGCCTGGGCTTGGCGGCGGGCCGGGTGGTTCCACGGGAGCGGGGTTGGCGGCGTTGCGGCGGCTGGGTTTTACCACAACCGCGCTCCGTCCGGTGGGGGATGCGGGCCAACGGCCCAAGAAGCGTGTCCCCATTTTTCCCGAGCGCCAACCGGCGAACCGGCGCGCCAGCGTCATGGTGTGCGGCGGCCCTCCCCGCCGCTTCCCGCTGGCAGGCCAAATCGTGCCCAGGTTAACCGAAACCGCTATATGGCCACCGCTTGAGTCAGGCCGCCGGGGCGACCACGCCGTTGTCGGCGATCAATTTGAGCACGGCTTCCACGGCGTTTTCGGTTTTCACGAATTGCACGGCGCCATTGCGGGGCTTCACTTCGATTTCGCCCTTGAGCAGGGATTTTTCACCCAGCGCCAGGCGGATGGGGAAGCCGACCAGGTCGGCGTCCTTGAATTTCACGCCGGGGCGTTCGTCGCGGTCGTCCAGAATCACGTCCACGCCGCGCGCGGTCAGTTCCGCATAAAACTTCTCGGCCAGCTTCATCGGCTCGCTCTCGGGCACCACGCTCAGGGGCGTGATGCAAACCTGATACGGGGCCACGCTCAGCGGCCAGATCACGCCGTCCTTGTCATTCCCCTGCTCGATCACGGCCTGCAACGTTCGCGTCACACCGATGCCGTAGCAGCCCATCACCGACGGCTTGCGCGAGCCGTCCACATCCAGGAACGTCGCATTCAGCTTCTCGCTGTACTTCGTGCCCAGCTTGAACACATGGCCGACCTCAATGGCGCGGCGGATCTTCAGCGGCTTGCCGCATTTGCCGCAGGGTTCACCGGCGGTAACGGTCCGCAAATCGAACCACGCGGTCACTTTGATGTCGCGTTCGATGGAGACGTTCTTGAAATGGAAACCGTCTTCGTTCGCGCCGGTGGTCATGTCGTTCGCGCCCTGCAAACGTTCGTCGGCATAAACCTTCACGTCGGCCGGCACCTTGACGACTGCGCCCAGCGAACCGGGTTTGGCGCCCAGCGTGGCGACGCATTCTTCCGGCGTGGCCGGACGCACTTGCACCGCGCCGGTTTTGGCGGCGAGCTTGGTTTCATTCAACTGGTCGTCGCCGCGCACCAGAATGAGAATCACCTTGGAATCGGCCACGTACACGAGCGTCTTGATCTGGCGGTTGGCGGGCACCTTGTAGGGTTCCTTGGCCAGCGCCTCGATGGTCACGACGCCGGGCGTGGCAAATTTTTCCACGGCCGCGCCGATTTCGCGCGCCGCCGTCTTGGGAATGCCGCTGGTGGCTTTCTCAATGTTGGCCGCGTAACCGCAGGCTTCGCAAAACGCCACGTCGTTCTCGCCGGTCTCGGCCGGCACCATGAATTCGTGCGAATAATTGCCGCCGATCACGCCGGTATCGGCTTCCACGGGAAACGCTTTCAGACCCACGCGGGCGAAAATGCGCGTATAGGCGTCGTACATTTTCTTGTAGCTGGCCATGGCGCCGTCGTCCGTGGTGTCGAACGAATAGGCGTCCTTCATGATGAATTCCTTGGCGCGCATGAGGCCGAAGCGCGGGCGGATTTCATCGCGAAATTTCGGGCTGATCTGGTAAAAATTCTTGGGCAACTGGCGGTAGGAATTGATTTCGTTTGCGGCCAGCGTGGTGATGACTTCCTCGGCGGTGGGGCTGAGGTACCATTCGCGCTGGGAACTGTCCTTGACCTTGAAGAGGACGTCGCGGGCGGTTTCGGCGCGACCGCTCTGCTGCCAGATTTCCGGCGGCTGGAGCGCGGGCATAAGCACTTCAATGGCGCCGGCGCGGTCCATTTCCTCGCGGATGATCGTCTCGATCTTGCGGAGGGAACGCAGGCCGAGCGGCAGAAAGGTGTAAACGCCCGCCGCGAGCTTGCGGATGAGGCCCGCGCGCAGGAGCAGCTTGTGCGAAACAATTTCCGCGTCAGACGGCGCTTCGCGGAGAGTCGGAATCAAAGTTTGTGTCCACTTCATGTGGGGTGAGGTTAACCGAAAACGGGGGGCAAAATGAAGTCTTTTCGGTTGTGGCCACGGCCAGGCGGCGTACCCTTTTACCCGGCATGAGTCAATTTGGACAAACCCTGTTCGGCGGCGGCCGGCTGATGCGGCTGATCCTGACGGTGGCCGTGTTGTTATTCGCCGCCCTCATGCCTTTGGCCGTTGACGGCTGGACCTTAAAGCGCGGCTTGGTCATGGCCGCCCTGGAACTGATGTGTGCGGCCTTGGTGGCGGGCTTCTGGCTGCCGCCGCAGTGGCGGCACCGGGCCTGCCGGCTGCTCACGGCGCTGGTGTTTCTGGCCTATGCGGCCTACCTGATTGACGAATTATTCTTTTCCTCCCGGCCGTTTCACTTCTGGGGCCACCACCGCGGCGCATCACCGTTCAAGGCCTTGATGGGGTTCATTTGCATCGGGCTGCCCTGTCTCTGGCATACGCTTTTCGGACGGTTTACCCTGCACGAGCCACCGCCGCCGGCCGAGGATGAGGGCGATGATTGGGATAAGGAAGCAGCGGAGGAAGCGGAAGAAAACCAGGGGAATGACACCAAACCCAAAATACCATGACACCCAAATGCCCCAAATGCGGTTCGATCATTTACAGTCGCCGCAATGTGCTGTGCGGCGTTTGCGGTGACCGGCTGCCGCCGGAACTGTTGTTCACGCCGGAACAGCGCGCAGTGGTCGAGAAGGAGTTGGCGGAATTGCAACTCCGCGAACGAGCGGAGCGGCAAAAGGAGGCGGATAACTCAATCGGTTCAGATCCATATTTGGGAGGCTTTTAACAGCGAGCCACCCGACACCCGTATAGAATAATTCCCGGCACCGCCAGCTGAAATACAGCCCGGCGAGCAAATCCGCTGTCGCGCGGCAAGCAAAGGCGAACAGTGTGCGAGCAAACCCGGACGGGTGTGCGAGCAAAGGCGAACACTGCCTGCCCTGCGGGCTTGGAGGAGGCTGGAGCGTAGCGACAGCCGACGGAAAGCCCGCAGGGCAGGCGGAACGGGGTCGCCGGCCAAGCTTTTTTGTGCCACCCTGCCGGGGATGAAAAACATTATCGGCAGTTGCCCCATCGGCTCGGTGTCCCGTTAATCCGTGAGGTGCTGGCCGCCTTTCGCAGGGCAGAACTTTCC
>CAIQKM010000046.1 GCA_903872345.1 uncultured Verrucomicrobia subdivision 3 bacterium | reverse complement strand
TCGCTCTCGATCTCGCGCAAGGGGCGGGGACCCGTTGGTTTTGTATTCATCCTCTTCCTTTGGTTGGTTGGTTTTTGCCAGTTGGTTGAGGAACCCCCCTCTTCTAACCGTATTCCGGGGGCAGTGTCAAGATGCGCCCGGACGGTTAGGGCGTATCCCAAAACCACCCCAAAATCCATACCCCAATCCAGAGCCGTGACATCATCAGAAACTTTCGCAGGCCGGGGTGGTTCCCTCACCGCCATTCGTTAATGGAGGTCGGGGTGAGAATTCCCCGATATCGAATTTCACGCCTTGCCCCCTTGAACCCGAAAGCAAAACGAAAGCGGTTCATGGTGAGGGCGAGCGCCCAACTAACTTTTGCGGCCGTTCCCTCCGTGCAGCAAATCCATGATGTCGGTTCATGCGGAGGTGGCGCTCAGCTATTCAGTCTCGCGGGCATTCTTGGGATGCGCCCAGCGAAATCTGCCGGCTTACACCGCCACCCGCGGCACCGTGGTGGTGTACACCAGCTTCCCGTGGTCATCAATCATGCGCACCGCCATTCGGTCCGCTTGCAACGCCACGGCGGTGAAGCCGGAGCAGGATTTGGCAAAGTGCGTGTGCGGGGTGTTGGTGGTCGGGCGGACTTTGGAACCGGCCCCGGAGCAAAACAGATTCACCGAACCGGCCTGCAAATGCTGCAAGTCGTGGTCGTGGCCGTTGAAATAGACCTGCACCTTGTGTTCCTGCATCAGCGGCAGGATGTGCTTGATGATATAGGGCGTATCGCCATGTTCGCCGCCGGAGTAAACCGGGTGATGCCCGACCACGATTTTCCACGGGGCGGTGGAAGCCTCCAAGGCCGCCTTGAACCACGCGAGCTGCCGGGTTTCATCCTGCGCCCCCAAGTCCGAGCCCGGGTGGAGCGCGGCCTCATGTTTCGTCGCCATGGGGGTGGTGTCCAGATAAAAGAAATCCACCGTATTTTGGGCGTCAATTCGTTCGGTACGGGTGAAATAACGCGCCGGCATGTTCCAGCGGCGACTCACCCGGCTGTAGGCAATCTGCGCCTCGCAATTGCCATGGTAATCATGGTTCCCCAGAATGGCCACCCAGGGAACTTGCAGCGACGGGGCCGTATAAACCTTTTCAAAGGAGGTCTGCCATTGGGGATCGTCCACGGAGGCAACCCCGTTTTCATAAAAGTTATCGCCCACGGCAATGATGAATTTGGCCCCGATTTCTTCGGCGGCAATGCCCATCTGCACCGCCACGTCGTGCTGATCCTTCTCCCCGTTCCGACCCCAGTCGCCAAAAACGAGAAAGTTCAAGCCGCCGGCCTTGGCATCGGCGGCAAACAAGTTGCCGGGGAGCAAAGAACCGACCATCGTCGCCTGCGTGGCGACAAACAGGGTACGGACGAAATCACGACGAGTTTGCTTCATCATATTGGCGGGGAAATTATACATTCAACCGGCGGCGGAAAGGAAATAATTGTGACAATCAGGTGAGGTCTGCCACCGGACTGCGAGTTGGGACAACTCGCGCTCCGGGCATCCGTTCACCACCTATTTTCCCGCCGGCCCCACGGCACCGCCCGGCGTCGCCACCGGTGGTTTCCACGGAACATAGTCCGGGGGCAGTTCAAACAAGGCCGGATCCACCGGCTCCTGTTTTACGGATACCGTGTAAATGATGTTGGTCTTGCCGCCGCCAACGGACTCGGTCTTGAGCACCATGCCCGGCAGCCGGCTCATTTCCGGCTGCACATTCCGGTGCGGGCCGGTAATGTTGAACTGGTCAATCTTGGCAATTTCTTTCCGGATGGACTCATAGTTCGGGAAGTTGGTGGCCACCCACAGGTTTTTACTGATGCCATACGCCCCGCTCCACGTAAAAATCTCGGTATCGGAGCCATCCACCTTGTCCGCTTTGCCCGTGTCCACGCAAGGCGCCGGCATGAGGTTGACGTCGTTGGTGGCCTCATTCTTTTTGTTGGCCTCGATTTGCGCCCGCACCTCGCCCCCGGAACGCTTCAGAAACATCTTCAGTTTGGGCATCAGCGTAATGGAATCATGCGTGGTCATATCCAACACCACGCTAAATTCCCCGCCCCTGGTGTTGGACTGGTCCATGCGCATCTTGTCGCCATGCACCTTGACGATGACATGGTTGGTGACCGTGTTATCGCCGGACTGCTGCTCCAGAATCAAATCCGCCCGCGCGGCGGCGGCCAGAGTGAAGCAAAGGGCGAGGCAAAAAACTGCCGGGAATATACGGAACAAAACCGGTTGTTGTCTGTGATGATTCATGCGTCAATTCTCTCATTATTAATAGCATGACCAGGGAAAATGGCGAGCCGTTTCCAGTGGACCGCGGCTGTCCCAGCCGCGCTCCGGGGCGTTGGGTGTAACCTGCCTGCTGGCAAATCCAATGGCCTGGTTTAAAATCAATCTGCCAGCCAAGTTATTTTTGCCGGACATACACCAGACGCACTTTGCCTTTTTCACCCAAAACCAGCGGCAACCCGAGTTTGGCATGTTCGGCGCGAAGTTGACGGGCGACACGACGAAAGGCCCGCCGCGCCGGGGCGATGAAATCATCGTCCAATTTTTTCCCGTTACCGTTCTTCATGACCTCATCAGTATAGTTTCGAGCTGGCGCCCGTCGCAAGCACCTGATTCCACCATCAATTTCATTGAAAGCAGCAGTTGCCTTAAACTGTTCAGCGAGCATCGGCAGTAAACGTCTCATCAGACTAAAGATCAATGCTCAGTCAACTTGTTGAATAACGCCCAATCCACTTTTCGCCAGATTTGCGGTTCGGAATTAATATACCCCCCAACAGAAATCCCCATAGATGGAAAATTTGTTGCAATAAAAGCTAATTGCACTGTAGCGTTACTAACGTTTCCTGATTCAATCTGCATCTTTGCTGCCGCCAAAAGATCCCACCGACCACCTTGCCTTTTGAACCCTTTTGCAAGCATCGCCGCTTTGTTTGTTTCCCCAATTTCAAAATCGCACATAATTGCACTCAAACGCGACAAATCCGCCGCTGGGTCAACCGACAAAACTTTTGAGAAACAACTTGCAGCATCAGAATAAACCCCCATCAAATAATACTTTTCCCCAATGTTAAATTCTGAAACAGGCCAGTTTGTATAATTATATTGGTTTGTTTGCCACCATTGAACGACACTTTTATAATCGTGCGGGTAAAAATCAGCATTCGCAAATTTTGAAATTGCTAAGAGTGCATGATCTGCTACAGATAAATCTGGCTCGTTCGTAAAAAACTCAATCAACCTCGGTAAAAAGAGTGTCTCATTCGCATCCGCAACCAAGTTTATAAAGGCTTCTCGATTAAAAGCCGTTTTGTCATTCTGAATATACTGAAATTTGACTGCGATCTCATCAGATGAAAAAGGGCCATTGTAAAAATTTGTCCCGGAAAACTCCATGTATTGGCGTCGTCTTCCAAGTTGAGATTCATTAGCTCTATCTTTTTGCAAAGAACGGTCAATTTCATTAAGAACCTGCTTTGCCAATATAGCGTCTTCATTCGTCTGTAGTTCAATTTCAAGCAACTGCTGATATGCTTTGAAATCATAAGCTCTAGCCCTGGTGGTAAGACGTAGGAAATCAGCATCCTTTTTAAAACGCTCAACTTCAGGTTGAACATTTTCCTTTAAAATTTCTTTGGCTTCATTTTTTGCAACATCCTCCACTGTTTGCCTGATTCTAGGCGTTTGAAACTCGAAGGAAATTTGATTTGTAACCTCTGAATAGGCAGAAGCAATCTGGTTACTTGAACTCTGCGAAAAAACGTCAAATTGGCCAGCCATCCGATTCGTCGCTTCAGAATAAGCCCTGGCGACTTCATTACTGGTATCAGTTTGGAATTTATTTATTTGCGTCTCGATTTGCTCGTGGGCTTGCCAATACAGAAGGCCGACTCCGATTGAAAGAGCAATCCCAGCAAGGACATAAACCCGCCAGTCTTTAAGCAAATAGGAGGCGAGAATTTTAAGCTCCTCATTCGTAAAACTGCTTATTTTTACAAGCTGATCTTCTTCAACAAATGCCACGTGACACCTATCACAGCCAAGGTGACTCGGATGTTCCTGCCTGCGCCGACATTGTGGGCATATTTTCCCCATTATAAATCAGCTTTTATGCGCCTCTTTCGCCCAGTTGTCCTTTAGCGTGATCGTGCGGTTAAACACCAGCTTGCCGGGGGCGCTGTCCTTGTCCAAGGCGAAGTAGGCCAGCCGCTCGAACTGATAGCGTTCCGCCGGTGAGGCATCCTTCAGGCTGGGTTCGCATTTGACATGGATGACCTCCAGCGAATGCGGGTTGAGCGTGGCCTTGAAATCCGCGCCGGTGTCCGGCTCGGCCACGGTGAAGAGTCGGTCGTACAGGCGCACCTCGGCGTCCACAGCGTGCGGGGCGCTCACCCAATGGATGGTGCCCTTGACCTTGCGGCCGGCGGTCGCGCCGCCGGTCTTGCTGTCCAGATCCGCCGTGCAGCGCAGCTCGGCGATATTGCCGGCCGCGTCCTTTACGACTTCCTCGCACTTGATGATATACGCGTATTTCAACCGCACCTCGCCGCCGGGTTTAAGGCGGAAAAATTTCGGCGGCGGCACTTCGGCAAAATCATCGCGCTCAATGAACAGTTCGCGGCTGAACGGCAGCTTGCGCGTGCCGGTCTCGGGCTGTTCGGGATTGTTCACGGCATTCAATTCCTCCACCTGGCCCTCGGGATAATTGGTGATGACCACCTTGATGGGCCGCAGCACGGCAAGGCGGCGGAAGGCGCGCTTGTTCAAATCTTCGCGAATGGCATGTTCCAGCACGGCCACGTCCGTCAGGCCGTTGTATTTGGTGATGCCGATGTTGTAGGCAAACGCCCGGAGCGCCGTGGCCGGCACACCGCGACGGCGGATGCCGCTGATCGTGGGCATGCGCGGATCATCCCAGCCGGTGACGGAATTTTCATTCACGAGCTGGAGCAGCTTGCGCTTGCTCATCACGGTGTAAGTGAGGCTCAGGCGGGCAAATTCGTACTGATGCGGCAGCGGACGCGGCAGCCCGAGGCTTTCGAGAATCCAATCGTACAGTGGCCGGTGAACCTCAAACTCCAGCGTGCAGATGCTGTGCGTGATGCCTTCGATGTAATCGCTCAGGCAGTGCGCGAAATCGTACATCGGGTAGATGCACCATTTGTCGCCGGTATGATGATGCGCGGCATGGCGGATGCGGTAGATCAGCGGATCGCGCAGCCAGATGTTCGGCGCGTCCACCACGATCTTCGCCCGGAGCGAGCGGGCGCCGTCCGGGAACTCGCCGTTCTTCATGCGCGTGAACAGATCCAGATTCTCCTCCACGCTGCGGTCGCGGAACGGCGAGGCCTTGCCCTGCCGGCGGTACTCGTCGGTTTCATCCGGAGTCAAGTCGCACACAAACGCCTTGCCCTTTTTGATGAGGGCCACGGCGTATGCGTAAATCTGGTCAAAATAATCGCTCGCGTAAAAGGGTTCCAACCCGGCGGTGGCGCCGGTCACGGCGGGCAGATAAAAATCCGGCTGGCCGTTGCTCGTGACCGCTTCGGGCGTTTTGCCGTGCGGCTTCAGGCCCAGCTTGTCATCGGCCCACGCGCTGATGAGCCAGTTGACGTCCTCCTGGATGGACTCGACGTATTCGACATCCTCCTTGGTGGGATTCGTATCGTCCATGCGCAGGTTGCACACGCCGCCAAATTCGCGGGCGATGCCGAAATTCAGGCAGATGGACTTGGCATGGCCAATGTGCAAATAACCGTTGGGCTCCGGGGGAAAGCGGGTGTGAATGCGCGGGTACTTATTCTCCGCCACATGGGCGGCGACGATGTCGCGAATAAAATCCGAGGGTGCGGCCGCAGGCGTTTCAATATTTTCCAGACTCATAGACAGTCGCCAAGCCTAACAAATGGTCTCGCTTCTGTCCATGAACTAGCCGAGACTGGCAGCGGGGATGCGAGCATAACAATTTATCAATGAACAGCATTGAAACCATCATCTGCCTGATTTTGTTATTGATGGCCGTGCCGGATTTGTGCCTGAAAATGGGCCGACCGGCGCTGGCCAACGCCCTTTTCGTGATTTTTGGCCTCGGCTTGGGACCGTTGCTGGAAAAGGATGTTACCACCATGATCGAGCAGGCCGGCGAGGTTGGCTTCCTGCTCGTGCTCTTTGAAGTGGGCCTGGAAATCGAACTGCCCAAGCTGCGTGAACTGCTGCCTTCCCTGCGCTATGCAGTGTTATGGACGGTCATCCAGTATCCCATCGTTCTGGCCCTGGCCCTGGCTTCGCACCTCACCATGGCCGAAGGAATCCTGGCGGCGGCGGCCATGACCGGCTGCTCCATGAGCATGGCCTACTTTGGCTGGAAGCATTACCCGGGCCTGGCGGGCGCGGCGCGGGAATTCACGTTGCAAACCATGGTCACGCTGGAAATGCTCGCGATTGTGGTGCTCACCGTCAGCAGCATCACCGTGAAGGAGGGATTCGGCTGGGGCATTCTGTTCAAGCTGGCCGGCATGGCGGTGACGATTTTTCTGATCAGCCGGTTTGCCAATCATCTGACCCGGCTGTTTCAAACCATCATCCAGAAAACCACGCACTGGCGCGTGCATTTTCTGGTGCTGCTGGTGCTCATCATCTGCGCCATCGGCGAACGGCTGGGGCTGGTGGCGTCCAAGACGGCGTTCTTCCTGGGCCTGTTCATGAGCCGCGCCCAGTTTGAGGGCCAGAGCGTGGAGGAATATATTGCGCCCATCAGCCGGCGCTTTCTCATTCCCATTTTCTTCGTCTCCCTCGGCCTGCTGATTGACGTGCACATGCTGATCTCCGTCACGGCGCTCACCGCTCTGCTCGGCGCGATCTTTCTGCTGGGCCTGCGCGAAGTCATCCACCGCCGCTGGTTAAAAACGGGCGGGGACCGGCAGACCTACCTGCTCTTCTGCCCGAATCTCACCATGGCCGCGCTCGCCGCCACCGCCCTGCTGGAAGTCAACAGCCGCGCCGCCGCCACCTGGACGGTCTTGTGCGGACTCTTCCTGACGGTGACCGCCCTGCTGCTACTACCGCAAAAGGTGGAGAGTAAATAAAGCCCGCTCAATTGCCATTCGTGGACGACCCGGCAAACGCCGCCGTCACGGTTTTGACCGGCAAATCCACGCCTTGGAAAAAGCCGGCGTCCACACTGTTCCAAGTCGCCATCAACGAACTGTAAGGCGATTTGGCCAGATAACCATAACGCAGGCTGGAGCCGTTCCAATCCAGATCCCCGGGATTGTCCGACTGACGGACGGTGGCCTGAAAAATATGGGTAACCGGTCCCTGCACCCCGTCCACCTCCACCACCTCGCCCATTTTTTTCGCCGCACAGGCCATGGCCGTGGGCGGCTGAAACGGATTCAAAGGCTTGAACAGCGTCCAGTTGCCATCGCCATCATTCACCCCGCAAACGAGCCGGGCAGTCTGGCCGCCGTCGGCCGTAAGCTGGTATTCGTGCCGTTCATAAAAAATCCCCACCTCGCCAATTTCCACCACGGCATGAGCGGCAACGCGATAATGAGTCCCCTTCAAGGTTCCCGTCGCCCCCACCGTCAACGGCGCCGCGCCCACGGCAATGTGTCTGACCGAAGTCGCCGGCCGACGGGAAGCGCACGACCAATTCCGGCCGAACAGCAGGAAGATCAACAGAAACACGCCCCCGCTTTCAGGGCAAACATGAACCAACTGTCGTACCCGCCGGAACTCCCGGAGGAAAACCAACTGCCCGTCCCCGAACCGCCGGCCGCCTCATTGGTCAAATGAAACGCTCCATTGACGAGGCGGGTGGAAAGGTTGACCCCGTCGTAAAATTCAATCCGCTCGCCGATCCAGCTCACCACCTGCATGGCGTTCCCGAATTCCAAATTGAAATAATTTGAAACTTCGCCCACCACCAACCCTTCTGGCACCGAGCCCTCGATGCGATAGACGCGGGCCGTATCCACCCGGCTGATGACCATATTCCGCCCATCCAGATTCAAATGGTCACCCTGCCGCTTGGCGGCGGCCTCAGCGGCGGTCATGGGAAATTCCGGAGTGAATTCGGTAAATAGCCGCCACTCCACACTCCCCTCGGTTTCCTCATAAACCAAGGTGGCGCGGCTGCCATCGTCGGCCACCAAATAAAACTCGTCCCAATAATAAGTCTGGCCATCCTCCTCCACGCCGTAAACGGCGCGGCCGACCAGACGGTAATCCTTGCCGGAAAACGTTCCGTGCTGGCCGATGCGCAGGCGGGTGGGATTCTCGTAGCTCATGTGAAATAATGCGGGACAAAGCGGCTGAGATTGCCGGTGATGCGGCGCGTGTCTTCGCGGATGCCCAGGCCGGCCGCCTCGTGATCCACCACCCACACGCCAAACACCGGATGATTGCCGTCGAACTCAGGTACGACGGCCGTGGCCTGATAAATAAAACCCTCCGCCCCGTAGTTGCCGCCATTATCCTCCAACGCCACCCCGTCCTCCACCCATGTCACGTTACAGCCTTCGCGGCTCATTTTGGGTTTGCGCACATAACTGCGCCCCAGCGGTTCGGGCGATTCGTATGCGGGCAGCAGATTGGGATGCCCGGGAAACAATTCCCACAGGATCGGCAAAAGCCCCTTCGTGTTCAGCGGAAATTTCCAGGCCGGCTCAATGAACTGCACCGCCTCTTTGGCCAGATGAACACCAAACTCCTCGCGCCACAGCCATTCCCAAGGATAAAGCTTGAAAGCCAGTTCAATGCGTTCCTCCTCCAGATCCACAAAATAATTCTGCCGCTGATGCCAGCCGATGTCGTCAATGAAAACCGACTTGGTCATCACCCCGGCCTGCTCGCAGGTATCGCGCAGATAGAGAATGGTCATCTCATCCTCCGCAAATTCTTTGACCCCGCTGAAATGAATCGTCCGGCCACGCCAGCGTTTCCACGCTTCGATCAAACGCTCATGAATGGAATTGAACTGGTCGGCCTGGGGCTGCAATTCCTGCAACCAATACCATTGCACCACCGCCGCCTCGACCAGCGCCGTCGGCGTGTCGGCATTGTACTCCAGCATCTTCGGCGGCTTGCTGCCGTCGTACGCCAGATCAAACCGGCCGTAGAGGCTGAAATCATCGCGCTCCCAGGATTTTAATATGGACGGCACCGCCACTTCCGGAATCCCAATCCGCGCCCACCAGTTGTTTTTGATAACCGCCTCGGCAGCTTCAATGCAGAGGAAATGCAATGTGTTCGCCGCCAGTTCCAGTTCATCCACCTCGGCCGCCGTCAGTTCATACGCGGCGGATTCATCCCAATACGGTCCCGCCTCGTGCGAATGATACGTGAGGCCGACGCTTTCGACCTTTTCGCGCCAGTCCGGCCGGGGTTGACACGCGTGCCGTTTCATCACGAATGAAAGCCCCAGCCGCCCCAGGAATGATAGCCGTAACTGCCGCCGAAACCGCCCCGGGAAATGTCCGTGCGCGTATTTTCCACCACCTGCACCGCTTCCGGCGTGGGGGAGGAAATATTGGTGATGCTCAGACAGGGCTGCGCGCCCCACTGGCCGCCGTAGTAATAAAGCTGCCGCTGGGTGTCAAAATGGTTGTACGGCAGCGCATACCAGTTTCGAAACGGCGCGTGATAATACCCCGCCCCGGGAACGTAAAAATTATTGGTGTACACCCCGGCCGTGGTGATGACCGGTTTCTGACTGCACCCGGTCAGGACGCCGGCGGACAGGCCGCCGAGCATGATCAGGCGGATTTGTTTACTCCGTTTCACCGCGCTGCCTTTCTGAGGAGGGCCGATTCCGGGTGTTCATGGTTGGGTTCCCTTAGCTTCTCCCGGAATCCGTCAACCGTCAATTACAAGAAACGGAAGGTTTTGGAATCAGGCGCAGCTCGAACCCTCGGCGCCGTTTGGCGACGTCAGTTCCACGGCTCGGTTCACCGGCGGCCGTTCATAAAACACCACGCCAACGCGATGGATATGATCAATCAATTCCGGATGGGTGAGGTCGGCAAACAGGGAAAGATCGAATTTATAAGGCAACAGCAGATCATCCAACTCGTTGTCCAACCGCAGGAGCAGGGCGTGATTGAGCCGGCTGCCGAACAGGGTCAGGTCAATGTCCGAACCCGTCCGCTGGCTGCCTTTGGCACGCGAGCCATAGAGCAATGCCCGCTCTATTTCGGGATAATGCGCCAGAACCGTTACGATGCGCTCCACCGTCGCGGCGGAAAGGCCGTGGTTCATTTGGCTTCCTTGGGTTCCAGTTCGCTCAAACGGCGTTGGAATGCTTCAAACTCCGGCACGTAATTTGCCAGAATCGCCTCGACGATGGCATCGGCGATTTTCTCGTTATAGGTGTGCGAGGTTTCGTTGCGATGTTTGATCATTTGCATCCAAATCTCGCCGTGTTCAATCAGTCCGGCGGCAAACGCTTCGCGCGTGGCGTCTTTTGAACCGTATATTTTGACCGTGGCGCCGCGCGATTCCAAAAAGTCCTTCACCGTGTTCCAAGCCAGTTCATGGGTAAACTCGAAGGCATGAATCAGCCCCTGATCTTCCAGTTCCGAGAGCTTCCGTTGCCGGGCAAGGGCGGCAGCCTGCGCCAGACGCGCGAAGGCCCGCTTGAAATTATCAAAGCGTTGAACCCAGCGGGTGTCTTGGTTTTTCATTGGTTTGATCCGGTTGTGACACTGGCAGCATCGCCAAAGGCGCCAGACATGGGAAAATGAAAATTCGGGCGCGGTCGGCCGGCAAATCCGGGCCTCACGCCGACAGCCGCCAAAGCCCCCTACCCTTTCCCGCCAACCAAAGGCAAAAACTGCCGTTTCTCCGGGTCGTAGGCAAACAATTCCGCCGTGGCGATTTTGAAAAACCAGCCGTGCAACTGGAGCGTGCCATCCCCCAGCCGCGCCTGCACGCAGGGATAGCTGTGCAGATTTTCCAAACCAAAGAGCACGTTTTCCTCCGCCGCCGCATTTTCCCGGGCCGCCGAATCGTGCAGATTGGCGTATTCCTTGCGCAGAATCTCGCGCACGGGCGCGGCGAGCTTCAGCCAGTCGCGCAAGTGCGGGGTGCTGTCGCTCACGGGATTGGCCCCGAGCAGCGCGGATATGGCGCCGCACTGCGAATGGCCGCAGATGACGATGTCGCTCACGCGCAGTGTTTCCACGGCAAATTCAATCGCCGCCGCCGTGGAGTTCGTATCGCCCCGCACATTGGCCGGCGGCACGATGTTGCCCACGTTTTTGACCACGAAAAGATCGCCCGGCTTGCTCTGGGTGATCAACTCCGCGAGCACGCGGGAATCCGAACACGTAATAAAAAGCGTGTGCGGATTCTGCCCTTCCTGCGACAGCTTGCGGAATAGCTTGCGATAGTTCCCGAACTCCTCGTTCCGGAACTTGTGGACGCCAGCGATGATCCGTTGCATAAATTAAGAGTGAAAAGGGCGACAGTTTGGGGTGTGCCGCCAGAGGGCGGCACACCCCGCACTTCAGCCATTTTGCAGGGTTTTGTTTTTCGCGCGGGATTCGGCGGTCAGCTTGACCTTGAACTCCACCAGCGCCTTCTGCAGGCGTTCGTCGCCCACCGCCAGGATTTGCGCCGCGAGAATGCCCGCGTTGCGCCCGCCGCCCACCGCCACCGTGGCCACCGGCACGCCGGGCGGCATCTGGACAATCGCCAGCAGCGAGTCAAAGCCGTCAAACGCCTTGCCCAGAATCGGCACGCCAATGACCGGCAGGGTCGTAAACGCCGCCGTGACGCCCGGCAGATGCGCCGCGCCGCCGGCCCCGGCAATGATCACGCGCAGGCCGCGCGCAATCGCCGTGGACACATATTCCTCCAGGCCATGGGGATCGCGATGCGCCGAGATTACCCGGGCTTCGCTCGCCACGCCAAATTCAGCCAGCGCATCGGCGGCGGCCTTCATGGTCGGCCAGTCCGAATCGCTGCCCATCAATATTCCCACTAACGGTTTTACAATATTGGTGCTCATCCCGGCAATTTTAAGCCAGACCGGCAAAAAAGTCATTGAACAAATCAACCGGATGCGAGAATTGACGCCGCCCGTCTTCCCATGCATACTTTCCCCGTGCAAACATCGGTTCTGCCATGAGTTATGCCGAAAAAAACATCGCTGACAGCTACGCCAAACTCATCAAAACCGGAAAACCCCCAGCCCAGACCTCGGGCGGCAGTCCTTGTTGATTGCGCAGCATCGGGCTTTTTGTGAAAATTCCACAGCCATTCCAATATCAAGGCAGCAAACGGTCGCTGGCTCCGTTAATTCTCCAATATCTGCCTGTAAGCACCACGCGACTGGTGGAACCTTTTTGCGGGTCCGCCGCGCTGTCCATCGCCACGGCGGCGCGCGGCCGGGCCCGGGAATTTTGGCTGAATGATTTTAATGCGCCCCTGGCAAAGCTGCTGGCTTTGATCGTTAACAGTCCCAAAGAACTGGGGAAGCATTACCGGGAACTTTGGCGGGCCGACCACGCGGACGCCCTGGAGCACTATTATCAGGTGCGCGAGTCGTTCAACCGCACGCAGGATGAGCAATTGCTTTTATATCTGCTGGCTCGTTGCGTGAAGGGCGCGGTGCGTTACAACGGGGAAGGTTTGTTTAACCAAAGCCCGGACAAGCGCCGGCTGGGCACGCAACCCGAAACGATGCAGGCCAGCCTCAACGCCATCTCGGCGTTGCTGCGCGGCAAGACCATCGTCACCTCGTTAAGCTATGAGAATGTGCTGGCAAATGTGCGCTCGGATGATGTGGTGTATATGGATCCGCCGTATCAAGGAGTCTGTGGGGAACGCGACTCTCGCTACTTTGCCGGCATCGCCTACGATGATTTCGTGGCGCAGCTCGAAGGGCTGAACCGGAAAAATATCCGCTTTCTGGTGAGTTACGACGGACGGTTGGGGAATCGCAGCTACGGGAAACCCCTGCCGGCCAGGTTGCGTTTGAAGCTGGTGGAAATCGAAGCCGGTCGTTCCTCGCAGGCCACTTTGCTGGGCCGGGATGAAATGACCGTGGAATCGCTCTACCTTTCGCCCGCGCTGGCGGATGAATTGGAAATGGTTCCGACCATGCGCCGGCACCGGCCTGACGAACAGTTGCAATTGATGGAAAATACCGTTCCCTATGGCAAAACCAAAACACCCAAAAGAGTTTCTTGAACTGTGCGCCTCAGTCACCGGCAAGCGTCCGCGGACAGTAATTGACCACATTCTCAAGCACGGTCACATCACCACCGAAGAATTGAAGGACAAATACGGCTACGATCATCCTCCGCGAGCGGCAAGGGATGTGCGTGAACGGGGCATTCAACTCGAAACCTTCCGGGTAGAGGCGGCCAATGGCCGGAAAATTGCCGCCTACCGTTTTGCTGACCCGGCCAAGAAACAATTCCACCGATTCAGCGGCCGCACGGGTCTTTCCAAAAATATCAAGGACCGACTCATTGCGAAGTATGGCTGTCAGTGTTTCATCTATTTGGAAAAAATGGACGAGGCCGGTTTGCAAATTGATCATCGCGTGCCTTACGAAGTGGCCGGCGAGGCTGACGACCTCAAGCCCGAGGATTTCATGCTGCTTTGCGGCTCTGCAAATCGTGCGAAATCATGGTCGTGCGAACACTGCGAGAACTGGAAGAGCACGAAAGACAAAAACATCTGCCTGTCATGCTATTGGGCGTTCCCGGAAAAATACAGTCATGTGGCAATGCGGCAAGTACGGCGGGTTGATCTGGTCTGGGAGGGTGAAGCCGTAAAACAATACGAACAACTGAAATCAGATGCGGCAGAGGCCGGCATGGAAATTCCGCAGTTCGTAAAAGAGGTGCTGGCAAAAGCTTTGAAATAATGTCCGGGGTGCCGCTGGTTGCCATGTGAAGCGCGGCAGCCAATGGGTGCCGGAAAAAATCCGCCAGCCGGATTCTCCCATCAATCATCCCATCAATCATCAGGTGCAATTTGCACACACAAGTGCGATATTACCCCGCGTGACCACGGCCAACAAAATAACCATCGTCCGGATTCTGCTGATTCCGTTCTTTGTGGTCGAGGTGCTCTACTTCGTAAAAACCGGCAACGGCCTTCACCGGGGACTCGCTCTTGGCTCCTTCGGGGTGGCGGCGCTGCTGGACGGGGTGGACGGCTACGTGGCCCGGCGGTTCCACCAGATCAGCGAACTGGGCACCATTCTGGATCCCCTCGCCGACAAACTGCTGCTGGTCTCCGCCATCATTCTTTTGAGCAAAGACCATTCGCCCTGGCTGGGGCAGATGCCCCTCTGGCTGACCGGCACCATCCTGGGCCGGGACGCCGTGCTCCTGCTCGGCACCGGCCTGATTCATTTCATGGTGGGCAAGGTCCACGTAAAACCGCGAATGATCGGCAAGGTGGCCACCGTCTTTCAAATGGCCGCCGTGCTCTGGCTCCTGCTCGGCTGGGACAAGAGCCAGGGCCAGGGCGCCCGTTGGTTTGCCATCTGCGCCGTGGCGGCGGCGATTTGCACCGGCGTCTCCGGGATGCTATATGTGTGGGACGGCATGCGGCAGTTAAGCCAGCATCCGTCGAGTTCACCCAAACCAAACAAGCATTAAATTAACATGGCCAAGGAAATTGCATTGAAACTGAAAGTCGGCGATACGGCTCCCGCCTTTACGGTCGCCACCAGCGGCGGCGGAAAAATCTCCCTCGCCGACTATCTCGGTCAGCATGTCATTCTGTATTTCTATCCCCGGGACGACACGCCGGGTTGCACCAAGGAAGCCTGCGCCTTCCGCGACGGTTTTGCCGATTTCAAAAAGAAGGGCGCGGTGGTCTTCGGGGTGAGCACCGACTCCGTGAAATCCCACGACAAGTTTGTGGAAAAATTCAAACTGCCCTTCACCTTGCTGGCCGACGAGGACAAGCAAATCGTCGAAGCCTACGGCGTCTGGGGCGAAAAGACGTTCATGGGCAAGAAATACCTGGGCACCAACCGCGTGACCTTTTTAATCGGGCCGGACGGCAAGATCAAACACATCTGGCCCGCGGTAAAACCGGAGGAACACGCCGCCGAAGTATTGGCCGCCATCTGACCGCCCGCTTGCAAACCTCAAAAAGCCTATTAAAATTGACAGAACGCGGCGGATATTGAAACATCCCCGCGACATAAAACGTTAACCATAAGACAAAAAAAGATTATGCCCATTCCCGTTGGATCCAAAGCTCCCGATTTCACCCTCAAATCCAAAAACGCCACCGGCCTGGCGGATGTGACGTTGAGCGCCAATTTTGGCAAGAAAAACACCGTGCTGCTGTTTTTCCCGCTCGCCTTCACCAGCGTCTGCACCAAGGAACTGTGCGACCTCACCGCCGGCCTCTCCAGCTACGCCACCCTCGGCGCCGAAGTCATCGGCCTCAGCGTGGACAGCCCCTTCGCGCAGGAAGCCTGGGCCAAGCAGGAAAAGATCGGCATCACCTTGGCCAGCGACCTGAACAAGGCCACCACCAAGGCTTACGGCGTGGAATTCCCCGGCCTCGCCGGCATCGGCGACACCTCCGCCCGCGCGGCGTTCGTCATTGATAAGCATGGCATTGTGCAGTACAGCGAACAAACCGCCACGCCCAAGGACCTCCCCAATTTCGAGGCGGTCAAAGCCGCGCTCGCCAAGCTGTAAACCGCTTTTAAAGATATATCCCGCGAAGGGTGCGTGCATAACGCACCCTTTTTGTTTGTCTGTTGCCTGATCGTAACCTGACCTTAACCCGCACGTCATTGGGGAAACCGCCTTCAAATGCTACTTTGCAGCGTGATGCCGCGCATCCTCATAGTTGACGACGAAAGCGACTTTATCGAACTGGTCAAGTTTCGCCTGGCGAAGCTGGGCTGCGAATTTCTGGTGGCCAACGACGGCGTCCACGCCTTGAGCCAGGCCCGCCAGTTCAAACCCAGCCTCATCCTGCTCGACATCCTCCTGCCCGATCTGGACGGCCTGTCCGTCTGCGAAATCCTCCGCCGCCAGCCGGGCACCAAAAAGATTCCGGTCATTTTCATGAGCGCCCTCACCGGCGATGTGACCAAGCGCAGCGCCGCGATGCACGCCGAGGATTTCTTCACGAAACCGCTCGATCTCAACCGGCTGGAAAAGCGGATCAGCGAATTGCTGCAAATCGGCGCAACGGCCAATTAGGGAAAACGAAGATGGTGAATGGCGGGTGGAAGATGGCAAAGGTATAGCGCCTTCAATAACTTCTTGAGCCATCCTCAATCCTCCACCATCCATCCTCGCTTCAAGTGGGAGACTGCCCGGCCTTGGCCTGAAAACTCTTCCACATCCTGGCCGGCAGCAGACCGAGCGCAATAATCCCCAACTGACTGCCCACAAACAGAATCAGCCATTTGAACGCCGCATCCGTGAAGCCGTAGCTGTGCAGGCCGATGCCCAGCATGTTCACCCCGAACCAGGACCAGGCGGTGACAATGTTCCCAAATACGGCGCAGTTCATCAGGCCGCGTTCACGAATGACGCCGCCCCAGCGCAGGTGCAGAATGAGCGCATTCCAGAGCACGATGATCAACGCGCCGTTTTCCTTGGGGTCCCAACCCCAGAACCGGCCCCACGATTGATCCGCCCAGATGCCGCCCAAGACGGTGCCCACAAAACTAAACAGCGTGGCAAAACAGACGATGCCATAAACCATCCGCGCCAGCGACCGGCCGGTGTCCGCATCCAGCGTCTTGGTGAAAACCCCGCGCAGAATATAAATCAACGCCAGGAAACCCGCCACATACGTGCTGGCATAACCGACCGTCACCGCCACCACATGGGTCGCCAGCCAGAAATTGGTATCCAGCACCGCGCGCATCATTTCCATCGTGTCGCCTTCCCGGGCCAGATGGTGCGCGATGATCAGCGTAATAAAACCAATGACCGACGAGACGCACGCGCCGATGCCGTTCTTAAAGAAGCGTTCCAAAATCATCCCCAGCAACACCGCGCCCCAGCCGATGAAAATGGCGGAGGAATACAGATTCGTCACCGGCGGCCGGCCTTCCAGCACCATGCGGTAAACGAGACCGAAGGTGTGGATCACAAACGCCAGGCAGATGAGCCACATGGCCGAACGCCGCAGGGTCTCCGACATATTGAACCAGAAAAACACGGCGAGCAGCCCGGCCAGAATATAGATGACCATCGCACCATAAAACGGCTCCAATTGGTTGAAGAAAACTTCCGCCCGCGCCTTGGACAAGGCCTGCGTCTGAGTAGGCACCAGCGATGAACGGTAATCGCGCAGGGCCGCATTGAAGGCCTCCGGATTATTCGCCGCCAGCGCGCCGGCCATTTTCGCGTAATCGTGAATCGCCTCATCCACCGGCGTCCCGCGCGGGGCATCCAGCAAGGCATCACCCATGCGACGCCACTGGCGGGCGCCATTGGGCGGCAAAATCAACGGCGGTTCCCAGCCGGCCATGGACTGAAACCGCTGAATGTAACCGGCAAAGGCATTAAAATAATTCGTGTTAAACGGGCTGCCCGCCTGCTGGGCCTGCACCGCCGCCACGCCGTCGGGAATCAGTTTTTCATAAGCCGCCAGTTCGGCCGGCCAGTCCTGGGCATCGGTCGGCAGAACGGCATTTTCCAATTGCGTGTACAGCGTCAGCCGTTCATGCATCTTGCTCACGGCATTTTCATAGGCGGTGCGGTTCGCCGAATCAATTTTTCCGACGCGTTCGCTTTCCTTGTCGAAGTCCGCCAGCGCCGGTTGAATTTGATTCCAGGAATAATGTTTGCCATCCACCTTTTTCGCCAGGTCCTTCTCCGGCAGTTTGAGCAGCGAAAGCAGGTCGGGATTGTCCACCCGGAACACCGGCCAGTCGTTCGCCACGCCCGGATTCATCATCACATTCGCCAGCCATTCGGTGGCCGGGATGATGAGGGGCTTTTCGTTCCAGCCTTTCCACGGCTCGGCATTGAGCGTCTGTTTCTCGCGAATTTCCAGCAGCGAATTGCGGGCCAGCGAATCCATCGGCAGCACGCGGCCGTTCGCGGTCACCGGCAGCAGACCGAATTCGTTATAGGCGAAATCCTTGTCCTTCGGCGCGGAAAGATTGCCGAGGAACCACGCGGCCATGACCAGCGTCAGAATGGCGGGAATCCATTTTTTCATGCGGTTTTACGTTTGGAAACAAAGCCGACCAGATGGTACATAAACTGGATGATCAGCCCGACGCCCACCATCCCGCAGCCGATGTACGGTGTCAACCAGCTCGGATTGCGCACCACCGACAACACCGACGAGGGCGTGATGCCCTGACGCTCGGCCACTTCGCCGGCGGTCATTTGGTATTGATAAAAAGTATAGCCGCCGTAACGCAGCGGATGGTTCATGGAAATCTCCACCTCCCGTTTTTCACCGGTCACGGAATTATCAATCAACACCCGGCTGCGAAAATCCTTCGGAATATCCGTGCCCGGATAAACCGTGTGCGTGGCCTTCAGGAGGGTCAGCGAAAAATCATGGTGAATGCGGGCCGGCCGCAGGACGAACACATAACTCTTGTTGTCCAGTTCGAGTGACTGCGGGGTGCCAAACTGAACGGCGATATTGCGGGCCAGCTCCACCCCCACCTGGTTCTGATAAAACTCCGTCATCGCCTGAATGGAACCGGGATCCCCCGTCCAGCCGGAAACCGCCCAGTCGCCCAGCAAAACTCCGGCGGGATTGATCAGGTCAATGATCGCCGTGGGAATGTTTTTTTGATCCATGGCTTTGGCCTCTTCCGCCGGCGTGAAATCAAAATTCAGGGCCAGTCCGTTGCTGGCCACCAACGGATTGGATTTCATCATCGGCGCGCGAAATGCGGCCGAGGAGTTTTTCCAGAAGCTCTTTACCCGGATGGTAAAGGGCAGATTGCTGATTTTCAGATCCTCGCCCGGTATGAGCAAACTGGCCGGGATGGCGGTTTCCTGACCGCCGGCATCGAAGATCAGTTCGTAATCCGAAGCGCTCTCGGAATAACCGCGTTTTTCCCCCTCCACAAAGTGCATTTGCATTTCCCGCGCCAGGATGTCGGTCGCCAACTGGCCCACCAAGAGCAGAATCACCCCCGCGTGCGCCAGTTGAATGCCAATTTTCTTGGCCTTGAATTGAAACCGGTAAATATGCGCCGCCACCAGATTAACCAGCAAGCCGGTGCCAATGAGGTAGCCGCCGGGCAGGATGAGGGGGAGCTTGTGACCGAACAGGTCCACCCCCAGCACAAACCAGCGTTTGAAATAATGCGCCTGCGCACCGTACAACCCCTCATCCACCTGCGCCAGCGTGCCGACAAACACCAGAATAATCGAAAACGCCAGCAGCACCACGGTCAGCCGCAGGGACGTCAGGAAACCCACAATTTTTTTGATAATCATCGAATGCTGGTGGTTTGGCAGTTAAGGCCAGCCGGCAACCATGACAGTTGCCGGATGATAGATCAAGAATTGCCCGGATATTTGGCGGACTTCACAAAGTTGATCAGGGCATCCTTTTGCGCCGCCACCGTCGCCGCATCGCCCATCAGCTTGTAAAACCAGGTCTGTCCGCCCTGCGGCAAGATCAGGCCCACCAACCGTCCGGGCTTGCCCGTGCGCGGGTTGGTGCCATTAATATCCACCAAAATCGCCTTGCCGCCGGGCACATCAATGGACGGCAACTTCGCGAGTTCGTCCTCCGAAGCCGGGGCCACCGCCATCTGCTGGCGCCAGCGGTTTACGTTCGGTTGCAAGCCGCCGCCATCGCCGGCCAGCAAACTCACATTCACTTCCGCCAAGGCATCACCGGCGCCGGGCACAATGAATTTGGCCACCAAAAATTGGGTTAACGGCCCCGTTTTCCAGTCGCTCGGAATCGTCCAGACGGGTTGCTCGCCGATATTCGCCGCCGGCGCCATGGCCGCAGCCGCGCCCGGGGCCATGCCTCCGATGGGCGGATGCATGGGCGGAAGTTGGGACATGTCCATCGGCGGAGTGGCGGCGGCCTGGCCGGTAAATTGAACCGATTTCAAGAAGTCCAGAAACGCGGGTTTTTGTTTTTCCACCAAGGCGGACTCGCCGCTGACTTTGAAAAACCAGACCGTGCCGTTGCGATGGAGAATCGCGGCCAGAATGCGCTGCACATCGGCTTCGCCGGTGTCGTTGCCCGCCACGTCATAAAGGTTGGCCGTCAGCCCGTCGATATTAACGGCCTCAACCACTTTCTGAAGATCGTCATCCGTGAGGGGTTGCAGGCCCACCTGGCCGCGCCAGCGGTTGACGTTGGCGATATCGCCGCCGCCCGTGCCGCCGAGGGGAACCACGCTCACATCCGCCTGTTTGCCGTTTTCGGCGATACTGAAGCTGGCCAGCCGCATCTGGGTCGGCGGCTTTTCCTGCCAGCCGGCCGGGACGGTATATTTCAGGGCGGGCAGACTGCTGGTGTCCGGCACCGGCAATCCGGCCGGCATCGTCGCCGGCATGCCGCCGGCCGGCATCACGGCCGGGGCCGCCGGCGGCGGCGTTGCGGCCAGGGCTTCGTTGGTCGAGACGTTGTAAACCCGGACACTGTCACGCCCACAACCCACGGTGGCTAACAGCATCAGGGCCGCCACGGGCGGCAGGACTTTGAGATTGGCTGATATCTTCATTGTTATGTCTCTAATAAAACCGTTTTGCCGGCGGACGGCTAACCTTATTTTGGCGTTAACGCGCCAAAAAATGCGATACCGGCCGCCAGCTTACGGTTGGCCAACCCCAAAAGCGGATCAACCGACCGCCATGTTCAGCAGGAATTCGATGTTGCTCCCGGTCTTTCTCAGCTTGCCGAGCATGAGTTCCATGGATTCGACCGGCGGCACGCCCGTCAGGGCGCGGCGCAGGACCACCACGCGGCTGTATTCGTCCGGATGGTACAGCAATTCTTCCTTGCGCGTACCGGAGCGTTCGATGTTGATGGAGGGGAAAATGCGGCGGTCCACCAAGGCGCGGTCCAAATGCACTTCCATGTTGCCCGTGCCCTTGAACTCTTCGAAGATGACTTCATCCATGCGCGACCCGGTGTCCACCAGCGCGGTGGCCATGATCGTCAGCGACCCGCCCTCTTCAATGTTACGCGCCGCGCCGAAAAAACGCTTGGGCTTGTGCAACGCGTTGGCGTCCACACCGCCGGAAAGGATTTTTCCGGAGTGCGGCTGAACGGTGTTGTAGGCGCGGGCCAGACGGGTGATCGAGTCCAGCAGGATGACGACATCGCGCTTGTGCTCCACCATGCGGCGGGCCTTCTCAATCACCATTTCGGCCACCTGCACATGCCGCTCCGGCGGTTCGTCGAAGGTGGAGGAAATCACTTCCGCGCCTTTGCAGGTGCGTTCCATGTCCGTCACTTCTTCCGGCCGCTCGTCAATGAGCAGGATGAACAGGTAGGTCTCGGGATTGTTCTTGAGGATGGCGTTGGCCATCTTCTGCATCAGCACCGTTTTGCCCGTGCGCGGCGGCGCCACAATCAAACCGCGCGTGCCTTTGCCGATGGGGCAGACCAGGTCCAGCACCCGCGTGCTCAACTCATCCGAAGCGGTTTCCATGAGAAACCGGCGGTTCGGGAACAGCGGGGTCAAGTTGTCAAAATGCGTCTTGTCCTTCGCCTTTTCCGGGTCCTCGCCGTCCACGGCCTCGACCTTCAGCAGGGCGAAAAACTTTTCCTTTTCCTTCGGTGGACGGATCTGGCCGGCCACCAGGTTGCCGGTTTGCAGGTCAAAACGGCGGATCTGCGACGGCGAGACGTAAATGTCTTCTGGGCACGGCAGGTAATTGAAACTCTGCGACCGCAGAAAGCCGAACCCTTCCGGCAACACTTCAATGACGCCTTCGGAAAACAGCACGCCGGCGCGCTGGGCGTTGCGTTCCAGAATGTGGAAAATGATCTCATGCTTGCGCATGGTGCCGTAGTTCTCCACGCCATATTCCTTGGCCATCGTGGTGAGCTCGGTCATGCTCATCGCCTGCAATTTGGCGATGTTCAGCGAGGCCGCGATTTTGTCGCGCTGGTACCCCACCCCGCCGACCCCGCCATTCGGCGGCACCACTCCGCCCGGGCGAACCGGCGGGCGGCCTTCATCGTCCGTGGCTTCCACGGGCGCGGACGGCGGACGCAACTCCGCCGAAGTCTTGGGTGCGGAAGCATTGGAAACGTCGCGCAGCGCTTCGGCCTTGGCCGACGCATTGATGCTGTCCACGGTACGTTCCGGAGCCAGTTCCGGTTGTTCCACCGGGGCGGGCGGACGGACGGGCGGAATCACCCGTGCGCTGGCCGGCACTCGGGCCGGGGCAGCCGGGGCAGCCGGGACGGTGGCGGCAACGGGAGCCGGAGCTGAAGACTGCTCGGGAGTCGGAGTCGGAGCCGGTTGTGGCGCGGGAACCGCCGGTTTGACCGGAGCTTCTTTGTGCGCCGCCGTCGTCCTGGCGTGAGCGTGAGCCCTGGCGGCGGACGCGGGTTTGGTTTTGGCTTCAACGGGCTTTTCAACCGCCGGGGCCGGTGTTTGGACCGGTGCGGCATCCAGCGGCAATTCGGCCGCCTCGGGCGTGGCGGCCGAAGCCGCCGCCTTGGCAGATTTGCGCGGGACTTTTTCTTTTTCCTTCTTGGTGGAAATTCTAGGCATAAATAAATTTTTTGTTGGTGACCGGGGATTCCGTTGGCATCCAAACTGACGTAAGCAAATGCGTCATCATTGGACGCACTGCGTCAGGAAAAGTTCAAATTGAATTTACTGACTGGCGGGGACTTGCGTCCTTAGGCCAGCAGGAGGAATTTCGCAGTCAACTTCCCCAGAGTCGCGCACTTTGCCTCGCTTGTCAAATCTCATTTTTCGCGGCCTTTCAGCATTTAGCAGGTGCTATTCGGGCATAAAACCGCCCAACCAGACACTTCGCCCGGTTTAAACCACCGCTTCTTTTTCCTGTTCAGCCGCCGCCGAGGCCTTCAATTCCTCCAGCGCCCGGAAACGGCGGGCCGCAAAACCGGCTTCCACCCCCAAATTGTTGCAGGGATTGACGAGGCCGATCAGCAAGATGGACGGCTCCAGCACCCGGCGCATGTCCATCACCAATTCGTCCACTTTCACGCCCACGCGCACGGCGCGCACCACGTAAACGCCATCCTTGACCGGCAGCGAAACATAAATCTGTTTCACCGACTCCGGCCAGGCGTCGTCCACCAGAACCACTTTCTGTCCAACACTAAACATAGCTTATAATAAATTATCGGGGCGCACCCAGATTGCGCGCAAAAAAATCTTCCAACCGCTGCCAACCGTAACCGGTGGACAGTACACCGTGCCCCATTCCGGGCATAATGAACAGTTCAAAATTCTGGTTGGCCTTCACCAAGGCGTTGACCACCTGCATGGTACTGGCCGGATCCACGTTCTTATCCATCTCGCCAGCCATCAGCAGGAGCTTGCCCCGCAACTTGCCGGCATCGCCCGCACAGGAGCTCCGGGCATAACTGTCATCCACCGGCCAGCCCATCCATTGCTCGTTCCACCAGATTTTGTCCATCCGGTTGTCATAGCAGCCGGAATCCGCAATGCCCGCCTGGTAAAAATCGCCATGGTCCAGCAACCCGCGCAGCGCATCCTGCCCGCCGGCCGACGTACCATAAATGCCAACCCGCGTTAGGTCAAATCCGGGAAAGGCCTTGGCCGCCGCCTTAATCCACAAAATCCGGTCCGGAAACCCCGCATCCTCCAGGTTTTTCCAACATACATCATGAAAGGCCTTGGACCGGTTCGCCGTACCCATGCCATCCAACTGCACCACAATATACCCCCGATCCGCCAGTTTCTGCTGGCTGAACGACGCCCGAAACGCCTTGGGCGTAAACGAGTCCTGCGGACCGGCATAGATATTTTCGATCACCGCATACTTTTTGTGCGGATTGAAATCCCGGGGCCGCCAGATTGCGCCGTAAATATCCGTCACCCCATCCCGCCCCTTGGCCACAAACGGCTCCGCCATGGCCGGCTTGCCGGTGGCCGTGGCGGTTTCCAAGGCGCACACCGGTTTACCATCGCTACACCGGCGCAATTCCGTGACCGGCAGCGCATCCACCCGCGACCACGTATCAATCAGAAATTGATGATCCGGCGAGAATTGTGCCTCATGCGTACCGTTGCCCGCCGTCAGCACGGTCAAGCCGGTGCCGTCAAAGTTCACCCGGCAAAAATGCACATAATATGGATCCTGACCCGGAATGATGCCGCCGGCCTGAAACCAAATTTGCCGCTTGGCCTTATCCACCCAATCCACCGACCGCACCACCCACGCGCCCTTGGTGATCTGATTTTTCACCGCCCCGGTTTTCGCGTCATAGAGGTACAGATGATTCCAACCGTCGCGCTCGGACATCCAGATGATTTCCCCCGTGTCCTCCACCCATTCGCAAAAATATTTGCCGGAGTAATCAATGAACGTCCGGTTCTCCTCATTCACAATCGGCTTCACCTCGCCCGCCGCCGCATCCACCGCCAGAATGCGCAACGCTTGGTGTCCGCGCTGATTGAACTGAAACGTGTACCGGGTGGAGTCCGCATCCCAGCGCACATCCTCAATCGTCCATGGATTCGCAAACAGCGCGTCGCTCACCGGAATTTCCGCCTTCGCTGACACACTGAACAAATGCGGCTTTTGAACCGGCACATCATCCCCGGCTTTCAAATAAGGAAACGAAACCAGCTTGGGCTGAAGCTGGTCCGAAGGCGAGGACTCGACCAGATAAACCAACCGGTGCGTGCCCGCCCGATGGCGCATTGCCACAAAATGCCGGGAATCCGGCGCCCAATAGACCTCGGGGATGGGCGTCACCGGATCGGTCGCCTCGTAGTCCATGTTCATACCCCGTTCCGCCTCGGCATTCTTGGCATAGGAATCCTGCCGGTTCGCATTGGCTGTCAGTTGCGTTTCATTGGTCGTGGCCGGTTCGCGCAGATACAAATTATCATTCCGCACGAACACTTCCCACTTGCCATCGGGCGAGGGCACGGCGGACGGCGGCGCCTCCTCCCGTTTGCGTGTCCGATGGTGTGCCACCGGCTTCTGGCCGTCCACCACCGCCACGCCCGGCTGCCTTCTGGCTGTGAACACCGCAATGGGCTCCCCGGCATCGCCGGTCACCAGCCAGACATGCCCCGCATAAGTGTTTTGCGTAAAATTGCCCCCCGCCGGGATGCTGCCATAGGCAATGCGTTTCCCCTCGTTATTGACCCAGAACAGATTCACCGATTTGCCCAGCCGGTTCAGAAATTTGATTTTGGTGTCCACCTCCGACGCGCGCGAGGGATGCGGCGTACTCTCCGCCGGCAGCAGATTATCGGACGGCGTATTCGTCGTCAGCACCACCACCGTGTAATCGGGCAGACTGAGTTCCCAGCTTGCATCCAGCCCCGCCAGTTTGATGCGCTTTTCATCCGGAGTGAATTCCAGGGATTGCACCGGCAACCGACCCGCATCCACTTTATTGCCGGTCAAACGCGCCAGCGCCTTGGCGACGCGTTCATGATCAAACGCCGGTTGCCGCCGCCCGGCGACGGCATCCACCAGGATGAATTCATGCCGGTCATTGGACTGATCCAAGTCATACCAGAATTGATTCGTCACCCCATCCAGCCCCGCAAACCAATGCGGCATGATCTTATCGCCATGAATCACGACCTCGCCCCGGCCATGGGCCGTAGCCGCCGACACCGTCGTGGTGACCGCCGCCAAAACGAGGAATAAATACGAGCCGAAAACGGCCATTCTGGCGATGCTGGTTGAACGCTGGTTCATGTGAAATGGTTTTGCTTTTGTCTGGTTTAGACTGTCGCCCTTTCCGTTCCGGAGCAGGTAACGTTTGCCGAGTATAGCAGGCGGTCAATAAAATGGCATACCCTAATTGGGTGATACCAAACCTCGGAGAATCCCAAGGCGATTCCGGCCCAAAGACCAAGGTTGCGAGACGGCGAGCCACCCAGGGTACCCGCCACCAAGCCGGCTTCAAACGCAACGCGGTTGCGGCCTCTTGAACAGAAGCCAACAAAGGTAACGAAGATTCTTTGTTTCCTTTGTTGGCTTCTGTAAATCCCGAATCCCTCGTTCAGCAAGGAGAAGGGAAAACGGTTGCCGCTTCCGCCGATAGGGGTAGGGATGGCGCAGTGCGCCACCCCTCCCTCCAAACCGGACGGGCGGATCTCCCGCATCCGGCTTTCCAGTCAGTGGGTCTCTTGCGAGGGGGAGCGGCTTTTCGCACTCATCCCCAAGGATGACCTTCGG
>CAIQKM010000045.1 GCA_903872345.1 uncultured Verrucomicrobia subdivision 3 bacterium | reverse complement strand
GGCTTTTTTCATCGCCCCACTGGCGCTACCGCGAATGACAGCCGCAAAAGCAAGCAAGCAGATCAAGTGTTTTGTGCATTTATTTGGCCGTCAGACTCTGCCAAAACACCCCCAATTTCCTTTTTCAGACGCACTCTTAATGTGGGAGCACAACTTGTGCGTAATAGCACCGGGCACTTGCAATTGATGTTTTCGGAAATTCCCTCACAAGCACAGAGCATTATTTTGGACTGGTGCGTGTATGATTATTTGGAAGATCAAGGGCCGCTATCGGGTGGAATTCTAGCACCTGAATCCATCTATCTACAGGTGGCCATTCCCGTTGGTAGCATCACCAACGGTACCTATGTTATACCCGACTGGCAGGCGACCAACTGGATCAGTGATACTGTGTCAGGTCCCGTTCTCTACATTCAGGCCTTGGCCACCAATAATGCGATCGGCACCCTCTCGCTAGTGGGTTATTTTCCTAATGACGCCCCCTGCTTCGTGGATGGGCGCCAACATCTGAAGCAAAATCTACTTTTTTCCCTTCGTGCCGCCACCAAAAGCCAGTCATGCATTGATTTATTCCCATTTTACACCAACTACGTAGAGAGCAGTTGCTACATTGATACGACGGCAAACTACCCGTATTATGAATGGGATTCGACCCCATTCGTTGCCCACGACAACCTCTGGCCAATTACTGTTAACTATCTGCTGCACAAAATTCTCTACGACACCAACTACACCAGCCCAACAGCATTCATCTGGCAAACCAATCTTATGGCCGTGCCCGCCCCCGCTGTGCTAGCTATCAGTACGCCCTATTGGATTCAACCTCCTGGCGCAGTTGATCCAACTATCAATGGGTCAATTGACTTTGAGAGCCCTCTTTTACTCGCTGACTTGGGCGGTTATACCAATAACGGCAACCTATATCTTTTAAGCGGACAGAAAAACGTATTCGGCCTCGACTTTACAAATGCCTTGGTCAACGAGAGCGGGTGGGATGGAAATTATTATCATGCGTTTTCTCCCCTTGTCACAGTTGCACCGGGCACTTCCGTGCCTCTGACAGATGTAAATTGCATCTTCATTCAGACCGTCGCTCCCAGTTTGGTCTCCACGGGTTACTATTTCGCGCCGGTGATTTTGTCCGGCACGACTTTGCCCAGCCGTGTTAGCCCCATTCAACCGTATCCATTGCCTTGCCTTAATGGCTTCGCAAGCACAAACCGGAGTGGCCTGTTGGTGACTTCTGTAGGCAACCCCGTTAGTATTGGTGCCTGGAACAAGCTGGCCATTACCAACGGCAATACTAACAAATTCGCCTACCTGGGGCAGTATTTTGAGACAAATGCCTTCCTGCTGGACGGCAGTGGGAATATCACCACCAACGCCACCGGGGTGGTTTCACCTTACGGCGATCTTTTTCCAACCGAGCCGGGCCTGGTGGCCATGGTGACGATGCCGGATATTGACCCGCCTTACGAACAAGGCACGGGGGTTGTGCGCGTGGTTTCGCTGAACGTGGATGCAAACCATGATGGTGTGATGGATTTTACCTACACCGGCCCGGACTTTGTGTCGGCCAGCAAGCCCTTCCGGTTTTGGGTCAATGATGACTCGGATTCAGGGGACTATGGCGGCAGCGGCATTCCCGGACAGGGCTTGCAAGGGGACGGAATGCGCCCCTCGCTTTATGTGGATTACAAGGCGTATTACAAAGTTCATGGTATGCGGGATTTGGTGGATTTCTTCCCGGTGTATGTGAATATCGGCAGCCTGTTTCAAAGCAATGCGTTGAGCGCCGGTATCAATTATGCAGACACCAACTGGCAGTTTGTTTTAAGCCAGGCGGATGGGGTGTTGCGTTACGTGGCAACCGACCTGACACCTACCAACTACCTGGACTTCTTGCGTGACACCAACGAGGTGGAATATTTAGCCGGGGCTTCGCTGACGACCATCACCAATGTTGTGAATGGCGGGGTGCCGTTGCCACCATCGTTTATTGCGGGTATCGCCACAAATAATCAGGGCATCCTCTTGGTGGAAGCGGCGGCACCCACCACCCAGCCGCTGGTGCTCACCATTTATCACGGCACGAATCAAATTGCGCAAACCGCATTACCCTTGAGCATCAGCGGCGTGGAGCAGATGTTTCGCAGTAAAACCATGTTGTTAAATCCGGTGCCGGGTGCGATGCCTGATCGCTTGACGGATGCCAGTGTTCCAAATGAGCCCGACACAACAAATAGTAATTTCGTCTTTGTTCACGGGTACAATGTTCTGCCAGACGAGGCCCGTGGCACTTTCTCCGATGTTTACAAACGCCTTTACTGGTCTGGTTCCCACGCCAAATTCTGGGGGGTGACATGGGAAGGGGCGGACACGAAGAACAGCATTCCGCTAAAACTGTTCACTCCGAATTATTACACCAACATCGTCAATGCCTTTCTGACCGCACCAAACCTGGCAAATTTTATTGCCACCCTGACCAACAGCGGCCCGGTGACGGTGGCAGCTCACAGCATGGGCAACGTGGTGACCTTGAGTGCCATCAGTGATTGGAATGCACCCATCAGCCACTATTTCATGCTGGATGCCGCCGTGCCGATGGAGGCCATTGATCCGGGTGTTGCCATTACAAACGCGATGGTTTATTCCAGTTGGGTGAATTACAGCAATCGGCTTTATGCCAGCGACTGGTATCAATTGTTTCCCACCAATGACGCGCGGAGCACCCTGACTTGGAACAACCGTCTCGGCAACCTGCGAAACGTGGACGTTTACAATTTTTACTCAAGCGGCGAGGAAGTATTGCGGGAATACGACGGCAACCCGCCCATAAATACGTTGAGCGCATTGGCCGCTGAAGTGTTAAATGCCTGGCCGGGCGGGTATCCGCTGGGCACCTACGCCTGGGTGTGGCAGGAAAAAGGCAAGGGCACTTGCATCGAGGATGGATTTGTGGGTGGTTCGCATGGCGGCTGGAAATTTAGCACGTATTGGGTGGATTCATTAGGGTTTCCCCTGTCCCCGACCAATATGAACAACACCACGAACACAACCCTGCGATATAATCCGATGTTCGATTTCAACTCTACGGTGAATTCCCACCTCCTTGATATTGACAGCGAGCTGCTGGGCGCAGTTCCTGGACCGGATGAAAGCGCCTACGCCGCGACCAACCGCAACCGTATTCTGTCGGATGCCATTCCGGCACTCACGTTGCCAGTAGGGGCGAATCCGGCAACTATTCTTGATCAGCCGGGTAATACACACAACTTTAATATGAATACGCCTCAATTTCAAAACGGCTGGCCACCAGGCCGTGGAACTGCACAATATCCACCAGGCACAACCGCACCCGGCGAATGGCATCATTCTGATTTTTGCAATGTGGCTTACACATTCACATACAATCTTTTCGACCAGTTTGTGACCATCGGAAACCTCAAATGATTATGAAAATTGCATCCCTCATTATTTCTTTGTTTTTGTTCGGTTCGGCAACGGATTGCGCCCTGGGACAGGCGAACCCGTGGACGCATTCGTGGAAAGCAGAGGTCAAGGTTCTTGATGAACAAGGCCAACCAGTCGAAGGAGCCAAAGTTGCTGTTTGGTATTATGTTAAGCCCCCTTCTGGTCAAACCGAGGCATCCGAAAAAGCCGAAGGTGTCACTGATACTAACGGTGTCTTCACTGCTTCACGTGAAGATTCGGGGTCTGTTGGTTTGGGATTTCAGGCTGAGAAATCGGGATATTATTCAGCTAGGACAGGTCACGAATTTGCAGAATATAAAGATGATGCCGTCGAAAAATATAATCCTAACGTGACACTTACTCTGAAAAAGGTCGTCCATCCCATTCCGATGTATGCACAATATGTTGCAAAAGGCCCGCCAGTTTTTAATGCGTCAGTCGGTTATGATTTGATGGTTGGAGACTGGGTTGCCCCCAATGGGAAGGGAATAACCACTGACATTGTTTTTAATGGGAAACTCGATAAAAAAGCGAAAGACGATTTTGATTATACACTGGTTGTGAGCTTTCCAAAACCGGGTGATGGCATTCAGGAATTTGCCGTGCCGGATATGGAAAAAGGCAGTGGTTTGCGTTCACCACACGAAGTTCCGACAAACGGTTATCAGTTCCAAGTGGTTAAAACCATGAGCCGCCACCCTGGCCAAGGCACGAAGGAGGATATGAACGATCCCAAGCGCAATTATTTTTTCCGCGTGCGAACAGCTTTGGATGAAAATGGAAACGTAGTCAGTGCTCACTACGGAAAAATCTACGGTGACTTCATGCAGTTCACGTATTATCTAAACCCGACGCCCAACTCGCGAAATATCGAGTTTGACCCGAAACAGAATTTGATTCAGGGATTGCAATCTTTCGAGCAGGTCACCGCGCCTTGAAATTTTATGTATGGAGCTACGGCAGACAGCTTATTGGGTTTGTTGATATTTTATTCCGCAGGTTTTTTGGCGTTTAGCTTCTGTCTTGCGGCTATTTTCATGCTTTTATCTGGCGACGCCAGAAAAAGTCCGATGCTGTTGGCTGTGGGCAGCCTAGCCTGTTCGGCATTTAGCGGCATTTCATTTCTGGCGCTTCTTTCATCTGGAATCTTGTCAAAAAATGCCGGTGGTTCTTTGGGCTATTTGCTTCTTATACCTATATTGGGGTCGGCTATTATTTGTTGGTATGCAAGTCGTGCCTCTAAATAGAATTCAACGGGTGCCGTAAATTTTGCTCAGTTGTACCCCGCCCGCCACGTTGCACAATATTAGTTATGTCTAGTATGTGCTAATGCGCGGTTCTTTTTGCTTATGGTGAGATAAAACAAGGCCATATAGAGTTCCCTGGGGCTTTTCGTAATAACAAATGCTATAGGGAAAATCCTTCAACACTAACATCCGATATTTTGGAAAAGCTCTTCCAATTTTTGGAAACCGCCTGATTTGCTCCACTGCTCTATCAACTTCCTGAATAAACCGCATGGCCAAATTCGGATCAATGCCATTGTAATGATCTACCGCACGGCAGAGGCTTTCATGAAATGGGCGTAAATGCTTCATCCAATTCGTTTTTTGGCCAACCTTATCATTTCACCGTGCTCAATTAAATTGGCCTTCCCTGATTCGAGCAAGGCTATTGCGTGCTCGACTTCAATATCCCTCGCCAGATCAATTTGTTCATCTATACTTTTATTTAAGCCTTTTAGGATGCGCGCTGTTAAAGCAATATTTGAATCTTGGGCCTGACGGCTGCGTTTTATTGGAGTGGTCTTGGGCATGATAATATCCAAAACCTTTCCCCCTCCCCTGTCAACACTGTCTTATGGTGTTGCCCCCAAGGCAAAATTTAGTTTAGAACTGACCCCACAATGGAGGACGTTGGAATCAGTGAAACGAACAGACAGCTTTCACTCCTAAGACGTGCCCGCACTGTCATTTCTGCTCCAAAGGAGTATTTTCTCGCACCGATCTTTGCCGCCGCCCCGCAAACCGGTGCGCGTGAAGTGACCGTAGAGAACCACCGCTACCTCATCGGTGGGTTTCACCCAATGGGGGGAACCAATCATCCTCCGGCGCTCGACGTGAGGCACGCCCGAGCCATCTTTTCACTTTTAAGCTTCCGCAGCGAATATGATGGCCGGCTGATTTGTTTTTCGTTTAATGAACTTTGCATGCGCTATGCCCAAAGCAATGGTGGCCGCTACACGAATTCTGGCGGCTCAAATGATTGCGCGATTTGTTTCCCCCTGATTCCAACCGAGGAATACAATGGCCCCCCGCAAAAACCCTATTCATACGAGGGCAGAACGGCGGTCTATGAGAACCAATCGTTCACGCTTGGCCCGAAGATAAAGTTTGTGGCGCGGGCGCGGACATTGCAGGAGGAAGTGAGCCTGTTGCAACGGCAATACACCTACGGCGGTTTGTTTGCCGTTGGTAAAACCTATCGGGAAATGCTGCTGGAATTTCTCGAAGACGAGGGAATAACGCAAGGTTTAACGGTGGCGATTGAGGCAGGACTGACGCGGGAAAACTTGCCAGCAACCCAATCCGAAATGCTCCAACAACTCGGCAAGCTGACCGACAACATGGACGGCAAACCGAGCGTTTCACAAACCACCCTCCCAGGGTTTTGATGCCCGCGAAACCATATTACGAAGATATGCAGAAGCCCGCCCGAAACGGCGGGCTTCCCTTTTGCTAATGCCGCCCATCCCCCGGCACCCCACCCGGAACAAAAACTTTGGGGGTTCTTCCCGCGCCCTTCGGGGCTCTCTTGGCTTATCGCAAGCAATCTAGCAAGCAAGAAAGCAAGATTGCTTGATATCAATATATATAGCTTGATGGCTTTCAAGCTATAAAGCTATCAAACTAGCTTGCTATTTCAGGCTTGCACCCGTTGGCACTCATGTCAAATGTGGAAGCATGATCATTGGCATCGTCAATGCAAAGGGAGGGGTGGGGAAATCCGCCATTGCCGTCCACCTGGCCGTCTGGTTGGCGGAAGCCGGTCATCGGGTCGGCTTTGTAGACGCCGACCCGAATGAGTCATCTTCAGACTGGTTGGCGGAGGCCAGCCCGAAAGGGGAGGATGGTACACCCAAAATCAAAATCACACGACTTTTGACCAAGGAAGAGATTGTGGATTTGGTGCCCCAGCTACAAACGGAAGCGGATTTTGTCGTCGTGGATGGCCCGGCGGGGCTTTATGAAACCTCCCGTGCCATCTGTGTCATGGCTGACATGGTCGTGCTGCCGTGTTGTCCCTGCATCAGCGATTTGAAAGCAACCATTCGTGCCATTCATGTCGTACAGGCGGTTCAGGAAATCAGGCAAGGGCAGCCAAATTACATTGTGTTGCCAAATAAAATTCAACTGCATTACCGGCTGTCGGCAGACCTTTTGCAAACTTTGAAGCAACAGGAGATCAATTTTGGCGACGGCCTGAGCACTCGTCAGGCTTATGCCATTGCGGCCCAGAATGGCTCAGTTGTCTGGCGGCTTAAATCATCAGGGGCGCGTGAAGCCACCGCCGAACTGCAATTTTTCTTCCAAAAGCTTCTCTCATATGAATCCCCCCGCAACCCATCGCTCAATGAACGACGTGCTAGCCAAGCCTAGAGCATTGACGCCCGAAGCGATCAAACTCATTAACGACGGTGCCCTCAAGCCCCAGACCGGGAAACCTGCGGACTTACCGACAGCAGCAGTAGTTTCGTCTGCCGCGACCAAGACACCGACACCTGCACCCGCATTGCCCGACGTTTCCAAAGACACCGCCGCATTGAGCGACCGTGCCAATGAAGTCCGCATTGGAAAAAACAAGGCCAAGGTGGAAGCAGAACCCAAGGCGGAAGCCCTAGTTTCAGTTTATGTGCGGCTTCCGTCGGACATTCATCTGGCGGTCATCAAGGCGGCAACCGATCGCAAACTGAACAAGCAGCGATTGGCCAGCCAGCAGGCGATAGTGACCGAAGCCCTGACCAAGTGGCTTCAAGCAACCGGCTATTTTAAGTAAGAGCAGGGATTTCAAATTACATGGACATGCTCATGGTGATGGTTTGTTCCGGCCCTGCCGCCGGTTGATGCTTCGGCACAGATTCAATTGTCGGCTCAGGTGGCTGCTCCGCCAGTTCTTCCGTTTCTACCAATTCGTGTTCCTCGTTCAGTTCGATCTCATTTTGCAGGGCTTTTTCAACTTCAGCCTCCATGTCCTCATCATCCGACTTGCCGAGGTTCTTCGCCAACTTTTCGCACTCCGGTTCCAGCCGTTTGTCCTTCCGCTCTTCCGACACCATTTCCATTGCCATCGGGCGCTCGCGCACTTGCGATACGTTTTCAATCAGCAGTTCAATATCGTCGGTGTAAATCTCAAAATTTTCCCGCCCACGAGAAACCGAGACGCAAAACTGTTTCAAGTCGCTTGCCACTGAAATTTCCCAAATTAATTCCATCATTCAAAATACGCTGGAGCAAACCGGCGAGCGCGTGACCTTGACGGATGTCTTGCGCGTGGGCATTAGCAGGGTAGGCGAGTCGTCATCCATCGCCCGGCATGAGATCGGTTGTCTGCGTAAAAACGACGGGCGCAGAACCAAATCAAAAGGGTAGCAAGTGTAATCGTATAGCGACAGTTGCTTTCCAAGGCTGAGATCATTGCAGCTATTGTTGCGAGCGTAGGCTCAAGCATAAAAAACTTTCTAAAATATGAGAATAGTAGAGTTTTTAGTTTAAAACAATTATTGATTGTGGTCGATTTTCTAAATACATTGTAAGGGAAATTCTTTTTATGTTTAAGTGCTTGATTTTGAACAAGAAATAATTTCTTGACAAGTATTGATGTGGGTGCTAGAAATTGGGCGTGTTAAAAATAATTTTGATTCGTTCTATAATGGGGTAGATTTACTCATGAATACAAAGCTTGACAGTAAAGTTGATGGCAAGTCTCATTCAAGAGTCTCCCATCGTTTGATCGAGACCAATCATCCTTCTCGGATAAATGCAGAACGGATGTCAATAGAGCATCTGCGGCATGTGGCCAAAGGGTGCCATACTGAATACGTGTCGCCTTTTCAAAAAATAGGTCGTTAAATTATATATTGAGCAACCACTACCAAAATGGGTATCTTGCTGGAGGATGAGGCGGCTGACATTGATGCGTTAACGCGTATTTTTGATGCCAGTATTGAGTCGTGGAATTCAAAGTATGCCGGCAGAGAGGGGGTTTTGCTTGGTATAAACAAAGACGGTATTGAAGCAGCCTCGCACTTGGGTGGTAAAATTTTGCACGACTGCTTTCCTGATTCGCCAGATTCTTTTAAACGCGTGGCTGCCTCAATTGTAATGATGAGTATCAATCCCTTTATTATTGGGAGGGCTGGAAATGATGATGGAATGTATGTAACAGTACTTCAGGGGGATGAATTAAGGAGTTTTGCAATCAGATTTGTAATTGATTCGCTTCCATTGTTGTTTAGTCCTCTGGATCAGGTGTATGACGATGGCAAGATAATGCCCATGAATTGGCCTGGTTTTTTCTCCGAGGATCTTCGAGACGAATTTATTGAGTATATAAACACCTTGAGCACATCAGAAATTGTTGAATGGAAAAACCGGGCTCTGGTATACAATAAAACTAGATTGGCTCGTACAATTTTAGCCGTTTCGTTAACATTGAAATCGCTTTACGGTAGATTTCCGGAGTGACGGAGTGATTTACTATGCGACGAAACCATGCCTAGTCGAATCAAGACTGTTGATAGCCGAATTGGGGCGTAATGCTAAAACAAAAGGATAGGGGAACCTGTCACATGGACATGCTCATGGTGATGGTTTGTTCCGGCTCCGCTGCTGGTTGATGTTGCGGTACAGATTCGATTGTCGGCTCACATGGCTGCTCTGCCAGTTCTTCGATTCCCGCCAACTCGTGATCCTCATGCAGCTCGATTTCGTTTTGCAGGGCTTCTTCAAGTTCAGCTTCCATATCCTCATCGTCTGATTTGCCAAGCTTCTCCGCCAACTTTCCGCGCTCAGGTTCTAGCCGTTGATCTTCCCGGTGCTCCGCCAGCATTTCCATTGCCATCGGGCGTTCGCGCACTTGCGACACGTTTTCAATCAGCAGTTCAACCTAAAATCCGCAGTTGGGGTTCAGGTGACGGGTTCTGGCGGGGTATGTGCGAGCCATTCAAGGGGATCATCGGTGGTTTGGCGGGTGAGCAGGCGGAAAAAGTTGCCTTGGGTTTCCAACTGCGGCGCAGTTGCCGCC
>CAIQKM010000044.1 GCA_903872345.1 uncultured Verrucomicrobia subdivision 3 bacterium | reverse complement strand
GTCCGAAGGTCATCCTTGGGGATGAGTGCGAAAAGCCGCTCCCCCTCGCAAGAGACCCACTGACTGGAAAGCCGGATGCGGGAGATCCGCCCGTCCGGTTTGGAGGGAGGGGTGGCGCACTGCGCCATCCCTACCCCTATCAAACTGATGATGGGTTTGTTGAAATGCTGCCGGGCGACGGGTTGTCTTTGTTGTTGGATGTTTCCCGGTAATCAGACTTCCAGGCGATCATTGGGGCGGGCGACGAGTTTGTAGAGGGCGGGCATGAGGAAGATACTGATGAGTAGCCGGGTGAAGAGGCCGCTGACGATGACGAGGGCGAAGGGGCGCTGGGTGTCCGTGCCGACGCCGGTGGCGAGGGCGGCGGGGAGCAGGCCGAGCGCGGCGACAAGGGCGGTCATCATGATGGGGCGCAGCCGCAGGATCGCGCCTTCGCGGATGGCGGCGGCGACGTTGGTGCCGTGGCGGCGGAGTTCGTTGACGTAGGAGATGTACACGACGGCGGTTTGCACGGACACGCCGAACAGGGCGAGGAAGCCGATGCCCGATGAAACGGAGAAGGGCGTGCCCGTGAGCCAGAGGGCGACGAGACCGCCGACGGGCGCGGAGAGGACGACGCCGAGGACGGTGATGAACGGGAATTTCAAGTTGCTGTACAGGGCGAACAGCAGCAGGAAAATCAGGGCCAGGGTGAGCGGCAGGATGACGTTCATTTGCGCGCGGGACTTGGTGTATTCGGTGTATTCGCCGCCCCAGTCGATGCGGTAGCCGGCGGGCACGGTGACCTGGGCTTTGACTTGTTGCATGGCGTCTTCGACGGCACCGGCGAGGTCGCGACCGCTCACGGAGAATTGCACACCGATGTAGCGGGAGTTGTCCTGGCGGTAGATGAAGGAGGCGCCGTTGGCGACCTGGATGTCGGCAAATTCCCGGAGCGGAATCTGCTGGCCGCCGGGCGTGGGCACGAGGATGTTGCCGATTTCCTCGGGGTTGTCGCGGTACTGATGTTCGAGGCGCACGACGAGGTCGAACTGTTTCTCGCCCTGCACGACCTGGGTGGCGACGTCGCCGCCGATGGCGGTGGTGATGAGGCCGTTGATGTCGGCGGCGTTCACGCCGTAGCGGGCGATGAGGGCGCGGTTGATCTTGATATTCAGGCTGGGCTGGCCGAGTTCCTTCACGAGGGTCACGTCGCGGATACCGCGGACCTGGGTGAGGATTTTTTTGATGGCCTTGCCCTTTTGCTCGAGGGTGTCGAGATCGGAGCCGAAGACTTTTACGGCCAGAGCGCTTTTCAGGCCGGATTCGGCCTCGTCCACGGCGTCCTCGGCGGGCTGGGTGTAATTGAAGATGATCCCGGGGAAGGATTGGAGCTTGGTGTTGATGGCTTCAATGAGCTCGGCTTTGGTGCGGTAACTGCCGGTCCATTCGGAGTAGGGTTTCAGGCCAACGTAAAACTCGACGTTGAAGAAGCCGGTGGGGTCGGTGCCGTCATCGGGCCGGCCGAGTTCCGAGGCCACGGTGGTGACTTCGGGGAAGGAGTGAATGATGTCGCGGATGCGGGGGGCAATTTTGGCCGATTCATCAAAGGAGATGGTGTAGGGCATGGTGGCGCGCACCCAGAGGGCGCCTTCATCGAGCTGGGGCATGAACTCGGCGCCGATGCGCGGGATGAGCAGCAGCGAGCCGGCCAGCAGGAGAACCGAGACAAAGGTGGTGAACCAGGGCCGCGCGAGGCAGACATCGAGTCCCTTGGTGTAAACGGATTTGACGGCTTCAAACGCGGCGTTGCGGCGTTCGCGCACGCCGTTCCGCATGAACCAGGAGCAGAGCACGGGCAACAGGGTGAGGGTGACGATGAGGGAGCCGACGAGGGCGAAAACCATGGTGTCGGCCATGGGCTTGAACAGCGTGCCGGAAGGACCGGCAAGCACGTAGATGGGCAGGAAGCTGGCGACGATCACAGCCACGGCGTAAAACAGCGGGCGGTCCACCTCGGCGGCGGCGTCCCGGATGATTTCCATGACATTGAGCGGCGTGCCTTTGCGGGCGGCGAGCTGGCGGTAGATGTTTTCCACCATCACGACCGCGCCATCCACGAGGATGCCGAAGTCCACGGCCCCGATGGAGAGCAGGTTGGCGGAGGCGTTTTGCCAGTCGAGACAGATGAAGGCAAAGAGGAGCGCCAGCGGAATGGTGGTGGCGACGATCAGGCCGGCGCGGAAATCGTAGAGGAAGAAAATGAGAATAACGATGACCAGCAACATGCCGCGCAGCAGGTTTTGCTCCACCACCTTGGTGGTGAGGGTGATCAGGTCCGTACGGTCGTAATAGGGATGGATTTTGACATCCTTGGGCAGGATGACGTTATTGAGTTCCTTGGTCTTGGCTTCGACGCGTTTCAGGACGTCCTGGGTCTTTTCGCCGGTGCGGAGGAGAATGACCCCTTCCACGGCATCGTCCTGTTTTTCGTAGCCGAATTCACCGAGGCGCGGGGCGATGCCGATGACCACGCGGCCGACATCTTTCAGCAGCACGGGGGTGCCGTCGTGGACGGCGAGCACGACGTTGCCGATGTCTTCGACAGTCTCCATGCGGCCGAGGCCGCGCACGTAATAGAACTGGCCGCCCTGCGAATAGAAGCCGCCGCCGGCATTGCCGTTGTTCGCGGAGAGAGCGCTTTCCACCTGCAACACAGACAGGCCGACGCCGGCGATTTTCACGGGGTCGAGCAGCACCTGATATTGCATGGTGCCGCCGCCGAAGCCGGAGTCATCCGCCACGCCGGCGATGGATTTGTATTGGGGCTCGATGACCCAGTCCTCATAGGTTTTGAGTTCCATGGGCGTGCGGTCGGAGCTTTCCAGCACGTAACGGTAGATGAGGCCGGAAGGCGAGGACAGGGGCGAGACCGAGGGCGTGACGCCGGCGGGCAGGCTGAGGCCGGCGAGGCGGTTGAACACTTCCTGCCGGGCGAAATTATTATCCGTGCCATCGCGGTAGGTCATGATGACATCCGAGAGGCCGTACAGCGAAATGGAGCGCTGCGAGGTCATGCGCGGGATGCCGTTCATGCCGACTTCCACGGGCACGGTGATGAGGCGTTCCACCTCTTCGGCGGCGTGGCCGGGCCATTGGGTGATGAGCTCCACCATGGGTGGCGAGAGATCGGGATAGGCATCCACGGGCAGGCGGTCCAGTGAACGCGTGCCCGTGCAGATCAGCACGAGCATCATGAGAATGACGAGAAAGCGCTGGCGCAGCGAGGAGGCGACCAGACGGTTCATGACCGAGGCCGTGCGCGGATCGGTGCCGAGGGGGGACGGTTGGGCGCTCATTGGTTTTGGAGGAATTGGACGAAGATGGCGCCATCCACGACGACTTGGTCGCCGGGGTGCAAACCTTCGGCAATGTCGTATTGATCGCCGGTGCGATACCCCAGCGTAACGTGCTGCCGGGCGAAGCTGCCATCGGGTTGGACGAGGTACACGAAGGCGAGGTTTTCATCGTCGCGCAGAATGGCGGAGACGGGGACGAGGAGGCCGGTGCTTTCCTGATGGGCTTGAATTTGCACGTGGACGTACATTTGTTTCTTCAGGAAGTCGCCGGGATTGTTCACGACCACGCGCACGAGTACGGCGCGGGTGTCGGGATTGACGAGGGCGGAGATGTTATCCACGGTGCCGGTGAAATGGTTGGTGGCGATGCCGGTTTCCACCTCGGCGGCGTCGCCGGTGCTGATGGCGGCGAGGTCGGCGCCGAACACCTGGGTCATCACCCAGACCTTGGAGAGATCGGCGACCGTAAAGCAGGGGGTGGCACCGGCGGCGAGTAATTGGCCGGGGGTGATAAGTTTTTCCACCACGGTGCCGGCGATGGGCGAGCGGATGATGCCGCCGGGGTGGGTCACGGGTTTGCCGGCTTGGAGATCTTTGATGGCCTGCGGATCCACATTGAGCGAGACAAGGGCTTGCAGGGCGGCATCGCGATCGGCCTCGGCGTTCGCGGCATCGGTCTGGGCCTGCTCGGCTTCGCGTTGGGCGATGCCGTTGTGGGCGATCAGGTCCTTGTCGAAATCCGCCACGCGGCGGGTGGTAATGGCGGTGGCGAGGGCTTTGCGGTAGGCGCTGATGGCGGCGGCGAAGTCGGGGGAATCCACCTCGGCCAGCGGGTCGCCGGCGTTTACGTGGTCGCCGGGGGAAACGAGCAGGCGTGAGACAGGTCCGCCAAAGGGCGCGAGCACGCTGGTGGCCTGGTCGTTGTCGAAATCCACGGAACCGGTGGTATCAATGGTCTTGTGGAATTTGACGGGGGCGACGGGGTACAACTGCACGCTTTGACGCTGGGCGGCGGTGAGGGTGACGTTGCTGGCCGTGACGGAGGTGGTGTTCGCTTTGGTGTCCGTTTTGGGCGAACAACCGGTGGCGATGATGAGTATGGCCACGGCGGCGAAAGCCGAGGCGGGCGCGGTGGAAAAGGGGTTGAGGAGTCGTGACATGGGAATTCGGGAAAAGGGTTTATTTTTCATGCGTATCCGGGGCTAACGATTTTTGGTTCCACCAGCCGCCCCCGAGCGCTTGGAAGAGCGCGGCGGTGTCGGCATAACGATTGGCTTGGGCTTGGACGAGATTGATGCGGGCCTGCTGCCAGGCTTGTTGTGCGCCGAGCAGGGTGAGGTAACTGATGTAGCCGTCCTGCCACTGGCGGCGGGACAGGTCGAGGGTGATTTTGGCATCATCGGCGGCGGTGGCGGCGGCTTTGAGCGACTCGGCATCCTGCGCGAGGGCGACCAGGGTGTCGGCCACATTTTGAAAGGCGGTGAGGACGGTGCTGCGATATTGTTCAGCGGCTTGACGGTAGGCGGCCTTGGCGGCGCGTTCCTGGTGGAGAAGTTGGCCACCTTGGAAGAGCGGGGCGGTGGCGGCGGCCCCCAGACCCCAGAAGCCGGTGCCGGAGGTGAACAACTGGTCAAGAGCCAGGGCGGTGTTGCCGGCATTGGCGGTGAGGGTGATGTTGGGCAGGCGGTTGGCGATGGCGATGCCGATCTGCGCGCTGGCGGCGTGGAGGTTGGCCTCGGCCTGGCGGACATCGGGTCGCTGGGCGACGAGCTGCGAGGGGAGGCTCAACGGCAATTCCGTTGGGAGTTGCAAGCTGGCGAGGTCAAATTGATCTTGAGGCGCCTGGTTCGGGAAGCGGCCGGCCAGCACGGCGAGAAGGTCGCGCAACTGGGCGGATTGTTTGACCAGCGGCGGGAGCAGGGCGGTGGTTTGCGCGAGCGCCGATTCCTGGGCGACGAGATCCAGGCGGCTGGCGTAGCCTTTGGAGTACTGATACCGCAGGATTTCGACCATGTTGGAATTGAGGTCGATGAGCTGATGGGTGGCATCGATTTGCGTCTGAACCGCAGCCAGTTCGATTGCGGTCACAACCACATTGGCGGAGAGCGTGGTGTAGGTGGCGATCATCTGGAAGCGGACGCCCTGTTCCGCCGCCTTCATCGCTTCCATGGAGCGGCGGTTCGCGCCGAAAACATCGGGCGAGTACGAGACGCTGACTTGGGGCGTGAAGAGATTATATTGAAAGTCGTTGGAACTGGGCGTTGGGGCGATGGTCCCGGCCTGTTTCTGGCGGCTGGCGGAGAAGCCGGCCGCCACACTCGGATAGTAAACGCCGCGCTGGGCGAGCACGTTTTCGTGGGCCACGGACAAGGCCGCCTGCGCCGCCTTGAGGTCGGGATTATTGGTGAGGGCGATTTCGATGAGTTCGTTGAGCGGGACGGAATGGAACAGGGTCCACCAGTCGGCGGAAAGATCGCCGTTGGGGGTGAAGTGCTGGGCATCACCGCCCGGGATGTTCGTGGTGGTGACGGTGGTGGCGCTCGCGGCATTGGAGAAGCCGGCTTCAGTAGCGACGGGCGGTCGTTTGAAATCGGGGCCTACCGCGCAACCGGCAAATAATAACAGAGCCGGGGCCGCACTGAGCAGCCATTGGGGAATCGGACGCATAGGAATGAGATTGGTATCGCTACTGGCTGAGGTTATTCATTCGGGCTTACGCCGAGCCTCAGCGTTGAAAAAATCAACACTGCCGCTAACACTGGTTTATTGGGTATCCACCACCATGAATTTCCCGCCAACAGGCAGGGTATGACATGGCAACAAAGACGGAAGAGAAGACTAACGGACGGGGGGAGCGCGACTGGGATCGAAACGGTAGTCGAAAAACAACCGGGGCCGGCTATCAGGGAGCAACACGGTGCAAAGGGTGAAGATGGCCAGCGCAGTGATGATGGAAACCGTTACCGCTTCGCCCAACTGGCCCTTGGTGAACATGGTCACCAGGCAGTCGTGATCGGCCTGATTGCTATCGTGATGCAGGGCATGGTGCAGGGACGGGCTGCCGCCGAGGGCGAGGATGAGGAACAGCTGAACAACGAGCAATCCCGCCAAGGCTGCTTTCACAGTCCGGGCGAAACGATTACGGTGTTTCCAGTTGAATTGCCCCATGTTTGATGGGAAAACTGGCATACTCCCTCCGTTAGCGCAAGCCGGATGAAAGGGAAATCGACGGGGGCGTACCCTGACAATACCCCACCGAGACTAAAGAGATGAGCACCACCTCACCCCGGCCCTATCCCCCATTTATCAATGGCGGAGAGGGAGATAAGCCCGGCTTGCGACCGGTTTGCTGCCATACCAGGGCTCAGATCGAATAGTCGTCGGAGAAGACGCGGACGTTTTTCAGTTCCACGTAAACTTGTTCGCCGGCCTTGGGTTGCAGTTCCTGAAAGAGTTCCTTGCTCAGTTGCACGGTGAAGGAATCGCCGCCGTCGAGCCGGGCGAGTTCCAGGTTGGCCACGGGACCGGCGGCGTTGCTGCGGATGACGCGCGCGGGGAAGGTCTTGGTGCCGGATGGTTCGCGGGTGATGCGGATGTCGTGCGGACGCACAAACGCCACGGCGGCGGCGTTGACCTCGCCGGTTTTGCCGGGGAGTTCAAACTCGGTTTCGCCGATGACCACGCCGCCGTCTTTCACGCGGCCGCTGAACAGGTTTACGTTGCCCAGGAAGTCGTACACGAAGGGCGAGGCGGGGTGATCGTAAATCTCCTCGGGCGTGCCGATCTGTTCGATGCGACCGTCGCGCAGAATGGCCACGCGGTCGGCGACTTCAAGCGCCTCCTCCTGATCGTGGGTCACGAACAGGGTGGTGATGTGGATTTCATCGTGCAACTGGCGGAGCCAGCGGCGGAGTTCCTTGCGGACCTTGGCATCCAGCGCGCCAAAGGGTTCGTCGAGCAGCAGGACCTTGGGTTCGACCGCGAGGGCGCGGGCCAGAGCCACGCGCTGGCGCTGACCGCCGGAGAGTTGGGAAGGAAAGCGTTTGGCGAGGGGCTCGAGCTGGATCAGTTTCAGGAGCTTGTCCACGCGCTGGCGGATCTCGGCATCACTGGGGCGGGTGGCGGCGGGCCGGACGCGCAGGCCGAAGGCGATGTTCTCAAACACGCTCATGTGCCGGAACAGCGCGTAATGCTGGAAGGCAAACCCGGCCTTGCGGTGGCTGGCGGAAACGCGGGTGACATCCTCGCCGTAGTAGGCCACGGTGGCCTCGGGATTGTCGGGAAATTCCAGGCCGGCGATGATGCGCAGCAGGGTGGTCTTGCCGGAGCCGGAGGGCCCGAGCAAGGCGACGAGTTCGCCGGATTCCACCTTGAGGCTCACGTTGTCGAGCGCGGTGAAATTGCCGAATTTTTTGATCAGATTGCGGACTTCAACACTCATGCCAGTAAATGGATAATATCAGGAATTTTCGGTGGCCGCGTTCAGAGCGGCATTTTTATGTTCCACCCAGGTCTTCACTGCGAGGGTGACCAGCGCCAGGAATGTGAGCACGGAGGCCACGGCGAAGGCGCCGGCGAAATCGTAGCCATCGTACAGCACTTCCACGTGCAGCGGAATGGTGTTCGTCTCGCCGCGAATGTGGCCGCTCACCACGGAGACCGCGCCGAACTCGCCCATCGCACGGGCATTGCACAGGATGATCCCATAAAGCAAACCCCACTTGATATTCGGCAGCGTCACGCGCCAGAACGTCTGCCAACCGCTCGCGCCCAGCACGCGGGCGGCCTCTTCTTCGCTGCGGCCTTGGGCCTGCATCAGCGGAATCAGTTCGCGCGCCACAAACGGGAAGGTCACAAAGATGGTGGCCAGAATTATTCCCGGGACGGCGTAAATGATTTTGATGTCGTGATCATTCAGCCAGGTTTGAAACCACGGAAACCACGGATGATCCGCATCGCGGTACAGGCCGAGCCAGCCCTGCCCGCCAAACACGAGTACATAAATCAGGCCGGAGATGACGGGCGAAATGGAAAACGGCAGGTCAATGGCGGTGAGCAGCAGGCTTTTGCCCCGGAACTCAAACTTGGCAATCGCCCAGGCCGCCGCCACACCAAACACGCAGTTCAGCGGCACGGCCACGGCGGCGGTAAGGAGGGTGAGCTTGATGGAGGCCACCGCCAGCGGTTCGGTGATGGCCTGCCAATAATAACCCGCTCCCTTGGCAAAGGCCTGGGCGAAGACCGAGGCCAGCGGCACCACCAGAAACGCACCGATGAACAGCAGGGCGATGGCAATGAGCGAACGTCGCACCCACGCCGGCTCGGTGGTCGAGTGGCGAGAGTTGCCCTGGCGGGATGGCAGATGAATGGCGGACATGTTCAGTTATGCTGCTGGTGTCGGCTGGTCCACCATTGGAGTATGTTAATTGTCAGCAACAGCACAAACGAAATGACCAGCATCACCACGGCGAGCGCGGTGGCCTTGCCAATCTGAAAGCCGTCCAGTTCGCTCATGATGAGCAGCGGCAGGATTTGCGTTTTCATTGGGATGTTGCTGGAGATGAAAACGACGGACCCGTATTCGCCCAGCGCCCGGGCAAAGGACAGGGAAAAGCCGGTGAGCAGGGCGGGCGAGAGCACGGGAAAGATGACGCGCCAGAACGTCTGCCAGCGGGTCGCGCCCATGCTGGCGGCAGCTTCCTCCAACTCCGGATCGAGATCCTCGATTACCGGCTGGACGGTGCGGACAATGAATGGCAGGCCAATAAAGGTAAGGGCCACAAAAATGCCCAGCCGCGTATTGGCCACCTTGATCCCCATGGGTTCCAGCACGCCGCCAATCCAGCCATGCGGTCCATAAATATATGCCAGCGTGATACCGGCCACGGCGGTGGGCAACGCGAACGGCAGGTCCACCAAGGCATCCACAATGCGTTTGCCGAAGAAATTATAACGCACCAGCACCCAAGCCACGATCAGGCCGAAGATGCCGTTCACCAGCGCGGCCAGGAAGGAAACGCCGAAACTGAGCCGGTACGCGGCCAGGGCCTGCGGCATGGTGACCACCTGCCAGAACTCGTGCCAGGTGAGGGACGTGGTCTTCCACACGACCGCGCTCAAGGGAATGAGCACGATCAGGCTTAAATACAGCAGGGTGTAGCCGAGCGTCAGATGGAAGCCCGGCAACACCCGCGTTTTTTTACCGACAATGTTTTTGGCTGGCACTTGCAAAATTAGCCGAACAGGAAACCGCTTTAGACGGCGGTTAGCAAGCCGCTAATGTCGTCCGAATCGGTATTAATATCCGCAAACAGCCAGGTCGAGAGGTAGCGTTCGCTGGAGGACGGGATGATGACCACGATGGTCTTGCCGGCGTTTTCTGGCCGTTTGGCCAGTTGCAGCGCCGCCCAGACGGCCGCGCCGCTGGAAATGCCAATCGGAATGCCGTCCAGCGTGTTGACCTGCTTGGAGACGGGGCCGGAGTCATCTTCGTTCACCTGAATGACTTCGTCCACAATCTTGGTGTTCAAGTTCGCGGGAATGAAACCGGCGCCGATGCCCTGCAATTTGTGCGGTCCCGGTGCGCCGCCGGAGATGACCGGCGACTTGACCGGTTCCACCGCGATGGCCTTGAACGAGGGCTTGTGCTGCTTGAGCACTTCCGCCACGCCGGTGATGGTGCCGCCGGTGCCGACGCCGGCGACGACGAAGTCCACCGCGCCGCCCGTGTCGCGCCAGATTTCCTCGGCGGTGGTGCGGCGGTGAATGGCCGGGTTGGAGGGGTTGGCGAATTGCTGGAGCACGATGCTGTTCGGAATCTGTTGGTTCAGTTCATCGGCCTTGGCGATGGCGCCTTTCATGCCCTTGGCGCCTTCGGTGAGGACGAGCTTGGCGCCGAGAATCTTGAGCAGCTTGCGGCGCTCCACACTCATGGTTTCGGGCATCGTGAGAATGAGCTTCAAGCCCTTGGCCGCCGCGACGAATGCGAGGGCGATGCCGGTGTTGCCGCTGGTGGGTTCGATCAGGACGGTGTCCTTGGTGATTTTGCCGGCCGCAAGGGCGTCTTCAATCATCGCCACGCCAATGCGATCCTTGACGCTGGAGAGGGGGTTGAAAAATTCAAGTTTCAACAGCACGGTGGCGAGGGCGCCGTGGGCTTGCGCCGTCCGGTTCAGCCGCACGAGCGGTGTGTTGCCAATGGTTTCGGTGATGTCGTTATAGATACGGCTCATAGTATGAGTTAGTGGTTTGATTACAGGTTGGGAGCGTAAGCGATGAATTTCTGATATTCAACCAGAATGGTTTGCAACGCGGCGACAAAAGCGCACTGCTTCAGGTATTCCGGCGGGGCGGCGGGTGTTTCCAAAATCAGTTCAAACGGGCGCGGCCGGATCTTGGGCGGCGCGCTGAGCACGCCTTCGTAGCAGTCGCTGATCACGCCGCGCCGGGCGGGAAAGCCATCGATCACCGGCAGCGTGTTGCGGGGCAGGAATTTCTCGGCGGCCGCCAGTGCGGGTTCGATGAGATGACGCGTCAGCGTGGCTCCGCGCACAAAGCCGTAAAAGCCGTCGCTGGTGTCATCCGTGTGCAGGGAAATGATGCCTTGGAACGAGCGGGATTGCAGCTCGGCTTCCAGCAGGCGGACCTCGGGTTCGGCGGAGTTGCGCCAGAATTCGCGGTTCAGATCGCGACCGCGCCGGGAATGACGGGTGTTGTCTTCGAAGCCCGTGGGGTTGCAGACGGGGTAAAACGAAAGGTAATAGCCGGTGGCGAGTTCGGGCCGGGCTTCGAGCATCTGGATGAACTGGATGAGGGCATACACGCCTTCCGGTTCGTCGCCGTGAATGCCCGCAAAGATGCCGATGCGAATGGGCGTGTCGCCACCGCGCGGGCCGACAAACAGGTAGCGCGGCAATTCGAATGATTCCTCGCCCTGCTCAAACCGGGCGTCGTGGTTCACGACGAGGTTGGGCGAGGTCGCAGCCAGGCGGTTGAGCGGGGCCAGCAGATCGGCGATGTTCCGGCGGCGGGCGGCGGCCGGTTGGGCGGCGGGTTTGACGAGCGTGGCGAGGGACATATGGTTGTTCTTTAAAAATTAATTTCGTAGTGAGCAGGCTTAAATATTTTCGGGAACTTTTATATATTTTGAGCCTCCTTACGTCGGCTGCCACCATTCATTAGGGCTGAAAAATTTGGTCAAAGATGCCGCCATCGGCGAAATGCTTCGCCTGCGCGGCCTGCCAGCCGCCGAATTCCTGGTCCACGGTCACCAGCTTGAGGCTGGCAAACTGGCTGGCATACTTGGCGGCGGCCTTTTCATTGCGCGGACGGTAAAAGTTTTTGCCGGCAATGTCCTGGCCTTCCTCCGAATAAAGGTAATCCAGATACGCCTTGGCCACCTCGGCGGTGCCGTGTTTGCGGGCGTTTTTCGCCACCACCGCCACGGGCGGTTCCGCCAGCACACTGATGGAGGGGGTGACGATTTCAAACTTGTCCGCGCCGAATTCCTTCAGCACCAGGTGGGCCTCGTTTTCCCAGGCGAGCAGGACGTCGCCGATCTCATGCTGGGCGAAGGTGATGGTGGCGCCGCGCGCGCCGGAGTCCAGCACGGGCACGTTTTTGTAGAGCTTGGTAATGAAGGCGCGAGCGGCCGCCTCATCGTGATTCTGCGTTTCCAAGGCATAAGCCCAGGCGGCCAGATACGCCCAGCGGGCGCCGCCGGAGGTTTTCGGGCTGGCGACCACCACCCCCACGCCGGGCTTCACCACATCATTCCAGTCCTTGATGCCCTTGGGATTGCCCTTGCGAACGAGAAACACGATGGTGGAGGTGTAGGGCGTGCTGTTGTCGGGCAGTTGTTTCTGCCAGTCAGCGGGCAGCTTGCGCGTCTGGGCAATGGCGTCAATATCATACGCCAGCGCCAGTGTGACGACATCCGCCGGCAGATCGTTGATCACCGACTGGGCCTGCTTGCCGGAGCCGCCGTGCGATTGCGAGACCGTCACATCATCACCCGTCTTGGTTTTCCAATACTTGATGAAGGCGGCGTTATATTGCTCATACAGCTCCCGCGTGGGATCGTAGGAGACGTTGAGCAGTTTGATTTCCTTGGCCGGCGCGGAGAGCGCGAGCAAGGCGATGAGCGCGAGGTAAATTAGTTTTTTCATGGATAAGATTCCGGTGTGTCCAGTCATGCTTAGAAAGCGAGTTGCAGGCGGGAGAACAAGACGTTTTCCGGCTGCGCAATGCCCGAGGCCGCCCCGTTGTAGCCGGAGAACACGGTGTGCGAATAGCTCACGTTGGCGCGCAGATTTTTGTTGAGAAACCAGTCGAGCCCCACCGACCAGGCCTGCGCTTTGTCAGCCGAGGCGGAGGAACTGGCAAAACCTTTGGCAAAGGCGGCATCATCCACAGACAGCTCACCGTACCGGGCCACCACCTGCCACGCGCCCCATTGATTGCTGCGCGGATCAAACGGATGCAGCGGAGTCACGCCGGTGTAAGTGGCATCTTCGCCGGTCAACAGCCAGGAACCGGTGAGTTCCCAGGCATCATTCCGGACATTGGCGCTGGCGCCGCTTTTGGCCACCTTCTGATCGGAAATGGCGTATTCCGCCAGCAGGCCAAACGGCCCGTAGTAATAGTAGGCCTGCGGCGAGATCCGCCAGTGGGTGCCATCGGCGGTCGCGCCGGAACCGTAGGTGAAAAACTTCTGCTGGCCGTCCGTGGTGTAGCCGGGCGTCAAACCTGTGATTCCGGTAGGATGGTCCGCTTCATAGCTGCCAGCGACACCAAAACCAAGGCCGCGCACGGCGTCCACGCTGGAATTTTTCCACGGTTGGAAAAATACCCGGCTGACCAGCGCCTTGTAATCCTGAAAAGATTGATTCGTGGAGGTGCCGTTATAATCCGGGGCGCCGTTGAAGACGCCGACGGCATAGCTGACCCGGCTGTCGAGGAGATCCCCGTGGAGTTCCACGCCCAAGTCGCGATTGGGCACCAAGTCGGTGACCAGCGAACGCTCATTGAATGTGGTGTTGGCATCGGCTTGCAACTGTTCGAGGCCAATGGGGGATTTAAATTTACCCACCTCCAACTGGAGCGCCGGATTGTAACGGTAGTTCACATAGGCATCCTGGATTTGGACGGTGCTGCCGCCAAAATCCGGGACGAACATGTAATCGAAGTCGTGATAAAAGGTGCCGGAGAGAATCGGGCGGGCCCGGCGGATCAGGAAACCGTCATTGCCGTTCAGGCCACCGTCATGAAAAAAGGTGCGGGAGTCGAACTGCACTACGCCATGCAACTGGGCGACGTAGTTGGAATCGGCGGAGGCAAAGCTGAAACCATTGGCACCCAAGGTGAGCTTGGGGGCGGCTTTGGCGGCGGCGGCGGCACCATCCTGGTCGATTTCGCGTTCGCGTTCGAGAACGCGAACCTTTTGATCCAATTCCTGAATCTGCTTTTTTAACAGCTCAATATCCGCATCCTCGGCGGCCAACGCCGTGCCGGCGAATTGCAATCCCAGAGCTCCGGTAATGATCCACGTCCAGTTGATTTGCTTCAGTTTCATCTCGGTGATACTTCCGTTGATACGGCAAGTTATTTGTGTTTCGGTTTTCCAGCCAATTTGCGTTGGTGACGGTTAATTTCCCTGTGCCCGCGCTTTGTCCAGTCGCACGCGTTCGGTTTTTTCGATCTGCGTTACTTGTGAATCATGGATGACAATCTGCACAACCCCATAGCGGAGGCTGCCGACGTGCTGTTGCACGACTTGCAGCCAGGCTTCCTTATCGCTGCTGGCGGAACCGGTTTTGATGATTGTGGCACTCATGACTTAATCGTTTTCTATATGCGACTCTTGATGTCGTTATTTAAATCAAAAAAAAGCAAACTCTGACGGAAAACTTTGCTGTCAGTGTCGTTTTTATATCAACGACTCATTGTGTCGTTATTATCCCGCAAAGTCCGGGCAAGTCAACAGAGAATTTTAAATATGTTCAAATTCCCTCGCCCCCCATGAAGTCGGTGGCAATTTCCTGCTTGGACAAGGGCGTGCCTTTGGCGACCTCGGCCAGGGTGGAGCGATCCATGAGGTTGGCCACGTAGTTGCGGGCATCAAAGAAGACCCGGCGAAAGCGGCAGACCGACTCCTGGGTGCAGCGGCGATAGCCGGTGACAGAGACGCAATCAATCGGAGCCAGGATGCCGTCAAAGTGCCGGACGATTTCACCCATGGTGATTTTGGCCGGGTTTTTGGAGAGCAAATAACCGCCGCGAATACCCGCCACGCTATCCACCCAGCCCTGCGCTTTCAGGGCGAGCATGATCTGCTCCAGAAACCGCTTGGGCACGTCATTGCGCCGCGCCAGTTCCCGGATGGGAATCGGCGCGCCGCCGTAATGTTCCACCAAAGTAAACATGGCCCGGAGGGCATAATCGGTTTTTTTGGACAGCCGCATACCAAATACGATAAGGACAGTAGATTTTGAGTCAATGGCGTTTTTGCCAGCCCAATTCTGGAGAGGCATGACCAAGGGGTGTACGATGGTAAAATAGCCCGCGATATCGCGGTTTGAGTCACTAAATACCGCGAACACTGACTAAATGCCGGTCAGGTGCCGGTCTTGGCGGGTGGGAGGCTGCTGGCAATGGCGATTTCCAGGCCGCGCACGATTTGATCCAGCGGCAGACTGGGTGTGCCCTTTGCCATCCGGCGGGCCTGGTCGGGGAGGTAGGGGACATGAATGAAGCCGCCGCGTACGTTTGGGTTTCGCGCAAGAGTTCGCATCAGGCCATAGAAGATGTGATTGCAAACAAAGGTGCCGGCGCTGTGCGAAACTGCGCCCGGCAAACCCGCTGATTGCCATGACGCCACAATGGTCTTGATTGGCAGCGTGGAAAAATAGGCGGCTGGTCCTCCCCGGACGACGGGCTGATCCACCGGACGGTTGCCGGCATTATCGGGCAGGCTGGCGTCCGCAATGTTGATGGCCACGCGTTCCACACTGAGGCAGGCGCGCCCGCCAGCCTGGCCTGTACATATGACCAGTTCCGGCCGAAGGCGTTGAATTTCCCGCCGAAGCAGCGCCAATGACTTGCCGAAAATGCAGGGCAGAACAAGAGTTGCCACCCGTCGTCCGGTAATCTGCCGGCCAGCCAGCGCCGACATTGCCAGGGCGGAGGGATTTAATGCCTCTCCGCCGAAAGGTTCGAATCCGGCAAGCAGTACAGTTTTCATGGAGGCGGGTTCAGTTGGCTGGTTGGTGTCAATAACGGGTACAACCTGCCAAAGCCGGCCGCCCATGGCAATGCGCCTTGCTGGGCCGGATGAGGCGGGCCCAGGCCTGCCCATGACCGCGAGTCTGAATGGCGTGAGGGTCACCTCCGACCCTAGCCAAAAGGCTAGGTTTGGCGGTGATGGGTTTTCAAATTCAAATATTCCGGTATGATTTTGATGATGCCCACACACCCGCCCAAGTCAGTCCGCCGCATGATTTTCATCGCCGGCGGTCGGCGCTTTGCATCATTGATTCATGGCCACCGCCCCCGAGAACAGATGAACGTTGACAAATCGAGTTGCCGGAGACTACAACACGGCAACCCGTAACATGAACCGGCCGTTTATTTTTCAACAAGACTGCTAATGCATCGTGATTACTTCAACCGGTCAAGGGCCGGATGGGGCCGCCCTGGTCGGCGGTTCCATGCCTTGGTGCTGCTGCTGACGCTGCTGGCGGGAAGCCGCGAGGTTGTCCGGGCCGACGGCTTGCACACGGTGGCGGCGGTGCGCGGACTGTCGGCGGAGCAGGCGCCGTTGCAGATTCCGCTGCATTTGCGCGGGGTGGTGACTTTTTTCGACGAGCAGCTCTATTCGCGGTTCATTCAGGACGACACGGCGGGAATTTACCTGCAGGCTTCCACCAATACGCCGCTGCTGCTGCCGGGTCAGTTGGTGGAAATCGAGGGGGTGAGCAATCCGGGGGAATATGCGCCGGTGGTGCTGGTCAAACATCTGACCATACTCGGCACGGCCCCGTTGCCGACGCCCAAGCCGGTGACCTACGAACAGCTCGCGAGCGGGGCGGAAGACAGCCAGTTTGTGGAAATCACGGGCATCGTCCGGTCGGTCCGGCCGATGGACAACATTCCCTACTATACGATTGAAATTGCGAGCGGGGGCGGGCGGGTGACGGTTTGCGCCCCGAAACTGCCCGTGGCCAAGCCGGAGGCGATGCTGGATGGGACGGTGCGGGTGCGCGGGGTTTGCTCGACGCAGTTCAACCATCAGCGCCAGTTGTTCGCGATCCGGCTGATGGTGCCGCGGGCGGACGATTTGAAAATCGAGGTGCCGGCGACGGCCGATCCTTTTGCCGCCACGGCACGGTCGATTGGCAGCCTGTTGCAATTCACGCCGCAGGAAAGCTACGGGCACCGGGTGAAAGTCGCGGGCACGGTCATTTATTATGAGGCCGGTTCGGTCATGTTTTTGCAGGAGGGGGAGCACGGGGTGGAGGTGCAGACCCGGGCGGAGGTGCCGCTGGCGGCGGGCGACCGGGCGGAGGTGCTGGGCTTTGTCCGGCAAGGCAGTTACACGCCGCTGCTGCAGGATGCCATTTACCGGAAGGTGGCCGCCGGGGTTCCGCTGGCGGCGGCGCGGCTGACCACCGACGGCGTGCTGAAAGGCGGGCACGACTGTCAGTTGATTCAAGTGCAGGCCCGGCTGATTGACCGCACCCGGCATGGCGACGAGCAGTTTCTGATTTTGCAGGCGAACAATTTTATATTTCAGGCAAGCCTGAAACAGGAAGCGGGCGCCGACCGTTTTGGCGGGCTGGCCAACGGCAGTCTGGTGGCGGTGACGGGGGTCTGCCGGATTGAGCCCGGCAGTTGGGAGGCGGGCAACAACTGGCGGGCGAAGTCCTTCAGCATCCTGCTGCGTTCGGGGGCCGACGTAGTGCTTCTGCAGGCGCCTCCGTGGTTGACGCTGAAAAAGACGCTGTGGATTGTCGGGGTGCTGGCCGTGGCGGCGCTGGCCACCTTTGGCTGGGCGGTGGCGTTGCGGCGGCAGGTGGCGGAGCGGACGCGGCAGTTGGAGGAGCAAATCCAGCAGCGGCAGCTGGCCGAACGGCGGCGCGTCATTGAACAGGAGCGCGCCCGGGTGGCCCATGATTTGCATGACGATCTGGGGTCCCGGCTGACGGAGGTGAACATGCTGGCTTCGCTGGCCAAAAGTCCGACCACCCGGCCGGATGAAAAGGAGCGTTATCTTAGCGAACTGATGCAAACGGCGGGGCATATGGTGACTTCGCTGGACGAAATCGTTTGGGCGGTCAATCCACGCAACGATACCATCGCCTCGCTGGCGGGCTATTTTGGGGCCTACGCGCAACGGCTGCTCGACATGGCGGGCATCGCCTGCGGGCTGGATATTGCCATGAATCTGCCGGAGCAGCCGCTGGATCCGAAATTCCGGCAGGAACTGTTCTTTGCGTTCAAAGAGGCGCTCAACAACGTGCTGCGCCACGCGGTGGCCACGCAGGTCTGGCTGCGGATTTTGGAGCAGGACGGCCGCCTGCTGGTCGAGGTGGCGGACAACGGGCGCGGCTTCCGGGTGCAGGCCGCCCCGCCGGGCGGGGACGGCATGATCAACATGACCGAGCGGCTGAATTCCCTGGGCGGCACCTGCGCGGTGGCCAGTGATCCGGAAAAGGGGACCCGGGTCCAATTCAGCGCGCCCCTGCCAAAGATATTTTTATGATCAAAGTCGCCATTGTGGAAGACAACAAGACGGTGCGCGAAGGGTTCGAGACTTTGCTCAATCGCACCGCCGGTTTTCAATGCGTCTGCGCCTGCGGCACGGTGGCGGAGGCGTTGAAGAAAATTCCCAAGGCGGCGCCGGACGTGGTGCTGATGGACATCCAATTACCGGATTCCACGGGCGTGGAATGCACGGCCAAAATCAAGGAGCAGATGCCGGCGGTGCATATCATCATTGTGACGGTTTACGAGGATTCGGAGCGGATATTCAAGGCGCTGCGCGCGGGGGCCTGCGGCTATCTGCTGAAGCGGGCCCAGCCGGAAAAGGTGCTCCAGGCGATCCAGGAGGCGCACGAGGGCGGGGTGCCGATGACGCCGGAAATCGCCCGGAAGGTGATCGGCCAGTTTCAAAACCAGACGACGGTGGCCCAGCAGGTGGAAAATCTGACGGACCGGGAACAGGAAGTCCTGGAGTTTGTGATGCACGGGCTGGGCAACAAGGCCATTGCCGACCGGCTGGGGGTGACGGTGGCGGCGGTGAAATGGCATTTGCAACATATCTACGAGAAGTTACACGTCCATTCACGGACCGCGGCGGCGCTCAAGTTCAAGCAGGGACAGGATGCGGAAAGTTAGGAAAACTAGCCGCTCGGCTAGCTTGGCATAATTGAATTCGCCGGTAGAGTGGTTCTCAAGCCAGCAAACACGTCCACCACTGAACGCGTTTGCCTGCCCCTAACTCGCGAGAACCTGGAAACCAAAATGAAAACGATAAGTTCCCTGAATCAACCAAAACCACATTTGCTGCCCCGGTCCGGGGTGGCGTTCCTCATCTGCTGTCTGCTGGTGTTTGCGGCCAGCAGCGCCCTGGCCAGCCTGATTGCCCATGAGCCTTACAATTATACTTTGGGAGCGGCGCCCACCTACGTCTCCGGCACCCCCACGCAAACCACGGGCGGCGGTTTCAGCAGCGGTTACAATGGCGGCGGCCTGACCACGGTGGCCGGTCTGACCTATACGGGCCTGGGCACGTCATATAATGCCTTGAAGCAGACGGCGGCTTACTCCGGCGAAAATCTGTCCAGCCCGGTTTCCAGCGGCACGGTCTATATCAGCTACCTGATCAACGTGGGGAGCAACCCCGGCGGCAACCTGGTGGGCTTGGAAATGAACACCGGCGGCAACGGCATGTTTGTGGGCGTGACGGCTCCCTACAGCGGTACCCAGGGATTTTATGGGGTGAACCAGCAGAGCGGTTACAACGACAACAGCGGGAACAAGTGGCAGTCGGCCACGGCCAACATCACCTATGGCAGCACCTATTTTGTGGTGGTGAAACTGACCGGCACCGGGTCGGGCTGGACGGGCAGCATCTGGGTGAATCCTGCGGCCAACACCAGCAGCGAGCCGACGGCGACGGGCACTTTTACCATGCCCCAATTTACCATCAGCGCGTGCTCGATTGTAAACCCGGCGGGCGCGGGCGGGGCATTTGTGTTTGATGAGTTGCGCATTGCCACCACCTGGGCGGAGGCGGTTGATTATACCATTGCGGCCCCCTCGGCTCCGACGGGACTGGCCGCCGTGGCTGGCGGCAACTCGGTGAGCCTCACCTGGAATGCCGCCGCCGGCAGCCCGGCCAGTTATAATGTGAAGCGTTCAACCACGAGCGGTTCGGGTTACGTGACGGTTTCCGGCGCGGGTGTGGTGACGGGGACGAATTACACCGATACGGTGGCCGGCGGGACCGGCTACTACTATGTGGTTTCGGCGGTGAATGCGGGCGGGGAGAGCGCCAACAGTTCGGAAGTGACGGCGACGCCCACGCTGGTGGCGCCCGGCGCGCCCACGGGACTGGCGGCCAATGCCAGCGACGGGTCGGTTTCCCTGAGCTGGTCCGCGCCGGTGGCGGCCACCGGGTATAAGGTGAAACGCTCCACGGCGAGCGGTTCGGAGGTCACCATCGCCACGGCGAACACGGCCAGTTACACCGATGCCTCGGTGGCCAACGGCACGACCTATTATTATGAAGTGTCCGCCACCAATACCGCCGGCGAAGGCGTGAACTCGACGGAAGTGAGCGCCGCTCCGGTGGCCTATGTGCCGGTCTATGAGTCGTTCAATTACAGCCTCGGAACGTTTGCCACGGGCACGGCCAATACGGGCACGGGCCTGACCGGCAACTGGACGGTTGGCAATGGCAGCATTGTCAGCGGCCTGACTTATACTGGTCTGCCCGCAGGCAACAACGCGCTTTCCACCACCGGCAGCCGCGATCAGGTAGCTTTGGCCAGCCCGCTTTCCTCGGGCACGAAGTACATCAGCTTTTTGTTCAACCAGCTCGGCAACAACGGCGGCAACCTGAACGGTCTGGTGCTGTTCGGCAGCGGTTCCACCAGTTTGATCATCGGCATGACGGCACCCTACAGCGGCACCGCCGGCTGTTTGGGCTTGGGTTCCATCGCCACGGCGGGCGCGGGCGCCCAGGGTATAACCACCTTTTCCGGTCAGCAAATCACCGGCGGGTTCAATTATAATCAAACGCATCTGGTAGTGGTGAGAATTGATTTTAACACCTCCGGCGCCAATGACACGGTCAGCCTCTGGCTGGATCCCGCCGCCGGCACAAACTCGCCGGCGGGCGCGGCCAACCTCGTGTGGAGCAGCTACGATGTGGGCACGATTACCGGCATCGGCTTTAACACCCAAGGCGGCGGTTATGCGGATGTCTTCGACGAAATCCGCACCGGCAACACTTACGGCAGCGTGGTGGGCGCGGCGGCGGCGACGACGCCGACCACCCTGACCCTGTCGGTCGGCGCGGGCAATGAAATCAGTTGGAACGCCAACAGCAACAATTACTATCAGGTTCAAAGTTCCACGGACGACGTCAATTGGAACAATTTGGGCAGCCAGTTGACCGGCTCGGCGGTGACCTCGGTATTCGATCCTGCTCCGGTGGCGTACTATCAGGTGCTGGAAGACGTGCCGGTCGTCACGGAAGCGGTTGCGAATGGCGGCTTCGAGAATGACGATGGCTCCACGGGTGCCCTGAACTGGACCGAGGTTGGTTCCGAGCCGCCCACGCGGACCACCTCGGATTTTCACAGTGGCACGGCTTGCATGTCCATTGCGGTAACCAATCTTGCGGGTGAGGCCAACAACTCGGAGGTTCAGCAGAATGTCTCCAATCAGGGGACCGCGATTGTGGGGGGCAACACGTACACCTTCTCCTTCTGGGCGAAGCAAAACGGTTCGGGTCCCAGCTACGTGCAGCAATATAAGGTCGGCTGGCTGAACGTCTCCACGGAAGTCGGCACGGTGGGCTTTAACAGCATCACCACGGTGGGCACGAATTGGACGCTGATCACCACCGGGCCGATTGTCGCCCCGGCCTCGGCGACGAGCGCCTTGATTCAAATCTTCGGCGCCACCGGGGCGGTGGGCGGCGGTTACGGCGGTTTGCTGGTGGACGATGTTTCGCTGTCCACCACCGCGCCTTCCGGATCGCCCTCGGTCATTGCCTCCACGGTGCAGTCCGGCGCGGTCTTTACGGCCACGGTAAACACCAACGGAGTCACGGCGGGGGCCGCTTCCGGCACCGTTGCCTTCAAAACCAATTCGGTGCCGCAGAGCACCGGCACGGTCACGGGTGGCGTCGCCAACAGCACGCCGACGGCGGTGCCGGCTTCTTATACCCTTACGGCCATCTACTCGGGTGACGGGGTCTATGCCAGCAGCACGAACACCTTGGTCGTGGTCGGGGTCAATGCGACGCCCACGAACCTGGTTAGCAGTGTTTCCGGCGGTGTCCTCACCCTCTCCTGGCCGGCGGATCACACCGGCTGGACCTTGCAAGCGCAGACGAACTCCCTGAGCACGGGGCTGGGCACCAACTGGGTTACGGTCACCGGATCAACCGCCACCAACAAGGTCATCCAGGCGATTGATCCGGCGAATCCGGCGGTGTTCTATCGGTTGAAGTATTAAAACGCCCGCTGTCGGCCGGTCATCCTGGGCCGGCTGACTGCGGAAATAAACGGAGCAACTTAGCCAGGTTGGTTAAGCCGGGGTTCGCGTAAGCGAAGGGGTGGCGGGCCTGCCGAGGTGGCAGGCCCGCCAGTCTAAAAAAAATATGAAATTCAAAAATAATTCGGTCCGAACCGGGTTTACCCTGATCGAACTGCTGGTGGTCATCGCCATTATCGCCATTTTGGCGGCGATGCTGCTGCCGGCCCTGAGCAAGGCCAAAGCCAAGGCGGTGGCGGCGGCGTGCATGAGCAACAACAAGCAACTGGGCCTGGCCTGGATCATGTATGCCGGCGACAATGCCGAACGCCTGCCCATCAATAGCGACACCGGCACACCCTACAATACCACGCCGTCCTGGATTACCGGGAATCCCTGGATGGGCTGGACGACCGCCCAGCAGAACACCAACACGCTGTATCTGGTGGATGATCGCTTTTCGTTGCTGGGCAATTATGAGGGCAGAAACGCCCATATCTTTGCCTGTCCGGCCGCCAACTATGTCAGTCCCGCCCAGACTGCCGCAGGCTGGAGTTCGCGCGCCCACAGCGTGGTCATGAATGCGGCCATTGGGGATGGCAACAAATGGGCCCAGGGCCTTGTCGGCACCTCCGGCGGCACGCCTTTTTGGGCGAAAAAATCCGGTGATTTCCAGAATCCCGGGCCGTCCGACAGTTGGCTCTTCATGGATGAGCACCCCGATTACATTGATGACGGCATGTTGTACGCCAGTTACAGTTTTACCAATGGCACCGGCACGCTGGTGGAATTGCCCGGCAGCCAACATGCGGGGGCCTGTGGCATGGCGTTTGCGGACGGCCACTCCACGGTACACAAATGGCAGACCGGCCAGGTGGTGGCGCCGGTTACTTATAAAAGCGTCGCCTACGTGAACTGTGTGAATAACGCCGACCTGGCCTGGCTGGCGCAACATACCCCGCATTAATTTCGTTGGGGAATTTGCCAGGGAGTGCCGGTGATTTGACGGCAAACTTGAATTTAGGACGGTTAAACGCGGTTTATGACTTTCCGGAGGCGCGATGGATTGACTGTTATCCCGGAATGGGGACATGATTTTCCGCACCACTGGCGTTCATCCATAACAAAAATAATATGTATAAAAATATGCAACTGAAACAACCATTCCACCGGGGCCTGCTGCTGGCCGGAGTGCTCGCTGGCTTGCTGGCCAACGAGCAATCACTCCAGGCGGATGATGCCGCCGGAACCAATGCCGTCAAACTGCCCTTCACGGTTTATGACGACCGGGGCAGCGCGAATAATCACTATATTCCCGCCGGCTGGATGGGCAATGCCAAGGCCACAAAAATGGATGACGGCTGGGCGACCAATCCCCATGGCGGCAAGACTTGCCTGCGGTTTGACTATAACGACACCACGGCATGGTCGGGCATTGTCTGGCAGGATCCCATGAATGATTGGGGCGACCAGGCCGGCGGCTGGAATTTGACCGGGGCCAAGGCGCTCACGTTCTGGGCGCGCGGCGAGAAGGGCGGCGAAGTGGTCAGCTTCAAGTTTGGCATTCTGGGACCGGATAAAAAATTTCCCGACAGCGGCAGCGGTGAGATCCCGGCGGTAACGTTGACCAAGGAATGGAAGGAATACACCATTGATCTTGCCGGCAAGGATCTGACGCATATCAAGACCGGCTTTGTCTGGTCATTGGCCGGACAAGCCACGCCCGTGACTTTTTACGTGGACGACATCCGGTTTGAATGATGGTGCCGGGGCGGGCGGTGACATTGGAACCGGTTGACAAGCAGTTGGAATAAAACCTGTCCGCAAAAATTACGGACAGGCGGGTGCTTCGGCAGATGGAACGCTGGGATGTTAAATAATCAATTATGAATATTTTTTTTGGCTTGGGCACGGGCATCATTTTTGGCCTGGCGGCGGTTGCGACCACCACTTTGGCGGCGGACCGGCCTGCCAGTCCGGCTCCGGCCGGGGGCGGGGGCGACTGGAAACTGGTGTGGAGCGATGAATTCAACCAGCCGGACGGCAGCCGTCCGGATTCCGCCAAATGGAGTTTTGAAACCGGCGGAAACGGGTGGGGAAACAACGAGCTGGAATACTACACCGACCGGACGAACAACGCGGTGATCGCGGACGGCAAACTGGTGATCCAAGCGCAGACGGAGAATTACGGGGGCAAGGCCATTACCTCCGCCCGGTTGCTGACCAAGAACAAAGGGGCATGGACTTACGGACGGTTTGAAGCCCGGATCAAAATACCGCGGGGCCAGGGAATCTGGCCGGCGTTCTGGATGCTGGGGACCGACATCGGCTCCGCCGGGTGGCCCGCCTGCGGGGAGATTGACATCATGGAAAACATTGGCAAGGAACCGGGCAAAGTACACGGCACGGTCCATGGTCCCGGTTACAGCGGGGGCGACGGCATTGGCGGTCCCTTTGCCCTGCCGGATGGTGCGACCTTTGCCGATGACTTTCACGTGTACGCCGTCGATTGTGAGAGCAACGTTATTACTTGGTATGTGGACAACCGGCCGTATTTCCGGGTGACGCCGGCGAGTCTGCCCAAGGGGCGGGCGTGGGTGTATAACCATCCCAAGTTTTTGCTGCTGAATCTGGCGGTGGGCGGCGGATGGCCGGGGTATCCGGATAAAACCACCATTTTGCCGCAGCAGATGGTGGTGGACTACGTGCGGGTTTATGCCCGGGCTTTGCCGGCGGAGGCGCCAGCGCCGTTGCAGGCGCGGGCGGCGAATTGATTCGGATTCAGAGGGAGAACCACGCCAATACCGGCGATGGCCTTGGAGGTGCCGGCCGGGTTGGCAATTTGTCGTGCTGGGTCAATCTGCGCCCGGATTTTCACCCTCGTTTTGAGGCGCATTCGCTTCGCGGAGCGTCTGATACTCGATTTCCGCGGCGAACAGCAGGAGCGGGAACAGCAGCAGGTAAAGCCAGTAATCCCGCCGTTGAAGTGAATAAACCATCATGACCAGGGCCACGGGCCAGGCGAAGCAGCGGACGGCGATCCGCGTGGCAATCAGGGAAGCTGGAACGGGGTAATGCGGGAAAAAGCGACCGACGACGACGGCCAGCGCAGAGCGCAACATCCGTCCGCCATCCATGGGAAAGCAGGGGAGCAGGTTGAAGCCCGCCAACATCTGGTTCAGGGCATAACCGAAACGCAATCCATCCCTTAATTCAAGCCGCCAGCCGTAGTCGGAAAACCAGTCGCTTACGGATGCCGCCAGCGCGAGCAGACCGAGCTGGAACAGTTCCGCGAGCAGGAGGCTGGACACCGGGCCGGCCAGGGCAATCCAAAATTCCCGGGGACCGGACAAGGGTGTTTCCAATTCGGCCGCCGCGCCCGGCGGGATGATGATGACGCGGCGGGAGCCGATGCCGAAACGGCGCGCGGTAAGCACATGGGCATACTCATGAAACAGCAGCGAGAGGCACAGGATGAACAGGATCAACAAGGGAAAGTCGAGCCGCCACGGATGTTCATCGTCATAGAGCAGCCAGACCAGAAAGCCGGCCGGGTAAACAAACCAAGTGATGTGGAATTGCACCGGCACGCCCAACAACCGGCATACGGTGAACGGCTGCCAGGCAATTCGCGCGACCCCTTTGCCGTGGAACCAAATCGTGGAAAACCGACGATGCCGGAGCTGTCGTACCATGGTTTGCAGGTGCAACCGAAATTGCTGCCAGCGCGTCGGTGGCAGTCCGGCTTCCAACCGTTGCAGTACGCGTTGTTGCAGTCGGTTCCGGGGCGGTTTCATACGGGCGGGCGGGTCGGGCAAATCATTCATAATTCATTGGCGGTTTCATCTGCTTCACCCCATCTGTAGCCGCATTTGGAGGAAAGCGTAACCGGTGATAAAACACCCCGGCTGACCGGTTGGTCAGGGATCTGGATCGGTGGTTGTCAGTCAGCCGTTTGCGCGGCCCGTTTCCGGGCATTCACCGCCAATACCAGGCAAGGTTATGGAGTTGGCATTTGACGTCGAATTGCCGCCGGAGTAGAGTCGCGAGGTAATGTCCGCCACCGCTCCTGATTCCCATCTTTCCGGCCTTGCCGGCACGGGGACGGCTGCCAAGCCGATCAGCCCGGTGTTCCCCTATCTGGTCGGCGGGTTGCTGCACGATGTCAATAATTCGCTGACGGTGCTCATGATGTCGGCGGAGCTGGGGCGGTCCATGTCCGGCCCGGAATTTCAGGAGCTGATGCTGGACACCAAAATGCACGCCTGCCTGCAGCATGTGGCCCAGGTGGTGCGGCTGATGCAAAGTCTGGCCCGGGATTACTACGCGCCGGGGCCGCAGACCAATGACAGCATGGCCCGGCGGCTGGCGGATCTGGCGGAGCGGAAGCGGAAGACTTCGCCGGGGCTGGACTTCCAGGTCAAATGTGATGAGCGGGTGGAGACTGCGGATATGCCGCCGTCGCTGATCCTGTTTCTGGCCGGTGAATTGCTGTTCAATGCGGCGAAGGCCTGCGGTTCGGAAGCGGGCCATCACATTCAATTGACGGTGGCGACGGAATCGGCGGACAACACGGTGTCGCTTTGCATTCTGGACGATGGCCCGGGCTTCACCGCCGAGAAGCTGACGGCCATCCGCAACGGCCAGCTAAAGCCGCCGGCCGACGGGGCCAAGGGCGGTTACGGCCTGTATTTTGTGAACGAAATTGCGCTGCGCCTGCATGGGCAATTGCTGGCTTCCAACCGGGACACCGGCGGCGCGCGCGTGGAAGTGTTGCTGCCCTTTCATTCCTCCACCCGGCCATGAACCGCACCGAACAGCTTTCCATATTGATCGTGGACGACCAGCCCGAGGTCTCGCGGTTTTACAAGAAACTGCTCACGGACCGGGGGCATGCGGTTGAGACCTGTTATTTTGCCGGCGAATCGTTGCGCCATGTGCGGGACCGGCTGTTTGACGTGGTGGTGGTGGATGCCAAGATTCCGCATCACGGCGCGGGGTTGGGCGGTTTGATTCTGGCGGAGGAAGTGGGCGCCATCATGGGCATCAATGCGGTGCTGCTGATGTCGCAATATGATATTCGCGGCGAAGTGGCGCATTACAACCCGGCCTTCACCTTTCTGCCCAAGCCATCGGCCGTGGATGATCTGGACAATCTGCGGGACTGGGTGGAGAACGACCTGCTCGCGCGGATGCGGGCGCAGGTGGAGCGGCAATACGGGTTTGTGGTGATGCCGTACAACGATCCGGCGGCGGACGCGTGGTTCAAGGACGTGTTGGAGCCGGCCATGCAGACGGCGGGGTATGTGGTGCGGCGGATGGACCAGATTCCGCACTCGCGGCCGATCAACACGGAGCTGCTGGCCCGAATCCGGCAGGCGCATTTTGTGGTGGTGTACGCGCCATTCCAGAATTCCAACGTTTATTTTGAGGCGGGCTATGCCGTGGCGCTGGACAAATTCATGCTGTTCGCCGCGCGGGAGATTGAGAACCTGCCGTTCGACGTCCGATCGCATCCGTTCTTCCGGGCCTCGGCGGAACCCACGGCGGCGGGGATGGCGGAACTGGCGCGTTTTATGAGCGGTCTGCGGGGGGCCAAGGGGCTGGCCGGAACGCCCGGGGGTAAGTTCGCATGACAAAGCCGGCAGCATCGTCCGCCGACATAGCACAATATCGGGTGCTGGTGGTGGATGATGAACCGATGATTTTGGAATTGGTCATCGTGGTGCTGGAGCAGAATTTGGCGGTGGTGTGCGATACGGCGGTGAGCGCGGCGGAAGCCATGGACCGATTGCAGGCCAATAAGTATCACGCCTTGCTGACAGACTTTAGTATGTCAGGAGCCTCTGGCGCAGAGCTGGTCCTGTCCGCCCGGAAGCTCCGGCCTGACCTTGTTTGCGGACTCCTTTCCGGGCATGTGGGACCGGCAGTTTTGCAAAATCTGCCGACCGATGTTTTCTTCCTGGCCAAACCGTTTTCCGTGCAGCAGTTGGTAGATGAGGTGCGGCAGGCGATGACCGGGTTTCCCGCCGACTGAAATACTCGCCGGTCACGAGATATCATTCGCGTTTAATTCCGGCCAGGGCTTCCCATTCTGCGCTGAACTGCCGGATGAGCGCGGCAATGCGTTGCGGCTGGGTGGTCAACTGATCCGCATATTTCCCGGCGGTCTCCGGTCGGAGCCGGATCAGTTCCCCGACGGCGGCGAGATTGGCCAGGGAGCCGTTGATGTCATGCCGCACTTGGGACAAGTGTTGGTTGAACTGGACGATTTGTTCCGGCGTGAGCGTGACGGGCGCATCGGGGAAAATCATAAGGCAGCATCCGAAAACCGGCGGAAAAAGGCGACTTAATTTTTAGCCCTGACACAACATCTCCCGGATTGCTTTGAGCAGCAATTCCGAGGTGTATGGTTTTTGCAAAAAATTTTCTCCCGCGCGCAGGCCGCTCTCCACCCCCAGCATCTCACCGCTGTAGCCGGTGGTGTAAACCACTCGCAAGGCGGGTTTTTCCCGGACGAGGCGGCTGGCGAGTTCGCGTCCGGAAATGCCGCCCGGCATGACCATGTCGGTGAAAAGCAGGGCGATTTTATCCTGATGCGAGTGCCAATGTTTCAAAGCTTCCACTCCGTCGGTCGCGATGATGACCTCGTAACCGTTTCGGGATAGGATGCGGGCGGCCAGCGTCGCTACGGCAGCTTCATCCTCCGCCAGCAAAACGGTCTCGCCGCGGCCTTGGCGCAGGGTTGCTTCAACGGGTCGCTTCCGGACATCCGCAGACTTGTTGCTCGGCAGATAGATTTTGAAGGTGGATCCGACCCCCACCTGACTGTCAACGGTGATCCACCCCTGATGCTGTTTGATGATGCCATAAACGGTGGCCAGTCCCAGACCCGTCCCCCGGCCAACTTCCTTCGTCGTAAAAAAGGGTTCGAAAATGCGGTGAAGAATCTCCGGCGACATGCCACATCCGGTATCCGCGACGCTCAACAGGACAAAGTCGCCAGCCCGGGATTCCGCATCCGCCGGATCGGTTATCTGCACCGGTTCGGTTTGTATCCGGATCTGGCCGCCCTGCGGCATGGCATCGCGAGCATTAACCGCCAGATTCATCAGCACCTGCTCCAGCATGCCCTCATCGGCCACAATGCGGGACGCCGGCTGCAGGCCGAGTTCAAGCTGGATATTCTCACCCAAGAGCCGGGTGAGCATCTTCGCCATGTTGGTAATGACTTCATTGGGGTCCAGGTCACGGGGATATACAACCTGTTTGCGGCTGAACATGAGCAGCTGTCTGGTCAGATCGGCCGCGCGCTGGGCGGCCCGCTGAATCTGGGTGGCGCTTTCAAACAGATCCGGCGGCAAGCCTTCGTTCAAACGCAGCAGTTCGGCGTGACCTTGAATGACGGTCAGAATATTGTTAAAGTCGTGCGCCACGCCGCCGGCGAGCTGGCCAATGGACTCCATCTTTTGCGCCTGCCGAAGCTGGGTTTCCAGCAGAACCCGTTGGGTAATATCTTCGGCATTGCAATAGACAAACCGGCCGTCGGGATTTGAAAAAAACCACCAGATCAACGTATGCTTGCTGATGACGCTTTCGAGCCGGGCGCGGTAACCGGGTTCCGCCAGGCACTCTTTCACCACCTGATGATAATTCTCGGGCAATAATTGTTCGATTCGGCCAAGTCCGCTATCGGCCAGCAGCCGGGCGGCGGCTTCATTGTGGAAACACGCATCACCCGCCGGGGTTATTTGGAGGATTGGGTTGGGATATAGCCGGGCGAACGCCTCAAAAGCATTCACGGGCGGGCCGCCCAATTCATTTGCCGCAGTCGCCGGCGGTGGCGTGGCCGGAGTGGGGGTGCTGTTTTCAATCATAGGCTGGCCTTACAGAATGCGGTGGGCATGGGTCAGCAGGCGAATTTCAAGGCTTCGGCCAGCCGGTTTTTGACCGCCGCCAGATGGGGCCGGGTATCCAACCGGTGCGGATGCCAGGCCAGATGGACCTCGCGTTCCAATTGTTTCAGCGAACGCAACGGGAAGACCCACAGGCAGTCGAAGGAGACGGACAGGCGCGCCAGGTCGGGCAGGATGGCCGCCATTCGGCCGGTGGCGAGCACCTGAGAAACTTGCGGAAAGGACTCGCAACGGAGCTGGATATTCAGTTTCCAATTACTGCTGGCGGCCAGTTCCTCCAGCCGATGCTGGAAGAGAGTGTTGCCGCCCTGAGTCGCTAGGGGAAGTTCTTGCAGCAGTGTAGCCTCATCCGCCTTGGTGTCGCGGGGCCTGAGTTTGTCCGGAATGAACAGGCTGTACCCGAATTTGCCGAGGGGCTTGCCCTGCAAGGAGCCGCGTTTCACCAGGTCAGAACGGAGTAGCCCGAAATCAATGGTTTGGTCCATCAACTGGTGGCAGATGGCGAGGTTTTGCAAATCCTGCAACTCGATGACCGTCTCCTTAAGCACTTCCCGCAGTCGGGTGAGACGCGGCAGCACGAGCCAGTGCAGGAGGCTGTCGCCCGCGCCCATAACTATTTCCACCGGTTGACTTACACAGGTCCGCTGGAATTCGCCCAGCGACTGAAGATATTCGCGGGCGGCCTGGGCCAGCTGTTTGCCGGCCGGCGTGAGCTCGACGGTCTTGCCTGTTTTCTTTTTCAAATCGGCTTTGAAAAACTTTTCCAACTGAGTGAGCTGACGGCTGACCAGACTCTGCCGGGAATCATCATCGGGGGCGGCGCTGGCTATGCCGCCGGCATCGTCCACTTCCACGAGGGCGGCGAGACGTTCGAGTGAGAGTCCCTTTTCGGCGAACAACCGGTTGAACTTCATGGCGGATAATTAATGCAGCGGCGGCCGCAAGGAAAGCGCGAAATGCCGCCGCCCCGCCTGACCCTGCCGCCCGAAAGGTAGCGGCGGGCATCCCTGCCTGCCGTGGAGGGCGGCATCTTGCCGCCTGGGGAGAACCGTGAAATTGCCCGGCCCCTGGCGAATAACCAACCGACTGCCTTGGCGGAGCCGTTTCCGCCGGGCTGGAAGCACCGGCTCCACGGCAGGCAAGATGCCCGCCGCTACAGGGCGGTATCAGGATGCGCCCACGCCTGACCCGCCGCTCAGGCCGGATGCAAATACCACCCCTGCCCAGGGAAAACATCCCGTGGTAAGGTCACCATAATATATCAAACCGATCACATGATGAACCTTCAAAACCGGAGAATCCCATGCCCAAAATGAAATCCAACTTTCGCGGCCTCGTAACGCTGCTCGCGAAAAACCTCTACCCCGAAGCCGACGTGTTTGTGCGCGAACTGATTCAGAACGCGCACGACAGCATCCAATTGCGGCGCGTGCAATCGCCGGATCATCCGGGTCGCATCCATGTGACCCTGGACAAAGGCGGCCGGACGATCACGTTCACCGACGACGGCCTGGGCATGACGAAACATGTAATCGAGGAATTTTTGTCCACCATTGGCGCCTCCGGCACGGGCACCATGACCACGCAATTGAAACAGGGAGCCCATTGTGATGTGGCCACCATCGGACAATTCGGCATCGGCCTGCTCTCGGCCTTTGTCGTGGCGGAGCGCGTGGATGTTTACACCCGCCATTATGAGACGGATGAGGCCTGGCATTGGGTGAATGTGGGCGATGATGAATATACGCTCGATCCCACCTCGGAAATGCCCGACACCGGCACCCAGGTGGTCGTCACGGTCAATCCGGCCTACGGCGAATTTCTCCACGAGGAAGCGCTGGAGTCCGCCATCCGGAAATATGCGGACCTGCTGGGCGTGCCAATTTTTCTGAATGAGCGCGGCCCCATCAACGCCGTGCGCCCGCCGTGGGAAGTGGCGGCCACGCTGCCGGCGATGGAGCGGGAAAAATATCTGGCCGACTTTCTGGACCGGCGCTATCCCGATTCCCCGTTGCTGGTGATTCCGCTGCATCTGTCGCATTTGCAAACGGAGGGCGTGCTCTACATCACCGACCAGCATATCCCGGGGCTGAATACCAGCGGGTTTGTGGACATTTACCAGAACCGCATGTGCGTGCGACCGCGCGATGTCGAATTGCTGCCGGACTGGGCGAAATTCGTGCGCGGCCTGGTGGATACGCGCCGGTTGCAACCGACCGCCGCGCGCGACAATGTGCATCGCAACGCCGCGTACCGGGAGCTCAAGGCGGCCCTCGGCGAGGCGGTCATTGACGCCATCATCCGCTGTTCGCAGGAGCGGCCGGACTATTTTTCAAAACTGTGCAGCTGGCATCATTTTCATTTCAAAGGCATGAGCCTGGTGGACGACCGTTTCTTTGACCGGCTGATCCTGCGATTGCCGTTTGAAACCAGCGACGGGGAAATGACCCTGGAGGAATACCGCCTGCGTTCCGGCGGCGGCAAGAGCGGGCCGGTGATGGTTCATTATTTTGAGGATGAAGCCGACGCCGGCCGGTTTTACGAACTGTGCCGGGTGCGCGGCATCATCGCGCTCAATGCCGGCAAATGTTTCGAGGAAGGCTTGTTGCGCAAACTGCTCCAGCGGCAGCCGGGCGAATGGACCTTGCGCCGGCTGGACCGCTGCGATTGCGAAGACATTTACCAGCGCCTGCCGGCGGCGGAGGAATCCACTTATGAAACCCTGCTCGGAGAACTGGCGGACGCGGTGAAACGTGACACGGGCATGGAATTGAAAACCGGCGTGCGGCGGTTCAAGCCGGCGCACATTGGGTCGGTGCTATTGGAAACACCCGCGCAGGAGGAAATGGACAAATTGAAACAACTGCTGCGGCATCCGCTGCTGGGCAAGGGGGTGGAGGGCATCTGCCAGGAATTTTCGGCGCAACTGGCGGAACCCGCGCATGAGCTGCTGCTCAACGCGGGCAATCCGGTGGTGCAGCAACTGGCCGGCGGTGGCAACTGGGAATCATCGTCCTCGCGACTCGCCTTGCGCGGGCTGTTCCTGAGCGCGCTGCTGCAATCCAAAGCCCGGCTCTCGTCGGATAATTCCGCCGCCGTCTGCCGGCAACTGCTCGGCTCGGTGGAAACCATTCTGTCGCTCGAAACCCGGCTGGCCGAATCTCAGCGGGAACACCAGGCGCTGCGGCAGGTGGTGGCCGACCGGAACGATTCCCTGTCCGGAACCGACTGGGCGGCCGCCGCCAAAGCCCTGTACGGCACCTCACCCGAATCGTTTCGCCAGCGGATGAGCCGGGCCACGGATGCGGAACTGGCGCAGATGCTCGTGGAATTGATCACCCTGAAACCGTCACCCAGCACTTCTCAATCCTGATATGAAATCCAATTTTATGGAACGGGCCATCATTCGCACCCGGCTGTCCGAAGCGTATGACGCTTATTGCAACGGCCAGGAACCCAAGGCTGCCGAGCTGAACCGCGAGGCCGCCGAAATGGCGGCGGCCATCGGGGAAAAAGACCTGGAACAACACGCCCGACGCTGGCAGGGCAATTCCCTGATGTGGAGCGGCCGGTACGAGGAAGCCTTTCGCGTGCTGACCATGGCCGCTTCGTATGATCATCCCGATGCCGACCCGGGGGCGGTTTACGGGGCGAAGACCGACCGCATTCTGCTCTCGCTTTCCATCGCCCCGGCGGCGTTCTGCCGGGAACTGTTGCTGGACGGCCGCGCCTATCTGGAGCGCGTGGCCAAACCGCATTGGTCCCACCGGCTGGAAATGCTGGAGGGAATTCTGCATTACCGCCAGGGGGATTACACCCGCGCGGCGGAGTTCGCCGGCCGGGCCATCCGCCTGGTGGAACCCTGCATGGACGGCCCCTGCTACGCGAAATCCGCCCACGTGAAATGGGTGACGCGCCCGCTGTTCCATACCCGCCAGGTAGACGCCATCCTCCAATGGAACGAGCAGACCGGCCGGGACGCGGGGCACATGATCTCGGACCGGCTGCGGCAGGGTTGTGTCCGGATGCTGGCCTTCCGTCTGGAACGCGCCGACGGGGAGGATGTGGCAGAAGCTTTGCGGGCCGAGGCACGCAACATCAGCGTGATCGCCCTGAACATGCGCGGCATCTGGGACGAGGTTTTTGAAGTCGGCCGCGCGCTCATGCTGACCGGCGATTGGGACACCCTCGACCGCCTGCCCGTCGGCAAGCTTTGTCCTTTGCCGTTTGAACATGCGCTGTACGCGACGGACTGCGCCATCAACCGCCTGCGGTACAAATGTAACTTGCCCGCCTGGGATGGCGATCTCGACTGGCCCCACGCCACCCCGCTGACCGCCAACGGCGCCGCCATCGAGGAAACAGATCTCCTGAACCTCCGAAACGCGCTGGCCAAGTTGCGCGAAGAAGCCACCCGCGAAGATCAGCGGATGGAAACCAAAATCTGCGCCCTCGCCACCAAACGCCGGGTGGAGCATGTGGCCACGCTGCTGCCGGGAATTGATTGGGGGCGGGGTGGAGGAGGGTAGCAATGACGCGGCGGCGGAAGGGAGGTCTTCCGCCAACAATGTGAAATCTTGCAGCGGATTCGATTGTTAGTAAGAATCTTAAAGTCAACTGCCGGGTTAGCCATTGAAACAACCGCAGGTTCGGGCGTAACATCGCCACATGGCAGGTGGCTTGGGGTAATTTGATTCTTGGAGCAGTGTTAAGAATGGCAAAAGGCAAAGCAGGAAATTGCGTCCGCTAACCCACAGTTTTGATACGGTTTGAAAACAACCTTAACTATTGCATGGCCAACGACCTGTTCATCTCCTATGCCCATCAAGGTGACAATACCTCCAGCGAAGCGGTGGTTGCGCTGGTTTCCCGACTGCATGCGGAACTGAAAGCCGATTTTCGCAGGCGTTTCAACCGCGATCTGGAGATTTTCTTCGACAAGGAGGACATCCAAGACTTTGAACATTGGCAGGTCCGCTGCCATCGGGCGCTGCGCGACTCGCGGTTCTTCATTGCCTGTCTCTCCCGCAGCTACCTGCGCAGCGATGCGTGCCGCTGGGAATGGGAAGAATGGTGCAAGCATGAACACGAACACGGCTTCATCGGACAGGGTGTCGCGTCTCTCTGGTTTGTTAAAATCGAAGACCTCGGCGCACCGGAGGACACCGCATTGCTTCATCGTTTGAAAGGCGACTTGCTTAAACGTTTCCACATTCAATGCCACGAGTGGCGGCACGATGAACACGGCAGCTTCCTTGATGCGGCGGCGCGTTCCGAATTGCAGCAACTTACCGAGCACGTCGCGCAACGGCTGCGATTGCTCACGCTGGAACGTGCGCGGCGCGGCAATCTCCCATGGCCGAACGCAAATTTCGTCGGCCGTGAATCGGAACTGGCCAGTCTGCGCGCCGCATTGATCGATGCGCCGGAGCAATCCCCGGCTGGCATCCACGGCGTCGGCGGCATGGGCAAGACGGCGCTCGCCCAGACCTTCGCTTACCAAGAAGCCGATGCTTTTCCCGGCGGTTGCTGGCTGCTGCATTGCGAAGGTCGTGACCGCCTGCTCTCCACCTTCCGCACCTTTGTGACCGAACTCGAAATCGAGCTGACCGACGAGGAAAAGCTGGACGACACCAAAGCCGTGCGGCGGGTGTTCGACAAGCTGCGTGCGCACGGCCCGACGTTGTTCCTGCTCGACAACGTGGACCGTCCCGCGCTGCTGGCGCAGGAGCAGATGAAACTGCTGGCCGACCAGCCGTGGGCTCGAGTGCTCTACACCACCCGGCTGGCTCCGGATGACTTCACCAAGGCCGGTGCCATCATTCGTCCGCTGGATTTGGACCGGCTGCCGGAGAATCAGGCCGTTGACCTCATCCGCCGCTACCAACCGGCGCAGGCGTTTGCTTCTCCCGAACACAAGACTGCTGCCGGCGAGGTTGCCAGTGAGTTGAGCGGACTCACGCTTGCCGTGGAGACGGCAGCCGTCTATCTGGGGCAATCCGATCCGCGCGTGGCCGAGCCACAGTATGCAGTGGACGTGCGAAAGTACCTCAACCAACTGCGTGAAGACCTGAAGACCGGCGGCAGCGAAGGCGTGATGAGCCAACTGCGTGAAGTCACAGCCACGTTGCGACCCACGCTGGCCAGGCTGGATGCCCCGGCGCGGACGGTTCTGCAAATTGCCTCGCTGCTTGCACCGGACGGCGTGGCGCTGCCGTGGGTACGCGCGATTGCAGGGCAAATCCACCCGGAACTGGCTGCTGCTGCCGCCACCGGCGAAAGCGATCCGTGGACGCAATTGATTCGCGGCCTGATTGGCATGAGATTGTTCCAACCAACCACCGAAAGGCGCGTCGTCGCTATTCACCGCATCCTCCAGCGCGTGTTGGGAACCGAGTTGCAGGAAAGGCGCAATCTGCTCAATACTGCATTACGTGATTTTGTACTGCATCGCGGACAGCAAACCGTTCAAGTTTGGAATCAAAAGCAACATCAATGGGAAGTGGATCCCTTGCAAGCGACCGCGATGAAATGGCTTGTAGAGAACAATTCTGCCGGCGCGGATCTCGCAAACTCAATATCCGGGTCTCTTTACCAACTGGGACGATGGACACAAGGTGAACAGCTAATGCGCCTCGGCATTGAAGTTCAAGAAAGACTTTGGGGTGTGGACACTCTTGCGATAGCCACTCTGCTAAACAACCTCGCCATGATTCTTCGGGCCACGAACCGGCTTGCTGAAGCGGAACAGTTGTTCCGTCGGGCGATAGCGATTCAAGAAATCATTGGTAACGATCATCCAGACCTTGCCACAGCATTCACTAATCTCGCCGACCTACTCCGCGATACGAACAGGTTTCATGAAGCCGAATCCCTTATTCGCAAGGCTTTGGCTATCGACGAGGTGTTTTTGGGGCCAAACGACCCCGCAGTCGCGGCCATTTTGAATAACCTAGGCAGCTTTCTGTTGTTGACTGGACGATTTACAGAAGCCGAACCTCTTGTGGACAGAGCGTTGAGAATTCATGAATCGTCCTGTGGTGCCAATCATCCCGACGTAGCCACAGATTTGAACAATCTTGCAACATTGCGATTCCATCTAAAACGTTTCGATGAAGCTGAACCGTTCTTTTTGCGTGCGTTGGCAATCAAAGAGCAGACATTTGGTCGGGAACACCCGAGTATCGCAGGGTTGCTCATCAGTCTGGCCTTCTTGCTTTGTGAAACCAACCGATGGCATGAGGCTGAAGAGCATGTCCGGCGCGCGGTGGCAATTAATCAAAAAAACTATGGGCATCATCATCCGGAATTTGCGCGCGCTTTGAATGCTCAGGCAGAATGCCTGTCGGCAGGCCATCGCTTTCCTGAAGCAGAAGTTGTATACCGCCGCTCACTTGAGATTGTAGAAGCGAACTTTGGACGTTTCCACCCGAATGTAGTCCATACCCTGCGAGGTCTGGCATGGGTGCTTTACCGGCAAAAGCGAATCAACGAGTCGATTGAATTTCTACGCAGACGGCTCGTAATTCTCACTAATTTTAGCCGGACCGTAAGGAATGAGCACTCCGAGTTGCAGGAGGCAATCAGTGCCTTTGGCAGAGTCATGGAAGAGGCGGGGTGCCCTCGATCGGAAGTTATGGGGGAAATACGTTCTATCTTGGAGGATACTCCTTGAATACATGAGGTCGCAATGAAAAAGGCTTATGCAAACACCAACACCTGAACTCGTTGAAGAAACAAAGCGGCGCGCAGAAGCTGGCGAGGTTATTGCGCAATGCAACCTTGGCATTTTCTACTTTTTCGGCCAAGGAGTTCGACGCGATGTCGTTGAATCCACCAAGTGGTATCGTCTTGCGGCCGAACAGGGAGATGCGCAAGCCCAATACAATTTAGGTATAGCATTTGACCGGGGACATGGGGTTGCCCCTGATTCGTCAGTGGCTTTTCGGTGGTTCCTCGCTGCTGCCGAAGGGGGGCATGCTGGTGCACAATACAATGTTGCGATCTGTTACGGACAGGGCAATGGAGTCGGGATGGATTGGATTGAGGCTTTCCGATGGATTATCCTTTCAGACCAAGGTGGCTACCCGAGGGCCAGAGAAATCCGCAACATGGTTACCCAGCAGATGACGGCGCAACAAATACAAGAGGCGGAGCGGCGCGCTAAGACATTCAGTCCACGCAGTAGCGCTCAATCCTGATAGAAAGACTGACTAGGCGCGGCAATGCCTCACTGACAAAAACATGAATATCTTGAAAAAAATGTTTGGATCCAATCGCAAATCACTTGAGGAGTTGCGCAAGCGAAATGACGAGAGCGACATTGATCGGGTGAGTTGCATGGACATCGTGCGTACGATCCGGTCTCGCGTCGAAACATTCAAACATCCAAAGGGTATGGTCGTGGTCTTGCTTGAGGGTTGTCGGGTTCAGATCTACTTCTTTGACGGAATCGCACGCACATCATGGGGCTACAACAATCATCAGTTTAGTACTGATCGAGTCGGGCAGACTTTTCTTGTCGGGTTCCCGCTGAAGTTTGTGTTAACCGTCAACACCGAGTCGCTACTGCCCGACGTTCTCCGGCGTGAATTTATCCAACATGAAATGAGTATAGGTAGTCTCTGGAAGCTTGACCCTAACGCTTGGGATTACGAGCTGATGAAGGTTTTACACTCAAATGACCTTGGAATTCGGGTATCGTTTGATCATGTGCCCATGCCTAAAACCACTGTTGATATAGCGGCAGACCAAGGCAAGCAGCGCGAGTTTGAATCAACGTCCTGAAAGGCGTGACGTCGCTTCACAAACGCTGGACTAAACATATCCTTCAACCTTTTCATCAGCTTCCAATACCGCGACAGCATCAGGCAGCTTGTCGGCGCATTAAGACTTAATTCTGATTTTCAAGTTTGGCTCCCAACCAAAAGGCTGGATTCCGAACCCTGTCAGTATGGAGTTCAAGGCGGACAACCATCTTGCTGGACGCTCCCAGGCCAGGCGGTGGGGCACCGGCCTTATGGCATCATTGACGGCGGGCGGAATGGCTTGAAACTGCCGTCGGCCATTCTCATTTCCGCCTGCCTCGATGGTCCGGCCGGGCATCGCCGGGTTACAGCCGGTAAATCTCCAAGCCGGCCGCGAGAAATTTCTTTGGCAAATTTTCCACGGCTTCAATGTCGTATTTCTGGTAGTTGGTTCCCTTGATGTTCGTCAGTTCCGGCCAGGGAACCAGACAGGGATTTTTTTTCTCTTCCACCACCTTGTCCTCGGCGTAACGCCAGCCGCGCGCCAGACGTTCCACGTTCCAGCGGCCATGCTCCAGTTCCGCCAGGCGTTGAATCGCGGCTGCTCCCACGGTTTGCTCCATATTCAGCAGTTCGCGTTCGCGGGCCGTCGCGTCGGCCGGGCGCACACCGAGGCCGTATTCGCGCAGGGTGATTTCCCAGAACATCACCTGGTGGTAATTGGAAAGTTTCAAGGCCTCCGGCAGCTTGTCCCATTCCTGGAGCGACGGATCTTTGGGCCGGGCCGATCGCGCATAATCCTCATGCGCTTGCCGGGCCGCCGCGAGATATTTCCGCCGGTCGGCTTCGCCGGGTTCTTCCACTTTGGCCAGCAGAAACGTGCGCAGGGTCATGGCATCCAGCGGCAGGCGCAAGAGATGGGGATGCTCTTGCCACAGGGCGTTTTCAAACCGCCGGTCCGGTGGGATGACCGGGGAATCAATCACGCCGACCCAGGCGCCCAGGGCCAGGGCCACGGCATATTCCACCTGCGAGATGGCGCCCCCGGCGAAGCTGATGTGCCGGACCCGGTGCGGGTCAATGCCGGCAGCGACAATATCCGTCCAGCCTTGCAACGCGTCCAGCGGGGTGTAATCCGTCGTTTTCGATTTACCGAGGTGAAAATAGCGTTGTTCGTCGGCCGGGGCGCTGGCGGGCAGATAGCCGAAGGCGCGGATTTTTCCATTGGATTCGGCCGCCGTCTCGCCGGCCACGCCGCAAACGCCGGCCGGGGTGCCGCCGCTGACCAGGTTCAGTGACAAGCCTTCCAGCGCACGGCGGAACTCGGGTCGGAAATGCGCCACCGCCGGCTCCAGTTTTTTCTCGCAAGCGCCGGACACGATCACCACGCGGTCATCCGGTTTCATCAGCGACTCGTCCTTGGCCCATGAGGCGTGTTCCTGCAAGGCGGCGAGCGCTTTCGTGTCCTTGACCGACACCGCCAGTCCGAGCATGAGCAGGCGTTCGAAGCAGTCGAAACCCTCCAGTTTCTCGCGGATCGGCTCCAAGTGTTCCACGGTTTCACGGGTGCGGCGCAAGACCCGGCCGGTCGCGCAGGGCCGGCCGGTGGCCGCCTCGCCGCTCGGTTTGCCGCACAAGGTCAGCACTTGCGCCAGCGAATGCAGCGCCGGATACGGCTGCTTCAGCAGCAACTGGAAAACCGCCAGGCAGGACCAGGCCACCGGCAGGTTGACGCCGGCCTCGATCTCGCGCCGACACCGGTCCAGTGCCCGCTGGATCATTGGTTCGGCCAGCCGGAGAATGGCGTCGTTGCGCTGCCGCGCCACTTCGAACTCGAGGAAGCGGCAGAGGCTTAACGGTTCGGTGGGGTCAAGCACGAGCGCCTTGTGGAAGAGGTCCGCCGCCGGCCCGTCCTTGCCACGATGCGCATGGCATTCGGCCAGCGCGCACAAGGTTTCCGCATCGGCCTGCGAGTGATGGGCGGCGGCTTCGAGCTGTTTCACGCCGTCTTCAAACTCCGCGCCAAACGGCTCGTCCCAATAGAGTTCGGTGAGCGCCAGTCCGCGCACGCGCTGGACGCCCTGGTCCCGGCTGGCGGCGAACGGTTGTAACACTTCCAACGCCTCCCGCTGCTCCCCGATGGCCAGCGCCAGCTGGCCCACGCGGACGGCCAGTTCCGGGCTGTCCGGTTCGCATTTCAGAATGATCCGGAGGCGGGTGATTTCGTGGCGCATTTCATCGGGCTTGTGCCAGGCGCCGGAATGGGATTTCAAATCGTTCAACGAGCCGAGCAGCCGGTCGAATTCCCGATCCGCCCCCTCCAGCACCGCCGCCAGTGCCGCGAACTGCCGGCGGATCGGATCCGCCACTTTCATCCCTGTCTTATAAAGCGTGTCATGGCCGATGTCCGCCGAGGCGTGTTCCAGCAAGGTCCGCACCTGAATCTCCGCCTTCAACCCGTGAAAACCATGGTCCTCCGGGCACACCGGCCCCAAGAGTACATCAGGTACCGGCAACGGAAAGCCCAGCGCCCGGAGCTTTGCCGGATTGACCTGCACGATGTAATGCACCGAGCGGTAGCCGAACTCCGTGGGCTTGAGCCGGGAACTGGCGTCTTCGCTGTTCGCCCAGTCCACGTCGAACGCCTCTTTGATGAAGGCGCAGATGCGTTCCACCTGCCGCGCGGTTTGTGTGATGACGCGCGCCCCGCACAGGTCGGTCATGCGCACCAGGGGATCCGGCGGGAGCGGGTCTTTGGGATCGGTGTACAGCCCGCGTTTGCGCAGAATTTTATCGGCGAAGCTCGGAATGGCTTTCGGCCGGGCACCGACGATGGACAACGGCGCGTATTTGCCGGCCGCCTGGCCCAGTATCCGTTCCAGAAACAATTTGTATTCCGCGTAATACGGCCGGACCTGCTTGAACCGCGGCACATGCAGCGCCACCCAGTCTTCATCCGAGAGTTTTACCCACGCGGCCGGGCCGGCCGATTGGGCCGAGGTTGAGTTGTCGGTTGTCATGATTGGTTTCCTTTTCTGCGGGCGTATTCCAGCATGAACGCGGCGTTGGGCGGCGTCAGGTTACGGCCCGCCAAGTCCGCCAGCGCCACCCAGTCAAAAGCATCATGTTCCTCGCTCAGGCGCAACTTGCCGCCGGCCACGAGCACATCCATGGCCAGCACCACTACATGCACCTTTTCGATTTCAAATTCCGTCACGCCAGCCACGCCGGTGAGTTCCACTTCCAAGCCCGATTCCTCCCGCGCCTCGCGCACCACGGCATGGGCAAAATCTTCGCCCGCGTCCACCTTGCCGCCCGGCCATTCCCAGCAGCCGACGAAATGCTTGTTCACCGCCGACCGCCGCAGCAACAGGCAGCGTCCTTGAGCATCCCTGACGACGGCTTTTACGGAGAGGGAGAAAGGCTTGGCCGGGGTGGTGCTCATAATTTTGAGAGTGGCAGGATTATGGCAGAGGGCAAGGGAGAGTTATTGACAGGCTTATAACCATGGGTTTTACAAACAGTTTTTACCTTTTTCTGGATTTTGGTTTCGTTCAACCCGGATTTTTGGAGCGGAATTTGTAATAGACCATCACTACTGTCCGGTTAAGATTTAGCTGAGAATGATTTCAGGTCGGTAAAACCTGTATATTTTCACTGTTCGGTCATTTTTCGATTTCAATTCTGCGACGATTCCTTGAGGGTGGCACCCCGCATTCCCGCAGTTTGCC
>CAIQKM010000043.1 GCA_903872345.1 uncultured Verrucomicrobia subdivision 3 bacterium | reverse complement strand
TCGCCTGCGGGTGCCGGATGTGCGCATGCTTCATGAGTTTCGCTGCCAGTTGAACCTCGCCCAATTGCGCCGCGTGAACGAGTCGCTGCTCCTGCCCTTAATTGAGGGCACGGCCGGCTTTCCCAAGACGGTGGCGCTCATTGGGCTACTTCGAATGTGAAGCCGCCTTCTCCATCTTCAAGAGAACGATGTCACCACCGTTGGGCACGACATCGAACATCAGATTGCCATTCACGACCTGGTTCGACACCGAAGCTCCGTTTTGCGTGACGGCGGCGGCGGCCCAACCGCTCGGCATCGGGCGGCGCAATGTGATGGGATAGTTGAAGATCGTGTTGTCCAGATTGTTGGTCAGCCGCAGGGTGATGTTGGTGGTGCCGGTCGAGACGACTGTCAGCACCGACGCGTTCCGCTCCTGGATATAGCGACAAACGTTGCCAAACGTTTCGATCCACCATTTGTTGGTATTGGCCGCGACGTAGTTCAGGTTTGACTGAAGAACCGACGAAGCGATTGGGCAGCAAGCCGCATCATTATCAATGCCGTGGATCAACCAAACCAGCCAGCTTCCCGAACTGGCCGCGTTGTCGGACGGGGCATCCATACCACCATCGGGGCCGAGCGCGCCGATGCTCAGAAAATCCGTCGGCTTGCTGGGAACCAATGATCCATTGCAGCTCCGCGCGAACGAGTAATACTGCGACGTGATGGATTCTTTTGGCACCGTGCAGTATGGATAGGCGAGGCTAACGCATTTTTTTCCCGTGTGCGACTCGATGAGGCTTTTGGCGCCCGACTCTTCAGTGGTTACTTGGGCATCCGTCAGTTTCGTGAGGTCGGGGTGCGTCAAGGTATGGCTGCCGATTTCGTGCCCTTTGGCTGAGGCGCTTTCTATCGTTGCCCATTGGGAAGGGGAAAGACTGCCGATGATGCAAAAAAAAGTCGCATGGAGACCTTTTGCATCGAACATGGGCTGCGCCATCAAGAACTGATTCGGCGAGTTATCGTCGAAAGTGTAGGAAACGGCGCAGGCGCGGAACCCGCGCCAAGTCGCAAGCTCGTATGGAGCGGGAACCGAAGCCGCATGCGTGGCGCAGGTCATGCACCACGTGCTCAAGAGGAGGATCGGCGCGCAACGCAGCGTGTGAGTCAGGCGAATTTTTCCTCTGCGGTTGTTCGGTTGGAATGCATGCATGGCTGTTACCGGTTGAGGTTTAACTTGTGTAGTCGGTATGCATTTGGCGCCTGAGTTCTGCATTCTACGGTTTGACGAGCCGGAAGAATACCGAGCCGTTCGCTGAGTTCAACGGCACCGTCATCTGGTTGGTCTGCATCGAGGCGGGCACGTTCACCCAGTTCGTGCCGAGGCCGCTGGTGAGGTTGTTCGTCTGCGATTGCAACTGCCAGCCCGTCTGATCCGCCGGCCAGGAAATTTGCAATTGTCCGCCGGCGTTGACTGCATTCATGGCGACAGACACCGACGAGGTCGGCCGCTCGCTGACCGGCGCTGAGTTCGTGCTTTCGCCAGCGCCATTCAATGCGCTCACCGCGAAATAATACAACGTGCCATTGCTCAAGCCCGTGTTGGTGAAGGTGAGCGTCAAGTTTGTGGCGATGGTTGTAAAGTTGCTGCTGACGTTCGAGCTTTTGACGTAATACGCCGTCGCATTCGACGCAGCGGACCAAGCCAGCGCGACATTCGCGTCTCCCGGCGTCGCCGTCAGGTTCTGCGGCGCGGCCGGCGGCGGGGTGTTCCAAGTAATAGAATCAAGGTAGCACGTGTTCGTCATGCCGGCGCTGGTGACGAATTGAACACCGAGAGCATTCAACGGCGTGACGGCATTCGTCGGCACGGTCAGGGTAAGCGTGTTCCATGCGTTGGCGGTGAAACTCCCATACCAACTGCTGGTCCACATCCAGTTCTGGTCCATCAGAAAAGGCTGGAGTGCCGTCACTGTGCTGCCGCTCGGAATCCAGACATGAAAGGTAATCGTCGTTGCTGGATTGATGGCGACATTGCCCACGGATGGAGACCCGGTGCCATTCGTCGTGCTGTTGAAGTTCACGGCCAGCGATTGATTGCCAGCGAAGTATTGTGCGGTCGAAGTCGCGACGCCGGAAACAATGCCGCCTCCACCCGTCCAGCCTTGCACGCTGGCTTCAAAGTTGAATTGGGCCAGGTCGGTGGCACTGCTGCCCGCGGGGATGTCCACGACGCTCATGGTGTAGGCCGGAATCGTGATGGAGAAGGAGGACGAGCCGATGCCGGTGATCGTGGATTGGGTCGGACCCGAACTTGGGTAGATGCTGCTGCCGAAGTTTGCCGCGCCGAAGTCATAGCGGGTGCCGCTGCTGGCGAGAGCTGCGCTGTTGGCGTTCACGGTGATCGTGTAGGAGTTGGTGGGATCGCGGTTGATCAGCATGACGCCGTAATGGCCGTTGGTTTTCTTGACCGCATGCACGCCCACCATCGTAGTGCCGGAGGAGGCGGTCACAAATGTGTCACCCACCGACGCCAGATTCCGTGCCATCCTGCATCCGTAAGCTCCCCAGATCGGGGCGTTGTCGGCCACGCCGGAATCGCCCTCCGCCAGGAAACCCTGATGCAATTCCTGGAAGTCCACATTCTGGGCGCCGTTTTCAATCCAGGCCATATACGTATCCGCAGTATAGAGCGCGGCGGCCGGGCCGTTGTTGGTGCCGGGGCCGGTCTCGGTGACCAAGATTGCCACCGAACTGGCGCGGGCGCCAACATACGAGTTGATTTCCGATCTCATGCTGGAAGCAACGCCCGGAATCTGGGTCGGGGACTGCAGCGACTGGGCGGGGGTGCCGTTCGGATACCAGTGAATGATCACAAAATCCACCGCGCTGGCGCAGTTGGTAAGCACACATTTATTGTAGGGATGGGCGGCGTCAGTGTCGGGATAGGAGCCGGGTGTGACCACGGAGGCGCCGATTTTGATGGTTGAATCAAAAGCCTTCATCGCGCTGGAAAAGGTGACCACGTTTGAGCCGTAGGCCATGGGGGATTTGTCGGTATGCAGGTCTTCTTCCCAGTCATATGAACTGCCGTAGTAACCGTTGCCGGCCTGTTCGTTGCCGATCTCCCAATATTTGATTCCATACCCCTTGGTCACGTTGGCGTACTGGACCCAGGCGGCGGCTTCACTCGGCGAAGCTCCCGTGGAGCAGGTCGGGTCCGAACCGTAGTTGCAGGTGATGATCGCCTTCGCGCCGGCACGATTCACAAGATTGGTCATAAAGTTGTCGAAGCCGGTTCCGGGGGCGACATAGCCACCGTCGCAGGCCGTGCCGGTTTGCCAGTGATATATATCGGCAAAGGATCCGCCCGGATACCGAATGGCCATGGCTCCGGCGTTCGTCACTGCGGGGGCCGAGCCGGAACCGGTCATTCCGTAATCGTAAACCGAGCAGCCAACGCCGAGTCCGTAGGCGGGCATCGAGGACAGGGAGGAGCCGAAGTTAACGCTGACCGTTGTGCTGGCGGCATACGCCTGCAATCCGAACAGTGCTAGTAGCGATGCCAGACCGGCGATTATTGTTTTTTTTGAGGCCATGATATTATATTTGGTTCAAGACTAGTTAAGCCCATGAGAAAGCTGTATAAAGCCAGAAAGTCAGGTTTGTATAAATCGTGTATCCGCGGTCGTTCCAGCCTTTAACCATCAGACTTGATAATTGCCGCTGGGAACGAGCGCCATCGAATTGTTGGACACATAGACCGGGTTGTTCGGATAGACCGGACTGTTCGTCGCATAACGCGAAATGTAGGACCACGAATCGCCCCAGCCGTTGTCGAACCGCCCGGAATAGACCATCTGGTCGTCCGAGGCGGAAGCCATCATTGCGGATAGCAACGACAAAGCAACAAATGAAACAAATTTGGGTCGCACCCGATAACAATAATTGAAACGCAACAAAATGATTGTCGTTAATTCTGACGACCTTCACCTCCCCGCCCTGCTTTTTTCATCCCTCTTTGCGCACCTTCAGCCTCCTCCGCGACTCCGCGTTAATCCTTATTCCCCATCTGCGTTAATCTGCGTGCATCTGCGGTTAAAATAATTGGTTCCAGCGTCACGCTGGTTTCGGTTAACCACCCGCCCATTTACCAGCCTAGACCAAAGCGAACCTTGGACCGCCAATGTCCACCTCCTCTGCCATCATGGGCCGATGAAACGAAACAGTTCAAACCGGCCGGCCAGACCCGCACCCGTAGCGGCGGGCATCCTGCCCGCCGTAGAGCCGGTGCTTCCAGCC
>CAIQKM010000042.1 GCA_903872345.1 uncultured Verrucomicrobia subdivision 3 bacterium | reverse complement strand
TGCGCCAGCGGCGGCTGGTGCGTGATTATGAAACCACCGAGGCCAGTGCCGAGGCTTGGATCTATATCGCAATGATCCGAATCCAACTCCGCCGTCTGGCTTGATCCCTCAGCATTCATGATTTTTCAGACGCACTCTTAAAAGAAATGTTCCCCTTATTATTCAATGTATTGTTCAGTGTATTATTATGACGAAATTTCTTTCGTAGGGGGTGCGAAGTTTTTTTCATACCCCCTACGAAATTTATTTCATACCCCCTTGGCGGAATTTCTTGGCTAGGTCAGACTGGTCCTGACGTAATTTGCGGAGGTTTTCGCCCCGGACGCGGGCATACTTTCCGACCACGCGGATCTCTCGTTCAAAACGGTTTTTAATCGTGACGAAAATAAAGCCCTTACTTTTCAAGGAGGCGATGACATTTTGAATTTGTCGTTCACTGACGTCGAAAAATTCGGCAAAGTATTTATTGCCTGCGTAACAACCGCGCTCGTTGTCGAGCGAGTGGATTTCTTGAAATAATACCTTTTCAATGATTGAGAGCTGCCGGGATTCCCAAACCTCCTTCGGAATCCAGATGCCCTTAAAATCGCGCGATGGTTTCTCCATGTCTACCATCATAGCAAGCCTTTCCGAATTGCGCTAATCCACAGGTCGGGTTCACAAGAAATTTGCGGCATGATAAAATGAAACCAACCATGCCAGAGGAAAATCAATCATCACCGCTGCCGGAATTGCCGGGTGCCATTCCGCACAATACGAAAGGTGAATTTGATATTCCGCAGACTTCGGCAGAGTTCCGCACCGTGCCGAATGGTGCCGAAGATTTCGGCAAGGTTCCGCAAACTGCGGAACGGAAAGAAAATCACACGCTAACGGTGCGGGAAACCGCGCGGATGTTTGAAGCGGCGGGTGTGGCGCGAACGGAGCGCAGCGTCATCAATTGGTGCCAGCCGAACCGGCAGGGGATCACGCGCTTGGATAGTTACTACGATCCGAACGAGCGGAAATATTATATCACACCGCAGAGTGTGGAGGCGGCAATTCAGGAGGAAATCCAGCGGGCAAACAAATCAAGTGAGGCACTCGCTTCGGAACCGTTCGGAAGCTCTGTGGCACACGTGAAACATCGAGGAAACATTGCTGGCACAACGAATGATCGAAAATTAAATGAACTGGAAAGGGAAAACTTGGATTTGAAGATTACAAATCGCGCAAAAGAGATTGTCATCGAATGCATGCAAAAGGAACGGGACGGATTTATCGAACAATTGCTAATCTCAAGCCGGACGGTGGGTCAATTGGAAACGAAACTGCACCAATTGGAGGGACCAAAGCTGTGATGGATCAAGCCGGGAAATTATTCCTCGCTCAAAATTGAATCGTCTGAAATCACTGCCCACCAAGTTGCCGGAGTAGAATGGCGGCGGGTGAATTGGGGTTGAGTTCAAGAGCACACTTGGCGGCACTGCGGGCTTCTTCAAGTTTTCCTAATTGCGTCAGCACCGCAGCTCGAGCATAGGGCGCGCGGAAATCGGATGTCCGATCGGTTGGGGTGCAATATAGCCTTAGGCGAATCCTGCGGACCTCCTCTGTCAGGTTTGCTGAAAAAACCGCCACTGAAAACAAGGCTATCCGGATTCCAGACGCCCAATCCCCAACCGGCATCGTTGACTTGCGCCGCCCAGTTTTCCGTTGCTGTCCAGTGCACCATTTTCATTGGGCGTTAATAATTTCCGCTGTTTGCAATGTCACCGGACCTAGCAGTCCTGACGGCAGCAGCGCATCGTCTTTCATCCAGTGATGCCACGTTGTGAATGTCAGCCGCCCCGTTGGACTTGGTTTGCCGTCCAGCAGCCATTGCGGCCAAGCCTTCAGTCGCTTGCCATCCCACTCGACATCCGGCGGCAATTGTTCATCGCCGATGAGCCGGTTCGGCCACAAGTTCGTGACTTTGATAACGAGTTTATTGACGCCCGGTTTAGCGGCGGCGGTGAGGTTTGCTCGGAACGGCGGCTTCCACAAAATGCCTAGGTTTTGGCCGTTCAGAAATATTTCGGCGAAATTTTTTACCGCACCGAGATTGAGCCAGAGTTCGCGGCCGGACTGCAATTGTTCTGCTGAAATTTCAATGTCCTTTTCGTAGCTCGCTGTGCCAGAGAAATATTTCACGCCTTTATCCGGATGATCGGGCCAGGAAATTAATTTATCCAGTGTCACCGACGCCGGTGCGCCCCAATTTGGCGGAAAGTTCACCGTCCATGGGCCAGAAATTTCCTGCGCTGCGGGAATATCCGACGCGGTGGCCTGCAATTTTTTCCCATCCGCCGTGGTAAATGTCGCTGTGCCGTCGCACGTGGCTTTAACGAGCAATTCGCCGTTCGCGCCGGAAACGGTCTGCCATTGTGGATCCACTTTGGCCGTCACAATTTGATTGCCCGAGGCCGCTGAACGGAAAACCACAAACACCGACTCGGCCGGATCAAATTTCAGATGCACCACGGTGCACCCATCCTGCTCATGCCAGACCGGCGCGCGTTCGATGACGCCGGTGTCTGGATGCCACAGCTCCGGCGTCTTGCCGCTGACGCGGAACGTGCAGTCGGCACTGTCCGGCTGCCGCCGCTGGTTGGAGACAAAATAAATATCTGCTTCGCCTGCGATGCGATGGATGTAGGCCAATTTGGTTCCCTCGTTTGCCGGAAATATGAAATCGGCTTTCACATTCATTTTCGAAAGCACACGATCCACAGATTGCCCCCAGATAACCTTGCCTTGGCCAAGACTATGTTCAGTCACTTTCCTGCCATCTGCCGGGCCCCACATTTCCGCTATGAGTGATTTTATTTCGGTGTCACATTCCGGGTATCCCGTCAGACTCGGTGATGCCACTGGCGGCGCGCCAACCAGCGTGAGACCATCCGCAACCAGGTCGCGCAATCGGCGCAGCAACGCGGGCGTCATGGCGCGGGCGTCGGGGGGCAGAATCAAGACGCGATAGCTCATGCCGCTTTTCAAAATCAGCCGGCCGTTTTGCACCGTTGCGGAGTTCAACACGTCGGCATTTACGCCGTCAAAATCGTAGCCGGCGGGCAACGCGGGATTGCCGACCGGAAATTCGACCGGCGCACTTTCACCGCAGAAATACGCGGCATCGGCCACGAAGCGGCCCTGCTGGAGCAGGTATTCGCAGCGCGAGATATATTGCCGCCAGGCGCTGCCGGGTTCCCACCAGGTGCTGGTGCGGTCAAAATGAGAACCCCACTGGCCCATCGTCATGCCCGGCCAGCGGTTGGTCCACGGCTGCATGGCGAAACGGTGAAAGAAATAACGGTTCACGCCCTGGCAAAAGACGTAGTCGCCCAGCATTTTGAGGGAATAAGGATCTTCCTGCCAGCGACCATGTTCGCCGGGCATGGCGGTAAACGATTCCGCGCCGATGAATTTGCGGCCATAGATATGCCCGATGCTCGCTGGCAGTTTGGCATTCACCCAGGGTTGACCAATCCAAAATTCGCCCATCGGAATATCCGCCGTAGCGCCAGCTTGCAACGATTCAAACGGACCGCCGTATGGCTCGGAATAGGCAGCCAGGCCGGCCTGATGGCAGAGTTTGGCGAAATGTCCGTAATAATTTTCCGCAAATAAATCCGCGATGGTGCGGCGCACATCCCAAAGAAAACGTTCGGAGACGACGGGATTATCCACCACCCGGCCGGTGAACGTCGGCAAATAAGGAAGCGGATCATAGCCCCGTCGTTGCTCAAATTCTTCGCGGAACTTTGGTGTCCAATTCTGGCCGCCAACTTCATAACTGTCAATGAGCGAACCGGTGAGCGACTTGCCCGCAAGCGGGCCGACATCAGTGAGCACCTTTTGCATCATGCCCGCCCAATGCGCATCGAGCGCCGTCTTGCTCATCTTATCGCACTCCAACCCAGTGCCTTCGACGGGCGCCGGATGATTCTTGACGCCGGTGGGCGTGTAACCCATGCGCAGAATCGTCCAATCGCCGGCGGGCACGTCCCAAACTAATTGGCCATCGGGCTTGAGGTGGCTGGTAAGATCCACCATGCCGGCGTGATTCACAACCAATGCTGGCGCAACGGATTCGGTGGCCGGAGAAGAAATGCCAACGTCATTGAAACCGGCCTTGGCGGCAACATCCTCAATGCCCAAGCGCGGACTCACTTGAAATTCCGCCACGGGAATCTGCTTCACCTGGTCGCCAGCACTGGTGAAGAGCGCGCGAAAAAATCGCGCGGACACGGGGGAATTGCCCAGCGACAATGTCACCGGATTAAACGCGCGATCAGGAAAGGAAAATTTGCGCAGGTCACGGAAATTCACACCATCATCGGACACCTGAATCATGCCGTCGCACTTTCCCGCACCCCATTGCTGGGCACCGGAACCGAGCGTTAGTGTGATGAGACGCGCGGCAAAAGGCTGGGCAAATTCCAACTGCACAAATTGCGGTCGGTCAGGCTTGGGCACTGGCATTGTGATAAAGCTATCGGCCGAATCGTCGTAAAGTTTTCGGCAGTCCTGCCCCTCGGCGCTCGTGGTGGCCTTGGACAACGATGCCTTCATGTCCACGGCCTCGCCCTCGGGCGTTGGAAAGGCGAACACGGCGATGTCGCGGTAAAAATTCAACTTGGTCGGTGGCGGTGGAAGCGTTCCGGAAAACTGCTTCGGCCCGGTTACGCGGATTTCGCTGGTGGTGACTTGCTGCATGGCATTGGATGCCACGTTCCACGGCCCACCGCTGCTTGACCAGCCGGCGCAATTTTCCACGCACAGTTCGAGGCCGAGCCGGTTCGCCTCCGAAACGGCGAACTTGAAATCGTCCCGCCATTCCGGACTCATGTAATTCACCGGCCCGTGCGGGATGAAGCAATCCGCGTTCACAATCGTCGCGCCACCGAGTCCGCCGCTTTTCATCGCCTCCAGATCGGCGGTAATCCCCGCCTTGGTGATGTTGCCATTCATCCAATGCCACCACGTCTGCGGCTTGGCGGAATCCGGCGGGTTGCGGAAACCGGCATCCAGCGGATCAGCGTTGGCGATATTGAGACTGAGACAAAGCGAGGCGATTCCCAGCAAGAGATTGGTTTGTTTCATGAAAGTTATCTTCCCTTGTTGCCGCCATAACCCGCCGCCCGGGCAACTTCGCGCAGATAGCGCAGGCCTTCGGTGGCAAGTTCGTCTGGTGATTCCGCGAGCTTGCGCCAGATGCAGCAGAGTCGTGCAATGTTCGGCATATTGGGATCGAAAGATTCAATCGTCACGACGCCGTCGTATTTCACTTCGTGGAGCGCGCGGAAGAAATCTAGCCACGGCACGAGACCGCGACCGGGTATGCCACGCTGATTTTCGCAGGCGTGGACGTAGCCCAACTGAGCGCCGGCGGCCCGGACGCTGCCGGCAAAATCGTCTTCCTCGCGGATGAGATGAAACGTATCGAGATGCAGCTTCACATTTGGTTGCGCGACATCACGGATGAAAGCCAAACCATCCGCAACGGTGTTGATAAAATGCGATTCAAAACGGTTGAGCGTTTCCACTCCGAGCAGGAGGCCAGGCGCGGCTTTGAGCGCGTATTCGGCGACGCGCCGATAATTTTCCACGCCCCATTTCCATTCGTCCTCGGTGCGCATCTTGCCTGTGAGATAACCCCAGCCGCAGTAAGTCACACCGCCAAACGCCAGCGAACCACATTCCGCGCTCAAATCAATGAGGCGCTTGCTCATCTCCACGCCAGCAGCTCGCACGGCGGAATCGGGTGAAATAATGTTCGCGTGCGCCGGCATGCCGATGCCGGTGGTGATGGAAAGGCCTAGATCGCGGGCGCGTTGACGCACGAGTTTGGCCGGGAAATTATCCATGTCGAACGGGATGATTTCCAGCGCATCGAAGCCCATCGCCTTGGCTTTGTCTAGCAACGGCAGGTCGCGCTCGACAAAGGTTTCGCTGAAGAGAAGTGAGTGAATACCGAATTTCATATTGAGTATTTTTGGTTAAAGTGAATGCGGGAAAACATCGAGCCCCAGATAACGACCAAACGCTTCCTCCAACGCCGAACCGACTGAGCCGCGCGTCAGCGCGACGTGATGCGGAAAATGACGCAAGAGCACATTGCGATAAAGTCCGGATAAATTTTCAATCCGGCACCAGCCGTAGGAACCGGTCGTGGCGGCGGCGTTGTTTTCAATTTTGCCCTGCGCGACGAGCACTTTCCAATTGCCGCCGGCGTCGTGCGTGACGCGAGCAAGCGTGACGGGCATCTCGGCCAGGAGAATTTCAACTATACCGCCGGCCTTTTCCGCTGACACTGCACCGCTGTCGCGCAGAATCGGATGCGTTTCGAGTTTCGGTTTCGTCTGGCCGAGGCTTTTCGGAAATACACCGCAATGCCAGAGGTTCACCAGGTCGCGCTCGTCGTTGTGTAAGTTATTCCAATCCGCGAGCGCGGCGGCGTGGCCGGAGGCGAGTTGAAGCGCGTGCATGGACATCGCGCCGGGAATGTCCGCCTCGCACGCGGCAGGCAAACCGAGGTCCGTGAGCCGACTCATCGTCGTGCAAGAACACACGCCGTAGTTTTGCTGAATGGAAGTCCAGCATTGCACCGCGAGCGCGTCGAGATTCTGCTCCTCGGCCCAGCGACGGATGAAGGCTTCCAGTTTGGCAATCCGCAGCAGCGAAGACGACGCCAGTGCCGACGTGTCGGCGTAGCCGGGCAGACTTTCGAGCACGGCTTTGACTTCCGGCGCGTCGTCCTTGAATTTTTCTGCGCCGGCTATGACTTCCGAAAGATCCAGCGTCACCGTGGTCGGGCCGATTTTTTGCAACGCCTTTTCATCAAAACGGCAAGTCCAAAAAGCATCCGGCCGCGCGCCGATTTGCCCGTAACGGGCGCGACGCAGTCCGCGAACCACGCGGCACACGGCGGCAAACCAATTCAAGTCAGCGGCGAAAACTTCATCGCCCGGCACGCAAACCGGATTCCGCCCGATACTGTAAGGCAAACCCATTTGGCGCAGCGCCTCGGCAATCGAGAGCAGGCCGCAGAACGAGTCGCGACGTTCGCCGCCCGGACGCAACGCCGCTTCCTCCTGGGCGGCGAAGAGAAAAATCGGCACTTTCAATTCCATATCGCGCAACGCCAGCGCCACTGCCTGTTCGTCGCCAAAATTGACCGCGCACACGATCACGCCGTCCACGCGATTTTCGCGAAATAGATTCGCGCAAAATTGTGCCTCGGCGCGCGACTCGACGCAGCCCTCGTTCGTTTGACCTGGCTCGGGCACCACCACTTCGTAGCCGGCGTTGTGTAACGTCGCGAGCGTTTGCGCTCGCATCTCGCGCGCCAGCCGCTTGCTGAAAAAACCCCGGCTGGCGGGCAAAAAGCCAAGTTTCAAGGGTGCGATAAATGTGGGTTTAATCATAACTGGTCAACAGATTTAACCTTGCATGTCTTCCAACTCAATACCTTTGGTTTCATGAACCCCTTTCAAGACAAAGAACAATGAAACGAACGCGAAGCCGGCGTAAATAAAATATGCTCCGCCCAGGCCGATGCCACCCAACATCATCGGGAAGGTCATGGTGATGCCAAAATTTGCGATCCACTGGGCAAAGCCGCTGATGGCGAGTGCCGAGCCGCGAAATTGATTCGGAAACATTTCGCCCAGTAACACCCACATCACTGGCCCCCAGGAAAAATTGAAGAACGCCACAAACAAATTCGCCGCCACCAGGGCGATGGGACCGCTGCTTCCGGTCAGAACCAGCTTGCCGGCACCATCCGTGCCTGCCGCGCTGAAGACCGCCGCCATCACGCCCAGCGTGATCGCCATCCCAACCGAGCCGATGGCCAGCATTGGCTTGCGACCGAGGCGATCAATCACCAGCATCGCGACAATACTCGCGCCAATGCTAACTGCGCCGCTAATGACATTAATCAATAGCGCATGACTTTCGGTGAAACCAACGGACTGCCACAGCACCGCGCCATAGTAGAAAACCACATTGATGCCGGATAGTTGCTGAAACACTGCCAGGCCAATTCCAACCCAAACAATCGGCCGGAAACCAAATCGGCCGAGCACGTCGTGAAAGGAAGGCCGATGGTGGTCGGAGGCGAGTGATCTGACGATTTCCTCATATTTGGTTTCCGCCGCGTCGCCCATCAGTTTGTGCAGCACTTTCATTGCGCGTCCCTTCTTGCCCGACGCCACCAGATAACGCGGGCTTTCCGGAATCAGCAACAGGGCAAAGAAAAAGGTCACCGACGGCAGGAGCCCCACCCAAAACATCCATCGCCAGGCCTCATAGCCGCAGGCGAATTGGTTCTGGGCGCTGCCCGCGTGGCCGGCGATCAAATAATTGCTCAAAAACGAACCCACCAAACCGGTGAGGATCGAGACCTGCTGGATCGCGGAAAGCATCCCGCGAAATTTGGCCGGTGCCACTTCGCTGATGTAGGCCGGCGCCAAGACCGAGGCCGCGCCGATCGCCAATCCGCCGAGCACCCGAAAGAGAACAAACTGCAATGAATCTTTGGCCATGCCGGAGCCGAAGGCGCTGACTGAGAAACACACCGCCGCCACCATCAGAATATTCCGCCGACCAAACCGGTCGGCCAATCGGCCGGCCGCAAACGCGCCGACCGCGCAGCCGAGCAGCATCGACGCCACGTTAAATCCCGTGCCGGCGCTGTCGCTGTGAAAGGCCACGCGCAGTCCGTCCACCGTGCCGTTGATCACTCCGGAATCAAAGCCGAAGAGAAAACCGCCGATGGTTGCCACCAGCGTGATGAGGACGATAAATCCAGTATTGTTGTTGGTTTGTTTCATATAAAGGTGCGAACGGATCTTGATTTATCGGCGTTTTATTTCGTTGTTTTGAAACGCAAGACGGTCAGCGAATTCGCGCCAATAATGTAATCGAACTTGGGAACGGTGATTTTTATTTTTGATTCTTGCGGACAAACTTTCGTCGGTTCGGCAAAAGTATTTTCGGCCAGCGCGCTGTCGCTCGCCAAGGTAAACACTGTGGCCTTCCCCGCAAGATTGCTGGCGCCACCGAAATCCAGCTTCACATCCGCCGGCGTTGGCGAGGCATTCACGACTTTTAAGATCAAATCGCCCGAAGCCAACTCGCGAGTGGCGGAGGCAAAGAGCTTGGCTCCGTCCGCGGCCGCGAGCTGCAGCGGCACGGTCACGTCGCCGGCGTTGTTGGCGAACATTTTCTGGACGTAATAATCCACCGTGCCGTAGCTGGACAGATTGCTGATCCAAATCATGTCGGGAATCCACTGCCAGCCGTCCACGTGTGCGAACAGCGGCGCGTAGCTGGCCATGCGGACCACATCGCCGTTGCGTTCAAGGCCGGTCATGTAGGCGGCCTCGGCCAAGCCGCATTCCAGGTTATTGTGATTATTGTCGCTGATGGTGTGGTCGCTCTGCGCGGCGTATTCACCGAAGAAAACTTTGGGGCCTTGGCGATCGTAATGGTCAAAGCGATTCACACTCTGGTAAAACCAGTCGGGCTTGTTGTAACTGTGTTCATCCACAATGTCCGCGTGTAATTCGCGCAATTTGGGCCAGGCAGATTTGAATCGCTCGTCGTCCGGCGACGGCCCGGCACTGGCGACGATTTGAATCTCCGGATATTTCGCCTTCAACGCGCGGACAAAAATCGGGTAGCGGTCAAAGTAGTTTTGCCCCCACTGTTCATTGCCCAAGCCGATCATTTTCATGCCGAACGGTTTTGGGTGGCCCAAGGCCGCGCGCTTCGCACCCCACTCGCTCGTCACCGGGCCGTTGGCAAATTCGATGAGGTCGAGCGCGTCTTGAACATAGGTATCCAGCTGGTCGAGCGGTGCGACTTCGCCGGAATTAAACTGACAGGCCATGCCGCAATTCACTACCGGCAACGGCTGCGCACCGATGTCCTCGCAAAGTTGGAACAACTCGAAAAAACCGATTCCGAAAGTTTGATAATAGTCCGGCGCGGGATGACTTTTAATGCCGTTGGCGTTCCAACGATTGACGATCATCTTGCGCTCGGCCACCGGCCCGATGGTGGTTTTCCACTGGTAGCGGTTGGTCAGCACATTACCTTCCACCACGCAGCCGCCGGGGAAGCGCAGAAAGCCCGGCTTCAAATCCGCCAACAATTGCACCAAATCCGCGCGCATGCCGCCGGGGCGATTCTTCCACGTCTTTCGCGGAAAAAGCGAAATCACGTCGAGATCCGCCGCGCCGGCGTTCACTACGGAAACCTGTAGTTTTGCATTTTCGTCGGTGGCATTCGGACGAAGCGTGGCATTTTTCAGTGACCAGCCGGCCAATAAATCTTTCAGAAGCTCATGCGCGAGAATTTTTCCATCAGCGGCCACCAATTCGATTTCAAGGTTCGGCGAACCGAAAATGGTCCGCGCTTCCACGGAAAAATCATATTTCTCGCCGGCGTGAACCCCAAGACCGCGAAAGCCTTCGTTCACCAGACCGGTTCCACTTTGCAATCTCGCATAATGCGGTTGCATCCGGCTGAATGGCTCGTCGGTTCGAATTTCAACGCCGTTGGTCGGCCCCAAAATTCGCCAGCCCATCAGCGCGTCCGGAAATTCAAACGACCGGTTCTTGACCAGTTCCGCGTAAAGTCCGCCATCGCCGCCAAAATTGATGTCCTCGAAAAAAATCCCCCACATGCCGTGGTTGATTGCTACGCCTGGTTGGTCCGTTTGCACGGTGATCGTGGAATTGCCAGCCGCATGGGCCAGCATTTGGGCGACGAGGAGCGTGAACAGGATGTTCTTTTTCATGGCAGATTTTTCAAATGGAATGTTTAACTGAATTATGGAACCGCAATTCGGGTCGTGTTTTTACTCACACCGCTGTCATTGTAGGCGTCAACCGTCAGCACATAACTGACGCCGAGATTGAGGCTGTTGATTTGCGCGCTGGTTTTTCCAATCACCTGCAAGTGGTCAAACAACCGATCCGCCTTCAACCCATAACGCACGAGATAACCTTTGGCGCCCGACACCGGCTGCCAGTTCACCGTCAGCCGGCGGCCGTTGGCCGGATTGCGAGCGGCGTTGATGCCGGTGACTGGCGACGGAGCTGCGCCTAGATCACTGCCGAACACGCGTAAGCCGGAGATGGAGAAACGCGCATTCGCCGGCGTGTGCTGGTTGGTGATGCGCACATAGCGGGCGGTAATGGGAGTCGCCAGCGGCACGTATTCGTGCGGCGCGTCCTTGGTGTTTTCACAGCGATCCACTGCGGTGATCCAGTTCGTGCCGTCCGCCGAAACATCTACAAGATATCGATACGCGTCATTGGTTAGCCGGCCCAGCATGGTAGAACCATCGTCGGCAAAATTAATTTGAAACGCATTGATTCGGCAGGGCTTGGTCAAATCCACTTGCAACCATTCGCCGGCATTGCCGGTCGCGGCACTCCACCAGGTTTGAATATCTTCGTCCACCGCCTTGCTTGGGGGACAACCTTTGTATTCCGACGAGGCGGTTGCCGGTTTGCCACCGGCTAATTCCATCCAACCGGGCTGATTGGCAAAGGCGTCAAATGGTCCGCTGTCAGGCGTGAATTGTGGCAAATCGCCGAGTGCGGTATTGCAAACCATCTGGCCATCCGCAGTGAAAGTCATGGGATAGAGTGCCAGACGCCGTTCAAACCCGTGATGACGTGCGATTGTTGCGGTGACAATGTGCCAATAGTTTCCCGCATTGTCCTGAATGGTGCTGGAGTGCCCTGCTGCGCCCAGGAAGCCGCCGGGCTTGTGCGAAAACGGACTGTAAGGTGCATAGGTAAATGGCCCCATCGGTCGGTCAGAAACATAAACCCCGTCGGCATAACCACGGAAGGAGGTGCCGGGTGAGGCGTATTGTAGATAGTAGCGACCATTGTGCTTCGTCATCCAAGGGCCTTCATTGTAACCGGTGCTGGGTTGCGGTGCGTCCACGGCGGCATTTTTGCCGGGCTTGGTGCTGGTGTTATTCTCGCCGCCCACCTCGAAACCATGATCGGCGTTGTGAGGAATGCAAGCGACCGCTTCGGCAATCAATTTAAATCCATTCTTCGGATCCACTTCCTGAACTTTGATCGGGTCTTTGTCCGAGCAACCCCAATAAAGATAAACACGGCCATCGTCGTCGCAGAACAAATCCGGGTCGCCGGTCCAGCCGGGAATCTGCCCAACCTTGGTCCAGCGGCCGGCGCGAGCGTCATCCGCGCGGAACACCGGTCCGGTGGCGTAGAAATAAAGTTGGCCCCCAATAACCTCGGCCGTCGGCGCGTAGTTCTCGATCGGCAACGCCTGGGCCTCGACAAAAATCCAGTTCTGAAAATCGTGCGTGTGCCAGTAGCCTCCACTCTTGGAAGCGAATAACCAGTATTCACCATCGAACCGAACCAGCGTCGGATCGGCCGCTTCGCGCCGCGATGGCTGGTCCAGCATGAAGCGATAAGGAAGATCTAGTGGATTGCAAAAGGTGGGGCGCTGCTCCGCGATTTTACCGGCCGTTTCTCCATCGTGGTTTGGTGCGTTAACCAATGAAACTTCAGCCGTCGCCGAATGAAAAATTCCGCCGGCAATCACTATCGTGACCAGCCGCGATATTGTTTTAGAGGTTGTCATTACTTCGGTGCGTCTAAAATCCCTTTGCTTCGCTCAAAATTCCGTCGCCCGCCCAAAGGCTTTGGGATCGTCTTGAGCTGGCTCTTTGAGTTCGGCTCGCAGGCGGAAAACTTCCTGTATCAGATTGGTCTGCACGGCAGCGTAAGCCGGGTCGCCAAAGACACTGTGCATCTCGCCGGCGTCCTTTTCGTGGTCGAAAAGTTCCCAGTAATCATTGGGAATGGCGGCGATGGCGGCTTGGTCTGGGTTGTATGCGGTGGGCTTGTAAAAATGCGCGAGCGTGTAACGGTCGGTGATGACGCCGTAATGCGGGCGAACGTTGTGGTCGGCGGGATACTCGTAATAATGATAATAGAACGCGGTGCGCCAGTCAGTGGGCGTCGCCCCATTAAAGATCGGCCTAAGACTGCGCCCCTGCATCCGTTCGGGAATCGCCTGGCCGGCAGCCTCCAAAAATGTCTCGGCCAAATCCATATTGGAAACCAGATCTTTGTTGGTGCTGCCGGCTTGGATGACTCCCGGCCAACGAATAATGAGCGGCGTGCGCGCGGATTCCTGGAAAATCCAGCGCTTGTCAAACCAGCCGTGTTCGCCAAGGAAAAAGCCCTGGTCGGACGAGTAGATGACGATGGTGTTGGTGGCGAGACCGGTATCGTTGAGATACTTCAATATACGGCCGACGTTGTCATCCACGCCCCTGATGCAGCCAAGATAGTCGTGCATGAAGCGGTTGTATTTCCATTCAGTGAGCGCACGACCGTTGAGTTTTTTCTGCAGAAATGCCTCATTGCGCGGGACGTAGTAGTTGTCCCAGATTTTTTTCTGTTCCGGGGTGAGATCTTTCGGCGTCGTGAGTTTGTTGTCCTCGTTCACGCGCATGGTGTTGGCGATGGTCATGCTCTGGTCATGCTCGGCCAGACCGCGACCGGAGTAATCGTCGAACAAACTGTCGGGCAGCGGATAGACGCGGTCATGGTCGAAATCCAAATCCCGCAATGCCGGTTCCCAAATGCGATGCGGCGCTTTCTGCCAGCACAGCAGCATGAAGGGCTTGTTGGTGTCGCGCTGTTTCAGCCAGTCCAGCGAAAGGTCGGTGATAATGTCGGTGACATAACCGGTATGTTTCACTTTCTGCCCGTCGCGGATCATCGGTGGATTATAGTAAATCCCCTGTTCCGGCAGGATTTCCCAGTGGTCAAAGCCGGTCGGGTCAGTTTCCAAATGCCATTTGCCGATTATGGCGGTCTGGTAGCCGGCCTTTTGGAGCAGTTTGGGCAAGGTGATTTGCGAGCCATCGAAGCGACAGTTGTAATTGTTGTAAAAGCCGTTGATGTGGCTGTAGGTGCCGGTAAGCATCGAGGCGCGGCTCGGGCCGCAAAGGGAATTGACCACCAGACAGCGGTCGAACCTCATGCCCTCCTGCGCGAGCCGGTCAATGTTCGGCGTCTGGATCAAGTGGCGCGACTCGCCATAGGCGCTGACCGCCTGCCAGGCATGGTCGTCCGCCATGATGAAGACAATGTTGGGACCACGGCCAGCGGCGGAAGAAATCGGAATACCTGCCGACAGTAAAGTGGCAGTTGACAGAAGCATTAGGGCTTGTCGCATTGCAATTAAGTTGTGACCAAATGTCCTCAATCCGCATGAAAGGATTTTATCGCCAATTTGCAGCGGGCTGTGAACGTATTTTCACGGAAATAGCCATCGCCGGCTAGTAGCATGACAATGCTCCTTTTAGAGTTTAGTTATGCGTGAAATCTGCCATCAATCTCGTTACGCCAGCGCGATGAGCGCGTATTATTTGCGCAGGCGAATCAGAGTTGCCGATGTGGCCGGCACATTGAATTGAATATTGCCGCTCTTCATTGGAACGGCCTCAATCTGGTCGGGCTTCCAAGTGCCTTCCGGAGACACCTCGGCGCCGGCAAGTGTCACATGATCCTTGCTTTCCGCAATCGGTGCCGTGAGACGGAAACAATCGCACGAAGAATACGAGGCCGGAACAGTCAGCTCAACCTTGGCTGGCTTCGACAGGTCCTTGTTGATGACAGTCACCCACAGTTCACCCTTTGAATTCCTCGTCGCATAGGCCTTAACATTAACCTCTGTTTTGGACACGGAGGTCTTCAGCACGTCACCGACTCCGGCGATGGAAAATGCCAGCATCCCGTAGTATTCGGGACGGGCGATAAGTTGCCCGGTGGCCTCGTCGCGGTAGATGGGCGAATAGTCGCTTATCTTTGCGTTTTGATTGATGTCCGTCTCCATATTGACGCCGTCGCAGCCGTGCGCGGCGAGCATGAACATGATGTCAAGGCACCATAGGGCCGAAGCAAACGTATCGCTCACACCCTTCTTGCCACCGCCGAAAAAGGAATTGATTTCGTTGAACCGAATCGGCACGCGAGCGTCTGAACTGATCTTCTGAAGCTCGGCCAGTTGCTGTTCAAAGTTCACGTCTGTTTCAAGGAGTGTCGGTATCGTCGAGTTCGTATTTCCCGCACCGCCCCGATAATAGTGACGCGTCAGAAGTTTCAAGTCACTTGACTCTGCCTTGGCAAAATCCTGCAACCACTCGACTCCCCAGGCAGCATCCGGTCCGGAGAACGCCGCGTCGGGAAGCACCGCGCGAATAGCGGACTTGAAGTCCCGGTAGGCAGCCAAGTAAGCATCGGGCTTATTCTTAAATGCTGGCTGCAAATCCGTTTCGTTTCCGATCTCAAATGACTGAAGGTAGCTGCCCAAGGTCTTTTGAACCGCCACCGCCTCGGCCACTGCCTCGGCGCGCGTGCCTGTTTTTAGATTCAATCCCCACATGATCTTCCACCCCGTTGCCTTGAGAAACTCGCCCAAGTCCACTAGTTCGGACTGGTTAAAAATGGTCGCGCGGTTTTGGGCCATGACCAGAGGCGTGCCGTTCGGCACAAACCTGGCCCAATCCGAAATGTTGCCGCCAATTCTGATGAGTCCGTGGGGGCTAAGCGTGCGCAATAGTTGAACCAAATGGGTTTTCTGGGGACTAAAATAGCCCTGTTGTGCCACCGCCGACGTCTCATAGCCAAATCCCACAAAGGATTCATCGGTCCGGGCGATCACCGCATTAGTGGCCACTTGAATGCAAATCGCATCGGTGGTCGAATGTTCCTGCGCCAATGCTGTGGATTGAGCAGGGCAAGCTGTGGATAGCAACAGCATTAGCAGATGATTATGCACCCGAAGTGAAGTGAGACGTCTCTGCACTTTCATAGAGCTTCGTGTCACTAAGTTTTTGGGCGTCATATATTCTTGATCAATCTTCCCTCGCCGTCAGACAGACTTTACCGGAAACACATTTTTACGCAAAGCGCCATAGCTGACTAGTCACATGAAGATGCTCCTTTTTCTTGCGTCGCCATCGCAAACTTGCTGAATCCAAAACAGTGTCAGCCAATAACGAGTTGTGCCGCGACAAGGAAATGCAGAATTTCCTGAAAAACAAAATGCTGGATGAAAAAACGGTTTAAGAATTCATGATTTTGGCGGAGCGGCTGCCCCAACGGATTAGCCGAAGCCCGCCAGATAGGCTTGTTGTGGCGTGCCCAGAAAGCGACCGCCACCACTGGCTGTCCCATAGACTTCCAAGAAGCTCCGCAGTTTCCAGTTTTGCCAGAGGGCCGAATGGATCAAAGCGAACAACCGGGTGAAGCTGTGGGGCCAACTTCCCAGATGGCGGTGGCCTTGCGCCGACGATGTTTGGCCCAGTCCAAGGAACGGTCCATCAACTTGATGGTGGTGGCGTCCACGACGTGGATGAGACGTTTGAAACGGAAAGCGAATTTTGGGCGGCGGTTGCCGCTGAAGGTCGGCTGCAAGGTTTGCAAATGAGCCAGCACGGCCCAGAAGAGTTGCTCGGCCATTTGCGGGTCGCGGGTCCGATTGGCATGGGACAGCGTGTTTTTCGGCGGGGCCGTGGCGGCGCGCAACGCCGACAACGGGCCGGAGTGAAGCCGCAGCGCGTCGCAGACGTCGTTGAGGCCGAGGCTGTGGGTCAGCTGGGCGTAAAGCAAACAGACGACGTGGCTCCAAGGCGTGAACTCGCGCCACTGATTTTCCTCGCCGGTCTCCCGCGCCAACTTGGGCACCAGATGCGGCGGAATGAAGTTGCAAATTTGGCGCAGCAAGGAGAACTTGCCGGCGGTTGGCTTGGCGGTGGTTTTCTTTTTCATGCCCCACCTTGTGGCAGGGCGAAAACCCGCAAGCCAACCTTTTTTTCTTCATCTCTTAATCCAATGAGTCAGGTGTGACTTTATTTTAATTCTTCTCGGTATTTTTCCCAGCGCGCCCGCAAACCGGCAATTATCTTCGCGTTTTCTGGGTCGGCCGCCAGATTATGTCCCTCCAGTGGATCCGTCTTGAGGTCGAAGAGTTCCTCGCTCACCGGCTTTTCATCCACCCAGCGGATGTAGGACCAACGCTCAGTGCGCACCCCCTCGCTGGGTGGAATTTTGGTTGGGAAAAAATGTTCTTCGTAGAAAAAATCGGTGCGCCAGCCGGGCGAAGGCTGGTTTTCGAGGAGCGGCAGCAGACTCCGCCCCTGCATTCCGGCTGGCGGTGTCATTCCGGCCAGGGACAACATGGTTGGCGCAAAATCAAGGTTCAGCGTCATCGCCTCTTCGCTTCGTCCCCGATTAATCGCCGGTGCGCGCGGATCGTATATAATCAGTGGCACGCGCAGGCTTTCCTCATACATATAGAAGGTTCCTCGACGTTTGTAATGGGTAATTAGCCATAGTACGGAATTTCCAGCTTTCCGGCGACGAAGTAGAGCATGGCGATTTGATACTCCGAAGACCGGTAGCCTCTGGCTTTGCGCTTGGTGGCCGAAAACAAACTGT
>CAIQKM010000041.1 GCA_903872345.1 uncultured Verrucomicrobia subdivision 3 bacterium | reverse complement strand
GCCGACGGCGGCCGGTGCCTGGCAATTCAGGGCCGTACAAATGATCTCTTAAGCTTTTTCGCTTAGCTTTCCCGGCGCGCGGGTTGGCTTTGGCGGGAAAACCATACGTTTACTGCAAAAATTCCTTCGCCGGTTGATTTATTCATCTTTTGTTGACGAAATATGGCACGTTAACTTCAATCAGAAAACCGAATAGAAGTGAAATGCGCAGGGAATGCTTTCATGGGCTCACGATGAGGCCCATTGCAGGTTGATAAACGCAATTGGCAAATGGCGAAAATACTGATCATTGATGATGATGCCCGGCTGTGCCAGGTGCTGGGCGAATTTCTGGGCGACAACGGTCATGAAGTCACCATCGCCCTGGATGGTGCGCGGGGTATGAACGCCGCCCGCAAAAATTCGCCGGACTTGATTTTGTGCGATCTCGAGATGCCGGGAATGACCGGCCAGGAAGTGGTGGTGATGATGCGGCAGGATGACCGGCTGGCGGAAACGCCGGTGATATATCTTAGCGGTTGCACGGATCCCGAACGCATCCGCCAGAGCATCAATGTGGGCGGGGACGATTTCATTGGCAAACCCGCGCCGTATCCGGTGATTCTCGACGCGGTGGAAGCCCGTTTGCGGCGCCAGGAACAAGCCCAACAGCGGCAGCGGCGGCGTCTCAAACAGACGGTGGAAGTGGTCACCAACCTGGTTTTTGATCTGGACGTTGATGGCGGGGCGGCGGCGGAAAAATCCGGCAAAACGCCTTTGGCAGCGGGGCTGTCAGCGGAAATCGTCGAGCAATTGCGGAGCACCTTTGGACCCGCCCTGGCCGCCAGCCGGCCGGCGGCGGATAAAAGTGGGCCGGCGTTGCTGATCAAAGAAGGCGGACGCCAGCAGTTCCTCAAAATTTCCGAGGTGAAAGCTTTTTTGGCGTTTGGGGAATATTCCAAGGTTTACTGGGGGGGAAAGGGTGAAAATGTGATGTTTCGGAAGGCCCTCAAGCAGTGGCAGCAGGAATTGCCGGCCGGACAGTTTGTGCGGGTGCATCGCAATGCCATCGTCAATTTGGCCTTTCTGGATCGCGTGGAGACCGATGCCGCGCAAAAACAATGTGTACACCTGCGGGGGTTCGGTCAGGTCTTGCAAGTGTCGCAACGGGCAAAAGCCACTTTAAACCGTTGTCTAAAAGAATTTACCGGCAATCCGAAGGGCAAAATATGACCAGTGAGATGACAACTCCAACCGCCGGCAGCATCCTGTGCGTGGATGACCAGCCGGCGAATTTGCAATTGCTGGCCAGCCTGCTGGGGCAGTCCGGGTATGTCATTCGCGTGGCCAATAGCGGAGCCCTGGCGTTGGAATCGGCCGGGGTCAAGCCGCCGGAACTGATCTTACTGGACGTGCGGATGCCGGAGATGGATGGTTATGAGGTTTGCGAGAAACTGAAACAGGATGAGCGGCTCAGGGATATTCCGGTCATTTTTGTGAGCGCCCACGGCGAAACCCAGGAAAAGGTGAAAGGCTTTCAAGCTGGCGGCGTGGACTATGTGACCAAGCCTTTTCAGACGGAGGAAATTCTGGCGCGGGTGGGCACGCATATTGCCTTGCACCGGATGCAGGAGGAAATTCGACAACATAGTGCGCGGCTGGAACAGGCGGTGCGGGAGCGCACCCGACAGTTGGCGGAGTCCAATCTGCGGCTGTCATTGTTGGACCGGGCCAAAACCGATTTTTTGAAGGTGATCTCCCACGAATTGAACACGCCGCTCAACGGCCTGTTAGGCGTGGCCGAGCTGGCCTTGGCGGAAATCAGCGGGCAGCCGCAATTTGCCGAGTATCAGGAGATGTTTGATGCCTCGCGCCACCGAATCATGAAGCTGGTGGACGATGCTTTGCTGCTTTCCCAGGTGCAGGTGGGAGAGGTGGCGTTCGGCCGCAGCGAGGTGGCGCTGGAGGCGTGTGTGTCGGTCGCCTGTTTGAAGGCCGCCGCCCTGGCGCGGGAGCATGGGGTAACGCTCGCGCCCGTGCCAACCGGGCTGGGACGCATCCAAACGGATCCGGAATTGTTGACCAAGGCGTTGGGCTGTCTGATCGAAACGGGCATTCAGTTTTCACGGACTGGCGCGGAGGTGCAACTGGCCGCCGGTTCGGGCGACGAGGGGCCGGGTTTAAAAATCCGGGCGTTCGGCCATTCGGTGCCGGCCGACGCCTTGCCCGGTTTTTTTGAAGTCATGGGCGTTGGCAAAACGCTGATCCGGGGCGGCGATTTGGGGCTGTCGCCGGCGGTGGCGGCCCACATCATCCAGCGGCTGGGCGGGCGGGTGACGATCAAAAACTTGGAGCCAGCGGGAATCGAACTGGAAATCTGGCTGGCTCCCCACCGCGCGCCGGGATTCCCCGGAGCGGGAATCGCCGAGCCCCCCACCATCACTTTTTGCGCCTAAATCATCATGTCCCAACCTCCGCGCGACACCCGGGAAGCGGCGCAGATTCCGCACCTGAAACAATTGCTGGCCTGCCTGCGCGAGGTAAGCCATGTGCTTAACCGGGAAAATGAACTGATCCCGCTTTGCGAACAGATTTGTGAATCCCTGGCCCGGACCCTGGATTATGTTTCGGTCTGGATCGGCCGTCCGGATGCCGCCGGGCAACGGGTCGAAGCGTTGGCGTGGGCTGGCGCCGGGCGTTTTCCCCAGGTGCCGATTATGTTGGACGATTCCCCCCACGGGCGGGGACCGGCGGGATTGGCCCTGCGGGAGCGGCGGGCGGTGGTGTTTAACGATTTGGCAAATGACCCCCGGTTTGCCCCGTGGCGGGGCGAAGTGGCAGCCACGGGAGCGGCCGCCATTGCCTCGGTGCCGATTCTTTTCCGGGAGACGGCGCTGGGCGTTCTCACGGTGAAGTGCAACCGGGTGGATGGCATTGACGAGGAAGAATTGTCCTTGCTCACCAATCTGGGGCAGGACATCGCCCGGGCATGGCAGGGCCTGCTTGAGGGTGAGAAATTAAACAACACGCGGGAAAATCTGGAAACTTTGGTGGCGGCCATACCGGACATCATTTTTTTCAAGGATGGCGAGGGGCGCTGGCAGGTTATCAATGCCGCCTCGGAAAAGCTGTTTCAAACGGACAAACGACCCTGGCGGGGCCGCACAGACGCCGAAATGGCCGGCGACATCCCGGAATTGAAGGCGGCGCATGAGTATTGCATCCAGACCGATGAACAAGCCTGGCAGGCGGGCAAGCAACAACTCATGGAGGAGCAGGCCATCGGGCCGGACGGCATTTTGCATACCTTTGAGGTGTACAAGGTGCCGGTCTTTTACCCGGACGGCCGCCGCAAAGGGTTGGTCATCATTGGGCGCGACATCACCGAGGCCAGGCGGATCGAAAATGAGCTGCGCCTGTCCGAGTTAATGGCCAGTGCCAGCCGGGAAAGTCTTTTGCGCATTCGCTGTTCCGACGGGAAAATTTTGGATGCCAATCCGGCGGCCCTGTCGGCTTATGGTTATACGCGCGACGAACTGCTGGCATTACGCGTTCATAATTTGCGCGCCGCCCCGGATGCGGTGGAAATTGACCGCCAGATGGAAATAGCCTACGAAGGGTCGCTGTTTAAAACCCGGCACCGGCGCAAAGATGGCAGCGTGTTTCCCGCGGATGTCAGCACCCAAGGGGTGACGATTGGCGGGGTGCGGATGGTGGTCAGTGTCATTCACGACATTACCCGGCGGAAACAGGCGGCCCAGGCGCTCGCGGAAAGTGAACAGCGGTACCGTTTGTTGGTGGAAAACGGCACGGATCTGGTTGGCGAATTGGATCTTAAAGGGCGTTATCTTTATTTAAGCCCCAACCATGAATCGGTGCTTGGGTGGACCTCGGCGGAATTGCAGGGGCTTTCCTTTTTCGGTTTGTTGCATCCGGCCGACCGGGGGGCCGCCCGGCAACACCTGGGCCGCTCAGAGGCGGTGATCTGCCTGAGTTTGCGGCACCGGAATGACACCTATCTTTGGATGGAAGTTTCCAGCCGGTTGGATTATTCAGATGTCGACCATCCAAAGATTCTGCTCTATGCCAGCGACCTGACCGAGCGGCGCCGGACGGAGGCGCAACTGGAAAAGGCGCGGGATTTTTACCTGACCCTGCTCGATAAAGCCCCGGCGCTCATCTGGCGGGCCGGCACGGGCGCCAAATGTGACTGGTTCAACGATACCTGGCTCCAATTTACCGGACGCCCCCTGGCGCAGGAACAGGGTGATGGCTGGGTGGAAGGGGTCCACCCGGAAGATGTGGCGGGTTGTGTCGAACAATACATGGCGGCATTCGGGCGGCGGGCATCGTTCAAACTGGAGTATCGCCTCCGGCGGTACGACGGTCAGTATCGGTGGCTGGCCGACCATGGGGTGCCGTACCAGACGATGGATGGTGTTTTTGGGGGATATATTGGCTACTGCTATGATATCACGGATCAAAAGGCGGCGGAAAACATCCTGGCAACGGCGAATGCAGAATTGGAACGGCAAGTGCGGCAGCGCACGCAGGAGTTGGCGGACAGTGAGCAGAAATTCCGGGCCCTGACCGATGCCGCCGGCAGCGCGATTTACCTGCTGGATGGCGCCGAGCGGATCATCTTTTGGAATCACATGGCCGAAAAGATATTTGGCTGGTCGGCGGCGGAAGTGCTGAACCGTGATATCGCCAGCCTGGTGGGCTGTTTAGCCGTGGAACCGGCCCCGGCGGCGGCCGCCCATGAAGCCGGCGGCCGCCGGTTAATGACCTGTGCGCGTAAAAATGGCGAAGTGTTTCCCGCGGAAATATCCCTGGTATCCATCCCGATTCAAGGGCGGCTCCATAGCATCGGGATTGCCACGGATGTCACCTGGCGCAAGCGCCAGGAGGAGGCTTTGCGGTTGACCCAGTTTTGCGTGGATCATTTTACGGATGCGGTGATTTGGAAAGATGCCACCGGCCAGATTATCAATGTGAACACCGCCGCGTGCCACCTTTACGGGTTTGCCCGGGAGGAAATGATCGGGGCCTCGATTCGCAAACTGTTTCCGGCTTTTACCGGCGCCGCCTGGGCGGATCACTGGCAGCAACTGAAGGCCACCGGGGTGACGACTTACGAAATCACCGGGCGGCGAAAAAACGGCGGTTCCCTGGTGATGGAATTTCACAGTAATTATGTGAATTTTGAGCGCCAGGAGTATGCGTTCAGCGTGGCCCGCGACATCACGGCCCGGAAAGCCACGGAAAACCAGCTGGCCGAAGTCCGGGAGCGCTTCGAGACGATCTTTAAATGCTCCCCGGTGGGCATCTGTATTTCCCGGGCCGAGGATGGGCTGATCATGGACGCCAATCCGGCCTTTTTAAAATTATACGGATATGCGCGTGAGGAGATGCTCAACAAGACTTCTTTGGAACTCAACTTGTATGCCGATCCGGAAGACCGGAAGCAGGGCATCGCGGAAATTCAAAAAAACGGCCGGCTAGAACAACTGGAGTCGCGTGGCCGGAAAAAAGACGGTCAGATCTTTGACCTGGCCGTCTCGGTGCAACTGGTGCCGATCCAAGGCCAGTTCTTTCTGCTTTCCAACGTCCTCGATATTTCCGCGCGTAAACGGGCGGAGGCGGCTTTTCTGGAAGCCAATCAGCGATTCGAGAAGATTTTTTACCGGTCGCCGCTGGCCTACAGCATCAGTGAGGTGGCCGGCGGGAAAATTATTGATGTCAACGACGCGTTCCAGAAAATGTTCGGATTTGAGCGTGCCGAAGTGTTGGGACGTGATGCCGTGGAGTTGGGCATGTACCCCGATTTAGCGACGCGAAGGGCCGCCCTGAACAACCTGGTCGAAGGCAAAAGTCACGACAACTTCGAACTGGTTCTGCACAAAAAAGACGGTGAAGGCATCGTATGCAATGTATCCATCGAAAAGGTGCTACTGGGTGGAAGATACTGTTTGCTAAGTAATATTGTTGATTTATCAGAGGTAAAGCAGTCCGAGGCCAAACTCCGAAAATATTCCCAAGAGAACGAGGATCTCTACAATCAGGCTCCTTGCGGCTATCACAGTCTGGATAAAAACGGGGTAGTGCTGCGCGTGAATGATACGGAATTAAAATGGCTGGGGTACGCGCGGGAGGAAATGATTGGCCAGCCGTACCTGAAATTTCTGACGCCAGCCGAGCAGGCGCTGTTTCGGCAAAATTACGCCGGCTTCACGAATCGCGGCGCACGTTATGATGCGGATGCCGAATTGCTCAAAAAGGATGGCACCACGCTCTCGGTGGTGATCAATGTATTGGTCGTGCGGGATGACAGCGGACAGGTCACCCACTGTCTGACGACGCTCTATGACAACACTGAACGGCGCAAGGTGGCGCAGCAATTGCAGGAAGCGCGGGACGTGGCCGAAGCCGCCAACCGGGCGAAGACGGAATTTTTGGCCAACATGTCGCATGAAATTCGCACGCCCATGAACGCCATTTGGGGCTATGCGCAGATGCTGCGGGGCAACGAAACGCTGCCTGCGCCGGTGCGGGAGCAGGTGCGGATCATTCACCGCACCAGTTCCAATCTGCTGAATCTGCTGAACAGCATCCTCGATGTTTCCCGGATCGAGCAGGGCAAAATAGAAGTGTACGCCCAGGAGTTCAACCCGGCGGACTTGTTCCGGGAGGTGGTTCAGCTGTTTCAGGAACGGGCGGATGCCAAGCAATTGGCTCTGTCCTACCAGCCATCGCCCAGCCTGCCGGCGTTCATTGTGGCGGACCGGGATAAGTTGCGGCAGATTGCCGAAAACCTGTTGAGCAATGCCATTAAATTTACGGAGGAGGGTGAGATCCGGCTGGAAGTGGAACTGCGCCAAGCGGCTGCCGGTGAAACCCGTTTGGTCCTTTCGGTGAAGGATACCGGCGCGGGTATTTCGCCGGCCGATCAAACCCGGCTTTTTCAAAAATTTGAACAGCTGAAGCAGGGCAAAGTGACCAGGTCCGGAACGGGGTTGGGTTTGTATATCTGCCAGGAATTTGCCCATCTTTTGGGGGGGCGGATTACTTTGACCAGTGAGTTGGGCAAAGGTAGCAGCTTTTGTCTGGAAGTTCCCGTCGTCCTGGCTGACGGTACCGCCAGCCCGTTGACGGCGGCGGTTTCAGCTTCATTGCCCGCGCCAGTGGCGGCGGCATTGGACATACTCGTGGCGGATGATGTACTGGAAAATCGCAACTTGATCTTAAAAATATTGGCGGGGGCGGGCTTTAAAACCCGGGTGGCCACCACCGGCAAGGAAGCGCTGGCCGAGTGTGCCGCGCAGATGCCGGATCTGATTTTGATGGATACCCGCATGCCCGAGATGGACGGGCTGGAAGCCATCCGCTGCTTGCGGGCCGGGGCCGGCGGTGCCCGCTTGAAAATCATTACGGTGAGCGCCTCGGCCTACGAGGACGACCGGTTGAGCGCCTTCCAGGCCGGCACCAACGAGTTTGTGGCCAAGCCGGTGCATGCGGATGAACTGCTTGGCAAAATCCGGCTTTTATTGGGCACGGGGGCGCCGGTCAGCCCGGCCAAACAGCCGGTTCGGGACCAGCCGGCCACGGTTAATCTGGCCCGGGTGCAACGGTTGCCGGCGGCATTGCGCCAACAACTGCGCGAGGTGATTGTTTATGGCGATTATGAGCAGGTGAGCCGGTTGCTGCAACGGGTGATGGAGTTGGATCCCATTCTGGCGGCGCGCATGACCCGCATGGCCAATCAATTGGACTCCACCGGCCTGCTCCGCTTGCTGGATCCGGACAAATAGCCGATTTATGGATGCTGCCGTTATCCTGATAGTGGATGATGTGCCGGAAAACCTCCGGCTGCTCTCGGCCATTCTAAAGGCGGCCGGCCACCGGGTGCGGCTCGTGCCCTCGGGCGAGGTGGCGCTGGAATCGGTGCGGCAGACGCCACCGGATTTGATCCTGCTCGATATTCGGTTGCCGGGGGCGGATGGTTTCGCCGTTTGCGGCCAATTAAAACAGCTGGATGGGGTGCGCGAGATTCCGGTAATTTTTATCAGCGCCATGGAGGGGGTGGAAGACAAGCTCCGCGCCTTTGCGGCCGGCGGGGTTGACTATGTGACCAAGCCATTCCAAGCGGCCGAGGTGCTGGCCCGGGTGAATGCGCACCTGCAGATTCGCCGGCAAAACATTCAATTGGAGGAAAATTACCGCGAATTGCAGAAGCTCGAGCAGAAACGGGACAACCTGACGCACATGATCGTGCATGACATGCGCTCGCCGATGATGACGATGGACGGCTACCACGAAATGTTAGAACGTACTGAAGCGGGAAGTTTATCCCCCAAAGGCGCACGGTATTTGAAAGAGGCGCGGGCCGGGATGGCCCGATTGGTCCGCCTGACCCACGAGATGCTGGCGGTAAGCAAGCTGGAGGCGGGCAAGTTGCCACTGAACCGCACCGCCATTGACCTCGTTCGGCTGGCCGGTGAAATTCAGGCGGAGCATGAGATTATTCGGGAGGATAAAACCATTGCTTTGGAATCATCGGGAGCGCCGGTCGTCGTATGGGCGGATCGCGACTTGATCGCGCGGGTGCTGCAAAATCTGGTGGGGAATGCGCTGGCCTTTTCGCCCGAACGCGGGCGCATCACGCTGGCGGTAACGGGCACTGCGGCCACGGCGCGCGTGGCCGTTACGGACGAGGGGCCCGGGATTCCGGCGGATCAGCAGGCGGTGATTTTTAACAAATTCGGCACACTCGGGGAAAACCGCCACCGGCCGGGCATTGGTCTGGGCCTCACCTTTTGCAAACTGGCGATCGAGGCCCACGGCGGGAGTATCAGCGTGCGCAGTGAGCCAGGACGGGGGAGTGTTTTTTGGTTTGAGTTGCCGCGGGATGTCACTCCGTAGCCCGCCCCGTTCAGGCCGCAGGCGGCGGATTGCTTTCGGAGGCGCGGATGATTTCCTCCAGCAACGCCTTGAACTCCGGGAGGCCAGCGGCGGGAATGATGATGGTGTTGCTATAAGAAGCGGAGGCTTCGGTGATGCGCAGCAGCCGTCCGAGCACGTTTTCTTTCAAGGCCAACACAAAGGTTTTCCGTTCGATTTCCAGCCGGTAGGTCTGAATCACGTCTTCCCGGACCGGCGCTTTTTCGGGATGCCGGCGGGCGGGATCTGGCTTGCGGCCGTAAGCGGCCCGGTCTCTTGGGCTCTGGGGGCGCTGATGCCAGGCATACCATTCATTATTCATAATAAGTGGAGCGGATTGTCCCGCCTACTCGGCGTGATAAATAAATAAATCCGCAGGCAAGCCGGATTGATTGCGTTCGGACTAAGTGTTTTTAACTATGGAACGGCATTGCCCTGGGCCGTAATTGTGAACAAACAACACCCTCGCCACAATGAACTGTCGAGGGTGTTGTTTGGGGTTGGGTTGCGTTGAATGAATTACTTGCGCCGGCGAGCGGCGACCAAGCCCGCGATGCCCAGACCGGCCAGCGCCAGGGTGGAGGGTTCGGGGGTGGGGATCTGCGTGCCATCATATAGAATCGCATTGCCAGCATAGCTGGAAACCGGCGCGCCAGCGAAGGCATCAAAGGAGGATATACTGCCGCCATCCGCCGCCAGCCAGAAGGACAGCGTATAGTTTTGGCCAACGGTGGTCGAAACAACCTGAGCCAGGCCATCAACCCCGCCTACCGTCCCGTCGCTCCAAAAGTAAGAGCCATCTTGGGCGTTTTCGGTGCCGGTACCAAGAGTTCCCCAAGAGACGTTCCCGGCCCCCGGCAGCCCTTGCTGGCCAACCAGCATCCAGCCGGTATAATCGCCCGTTTCAAATGAGCCATTGACTACCAGGTTATTGCCTCTGCTATCCGTGAAGGACACATTGTCAAAGGCCCAAAATGACGGATCCTGACGGAAAAAGAAGGTCAGATAGGTTTGGGAACTGATGGCAGTGAAGGATGAAGTATATTGCGTGTAGGGCGAATACGGGGTGTTGGCTAAAGACAGCTCGTCCGTCTGCGCTTGGGCTGAAACGGCGGCAGCAGCCACCGCAGATGTCAGGAAGACTAATTTTTTTATGAATTTCATGGCTTTATCGTGTTGGTTGTATTGAGTATTTGCGTTCAAGATTTTATCGCTTCTTGATTTGCACGGTCAAAGTATTTAATATCAGAGTCTCATTTCCTAGCCGAATGCAGCCAGCGATTGCGAAATGAATTAAACGTTGCTGCCGGACGCGCACTTGCGGCAAGCGATTATGAAAGTGCAGCCAGCGACGGTGGGAATGCCACTTTAGACAACGATGCGGGTATTTGAAAAAACCGCGACCACGGATTTTGCCGATGCGTCTCATGGCGGTGGCCGCCCGCTTCGGCGTCCGGGCGGAGCACATTGGCGTTCGGGTTGCGAATGCAAATTGCCTTTGATAAGCCTGTCGTTAGCAGGCAAGCAAACACCCCCGCCACCATAAAGCAGCGAGGGTGTTGTTTCGGGTTTGGTTGCGTTGAATGAATTACTTGCGCCGGCGGGCGGCGATCAGGCCGGCGAGACCCAAACCGGCGAGCGCAAGGGTGGCGGGCTCGGGGGTGGGGGCGGGGGCGCCCGGAGCTCCATTCAAATTGAAGACCAAGTTATCCGCCGAAATGAACGGGTTGTCTGCGCCGTTCAAAAAGGAAACCTTATCAACTCCAACAAAGTCCAGATTCACCAGCGTGGGAGCCTCCGTATTTAGAATGACTGTATCAGAATCACAGCCGTCCTACAGGATTTGAGGGAAAAGGCTGGAGTTTTTTGTTTGCACCTGCCACACGGCAGGGATGAATCAACTCAAAAAAGCTCCAGCCCGTTCCAATTTCACCATCTTGCGCCAGATTTGCAATTACATTCCGCCGTTTCTGGTG